>JBOGKE010000129.1:0-58775 GCA_050745265.1 Terriglobia bacterium
GTTTATGTTTGAAGCGACGTTGATTTTGATCATCTCGACAGCCCTGATGCTGTTTTATCTGCAGGCGACTTGCCAAAAGATCCTGCGGAGCAGGGCGCACCAGGAGTTTTACCACTCCATCGTGAACGCTAATCGGCTCGAGTTTCCGTTTGTGCGCACGGCGATCGAAGACTACGACGCGCCGCTCGACTACACGCGCTTTCGGATGCAGCTCAAATGCGACTTTCTCGCGCTCACGTATCTGATGAAGAACGCCCTCAACACCTCGCAGCGCCTCTCGCGTGACGAGAAGTTCCTGGTGCTTTATTCCCAGACCCTCTTCTCGCTTCTCTCCATGGGCCATCTGTTCGGGTTCAAAGAGAAGGCTCTCATGCTCCGCCTGTCCGCGATTCTCCAGCATTTCGGCAACGTGCTGGGCGAGCGGGTCAGCAAGGTTCGGCTGGGCAACATGACGGCGTCGGAATACCTGCTCACTCTGTAGCCCTCGATGATCAGACCCACTGCGACGCCGTGGGTCACGATAACCCGCTGGGGGCCGCGCGGGCGGCCAGACCCCACACCTTCACCTGCAACTCGCAGGGCAATCCGTCTAACCCAGACATCTCGTAACGGCGCTGCTTTGACGCCGCGACTTTTCGCGTCGCCCGAACACAAGCCGCAGAGTTTCTGAGAAGCGAAACTCTGCATCGCAAGGGCGTAAAAGCTTGTTTTTCGGGCAAGCTCTTGCGGCGTCCTTCCGGCAGAACCCCCGACCCGGCTCGCGGAGTCTATCCTGAGAGCGGAGCCGAAGGGCTCGCCACGCCCTCCCCAGGAAGAAGGGACGGATATTGGATGTGAGCCCTCTTCCGAGGGAGAG
The DNA here is from genome assembly GCA_050745265.1 of Terriglobia bacterium. Lineage (GTDB taxonomy): Bacteria > Acidobacteriota > Terriglobia > UBA7540 > UBA7540 > RH2-MAG17b. Next base: position 857 of record JBOGKE010000129.1, read on the forward strand.
GGTGGCGCGTGGAACGAGCGAGGTGAGGGGTCCCGTCCAGCCGCCGTCAGGGAATCTGCAGTTCGGCGGCGGATTCGCGATCGATGTACAGCGTCGCTTGAGGATGGGTTCTCAGGATTGTAGCGGGGCAAGCGGTCGAAACCGGCTCCTTGAGCGCCCGCGACACGATGTGAGCCTTTCGCGGCCCGGGCACAGACGCAAAAAGCTCCGGAACGCGCAGCAAGGCGGGGACGGTGAGCGTGATGGCGCCCTCGGGCACGTCGTCGAAACTCGGAAACCAGCCTTCGTGCACTTGCTGCTCCCGGCAGAGGCGGTCCAGCGTCACCACTTTGACATCCCGCGGGTCGCTGAAGTCCGCGACGTGAGGATCATTAAAAGCGAGATGTCCGTTCTCTCCGATGCCGAGGAGGCATAGCTGCGGTGAGTGAGCTTGCAACAACGCAGCGTAGTTGCGGCTCGTGGCTTCTGTATCCGCCGCCGATCCGTCGATCGGATAAAACGCACGGAGCGGCACACGCTCGGTCAAGTGCTCGCGCAGATAACGGCGGAACGACGCGGGATGCTGATCCGAGATGCCCGTATATTCGTCCATGTGAAAGCCGGTGACGAGGGACCACGGCAACCCCTCGATCGAAGTCAGCGCCGAGAGCATCTTCCGTTGCGATGCGCCCGTCGCGAAGATCACGGACACGCCCCCTCCGCTCGCGGCGCGCCGTTTGAGGGAGCGGCTGAAATCGGCGGCGGCGGCCGCGCCCAATGCGGCGGCATCATCGAAGATTTTGACGGTGAGCTTCTCGAATTGCGCTGCCGCGATCGGGCTCGGGGCCTCCATCATTTTTGATCCTCCCGGACCTTCACGACAAAATAGCGGACGGTGCTCGATACCTGCTTGAACCAATGGGGCGTGCCGGCGGGGATCACGATCACGTCGCCTTTCGACAGTTGCCAGATTTTGCCGCCCTGGACGCCGCTCCCGCGCGTTTCGACGGGAGAAATCTGCCTGGCACCGATCATCCGGCCGCCGGTCACGAACGTGGCGGAGCCATCGACAACGTAGAAAATATCCGTGTCGCGCGCGTGGAGTTCGCTATCGCCGCCGTGATCGCGCCGAGCCGTTATGATGCTGAAGTTGCTTTCGCCCGCGGGGTACAAATATGCGTCCTTGGCAAATCCGGACTCGACGCTCTGGCGAGCGAAGTATCTGACGCCTGAGGTTTCCCGCCGCTGTGGTGTCGCGGCGCGGGCTGAAGGCGCCACCCACACGGCGAAAGCGAGAAAGAGCAGAAAGCGACTGTTGAATTGCAAATTCATAAAGGACCTCGTGAAGCGATTTGGAAGCCACTCCCCTCGGGGTCAAACAGCGCGCCCGCAGCTTGAGGCGCATCATAACCGATGTTAGCACCCAGGGCAAAAAGCCGCCCCCGGTTCGCCGCCCCGGTGGCCCGCGCCCTCTTCTTTGCGGCCGTGTTCCTGCCACCCTTACCTCATCCCTGGTCATCGACTAAGTAGGGAGGCGGCGAGCGCGGCTGTTGCGCTCCGCGATGGCGCGCAATTTTTTCCGCGGATGCGAAGCCTGCAAGCGCCTCATGGAAGCAGGGAAGAGTTCCGCGCGCCCCGTGAGGCCGCAACTTCACGCGCGGGAGCGAACACGGTGATGACCTACCGAAAGCTCTTCCAAAATCTCTGGAGCGATATCAACAATGACGATGTCATGGCGCTTTCCGCGCAGATGTCTTTCTATTTCGTGCTTTCGATGTTCCCTTTTCTGATTTCCGTGGCAGCGCTAGTGAATGCGCTGACTTTTACGAAACTGTGGAATAGCATTCTGGCGTGGTTCATTTTGTATCTGCCCTCCGAGTCGCGCCACCTGGTGTTTGAGACGATGGCCGGACTCACGGGCGGGCAAGAGCGCTTTCTGACGATCGGCCTCGTCGGCACGCTTTGGGCGGCGACCGGCGGCATCATGAGCCTGATGGCATCACTGAACGTCGTCTACAAAGTCAAGGAGACGCGGGGCTACTTGCACCGCCTCGCCGTATCTGTCGGTGTTCTGATCATCCTCACGATTCTTTTTCTCGGCATGTTCGGCGTGATTGCCATGGGTGACTTGGCGGATGCCAAACTCGCCCAGTTCCTGCATTCCCCGCATTCGCTCCTCTGGTTATGGCATGCCGGGCGCTGGATCCTATCCTTCGTCCTCACGATCCTGGCGGTCGCGATCATCGACAACGTGCTCCCGGATCACCAGCGCTCGTGGCGATGGACGACGGCCGGATCCGCGTTCACGGTCGTGGCTTGGGTGATTGCCGGCGGCGGGTTCAATCTTTACCTTTCGCACTTCGGGAGCTATCAGCGCACCTACGGAGTGTTAGGCACGTTTGTGGTGCTGATGATCTGGGTCTATATCATGAGCATCGTCGTGCTGGTAGGAGCCGAGATCAATTCGATTGCGGAAAGCAGGAAGGTCAGCGCGCTCCGCCGGTGGGAGCAGGAAGCGCGCGTCTAAGCGGTCACGGCAGCCCAGCGCGCGGGGGAAGTCACACGGCCCATGACACGAATTCGAATACGCCTTCGGTGGGGTGGCGCAGAAATCGTGCTTCTTACGGGCCTGCTGTGGCTTGGCCGCGCGGCTGCTGGGCAATCGATCCCCGCCATCTCTTATGACGGGCAGCCCGTGAGCGCCGTTGACCTGATTGCGGCACCGGGAACGAATCTCACACCGCTGCGGCGACTGGTGGAGTTGCGACCGCACGAGCCGTACTCTCAAGCCAAAGCGCAAGCTTCAGCCGCCGCGCTTCGAGCGGCCGGGCGCTTCACCCGCGTTGATCTCCAGATCACTCCCGAAGCGGACGGCTTGCGGGTGAGCTTTCTTCTGCAGCCCGTGTACTACCTGGGCGTGATCACCTTCCCAGGCGCCGTGTACAAATTCGATTACCCGCAGCTCCTGGACGTTGTGAACTATCCGAATGAAGCCCCTTATGACGAGAGCCGGGCTCAGGCGGCGAACGCCGCGCTGCGGGGCTTTTTCATCAACGACGGCTACTTCCTCGCTCAGATGAGCGAACACACCGGACTTGATACCTCCCGCAAGCTGGCGAATTTGGTCTACGACATTGATCTCGGCCGGCGGGCGAGGTTTGGAACGCTCGAGGTGACCGGCCCGCCGCCGGCCGAAGCGAAGCGCATCGTCGGCGCGGTCCATTCGATCCGCGCCCGCGTACGCGGAGCGGACATCCGGGCGGGCAAGCCATACTACCCCGGCCACATACAGCGCGCATCACGCAGAATTCAGTCGTACCTCGGCGACCACGGATGGCTCGCGAATCGCATCAGGCTCGAAAAGCCGCACTACGACGCGGAGACCAATCGCGTTCCGCTCCACTTCGAGGTCGAGTTGGGACCGAAAGTGAAAATTCGCGTCACCGGAGCCCGAATTCACAAGAAGACGCTGAAGTCCCTGGTGCCGATCTACGAGGAAAAGTCGTTTGACCAGGAGCTGGTCGAGGAGGGCGCGCGTAATCTCGTGGCTTATTTTCAATCGAAGGGCTACTTCGATGCCGCCGTGCAGCCGAAGATTACAAAAAATCTGTCGGAGATTTCGCTCACTTACGAGGTCGAGCACGGTAACCGCCACCGGGTTGTCAGTATTCGCTACCTCGGAAATCACCATGTTGACGAAGATAATCTCGATCCGCTGGTGAGCGTCGAGACGGCGCACCTGTTTTCGCGCGGGAAATTCAGCCAGCAATTGTTGAGCGACAGCGCAAAAAACCTGACGACTTATTACCACAATCAGGGCTTCGAAACCGTTCGCGTCGCGCCGAAAGTGACCGACGTCGAGCCAAGTCTCTACATCACCTTCCAGATCGCCGAAGGCCCGCAAACTATCGTGAACGCGCTGAACGTGGTGGGGATTAAAACGCAGTCCCTCGCCGCGCTGTCGCGCGGGGGCCTGAGTCTTCATGCCGCCCAGCCCTTTTCGCCGGCCGCCGTTGCGGCCGATCGGGATCGCATCGTCGCCTCTTATCTGAACCGCGGTTATCCTGATGTCAGCTTTCAGGCAACCTCGTCGCGCACGGCGAAGAACCGCATTGACGTGACGTACACCGTTCGCGAAGGCCCGCAGGCGAATGTACGATCGGTGGCCGTGCTCGGAGAGCGCCACGCGAAGCCCGCCTTTGTTCAGCGGAATGCCGGAATTCGCGCCGGTGCGCCGCTGAGCCAGAGCGCGATGCTGCGGGCCGAGAGCGCGCTTTACGGGCTGGGCATTTTCGACTGGGCGAGCGTGGCTCCGGCTCATCCGGTGGCCGAGCAAAATGGGACAGGCGCTGCAACCGCAATCGCGGACCCCCCTGCGGGATCGAAGAAGACGCCGGCGCACTCCAGGGATCCGGCGGCGGACGTGCTGATTAAAGTTCATGAGTCGCAGCGCAACTCGCTCACCTACGGGTTCGGTTTTCTTTCTACGCCGCGCAGCGGAAGAATCTCGAGCGGGATCCTTGCCTTACCCGGCTTGCCGGCCATTGGCCTGCCGAGCTCGTTCCGCGTGATCGAAAAAAATCTCATCAGTCCCGAAGGATCGGTCGCATACAGTCGAAAAGACATTCTCGGGCGCGCCGAGACTGCGTCGGTGTCTGCGCTGGTGTCGCGGCTGGATCAGCGGCTGGCGTTCCGGTATTCGGATCCCCAATTCCACGGGCCCGGGTGGAGCTCTCTCGCCACCATCTCGGCGGAGCGGACGACGCAAAACCCGCTTTTTACCGCCCGGATCGGCCTCGGGTCGCTCCAGTTTGATCACGCACTCAACGCCGCGAAGACGGAACACCTCCAGTTTCGCTACAGCTACTCACGCACCTCGCTCACCAACCTTCTGATCCAAGGGTTCGTGCCGCCGGGGGATCAGTCCGTCCATTCATCGACGCTCTCGGCCACGTTTATTCGTGACACGCGCGACCTGCCCCTCGACGCGCATCGGGGCGTGTTCGAAACTCTCGACTTGAGTCTAACGCCAACCGTGCTCGGTTCGAGCGATAACTTCGCCCGCGCCTTCGGCCAAGCCGCGTTCTACAAACAGGTGAAACCCTGGATGGTGTGGGCGAACAGCGTCCGCCTCGGCGTGGTTCAGGCGTTCAGCGGCAGCCACGTGCCCTTGAGCGACCGCTTTTTCTCGGGTGGCGCCGACAGTCTGCGCGGGTTCCCGATCAATGGCGCGGGGCCGCAAACGACGGCTTTTTTATGCACCCGCCAAAATGATCCGGCGAGCTGCGTGGAAAAAGTTCTGGTCCCCACGGGCGGGCCTCAATTGTTCATCTTGAATACGGAAGGACGGTTTCCTATTCCGATCAGCTTTCCGAGCCCGATCGGCAAGAATCTTGGCGGCGTCATTTTTTACGACGGCGGAAACGTGTACAGCCGCATCGGGTTCAGCAAGTTTTTCAGCCAGTACAGCAACACGGTAGGTTTGGGCCTTCGGTACAATACGCCGGTGGGCCCAATCCGCATCGATTTCGGGAGGAATTTGAATCCGCCTCAGGGACTCAAAGCGTTTCAGGTGTTTGTGACCTTGGGCCAGGCGTTCTAGTTTGCCGATCGTTGAAGGAGCAAATGTCTCGAACACGGATTCTCAAAAAGATCTTCCTTGTCGCGCTGGCCGTCGTCCTCGCGCTCATCGTTGCGGCAATTCTTGTTCTGCGCAGCGGCGCGTTTCACCGCTACGCGCTCGGGGCGATGATTAGCCGCGCGGAGCAGGCAACCGGCGGCAAAGTCACGATTGGCGACTTCACGTTCCATCTCAGCGGCATCCGCGTCGACCTCTACCGGATCACGCTTCATGGCACGGAACCGCCGTCTGCGCCTCCCTTGTGCTCGATCGAGCATATCGGAGTGAACCTGAGGATCATCTCGCTGATTCAGCGGAAAGTCGCGGTGCGGAAGCTCGAGATCGACCAGCCCGTCATCCATCTCACCATTAACGCCGCCGGGCAAAGCAATCTACCGCACCCGGCGAACCGCAACTCCGGGAAGCCGCTCAACCTCTTCAGCACCGAGATCGGGCATCTCACTATTCGGCGCGGAGAAGCGGACCTTAACGATCGCGTGGCGCCGCTCGAGGCGAGTTTGCGAAACGTGCGCGCGGACGTCAGCTTCGATGCCCTCAAAACGGAATATGACGGCGTGCTCAGCTACCGTGATGGAGAGATCCGGCTTGGCCAGGAGCAGCCTCTGCGCCACAATTTTGAATTGCACTTCACGGCGGGCCCGAACGGCGCGCGTGCGGATCCCCTCATCGTGAGCACTGCCGCGTCGCGGGCCACGATTCACGCTTCGCTGACCAGCTACAGCAATCCCGTGATCAAGGGGTCGTATTCGATCAGCGTGGCGACGGCTGAGATAGCTCGCGTGGTCAACACCTCGACCTTACCCGTGGGCATCGTCGCAACCGAAGGATCCTTTGAATACCGGCGGCAGCCGAATGTGCCCTTGCTTGACTCGCTGGCGCTCACTGGCCGAATGAGCAGCTCGCGCCTGGCGATGTCTGTTCAGGGCGAACGCGTTGCCGTCGCTGCCGTCAGGAGCAGCTACTCGCTGGCCGCAGGGACGTTCACGGTTCATGATCTCTCGGCCAGCGTCCTCGGCGGAAGCGCGCGGGCGGAGGTGGTAATTCGGGACGTGGCGGCGAACCCGCGTTTCACCGTTTCCGGCTCGCTGCGCTCCATTTCGCTGCGCGGCGTTCGAGCCGTGATGGGACATTACCCCGAGGCACGGCTGCCGGTGGACGGAAGGCTGAACGCCTCCGTCGACGCGTCCTGGAAAGGCAATTTGAAAGCGCTGCACGCTCGTTCTGACGCCACTCTGCGCGCGTCATTGCGATCCGGGACCGCGCGATCGCGAGGCGGTAATTTCAGTCTGGAGGGCGCTGCGCATTTGGCTTATGACTCGGCAACGGGCACGCTGACCTTGCGCCAGACCGATTTCCGCACGCCCGCGAGCGAAGTCACGCTTGACGGCAGCGTTGGCCCTCGGAGCGCTCTCTCGGTTGTCGCGCAGACTCGCGATCTCCGCGAGCCCGATGCGCTCATCGCAGAAATCCGCACGATAGAAAATCCGAGATCGCCCCCCGCCGCGCCGTTCGGGTTGTCGGGATCCGCCACGTTTTGGGGACTGCTTCAGGGTTCGCCGAAACACCTCCGCCTCGCCGGCCGTCTCGAGGCAAATTCCCTGGCGGTCCGCAACGTCGCCGTTCCCCGCCTACAGACGCAGGTGGCCCTGTCCGCGTCTGGGATCACGCTGACCGATGGCCAAGTGCAGGCCGCGCAGGGCAGCGCCCAGTTCCAAGCTTCGGTCGGGCTCCGAAACTGGGGGCACAGCAAATCGAGCGCCGTCTCGTTGCAACTTGTGGCGAATGGAATGTCCATCGCACAACTCGAGAAGATCGCGCGCAAAAATTATCCCGTCAGCGGAATCCTTACGGCGCGGATTGCGGTTCATGGATCGGTGCTGCACCCCGCGGGAACAGGGACCATTCAAGTCTCGAAAGGCGAAGCCTGGAAAGAGCCGCTTGAGGGCGCGACGCTGCGCTTTCAAGGTTCCGGGAATACCATCCATGCGACTGCATCGGTACAAACCCGAGCCGGAGACGCAGCGGCCGAGTTGACTTACAATCCGCAGAGCCAGGCCTATGACGGAGCGGTCACTTTGAATCACATCCGTCTCGACCGGCTTCAGGCGCTCAAGCGCGGGCGCGTGCCGGTAAGCGGCGTCCTCAACGCTTCAATTCGAGGACGGGGTAATTTGAAAGCGCCTCAGGCTCAAGCCGCGCTCTCGCTTCCCACGCTGCGCATCGGGCAGCAGACGATCACGGCGGTGTCGGCGCGGGCGACAATCGCGAACCAGACGGCGACGCTCGCGTTCAATGCGAACTTCTCGGGCGCTCCGGCTCGCGCGCAGGGAACGATTCGCTTGGCGGGGGATTACCAGAGCAACGTGAGCTTCCACTCGGGCACCATTGACGCCGGCCCGCTGCTGCGGAGCTATCTGCCCGGGAGCGCGGGAGATCTTCAGTGCCAGGTGCAAGTGGAAGGCTGGCTTCGCGGCCCGCTCAAGCACGCGCAGGAAATCAGCGCGCACGCCGACATTCCCGCGCTTCGCCTGGCGCACGGCGCGACTGGGGTTTCCCTTGTCGCGCCGCTCACGGCGGATTATCAGCACGACGTCCTGGTGGTCCATCCCGCCGAGCTGAAGGGCTCCGGCACCGACTTCCACGTGCAAGCGCGCATCCCGCTCGCAGCGGGCGCTCCTCTGAATGGCTCGCTGGATGGAGTTGTCGATTTTCACATGCTCCAGATGATGTACCCGGATTGGGCCACCGCCGGGCAAATCGAGTTGAACTTCACCGCGCAGGGCAGCCGCAGCCATCCCGAGTTCCAGGGCCGAATGCGTCTGGTCGACGCGTCGATCGAGCCCGCGAGCGCGCCGATCGGCGTTCAGAACATGAACGCAACGGTTGCCATCACGAATGGCCGCGCGGAAATCACAAGCTTCACGGCTCAATCCGGCGGCGGCTCGATCACGGCTTCGGGCTCGGTGGCGTACGCGCACGGGGTTACGTTCAGCTTGGCCCTGAACGCTCAGAACGTGCGCGTTCGCTACCCGCAAGGAGTTCGCGAAGTGCTCGGCGGCAATGTCCGGTTCTCAGGCACGCTCGAATCGAGCCTGATCAGCGGCCAAATCTCCATTCTTCAGCTCTCGCTGACCCAAGCATTTGACCTTACGACGTTCACAAGTCAATTCAACGTGGTTTCCGTTCCGTCGGGCGAGGAGGCGGGGCTTACCGATCGGATCAAGCTCCGAGTCGCTGTGAGGTCGGCGCGAGAGCTCTCTCTGAACAGCAGCGAGGTCAATCTCAGAGGAACAGCGAACCTGCTGGTGCAGGGCACCGTGGCGAACCCGGTGGTGATTGGGCGGGCTACGCTGACCGGAGGAGAGATCTTCTTTGACGGCCGCCGCTTTCAGGTTGAGCACGGCGTCGTCGATTTCGTGAATCCCGTCACCACGGAGCCCGTCGTGAACATCGGCCTCGTGACCACGGTCGATCAGTACACGCTCCGGCTAAACTTTATCGGCCCGTTCGACCGGCTGCGCACGACGTATTCGTCCGATCCAGCGCTGGCGCCCGCGGACGCCGTTCACCTTCTCCTCACCGGCTCGCCCACCGAACAGCAAGGGACGGGCCTGGGTGTGCAATCCATCCTGGCGCAGGGGATCGGGAGTACGGTGAGCGGGCGCGTTCAGAAACTGACGGGCATCTCCTCGCTGACCATTGACCCGCAGATGGGAGGCAACGGAAGCAACCTGGGCGCGCGGATCGCCGTTCAGCAGCGGGTGACGAGGAAACTTTTCTTCACGTTTTCGGTCGACACCGCCACCACTCAGGAAGACGTCATTCAGCTCCAATACCAGTTGAACCGCAGGTGGTCGGTCGAGGCGATGCGAAATCAGGACGGCGGCTATTCGCTCGAGATTCGTTCGCGCAAGACGTTTTGATTTCTCGCGCGGTGATCTGTGAGGGGCGCAGTAGCGCCGGCATCTTGTCGGCCCTGTAGAGAGCCGCTGGGACGATGGCGCTACAATGGCGCCTCGTCACTACGTTTAATCATCTTCGCTACAGAAAGGCCGGCGGCCGTCGTACAACGCCACAACGCGCCGCGGAATACGTTCTACTCAGGCTTCACGCGGATCATGACCACGCCGTGGCGGGGCACTTCGGCGGAATAGCTGCCATTCGCCGTGCCCATGTCCTTGTGCTGCCAGAGATCGCGCACGCTCGCCGCGCCGGATACTCCGATATCGGAAAAATTGACGCGCATTTGAGCGGGGCCGGTGCCGCGATTGAAGAGTCCCACCGCGACGCTGCCGTCTGTGAGCGGTTTTTCCCAAACCTCAAGCGGCCCTTCCTGCCACGCGCGATGCCCCTGGACGCCTTTCGAATCCTGGTTCACGGCAATCACTTCCTTGTTGGTCAGAATACTCAAAACCTGAGGGTCCATCGCGGTAAGGTCATTTCCGGCGAGAAGCGGCGCCGCCAGAATCGCCCAGAGGCTCATCTGCGTGCGATCTTCATCGCGGTTCAGGCCCATCGTCCGGGTGCGCCCGTTTCTGCCGGGAATGGTAAACGTATTCCCGATCTCGAGCATGTCGGGATCGTTCCAGTGTCCCGGACCGGCAAATCGCTCGAGGCCGTTTTGCCCGAAGCCGATGTAGGCCGTGCGTGTGAACGACGCGTTGATGTCACCCGTCGTGCGCCAGGAGTTCGCGCCCACCGACGGTCCCCAGCGCCACACCTGTTCGAGACCGTACTGGCACAGACTGTAGAAAATCGGCCGTCCGGTGCTTTTCAGGTCGTCGCCCATTTTTCCGTATACCGCTTTCATCTGGTCCGGCCGGTACACTTGGGCCGCGCTGCACCAATCGTACTTGAGGTAGTCCACGCCCCACGAAGCGTAAGTCTTCGCGTCCTGCAGCTCGTGCTGATAGCTGCCGGTATACCCTCCGCAGGTCTTCGGGCCCGGAGACGAGTAGACCCCAAACTTAAGGCCGAGGCTATGGATGTAATCGCCCAGGCCCTTCATGTCGGGAAATTTGGAGTTCGCCTGGATATTGCCGTTCGCATCGCGCCCCGCTTGCCAGCAGTCGTCGACGTTCACGTACATATAGCCCGCCGCTTTCATGCCGTTGGTCACCATGGCCTGCGCCTGCGCCTTCACAATGTCCTCGGTAACACTGCAATGAAAGTGGTTCCAGCTATTCCAGCCCATCGCCGGCGTCTGCGCCACTTGCGTTTCCGGGGCTTGTGCGGAGCCGATGCCCGGCAGGATCAGAAGTATGACCCAAACGCTCACCGCAACCGTCCCCGCTCGCCAAAATCTCATCTCGGAACCTCCGGTCTGAAAAATGTCTTCGAAGCATACCCCGATCCGCTGCGGAAACGCAAGGCCGCGTATCAGCGCAATGACCCGTGGCGTTTCACAGAATCCGAGCCCGGCGCTATTTCACGGCACTGCGGAAAAAAGGGCGCCATTGTTCCGGCGGCGGCGGTGCGGTGAGATAGCTCACGGCGAGCAATGCTGCTACCGACGCGGCGAGCGCGGGAAAGATCATAGGAAAACTGTACCCGGCGGCTTTCCACCACAGAGCGACAAAAGTGCCTGCGCAGACCGAGGCGAGACCGCCGGCCGCCGTCGCGCGTTTCCAGAAGAAGGCCGCGATCACCGCCGGCGTGATTCCTGCTCCATACACGTCGTAGGCGTACACTGCCTCGCGCAAGATCGAGGGCTGGAACGCCTGAGCGAGCGCGACGAGTCCCAGCACAACAACCACGATGCGCGATAGGAGCAGAAGCGCGCGATCGCTCGATCTTTTCATTACGAAGCGCTGGAACACATCGTGCACGACGCTCGTCGCGGGCGAAAAGAGAAAGTTGTTTCCCGTCGAGATCACTTTGGCGAAAATCGCGGCCAGGAAAATCGCGCCCGCCCACGGGATCAGCCCGTGACGCGCGGTGTAGGGGATGATTCCCCAGGCCGGGAATTTCCCCGCCCGGATTTGCGGAAGGAACAACACGCCTCCCACCATCGCGAGCAGCACGATGACGGTTTCGAGCACCACCGTTCCGCAGACCCATCCGACCACCGACAGGCGCGCGTCCCGCTCGCTCCGCGCCGAGAAGAATTTCTGGTACGTGCTTTGGTTGCCGATCATCAGCATCAACGTGGGGAAGAAATATCCCAGAATCTCCGCCCAGGAAAGCGTGCCCCGGACGGTGAAATGGCTGGCGGGGAGCGCCGCGCGGACCGCGCCCCAGCCCCCTGCGTGCGCCACCAACACCGGCAGCGCCAGGAGGCAGCCCACGGTCACGATAATGCCGATCACAAGATCCGAGTACGCCACAGAGGACATTCCCGCGAGCGCCGTGAAGAGGACGACGAACACCGCAAGCAGCACGGTGCCCGCCGTCTGGCTCACGCCGAACGCCAGATTCAGTACCCGGCCGCCTCCTTGAAATTGATAGCTTACAATCGCCGTGTAGGAGATGATGATGCAGATGGTTCCGAGCACCCGCACGAGGGGGCTGTAGCGGGTTTCGAGCAGGTCGGGCACGGTGTACTGGGCAAACGCGCGCGCCTTGCTCGAAATGAAATAAATGAGGACCAGGCCGGCCCAGCCGCCGCCTGCAAGCCATAAAGCCGCCAATCCCTGCCGCACCGCAAACTCGGCCCCGGCGAAAAGGCTTCCGGCGCCAATCCACGAACACAGCAGCGTGAACACCAGCACGATCGCGGAAAGGCCGCGGTCCGCCACCATGAACGCTTCGTGGGTTTTCAGCTTGAGGGAGCGGCTGATGCTCGTGGCCAGAAGCGCCGCGATAACAAGCACGAGCGCCACAGCAAAAATCATGGTATCTACTCTCGCGCCCCAAAAATGGCCGTTCCTACGCGGATCATCGTCGCGCCTTCTTCGATCGCGATCTCGAAATCGTGGCTCATGCCCATCGACAGCTCCCGGAAGTTTGGAGCGCCGGCGGCGCGAATTCCCTCGGCGAGTTCACGCAACTGGCGGAAAAATGAGCGCGAGGCTTCGGGATCGTCGGAGAACGGCGGGATCGCCATCAAGCCCCGCAGATCGAGATTCGGTCGCTGCCGAATTGCCTCCACGGCTTCGAGCGCTACATTCTCTGCGAGCCCGGACTTGGCCTCCTCAGTTCCGAGGTTCACTTCGAGCAAAATCTTCAGCTTCGCGCCACCAGCGGCGCTGGCCTCATCGAGTTTCGCGGCCAGACGCACCGAATCTACGGAGTGAACCCACTGGAAGAATTCGGTCGCGCGCTTCGCCTTGTTGCTCTGGAGATGCCCCACAAGATGCCACGTGATGCCGAGGTCGGAGATCCCGGGCAGCTTTTGCGCGGCCTCCTGAACGCGGTTCTCGCCGAACTCGCGCAGACCCGTGTCGTAGGCTTCGCGCACCAGCTGCGCCGAAAACGTTTTGCTGATCGCGATGAGCCTGACGTCGTCCGCGCGACGCCCCGCGCGCTCACACGCTCGCGCGATCCGCTCCCGAACGCGCTGGATATTGTCCCGAAGGTTGCTCGCCATTCGGCGTATTGTAGCATTGCGCGCCAGACCTGCCGGACGCGGTACGCGATCTTGGCGGCCCGTGCGCCGTGCTAAACTCGGAGTGAAATGGCCCTTATCCGTGCCGCCACGCTCATGATTGTTGCCGGCGAGCGCTCGGGCGACGTGTACGGCGGCCGGTTGGCGGCGGAGCTCAGGCGCCGGGAACCGGAGATCGAGATCTTCGGCTGTGGCGGCGAAGTGATGCGCCGCGCCGGCGTTGAGACCGTTGCCGACTCCAGCCAATTTGCGATGGTGGGCATCACGGAGGTCGTTTCGGGGCTGCTGCCCGCTTACCGGGCATTCCGCTTACTCGATGCGGAAGCGGCCCGGCGCCGCCCGCGCCTCGCCGTCCTGATCGATTCACCATCGCTCAACCTGCGGCTAGCGAAGCGGCTGAAGCGCCGGGGGATTCCTGTGCTCTATTTTGTAAGCCCGCAAATCTGGGCGTGGAAGAAATGGCGTCTCGGCCAGCTCGTGTCGCGCGTGGACCAGATGGTCTGCATCTTCGACTTCGAGCCGGAGATCTATTCTAAGGCCGGAATCCCGGCCGAATATTGCGGCCATCCGCTGGTCGATACGGTGGCGCCCAGCCTCGCGCGAGACCAATTCTTCGCGCAATCGCGGCTCGATCCCGCGGTTCCTACCATCGCGCTGCTTCCCGGCAGCCGCAAAGTGGAAATCGAATTTATTCTGCCCACGCTGCTGCGTGCGGCGGATCGGCTATTGCGGCAGCGGCGCGTTCAGTTTGTCATCCCCGTGGCGCCCAGTCTCGATGCTCGAGGCATCGAGGCGCGGCTTCGCGCGGCGTGGGGAGATTCCGGCGAATCTCGCGTGCGCGTCCTCGAGCACTCGACCTACGATGCGCTGGCGTACTCGACTCTCGCCGTAGTCGCAAGCGGCACCGCCACGGTCGAGGCCGCCCTGCTCGGCTGTCCGATGATGGTGGTGTACCGGGTCTCGCGCGTCACAGCTTTTCTCGCGCGCCGCATGGTGGATGTTCGGTTCTTCAGCATGGTGAACATTCTCGCCGGCAAGAAAGTGGTCGAGGAGTTAATTCAGGGCGATTTCACGACTCTTCGACTGACTGCTGAGATCATAAGGCTGCTGGACGATCGCGAAGGGCGGGACGCAATGGCCGCCGAACTGAGGCAGGTGAAATCGCGGCTCGGCGAGGGCGGCGCAATCGAGCGCCTGGCAGACACGGTAATGAAAATGGTTTGTAAGCAGGCTCCGGCGCTAGTCGCCGGGCGGCAGTCCTAGCGTACACTGCGCGGCTGACCGCGTGGCGGCTGTTAAGCCCACCTGAGCTTCGCGTGGCCAGCCGCAGGCGTTGCGCAGAGCCGAGCTCAGTCTCCTCTCGTAATCGGCCTTTGCGCGCGTGCTAACTTTGTTACGGGACGCCGCATCGGCCATACAACTGCCGCTTGGCTTAGGCAATCAAAACATAAGGGTTGTGGCGCCCGGATTGCCATGGTCCGGCTCGGCGGCGAGGGCGGCGCCACGAACAGAACGAAAGCGAGTTTCTTGATGCAAAAGATGGGCAGGTTAGCGAGACGGCATAACGCGAATGCTGGAGCGCCGGAGAACGCGCGTGGGCGCGGCGGTGCGCGCTTATGTGCGCTTGGCGTGGCGCTATGTGTGGCGTTGCTCACAGCGGTGGCAGTCGGCATGGCGCAAGGTCCGCAGACGGGCGGGCAATACAAAGTGGCTCATTACACGATTGACGCCACGCTGAATCCCTCACTCCATTTCCTCACCGCCAGGGCGAAAATCGACTTCGTGCCGCAGATTGACCTGACGGCTGTGAATTTCAAGCTGAACAGCGCGCTCAAGGTGAGCAGTGTCCTTGGTCCCGACGGGCGGCCCGCGCAGTACGCCCAGCAAGGGCTGAGCCTGGCGGTGTCACTGCTCAATCCACTCGCGGCCGGCAAGGCTACGAGTCTTACCGTTCAATACGCGGGGATGCTCGAGACGGCCGACGGCAGTCCGGTGGAAGGACTGAAACTCGCTTACGTCGGCCCCGAGGGCTCCTACCTGCTTTATCCTGCCTGCTGGTTTCCGGTCAACGGGCCCGGCCTCGACCGCTTTTCCGCCACAATGCACATCACGGTGCCCGAGGGGCAGACAGTGATCGCGTCGGGCGAGGCGGCAAACCCTGTCACGGCCGCGGACGGCGTCACTTACAACTTCCAGTACGATCACGCGTCGTTTCCCGGTACGGTGGTCGCGGGCTCTTACGTTCCGCAATACTCGCGCGTCGGCGGCGTGAACCTCGCGATCTACATGAAGAAGAATGACGCCGACGACGCCCAACCGTATGCCGACATGACGGGAAAAATCCTGGCCTTCTACGCCGACAAGTTCGGTACGCTGCCCGTCGATCACGTCGACATTGTCGAGATCCCGAACGACACGGTGGGCGGATACTCCGGCCCCGGAGTGGTCGCGCTCGCGGCGCGTGGCTTCACGGACCCCGTTGACAGCAACCTGCTGGGTCACGAAATCGCGCACCAGTGGTGGCCGTGTCTTGTAAGCCCGGCAACCCCCGACGATCAGTTCCTGGATGATGGCCTGTCCACCTACTCGTCCGCGCTTTTCGTGCAAAGCTCAGAAGGCGAAACGGCGTTCGAGGATCGCATGCAGAGCATCGCCATCGACGCGCTAACCCACGAAAGCGTTTCGCCTATCGCGCGGGCCGAGCAACTCCAGCCTTTCAGCCCTGAATTTCAGTCCGTGGTGTTTGACAAGGGAGCGATGGTGCTGCACATGCTCCGCTGGGTAATCAAGGACCAGGCCTTCTTCGATACGCTGAAGGCGATGGCGCGCGAATATGCCTGGAAGCCGATCACCACCGATCAGTTCGAGAAGCTGGCGGAAGAAAACGGCAAGCAGAAGCTCACCTACTTCTTCGCGCAGTGGGTCGACTCCACCGGCGTGCCGCAGTTCAAGCGCCAGTGGGCGATTTACAAGACCCAAACGGGCTACCAGGTAGTCGGCAAGCTGCAACAGGATCTGGACATCTTTCGCATGCCGATCGACGTGCGCGTTTATGTGCAAGGCCGCCATCCGGTGAATCAGGTGGTGGAGATGATCGGAACCACGGCGAACTTTACGATCGATACGAAGGGACGGCCGATGGAGGTGAGCGTTGACCCGGCGAGCGACATTCTGAAGCTCACCGAGCAGACGAAGGTCCAGGTGGAAATGGCCAGCGCCGATCAACTGGCCCAGGAGACCGAGTATTTTGCCGCCATCGACCAATACCGGAAAGTGCTTCAGGATAATCCGAACAACTCTCTGGCGCACTACCGTATCGGCGACATCCTCTTCACGCTGCACAATTACAATGCCGCCCTTGAGTCGTTCCAGGACGCCCTCAACGGCGATCTCACGCCCAAATGGCTTGAAGTGTGGAGCTACCTGAAAATCGGCGAGGTGTTCGACGCCACAGGGCAGCGCGACCGCGCGCTCAATGAATACCAGCGCGCGCTTCACACCAACGACAACACGCAGGGAGCGCTGACGCTGGCCAAGGAATACATGAACAAGGCGTTCAGCACGAAAACCAACCAGGTCGGCAGCTAAGCGCGCCGCCCACCATTAGACGGCCGATGACTCTGGCGCTTCGAGACACTGCCCTGCGTTCTGTTACGTCAGCGTACGGCGCACGGCGGACGCGATCAGTTTCAGCTCGGCGGCGAGCTCCGCGAACTGGTGCGGATAGAGCGCCTGCGGGCCGTCGCTCAGCGCGTTCTCGGGATCGTGGTGGACTTCCAGAAGCAGGCCGTCGGCGCCGGCGGCCACCGCGGCTCGGGCCATCGGCAGAACCTGGTCGCGGCGTCCCGTGGCGTGAGACGGATCGGCGATGATCGGCAAGTGCGAAAGTTTGTGGATCATCGGAATTGCGGAGACATCGAGCGTGTTGCGCATCGAGTTTTCAAACGTCCGGATGCCGCGCTCGCACAGCACCACGTTGTAATTCCCGCCCGACATGATGTATTCCGCGGAGAGCAGCAGTTCCTCGACGGTCGCCGAGATGCCTCGCTTCAGCAGCACGGGCTTCGCGATTTTTCCGAGCTCTTTGAGCAGATTGAAATTCTGCATGTTGCGCGCGCCCACCTGAAAGAGGTCCACCAGCTCGAGCATCGCCGGAATTTGCGTGTGGTCCATCACCTCGGAAACGACGAGCAGGTGGTGCCGGTCCGCCGCGCGGCGCATGTATTCGAGCCCTTTGAGACCCAGGCCCTGAAAACTGTAAGGTGACGTTCGCGGCTTGAACGCGCCTCCGCGCAGCACGCGCACGCCCTGGCGAGCAACGATCTCGGCGATGGTCTCGATCTGCTCCGGGCTTTCCACGCTGCAGGGCCCGGCCATCATCACCACCGACGAGTCGCCCAGCACGACCCCCGGCGCAAGCTGAATCACCGATCCCTCGGGGCGAAAATGCCGGCTGGCCAGTTTGTACGGAGCGATGATGCGATGAACTTCCTGAACGCCGCCCAGCAGCTCGATCTCGCGCGTATCGAAATCCGCCTTCGCGCCCACGCCTCCCAGCACGGTTTGCAGCGCGCCCGTGGAGCGGTGCACGTCGAAACCGATCTTGATGAGCCTGTCGATCACCGAGAGGATCTCGGCTTCGCTCGCTCCCTCTTGCATCACCACCACCATAACTAAAACTCCCTCATCGGAGAGCCCGTCTCGTTCATCACGTGGCGCTCGAGCGAGCGGGCTTCGTCAATGATGCGCTCGAACAACCGCCGCACGGCCGCATCGTCGAGCGGCCCCTCGTTCGCCTTCACGACGTTGCGCAGGATTTCCGCTTCGCGTTCGGGGGACCACGCTGGTTTCCCTTGGAGTTTCTTCTGATGGCCAATCTCCACCGCGCAGCGCGCACGCTCGTTGAGAAGCCTCAGAATTTGCAAATCGATTCCGTCGATGTGGCTCCGCCAATCCGAGATGTCCTTCATTCAGGTTCGCTCCCCGTGCCGGATTTCAGCCGGCGCACGAATTCTTCGATCGCGGCGCCGCCCTGCTGCGCATAATGCTCTTCAATCGCCCGCACCAGCGCGCTGCCCACCACCGCAGCGTCGGCGAGCGAATTGACCTGGCGCACCTGCCCCGGCTTCGACAGACCGAAGCCGACGGCGAGCGGCAGCTTGGTGAATCGCCGCACCCGCCGGACCAGGGGCTCGATTTCGAGCGAGACGCTGGCCCGCTCTCCCGTGACGCCAGGGCGCGAAATGAGATAGAGAAACCCCGAGGAAAGCGGCGCGATCCGCGCCAGGCGTTCATCCGTCGATGTCGGCGAGGCGAGGAAAATCGTGTCGAGGCTTTCGGCGCGTATCGCGTTCACGTAAGGCTCGGCTTCTTCCGGCGAGAGGTCGACTACCAGCGCTCCCTGGCCGCCCGCGCGCGCGAGGTCACGCGCAAACCGCTCGACACCGTACTGGAGAATCGGGTTGTAATAGCCAAAGAGAATGACCGGCGCCTTCACGCGCTCAAGCCACTGCGGCAGCCGGGAGAGGATTTTCGAAAGCGTTGCGCCCGATTTAAGAGCGCGCTCAGAAGCGCGCTGAATCACCACGCCGTCGGCCATCGGGTCGGAAAACGGAACACCCAGCTCGATCACGTCCGCGCCGCCTCGATCGACGGCCGCAAGCAAATCCCCGGTGGCGTCCAGCGAGGGATCGCCCGCCGTGAGATACGCGATCAAACGGATGCTCGCGTCAGCGCCGGACGGGCGGAAGACGTCTTCGATGCGAGTTTTTGGAGAGGTGATCATGGTTGTATTACTGTAGCGGCGCGCCTTCGCCTTCTCGTCGATCCCTTCCTGCGTCAGGGCAGGCTTCGATCGCCGCTACAGCAGCCGGCGTTCGGTGCTCGGCGGGCCATCGCAGATTGCCGCTACAGCACGTCACAGGATTCCGGCCGACTCAAAAATGCTCAAGTCCTTATCGCCACGCCCGGAAAGGTTGACCACGGAGAGATCATTCGGTGCGAGCGCGGGAGCGCGCTTCACCACTTCGGCGACGGCGTGCGCCGATTCGAGCGCCGGGATAATCCCTTCCAGGCGCGACAGCAGGCGTGCGGCTTCGAGCGCTTCCCGATCGCTGACGCGGCAGTACTCCACTCGCCCGCGGCGGAAAAGCTCCGCGTGCTCCGGACCGACGGCCGCGTAGTCGAGCCCCGCGGAGACGGAGTGCGTGTTTGCGATCATGCCGTCTTCCGTTTGCAGAACGTAGGTATACGTCCCGTGCAGCACGCCGGGCTTGCCGCCGTCAAAACGGGCCGCGTGCTCGCCGAGCGCGGGACCCTTGCCCCCCGCCTCAACACCCACCATCTTCACCCCAGCATCGGGAAGGAATTCGTAGAAGAGCCCAATTGAATTGCTGCCGCCGCCCACGCACGCGAAGAGCACGCTGGGAAGCCGGCCTTCGGCTTCGAGGATCTGACGGCGGGTTTCCTCCCCGATCACGCGCTGGAAATCCCGAACCATCATGGGATAAGGATGCGGCCCGAGCGCCGAACCCAGGAGGTAATGGGTGTCTTCGAAGTTCGCGACCCAGTCGCGCATAGCTTCGCTGATCGCGTCCTTGAGCGTCCGGCTTCCCGCGTGAACCGCAACCACCTCGGCGCCGAGCATTTTCATGCGAAACACGTTAGGCGCTTGCCGCGCCATATCCTCGGCGCCCATGTAAACGACGCACGTCATGCCGAGCAGCGCCGCGGTGGTCGCCGTAGCGACGCCGTGCTGCCCCGCCCCGGTCTCGGCAATCAGCCGCGTCTTTCCCATGCGCTGCGCGAGCAAGCCCTGCCCGAGGCAGTTGTTGATCTTGTGCGCTCCGGTGTGCAACAGGTCTTCGCGCTTGAGGTAGATTCGGGATCCGCGGGCGCCGCACAGATGCTCGCTCAAGCGCTTCGCGTGAAACAGCGGCGTCGCACGGCCCGCGTAGTTCTTCAGGAGATCGTCGAGATCCTCCTTGAATCGGAGATCGGCTCGCGCCTCGCAATAGGCCCGCTCCAGCTCCTCGATCGGATGCATCAGCGTTTCCGGCACGTAGCGCCCGCCAAATTCGCCGAACCGCCCGCGAACATCCGGATACGCGGCCACATCGGTGAGATTGCTTTGCATATCATTCTTTCCGCCGGTGAGGGTTCACGCGGCTGCTGTTCGTACTAGCGCCGCCCTTCAGGGCGGCAGATGCCGGGCTAAACCGAGTGTGCAAAAACCTCGGAACCTGTCATTCTGAGGAGCCGTAGGCGAAGAAGAATCCCCGCATTTGGGCGGAGTTTACCCTGAACGGAGCCGAAGGGCTCAGAATGACAGATCGAACAGCCTTTTTCCGCAGCCTGCAAAGCCCGGCGCTACATTCGCGGACGCAGCAGATCAAAAATGGCGAAGCGTACGCTCCACTACGCTAGTAACCAATTCCCTCCAGGCTTCGATCCGCTTCGGCTACCGCAGCAAAAAATGCGCGGAGCAAGTGAGCATCTTTGATACCCCGAGCGTGCTCGACGCCGCTCGCCACGTCCACGCCAAACGGCTTCACCTGGCGGATCGCTTCGCCCACGTTCTCGGGCGTCAAGCCGCCCGCCAGAATGATCGCTTTTCCCGCCTCGCTCGCACGCCGCGCGATGTTCCAGTCGATGATCATGCCGCTGCCGCCGATCCGCACGGGGTCGAACGCGTCCAGTAAAAAGGCATCGGGCGGCAAAACGCTCAATGTCGCCGGATCAAAATCCGGTGTGACCGGGATCGCGTAGATCAAACGATAGCCTTTGAGGGCTTCGAGATCCTTCGGAAACCTCGGGCCGTGCAACTGGAGCGCGGACACGTGGGCCTCGCGCGCGATGGCCGCCACCCGGCCGCCGTACGTCTCGTCGGCGTAAACTCCCACCGCCACCACCAGAGGCGGAACCTGGTGAATGATTTCACTCGCGCGTGCGGGCTCGATATAGCGCGGCGACGGCTCATAAAAATTGAACCCGAGCGCGGAGGCGCCCAGCTCCACGGAGAGAGCAGCGTCCTCAGGCCGTGTGATGCCGCAAATCTTGATGCGAGTCATGATGGGCGGTCAAGACATTCAGCGGTCAGCTTTCAGCAATCAGCGAAAGAGGGTGCCAGGTGTCAGGCGTGGTCAGTTGTCCGCTGTCAATTGCTGATCGTCAACAGTCGTTCGATTGTTGCTGCGACGCTTTCCACGGCTGGAGCCATACCGTCGCCCTCCACGGCCCGTAATCCCGCACTGACTCCGGACTCCAGACGTGACACTGTAGTCCGACACTCTTCACTGGTCCACACCCGCGAGCAATTCCGCCAATGCGCCGCCCGGATCCGGGGCGCGCATGAACCGCTCCCCGATCAGCGCGGCGTGAAATCCCGCCGCGATGAGTTTGCGCAGATCGGCTGCGGACTTGATGCCGCTCTCGGCCACCGTAAGATGTTCGGCCGGAATCTTATCGCGCAGCCGGAACGAGGTGTCGAGAGTCACCTCGAGCGTTTTAAGGTTTCGATTGTTCACACCGATCAGTTGGGCGCCCGCATCGAGCGCGCGGTAAAGCTCGCGCTCGGTGTGCACCTCAACTAGAGCCTCGACGCGCAACCGCGCACTCAGCTCGACCAGGGCGCGCAGGTCGGTGTCCCGAAGAGCCGCCACGATCAAGAGCAGCGCGTCAGCGCCCGCCGCTGCCGATTCGTAAATCTGATAAGGATCGACGATAAAATCCTTCCGCAAGGCGGGCAGCCGCGCGGCGGCGCGCGCTTGCCTGAGGTGATCGAGCGACCCCTGAAAATAGTCCTCCTCGGTCAAAACCGAAAGCGCGGCCGCCCCCGCACGCTCATAGGCGCCGGCGATTTCCGCGCAGCAGTAAGACTGGCGCAGCAGTCCGGCCGACGGCGAGGCTTTCTTCATTTCGGCCACGATGCGCACTCCGCCCGCCGACAGCGCGCCGCTGAAGCTCCTGAACTCGGTGCGCGATTCCGCCGCGCGCGCCAGCCGATCCAGAGGAATGCGCCGGCGGGACTCGTTCACCCGCTCCATCCGCCGGGCGAGGATGTCGTCAAGAAGGGTTTCCGTGGTGTTCTGCATAAAATGCGCTACCCTCAGAAGGTTAACACAAACGCGTATAATCGAAGTGTCCGAGAGCGCCCCGTGAAGCTGCCCATCTATCTCGATCATCACGCGACAACGCCGGTGGATCCGCAGGTCCTCGAGGCGATGCTCCCTTACTTCGCCGGGAAGTTCGGCAACGCCGCCAGCCACAGCCACAGATTCGGCTGGGAAGCGCGGGAGGCGGTTGAAACGGCCCGCGGGCAGCTGGGCCGCCTGATTCGCGCCCGGCCGGAGGAGATCATCTTCACCTCGGGCGCTACCGAGTCGAACAATCTGGCGTTGAAGGGCGTCGCCGGGCCGCGCGGCAACGTCCGGCGTCACGTGGTCACGCTCGCCACCGAGCACAAATCGGTGCTCGATCCCTGCCGGCGGCTCGAGGCGGAAGGTTGCGACGTTACGACGCTCGGTGTTCGCCGGGACGGTCTCATCGATCTCACCCGTCTTCGCGGCGCGCTTCGTCCTGACACGGCGCTCGTCAGCGTCATGGCGGCGCACAACGAGACCGGCGTCATTCAGCCCATCGCGGAGATCGGCCGTCTCTGCCGTGAGCGCGGAATTCTGTTTCATACGGATGCGGCGCAGGCAGCCGGTAAAATTCCGCTCGATGCGGCGGCGATGAACGTCGACCTGATGTCGCTCAGCGCGCACAAAATCTACGGGCCGAAAGGCGTCGGCGCGCTCTACCTCCGCCGCCAGGCCGCCGCTGAACTCGCTCCGCTGCTCGACGGCGGCGGGCACGAGAGCGGTTTGCGCTCCGGAACGCTGAATGTTCCCGGAATCGTGGGATTCGGCGCCGCGTGCGCTATCGCCGAGCGCGAGATGGCGGAAGAATCCGCCCGCCTCAGCGCCTTGCGGGATCGGCTGCTCAGCGGGATTCGCGCGCGTCTTGACGATGTCTATCTCAATGGCGACGCGGAGAGGCGGCTCCCTCACAACTTGAATTTGAGCTTCGCGCACGCTGAAGCCGCTAAGCTCGTGATGAGCCTTCCCGAGATCGCGCTGTCCACCGGCTCGGCCTGCACCTCCGCGAGGCCCGAACCGTCCTACGTGCTTCGAGCCATGGGCGTGCCCGATGAGCTCGCCGATTCCGCGCTGCGATTTGGTCTCGGCCGATTCACGACCGCCGAGGAAATCGACTACACCGCGGGCCGCATCGCGGACGCTGTGACCGCCTTGCGGAGTCTTGCGGTAACGCCTCAATAACCGGAACAGGGCACATACCAGCGCTGAGTTCACACGAGGAATCCCATGCCCAACAAGAAGGAGATCATCGTCGGGATCGACCTTGGCGGAACCAGCATCAAGGCGATCGCGGTGGACGGGAAGAGCAAGATTCTGGCCGTAGGCAAGAAGAAGACCCAAGCCGATCAGAAGCCGAAGGCGGTCATCAAGGAGATTGCAAGCCTGGTGACCGACGCCGCGAAGGACGCCGGAGTGAAGATGAAAGCGGTTGTCGCCGTCAGCATCGGCGCGCCTGGCGCGATTGACGTTCGTCGCGGAATCGTGCGCGAGGCGCCGAACCTGCGGTGGAAGGACGTGCCGCTGGCTTCCGAACTCCGGCTGATGCTCGGAACGCCCGTGGTGGTGGATAACGACGTGAACGTCGGCATCATGGGCGAGCACGCGCTCGGCGCCGGAGAACGCGTGGATAACCTCGTTGGGATCTTTGTCGGCACCGGAATCGGAGGCGGTATTATTAGCGGAGGAAAACTGTTCGAAGGTGCGAACGGCTGGGCCGGCGAGGTCGGCCACACCGTGGTGCTGGTGGATGGGCCGGTTTGCAGTTGCGGCCGCCGCGGTTGCGCTGAGGCGCTCGCCAGCCGCACGGCCATCGAGCGCGACGTGCTCGAAGCTGTCCGGGGAGGAGCGAAGAGCGCGGTGCCGCAAATCCTAAAGGAGCGCAAACGCGACCGCATCACCAGCAGCATCATCCAGATCGCGCTTGCGAAGAAAGACCCGGTGATGAAAGAGGTGATGAAGCGCGCCGAGTACTACCTGGGAATTCTTGTGGGAAATATCGTCAACGTGCTCGACCCCGAGCGCGTGGTGATCGGAGGAGGCATCGCCGCGCGCCTGGGCGAGGCCTTCGTGGGTCCGATCCGGTCGACGGCTTACGAGTATTTTCTTCATCGCGAGGCGGCAAAGCGGGTCAAGATTGTTCCGGGCGCGCTGGGAGATAACGCCGGAGCACTTGGCGCCGTGGTGCTGGCGCGCAAGCGGCTGCGACTCTGACGGATTGAGTGATTGGGTGATTTTCGTCGATCGGCGAAGCCCTGATTGGAAAGCGAAACGGACACGGCTTTTCAATCAAAAATCGCAAAATCGCAGAATCACTAAATCGCCAATGCAACGCTGAGGTTTTTCTATGCCCGTCCACGTGATTATGCCTCAACTGGGAGAAAGCGTCGCGGAAGGGACCGTGGTGCGCTGGATGAAGCGCCCGGGCGACCGCGTGGAGCGCGACGAGCCACTCCTCGAAATTTCGACGGACAAGGTTGACGCCGAGATTCCGTCCCCGGCCGCCGGGGTGCTCGCAAAAATCTTGGTGAAGGAGAATGAGACCGTCGAGGTCAACACCGTGATCGCGGAGATCGAGGGCGACGCAGGCCAAACCTCCGAGCCGACCGACGGCGCTCAGGAACATGCGGCGGTGAATCGCTCTGATGCCGAAGAGACAGCTCAGCTCCCGCCGCCAACGCATGCGCCGGCGCCGGCCAGGGACGTCAGATCCTCGCCCGTGGTTCGGAAGCTGGCGCACGAGCACGGAATCGACCTCGTACAAATTACCGGCACAGGTTTGGGCGGGCGGATCAGCAAACAGGACGTGCTCGCGTACCTCGCAAAGGGAAAGCCCACCGAGGCGGGTGTTGCGAAGAAACCCGCGTCGCCTGCTTCCGAAGCGCCGCCGTCTCCCGCTCGCGGCGCGCAAGCTCCCGCCGCGCCGAACTCGGCGCCCACCCCCGCTGGCGGATTCGGCGCTGGCACAAAGGTGGTTCCTATGACGCCCATGCGCCGGCAGATTGCCGAGCACATGGTGGCGAGCAAGCACACATCCGCGCACGTCGCCTCGGTGTTTGAAGTCGAAATGACCAGCATCTCCCGCGCGCTGGCGGGCCAGGGCGCTGAGTTTGAGCGCCGCAACGGAATCAAGCTGACTTACACGCCGTTCGTCGTTCGGGCTGTGGTTGAAGCGCTGAAGCAGTTTCCAATCGTCAACTCTTCGGTTGACGGCGCGAACTTGGTCTACAAGCACGACGTGAATATCGGCATCGCCGTCGCGCTCGACACCGGATTGATCGTGCCGGTAATCAAGCGCGCCGACGAGAAGAGCTTCCTCGGGATCGCGCGGGCCGTGCACGATCTCGCCACGCGGGCGCGGTCCAAACGACTCTCGATCGATGACGTGCAGGACGGGACGTTTACCCTCAGCAATCACGGGGTGTTTGGCAGCCTGATTGGAACTCCCGTGATTAGCCAGCCGCAAGTGGCCATCCTTGGCGTCGGCAAAATCGAGAAGCGGCCCGTCGTGCGCGACGACGCGATTGCCATCCGATCAATGGTCTACCTGACGCTCTCATTCGATCATCGCGTCCTCGACGGCGCCATCGCAGACCAGTTTATGTCACACATTAAATCAAGCCTCGAGACCTGGGACGAGCCGGTACTGTAGGCGGTCAACAGGCGCGCCGCGCTCGCGCCGCCGGAATCCAGGGTCCTGATTCTGTTATCCTGTTCAGCATGGCGCAGGCGGAAGATGCGGAACGGCTTTACGACGTTCTCGTCAAAGGCGGAAGGGTCATTGACCCGTCGCAGAATATTGACGCGGTGCGCGACGTCGCGATTGGGGACGGCAGAATTCGACGAGTGGATGCCGGTATCCCGCGTGAGCGGGCGCGGCGGGTCATCGAAGCAGCGGGCAAGCTTGTAACGCCCGGCCTGGTCGACATTCATACCCACGTCTTCCCTTTTACCGGACCTTACGGTCTCGAAGCCGATCCTCACTGTGTCCGCAAAGGCGTCACCAGCGTGATCGACGCGGGCACGTCCGGCAGCTTCACCTTTCCGGCATTGCTCCACTACAATATTCGCCGGTCGAGAACGCGCATTCGCGCGCTGCTGCACGTTGTGGCGATCGGCATGGTCGCCGGCAGCACGCCCGATATGGGCGAGCTCGAAGATCTTCGCTATTGTGCGCCGAAGCTTGCCGTTGCATGCGCGCGCGCGAATGCCGGCGTGATCGTGGGCTTTAAAGTGCGCTTCTCCAAGCAATACACGGGCGCAAATGACCTCGAAGGGATGAAGCGCGCTCGCGAAGCGGCTGACGAGGCGCGCCTGCCGTTGATGATCCACATCGGCGGCTCGCACTCGCCGCTCGGCGCATTTCTCAAGCTGATGCGGAAGGGCGATGTGGTGACGCACTGCTTCAACGGCCACCCCAACGGAATCGTCGATGCGCAGGGCAAAATCACCGGCGAAGTTTCGGACGCACGCCAACGCGGGGTGCGGTTTGACGTAGGCCACGGAGCGGGCAGCTTCGCGTTCCGGGTTGCCGAAAAGTGCCTCGAGCAGGGCTTCGGTCCCGACACCATCTCGACCGATCTTTACTCCGCCAACGTTGACGGTCCCGTTTACGATCTGCCGGTGACGCTCGGCAAATTCATGTGCCTGGGAATGAGCCTGGCTGAGGTGATTCGCCGCACCACCACCAATGCGGCTGAAACATTCGACTTTGGCGCCGAGGTTGGCACGCTGGCGCCGGGCGCCGAAGCGGACGTGAGCGTCTTCGAGCTGCGCGATGGACGATTTCCATTCACCGATACCGAAGGCCAGACCCGCTACGGCCGCCAGGAACTCGCTCCCGTCGTCACGCTGCGCGCCGGCGAAGAATTCTACCCCTCCCCCGACCTAACGGAAAAAAGTTAAGAGCCGTGGACCTCAAAAACGTCCACGCTTGTAACCTGCTTTCGTGTTAAGACTGGATCAGGTTCTTGAATCCGGTTGATGGCGCGCGTCTTTTCCTCGACCGTTGGGTGTTCACAGCCTTTTCAGCTAACCGAAGTTCGTCACGAAGTTCAGCTAGGTCTTGATCTCCGGCGAGTCCACGGTCTTGTGGCACAGCCTCACGAGTCGCGCGTGGGGAATATGATGCTCGTCGCGCAGCATGATCAATTCGCCCCGGCGGAAGCTGCTGTAGTACCAGCGCGCGAGCAGGCTCAAGTGCTCCCACGGCGGCAGCCGGCCCGATGATTGCTCCGTACCGATCGCGGAAGAATTCGGCTCGGATTCGGGGGCTCGCGGCTGTTCGGCGGCGAGCCCCGCGAGCGAATCCTGAATGCGCTGGTCGAGCGAGACCGGCGAAGAAACGTTTTCGTCGAGCAAGAGCGGCGCCGGCCCTCGCAGCTCACCGCCCGTGACCCGAAAGAAAACCACGCTCTTTTCCGCGGCGCCGGCCAGCACCATGACGGCGTGAAGCCGCGGCAGCGCCCGCACTAGCGGAGGCCGCAGACGCGCGACATCCTTCACTTTTTCCAGCTTATGGTGCGCCCGCGCCGCCCGCTCGAACTCGAGGCTCGCGGACGCCGCCTCGCGTTCCGTTTCAAGCTCGCGCTCGAGCGTTTCCCCTTGCGATTCGAGGAATCCGACAACTCGTGCGGTTTCTGCCTGATACTCCTCATCGTTGCAGCCCTTGAAGCAGGGTGCAAGGCACATCTTCATCTGAGAATAGATACATCCCGGATGGGCGGGATCCGGATCGAGATCGGGAACGCAGCGCCGCATTTTGAAGAGGTCGAGAAACTGCGCCGCGAATTTCTCCGCCGCGCTCCGCGACGGAAAGGGGCCGTAGTAAAGTGAGCCGTCGGCGAGCAATCGTCGCGTGGCGTAGCACCGCGGAAAGCGGTTGCGCAGTTTCACCTTCACGAGCGCGGGAGGCTTCAGCCGGAGGCGGCGGCGATAGTGACTTGGGTACCAGGCGCGGTTCAATGCGTACAACCGCCACTGGGCTTCGAAACCCGGCGCCGTGAGCGTGTAGTCAATCCTGCGCGTGACGCCTCGAAGATTCAGGCGGCGCGAGGCGGGTGCGGGGGCGCCGAGCAGCTTGGTGAGACGGCGGCGAAGGTTCGGTGTGTGACCGAGATAAGGCGGCCCGGCGGCTGCCGAGGGCGCCGGGAAAAGCGCGAAAACGGCCGGCGCGGCGGGAAACGCCTCGAAGCCGGTCTCGGCGCCCGGGTCGAAGGGCAGGGAGCATTCGAGGCTCGCGTCCTGTCTCATCGGCGGTGCTCTCAGCTTCGCGGCGCCCGCGGACTATTCCGCGTGGAACCGCCACGCGGCCTGCTTGATCGCCTTCCGGTAATCGTCCGACTTGATCTCGATCACCTTGCACATTTCGTAGAGCCGCGACTGGAAGGTGATGCCGTACAGCGCGAGCGACTTATCCATGCGCGAGACCGCCTCTCCCGAGGGCTGCCTCGCCTCGCCGGTGGAGGAGGGGTCGCCAAACGGCAGCGTCGTGGTAATCAGCGTGACGTTCTTCTGGTTGTACCGCGAATTGACGATGTGCCCGAGAGTATCCTTCACCCACTCGCTCGGATTGAGCGCGGCGAGGTCATCGAGCAGCAGCACTTCCACGTCCAGGACAGGTTGCAGCACGCGAAGCTCCGAGGTTTGCGACACTGGATTCCAACTGTCCTGAATGGCTTTCAGCAGGTCGCGAAAATCGTAGAAGAGGCAGCGGACGTTCTTGCGCATCATCAGCTCGCGGATCACCGCAACCGCAAGATGAGTTTTGCCAACGCCCGTAGAGCCGGAAAACAGCAGACCTACCTCGAGCGGATATTCTTCGACGAACTTTTGCCCGTTTAGCTTGGCGGACACCAAGTAGTTATTGGGATGGCCGGTGAGCCGGTCCTTAAGAACATCGAAGTTCTCAAACGAGCATTGGCTGTATCGCTTCGGAATCCGGGATTGGGCGAGGAGGTGTTCCGAGTGCTGCTCGCCGACACAGTCGCAACGCGTCACGCGGCGCACGCCGCCCGTTTCAAGCGGCCTCCAGCCCGTCCCTTCGCATTTGTCGCAATCCTTCCTGGCCATCAATCCCTCTTCCCAGGCGCCGGGCGTGTTCTTATTCCGGATTTTCCAGCTCTTCCGCCGGTTTGCGACCGCGCGTCCGAAAAGAGCCCTCGAAGAGTTCCCAAAGAAAGCTCCCCGAATCCGGACACGACCAGATCGGCCCGGCTCTTGAGGCGCAGCTCGCCGGCCGGAAACGTCGACGCGATCGCGACGCACGTCATGCCCGCCTTCTTTACCGCTTCGATGCCGACCCATGAGTCTTCAAACGCCACGCACTGCGTCGGATCCACCGCCAGTTCTTTTGCGGCTTTCAGGTAGATTTCGGGGTCGGGCTTTGGCGCGAGCACGTCCTCGCCGGAAACGCGGCAACGAAAACAGGGGCGAAGCTTGAGCACGTCCACAATGAACTCCACGTTCGCCCGAATCGCCGAGCTCACGACGGCCAGCGGGATATCCGCCCGGCGGAGTTCGCGAAGGAGCGACCTGAGTCCGGGCAGCGGTTTCGCGTGGGGGCGGAACGTCTCACGAAATTCGGACTCAAGCTCGGCGCCAAGCTCCCTCATCTCTTCGCGCGTCAGCGATGGGCCGAAGTACCAGCGAAATGCGTCGTCGTTGTGCTTGCCGAGAATCTGATTGGGAACGTCCGCCAAGTCAAAAATTACCTTCCGCTTTTTTAGAAACTGGATCCACTTCTCGACGTGAAAAGGATTGCTGTTCACCAGCACGCCATCCATATCGAAGAGTGCGGCCGCCGGAGGTCTGGCGTGCGAAGTCGTAGATGATTGCTTGTTAACCAAGGTTTTTGGGACCTGCAATGGCCCTGAAAAGTCACAGTGAAACCCCTCACCCGGCTCGCTCCGCTCGCCACCCTCTCCCCACGGGAAAGGGGAAGGTATTGGACGTGAGCCCTCTCCATTGGGTAGAGGGTGGCCGACAGCCGAGGGCGGGTGAGGGTTCAAATCGCTCAATCGCTCAATCACTCAATTACCCAATCACAAAATAAATCTAATCTCCTCCGTCCTCTTTGAGCGCTTTCGTGCGGCTCAGGCGCTGGGCCGAAGCAGCACGCCGGGCGCTCGAACGCGCATTAGCGTCCCAGGCGCTCCTTTGCCAATTATCGAGCAACTGCTGCCCGGGCAGCCACGCCGGGAGGGGCATGATGAACCGGTTCGACAATGCCACGAGGTACGGCTCGTAGGCCGGGCGGAGCTGATCGAGTATCGTGTCTCCGTCTTCCTCTCGAAGCGTCATCCCGGCGGAGGCGAGCGAGCGGCATAGCAGTTTCCGTTCCTGCGATGGGAGCCGGTCGTTCACCGGCGGGCGCGGAGGCGCGGAAACAACCACGGCGAGATCGACCACCGCGTGGCGTGCGATGGCGTACGTAAGCTGCGCCTGCCAGCGGAGGTCTTCGGGGCCGAAGGCTATCAGAAAGGCGGTGGCGTCAAGAATTGTGGTGAGCCCGGCGATCCAGGACTGATTGCTGTGCTGAGAGCGGAAAAGGCAAAGAATGGGATAGGACAGATGGCTTTCCATCAGCTCCGCTGACCATCGCTCCCATTCCTGGAGGTATCCGATCAGCGCTTGGGTGCGCTCGGGGGCCGCATGGCGGCGCAACAGTTCGGCGGCGGTGGGAGGCGAGCCGGCGCGCGCGTCCAACAAGGAGATGTTCACTTCGCGCGCCGAGAACGAGCCGTAAAGCACCGGCAGATACGAAATCACGATGGCCAGCAGTCCGAATCCGGTGCCCGATTCCGCCACGGTGAGCAAACGCGCGATCCCCGATCGCGGCGTGACGTCGCCAATCCCCAGTGTGAAGAATGTGGTTCCGCTCAAATAGAGATCGGTGAGAAACGACGGATGGCCGCCCTGCAGGTTGATCGCGGAACCCGCGGCCCAATGCAGCAGCCCGAAACTCAAGATGAGAGCCCCGACCCAGACGGCGAACAGCAGCAGCAGCGAAAGCGGGCCGTAGTAGCTCAGGTAAGACTGCCGGAAGCGGCCGAGACTCCAGCGGCGCGCGGGCGCGCCCCAGATCCTCCAGGTGTAGCGGTAAAACACGCGCGTGATGCGGAAGTTCCGGGTGACGCGGCGCGGCAGAATGATGGTTTCAAAAGCGTCCCACAGAACCACCACCAAGAGTGCCAATCCCGCAACCGCGGCCAAAATTCTCAATCACATCACCTCGTCCGCGCGTCGCGAACCGGATGCCAATACGTCGCGATTCGGATTGGCGGCGTGCGCCAGTCGTGCGAGTGTCTGCTGTTTGTTTTCAATAACATCTGGGTTCCATCGCATTTTCGCTAGCCCTTCTACGCCGCTGATTCGCCTGAAGTTATCGGCTTTTCATCCAAAGGCTTGGGTTCGTTTTTGGTTAGCAGATTATAATGAGCTATGTTTTCTTTCACATCTGGGTTAGCCCCCCAAAAACGATCTATCATGTTTGGATCCACGAGCTAGCCTATCCGTCTAGCCTAAGGCGTTGCGTCTGGCGCTTTCCTAGCAGGGTTTGGGCTCGCGATTTCGACTGACACGGTCGGTCTCCGGCTGAATCGGAACGGGCGCGATGCCGCGAGGGAAGTAACTACATAGTATACGAGCTCCGGGTGTGAGTCAAACTGCCGTATCGCGCGGGCGCAGTCTCGTTAAGGCGCGAGAACAATTTTCCCGTGGGCTCCTGGCTCCATCACCGCCTGATGGGAGCGCGGCGCCTCTGACAGCGGGATCACCTGCCCCACCACCGGACGCAGCGTCCCGTTTTCGAGCCCGGCGAACAATGCCGCGTGGATGGAGGCGAGCTCGCGCGGCGACGCATTCAAAAGCGTCATGCCCAGAATCGATGCGTCGCGGCCCATGGTTTCTCGCGGATTGATTTCAACCGATCCGCGGCTTCCTACAATCACCACGCGACCGTCGCGGGCGAGGACCGTGAGGTCGCGCGCGAGGTTCACATTGGCAAGCATCTCGACGATCACGTCGACGCCCCGGCCGCGGGTCAACGGGCTCAGGCGGCTGAGGTAATTCGGAGCGCGATGGTCGAGCACCTCGTGCGCTCCTTCACGCGCCACCATCTCGCGCCCCCGCTCGCTGCCCGCGGTGCCGATCACCGTCAATCCCGCCGCCCGCGCCAGTTGGATCACGGCGATCCCAACGCCTCCGCTCGCGCCGTGCACCAGCACGGTTTCTCCCGCCTCGGCGTGCGCGCGATGGAACAAGGCGCGGTGCGCGGTGGCGTAGGGGACGCCGATGGCCGCGCCCTGCTCGAAACTGACGTTTTCGGGAAGACGATGAATGTGGCTCGCTTTGCACAAGGCGAGCTCCGCGTACGCGCCGCTCACCGTTCCCGCGATGTAGACGCGATCACCCGGCCTCACGGTGTCGGCATCCGCCCCAACGGCCTCAACCACGCCCGCGCCGTCCCATCCCGGCGTATAGGGCAGCGAAGGCTTCACCGCATAAGTTCCGGCGCGGACGTAGGCGTCCACCGGATTGACCCCGGCGGCCTTAAGCCGCACGACGATTTCGCCCGTACCCGGCCGCGGGTCAGGGACTTCTTCGAGTTTCATCACGTCGGGTCCGCCGAATTGTTGCACCCTGATGGCCTTCATAAAACGAACCTCCCGCTCAACGCTACACTGCCGCGCCGTAACGGCGCGGTCACAAACCCGCGTCCTCCGCGATCAGGCGGGCAAAGCTCGACCAGTCATCGTTCTCCCGGCCCCGCGCAACTCCCCGGAGCATCCGGTCGTACACGAGGCCCGCAACGGGCATCGGCGCCGCCACCGCATCGGCCGCCGCCAACACCAGGCGAGCATCCTTCAGGCCCAGCGCCATTTTGAATCCGACCGGCTGGTAATTATCCGATGCGATCAGCGAACCGTACGTTTTATACACCGGCGCGCTGAAGAGCGTGGACGTGATCATCTGCAGATACTGTTTCGGATCGACGCCGTATTTGCGGAGCAGCGCGACCGCTTCGCCGAGAGATTCAATCATCGATGCGATGAGGAAATTCCCGCTCAGCTTCGCCACGTTCGCCGCGGCGGGTTCTTCGCCGATCACGAACGTCGCTTGGCCGACGGCGTCAAAGAGAGGTTGCAAGCGGGATAGCGCGTCTGGTGGTCCGGCGGCCACCACCGCGAGCTTCTTAGCCGCAGCCGCATCCGGCCGGCCGAAGACGGGGCTTGAGACGTACACCTGGCCCGCGCGCCGGTGCGCCTCGGTGAGCCGCTTCGCCATCGACACGCCGAGCGTGCTCATGGCCACGTGCATCGCACCCGGCTTGATGGCCTCCAGCAGCTTTCCGGAGCCGAAGACGATCTCATCGGTGGCCGCGTCGTCCGAGAGCATCGTGATGACGACTTCACCTGTCGCAGCCTCCGCCGCGGTGCCGGCGATCCGCGCACCCAGCTTCGCCAGCTCCTCGGCCTTGGCTCGGGAACGATTGTAAGCAATCACCGCGTGCCCGGCCTTGAGCGTGTTGGCCGCCATGGGAAAACCCATCTGGCCGAGGCCAATCCATCCGATCTGCATTGCGAATCCTCCCGTGAGTTTGGCACGCGGCGGCTATGCGGCCAAGCGCGATCTCAAGGTTAGCAGGATAGCATCATTGACGCCCGCCTGTGCGCCATGGACTGTTACGGCGTGAGCCGTTGGGGGAGTCTCCGAAATCATCAACAGCCTCTCGCAAACACGCCAAGGCGCAAGGAAAGCGCAAGGAGGAACTGCTCCGCCCAACTCCGCAAGCGGCCCTATTTCGCGGCGTAGATTTGGTAAAGGAGCCAGTAAACCACAACGCCTGTGGCGGAAACGTAGAGCCAAATGGGCAAGGTCCACCGGGCGATTTTCTTGTGACGCACAAAACGCGACCGAAGCGCGAAATAGAGCGTAATGATGACAAGCGGAGGCACGCTCGCGGCGAGGACCGTGTGCGTGCCGAGCAGCGCGAAGTAGAAGGGCCGCACCACGCCGCGCCCCGTGAAGTGCTTCACGCCCACGTGCGCGTGATACCAGAGGTAGCCCGAGATGAATGCGCACGAACAGCCGAATGCGGAGAGCATCAGGCACTTGTGCGCGAGGACGTTCTTACGGCGAATCGAGATGTAACCGGCCACAAGCAGCACGGCGCTGGTGGCGTTCAGTACGGCGTCGATCGCGGGTAAGCTCGAGAGCGTCAAGGATTCGGTACGGTCGAATCTGCGGCGAATCGAAGCGGTGGCTCCGCCCGTTAAGCGTTAAGCGCGCGTTCGGTTCACGATCATCAGGGCATAGAGCAAAGGCAGGTAAATCACCGAGGCCAACACCACGCGGCGCGCCAGGAGGTTCGATTTCGAGAACGCCAGCCGGGCGCCGCAGTAAAGAAATGCCACCCCGAGAACAATTGCGCCCCCAAGATAGAGGCGGCCCGCTTCGCCCATCAGCGCCGGAATCAGACTCACCAGAACGAGCACGAGCGAAAAACCGACCACTTGCGTGCCCATGAAGCGTCCGTTCCGGTCTGCGGGAGGAAGCATCAAGTAGCCCGCGCGCAGGTAATCGCGGCGGTACAGCCAGGCGATGGCCGAGAAGTGGGGGAACTGCCAAAGGAAAAGCATCGCGCACAGCAGCCACGCCTCGAACGACAAGCTTCCGCGCGCCGCGGCCCAGCCAATCAGCGGTGGCATGGCGCCCGGAAACGCGCCGACGATGGTGCAAAGCGGCGTCTTCCGCTTGAGCGGGGTGTAGAGAAGAAGGTAACTTAGGAGCGTCAGGATCGCAATCAAGCTGGCGAGGCGGTTGGCAGCCAGATCCAGGTAAATCGCGCCCGCGGCCGAAAGCAGCAGGCCGAGAGCGAGACCCTCGGCGGGGCGCAGCCTACCCGCAGGCAATGGACGCGCTGCCGTGCGCCGCATCTCGGCGTCGTGCGCGCGCTCCATGTATTCGTTCAAGGCTGCGGTTCCGCTCGCCACGAGGAACGTTCCGACGAGCGTGTTCACGAGGAGTCCGGGATGGAGCTGCCCCGAAGCGCCCAGATAAAAACCCACCCCGCAGGTGGTGACCACCAAGAGGTTCACCTCGGGCTTGGTCATCATCCAGTAGTCGGCGAGCCTCTGATAGATCACGCGACGCGTAATCCCGCGCGAGGGGGTCAGCAGCGAATTGGCGGGTTCAGCGCCCATAGCCAGGGACCGGTTTGCGGCAGAGGAAGTCTGATTCAGGTTCGAGAGACGGGCTTAAGCACGCGCGGCACGGTGGCGCGTGAATTCGGCGCGATTCACCCCCAGCCCAACAGTCTACCTGCTTGCCTTTGCGCTTGTAAAGGCGCGCGTTTCCCAAGCTGGAATATTCAGGAATCATGGCATCATCGCTGCGAGGGTTGACCTGCGCTTCCGTGATGCACTACGATGACGAGATTGCGGCAAGACTGCAAACTGCAGAAGCGCAGCTTGCCGCGCTCAAATTGAGGTGACCGATGAAGGGTGTCGTTCTGGCAGGGGGAACCGGGTCGCGCTTGCATCCGCTGACGCGAGTCACGAACAAGCATCTGCTCCCGGTGTATGACCGGCCGATGATTTACTATCCCATTCAGACGCTGGTTGACGCCGGGATTAAGGATATCCTGCTGGTTACTGGCGGGCAGAACGCGGGCGAGTTTCTGCGCTTGCTGGGCAACGGCAAGAGCTTCGGCCTGAAGCATCTGAACTACACGTATCAGGAGGGCGAGGGCGGCATTGCGGACGCGCTCCGGCTGGCCCAGCACTTTGCCGACGGGCAGCCGATCTGCGTGGTGCTCGGGGATAACCTGATCGAGACGGACATCATCGATGCGCGGCAGGCGTTTGAAAGGCAGGAGGGTGGCGCGCGGATCCTGCTGAAGGACGTTCCCGATCCCGAGCGTTTCGGCGTCCCGGTATTCGACGGAGACCGCATCATTCGGGTCGAAGAGAAGCCGAAGGTCCCGAGATCAAACTACGCGGTGATCGGAATCTACATGTATGACGGAACGGTTTTCGACCGCATCGCCAAGTTGAAGCCATCCGGCCGCGGCGAATTCGAAATCACAGATGTGAACAACCAATATCTGGCGGAGGATTCGCTTTCCCACAGCATCCTTGAGGGCTGGTGGACGGATGCGGGAACTTTCGAGTCCCTGCTGCGCGCCAATAACCTTGTGGCGAGCGGCGGTGCGAATAAGGTGCGGCAGCCGCCGCTCCGGGAGCGAACCGCCGGATCGCCTGGTTAGGCCGAGGGCGCCGAGGATATGTGGAAATTCGCGCGACGGAAATCGCCGACGTAAAAATCATCAAGCCGCCGAAGCACGGCGACGCCCGAGGATTCTTCTCGGAAACGTATAACCGCAAGGTCTTCGAGGAAGCGGGCATTTTTCTCGAGTTCGTTCAGGACAATCACTCACTCTCCGTCGAGAAGGGTGTCGTCCGCGGACTGCACTTCCAAACGCCCCCTTTTGCGCAGGATAAGCTCGTTCGCGTGGTGCGCGGCGCTGTTCTGGACGTTGCCGTCGATTTGCGGCGCGCATCGCCCACGTTCGGCAAACACGTGAGCGTCCCGCTGAGCGCAGCAGAGTGGAATCAGCTTCTGGTGCCAAAGGGTTTCGCCCACGGCTTTTGCACTCTGGAACCCAGCACGGAAGTGATCTATAAGGTCAGCCAATTCTATTCGGCCCCGCACGATCGAGGGCTGCTATGGAATGACGCGGCGCTCGGCATTGCTTGGCCAGTTTCCGAGCGAGAAGCGATTCTGTCGGAGAAAGACCGGCGCTGGCCCCGGCTCTCCGAGTTGGGCGACGTTTTTGCATATTGATTTTCCGCGGCGCCGCCTGTCGATACTCGCTTAAATTAGGTTTTTGTTGTATCAGGGCACGGCTTCACAGAGCGCGCTATTCGATCAGCGTTCTGATACCGCCAGCGTCGCGTTTCAGCACTGCGAAGAGGATACGAGCTTGCGCATCCTGGTAACCGGCGGGGCGGGATTCATCGGGTCGAATTTTATTTGCAGCTTTCTGCGCCGCCATCCGGACGGCTCCGTCGTCAATTTCGACAAACTCACCTACGCCGGAAACCTCGATAACCTGCGCGAGATCGAGAATGAAAGCCCGTATCGCTTCATCCGCGGGGATATCGCGGACGCCGAAGCCGTTGACGCCGCGCTCGATCTTGGAATCGATGCGGTGGTCCATTTCGCGGCCGAGACGCACGTCGACCGCAGCATCACCGGCGCTCAGGAATTCGTGCGAACCAATGTTCTCGGCACCGCGACATTGCTCGAAGCGGCGCGGCGAAAGCGGCTCGAACGCTTCGTTCACGTCAGCACCGACGAAGTTTACGGGAGCATGGCGCCTGGCTCGTCCGCGAACGAGCAATCGCCGCTCGAGCCGAACAGCCCGTATTCCGCGAGCAAGGCGGCCTCCGACCTGCTCGTCAGGAGTTACTGGCAGACGTATCGATTCCCCGCGATCATCACGCGGTGCTCCAACAATTACGGCCCGTATCAGTTTCCCGAAAAATTGATTCCGCTCATGATTACGCACGCCCTCGAAGGGAAGCGGCTCCCGGTGTACGGCGACGGCTTGAATGAGCGCGATTGGATCTTCGTCACGGATCACTGCCTGGCGCTCGACCGCGTGTTGCACGCGGGACGGCCGGGCGAGGTTTACAACATTTCATCCGGACGGAGCTACTCGAATCTCGAGATCATCACGCGCTTGCTGGAACTCCTGGAGAAGCCTCGCGACCTGATCGAGTTTGTCACCGACCGGCCGGGGCACGACCGCCGCTACGCGCTCGAAGCCGTGAAGATTTCGCGCGAGCTTGGCTGGCAGCCGTCCGTGGGTCTTGAAGAGGGGCTTCGCCAGACGGTCGACTGGTACCGCGCGCACGCCGATTGGCTCGAAAAGACCCGCAGCGGCGAGTACCTCACCTATTACGACGCTCATTACGTGAACCGCCGCGAAACGTTTACACGCCTCTAACTCCTTTGAAACTCGCCGTCACCGGAAGCACGGGAATGCTCGGGCGCGATCTGGTACCCACCCTTAGCGCGCGGCATCAGGTCTCGCCGCTCGGCCGCCTCAAAGCCGATATTACCGACGAGGACCAGGTGGTGTGCGCCATTTCTGCAGCAGAACCCGATGCCGTAATTCACGCCGCGGCGTTCACCGCCGTTGATCGCTGCGAGAGCGAACCCGACTTAGCATTCCAGATCAACTCCACCGGAACCGGGCACGTCGCCGCAGCCTGCCGGCGGCTCGGAATTCCGATGGTTTACTTCAGCACAGATTACGTCTTTGACGGAACGAAGCCCGACCCGTACCTCGAAAGCGATGCGCCGAACCCGCTCAGCGTGTATGGCAAGAGCAAATGGGAAGGCGAAAAACGCGTCATCGACGCGCTCGAGCACTTCTGGATCATTCGAGTCTCTTGGCTGTTCGGACCCCAGGGAAAAAACTTTGTGCGGACCATCCTTGGGATGGCAGATGAGGGAAAAGCGCTGCGTGTGGTAGACGATCAGCGGGGCGCGCCTACTTACACCGAAGACCTCTCTCTCAAGATCGACGAAATCATTCGGAATGCGCCCGGTGGGATTTATCACGTCACGAACCAGGGGTACTGCTCCTGGTTCGATTTTGCGCGCGAGGCGTTGAAACAGGCGGGGCTAGAGCGCGCTTCGATTTCTCCCATTGCGACTTCCGAAACCGGCCGGCCCGCGCCGCGCCCCGCGAATTCGCGCCTCGCAAACAGCCGCCTCGAGGCCGAAGGCCTCGGGCTTTTGCCTTCCTGGCAGGACGCCTTGGCCCGCTACTTGCGCCGCGATTCCGAATGGCGGCGGAGGTCATCGCGCGATCACGACCCTACGTAACCGTTGCCGCCGGGCCCCCCCACTCACACCAGCGCCGCGCCGCCGTCGGCTGCGAACACCTGTCCCGTGATAAACCGGTTGCGGGCCGCGAGGAACAGCACCAGCGCCGCGATATCTTCGTCGCGTCCGCCCTTTTGAAGTGGAATCCTGCGGAGAATTTTCGCGAAACGGCGCTCTTCGCCGGGAAAAAGGATCGTTCCCGGCGCGATGCTGTTCACGAGGATGCGCGGCGCGAGGGCGAGCGCCAGGCATTTCGTGAGCATGATCAGCGCCGCCTTCGACGAGCAGTAGTGCATGTAAGAAGGCCACGGCTGGATTCCGCCCAGCGAAGAAATGTTGATGATCTGGCCCCGCTCTTGCGCTTGCATCATGCGCGCCGCAGCCTGCGCGCAGAAGAACGGCCCCGTGAGGTTCGCGCCGAGGACGCGGTCCCAGTCGCGCTCAGTCAGGCGATCCCATCGCGCGGGGAAGAAGACGCCGGCGTTGTTCACCAGAAGATCGAGGCGCGAGAACCGCTTCGCAAGCCGCTCAAACATCGCCTCGATATCGCGCGGCTTTGCGACGTCCGCCCGCAGCGCAATGGCTCGAACGCCCAGTCGCTCGCTCTCCTGAACGACTTCAAGCGCCTCTCGCCGCGAGCGGTTGTAATGGACCACCACGTCGGCGCCGGCGCGAGCGAGCGCGAGGGCGATCGCGCGCCCGATGCGTCGGGCCGAGCCCGTCACCAGCGCCACCTGCCCCTGGAGGGCCCGGTCGCCTGCGTCGCCCGCTGCCTCGGTTTTCCTGATCCTCGTCGTCACGTTTGCCTAGATTAATTCTTGCTGAAGAAAAAGCAAGTGGCGTCCGCGGGGCAATGTAAGCGGGGCCTCGGGCGTCTCATTCGTTTCCAAAGTCTCAGGAAAAGTGCACGCCTCGGAACCAGCGCGGAATCTGGCATCGGGTTCCGCGCCTCTTTGCCTTTGACATTCCGGCGCGCCTGCGATGCAATGTGTGGCATGGACCAGGACAACCAGCCTGCCGCTGAGGACGCGCCGCCTCGTGCGCCCGGCGGGGCCGAGTGCGAGTGGGAGGAGAAAGTGCTCAAGCCCGCGCTCGCACGGTCTGCGGAGCGCGAGCCTCGCTCCACCACCACCTCCGGGGTTCCGGTCCGCCTGCTCTACACGCCCGCCGATCTCCCACGGTTCGATTACCAGCGCGACCTCGGCGATCCGGGCCAATATCCGTTCACGCGCGGCATTCACGAGACGATGTACCGGGGAAAGCCCTGGACGATGCGCCAGTTTAGCGGCTTCGGTACACCCGAGGAGACGAATCGCCGCCTCCATTATCTCCTCGAGCAGGGTCAAACCGGCCTCTCGATCGCATTCGATTTGCCCACGCTGATGGGCTATGACAGCGACCATCCGCTGGCTGCGGGTGAAGTGGGCAAGTGCGGCGTGGCGGTCTGTTCGCTCGCAGACATGGAGATGCTGTTTCGCGGATTGCCCTTCGAAACGATCTCCACATCGATGACGGTGAACTCTCCGGCTGCGATTCTGTGGGCGATGTACCTCGTGGCGGCGGAAAAAGCCGGCGCGGCTTGGAAACAGCTTTCCGGCACCTTGCAAAACGATATTCTCAAGGAATACATCGCGCAAAAGGAATATATCTTCCCGCCATCGCCCTCGATGCGGCTGGTGGTGGACTCGATCGTCTTTGCGGCCCGCGAGACGCCGCGCTGGAACCCGATTTCGATCAGCGGATACCACATTCGCGAGGCGGGCTCGACCGCGGTTCAGGAGCTTGCCTTCACCTTGCGCGACGGCATCGAATACGCCGAGTGGGTGATGCGCGCCGGTCTTGGCATCGATGAGTTCGCTCCTCGCCTGAGCTTCTTCTTCAACTCGCATAACGACCTGTTCGAAGAGGTCGCGAAGTTCCGAGCGGCGCGGAAGATCTGGGCGCACGTGTGCCGGGATCGGCTGGGCGCGAAAGACCCGCGATCCTGGCTGTGCCGCTTCCATACGCAGACGGCGGGCTGCTCGCTCACTGCGCAGCAGCCTTACAACAACGTGGTCCGCACCGCGGTTCAAGCTCTCGCTGCGGTACTCGGCGGCACGCAGTCGCTGCACACGAATTCGCTTGACGAAGCGCTGTCGCTGCCCACGGAGCACGCCGCCACGCTGGCTCTCCGCACGCAGCACGTGTTGGCTCACGAGAGCGGCCTCGCCGAGGCCGTGGACCCGCTGGCCGGCTCTTATTTCATCGAGAAGCTCACGCTCGAGACGGAGCGCGCCTGCTACCGATATTTCGATCAGATCGATGCGCTGGGCGGCATGGTGGCCGCGATTGAACAGGGTTTTCCGCAGCGCGAGATTCACGAGGCGGCTTACGCCTATCAGCAATCCGTCGAGCGCCGTGAGAAGATCATCGTGGGCGTGAACGAATACACCGGCGAGCAGGGCAGCTCGGTTGAGACGCTGGTGATTGACGAGCGAGCCGGGGCACGTCAGAAGGAAGCGCTCGCGGCTCTCAAAAAGCGGCGCGATGGCGCGAGAGTCCAATCCTCACTTGAAGCGCTTGCAACCGCGGCGGGGACCAGCGAAAATCTGATGCCATACTTTCTGAACGCCGCGCGGTCCTACGCGACGCTCGGCGAAGTCTGCGACGTGCTGCGCCGCGTCTTTGGCGTCTACGAGGAGCCTGCGTTCCTTTAGAGTTAGAACACGGGTACCGAATGGGCGAATTCGGTCAACATCCCGCCCGCCAAAATGAGATCATCTCGGCGCACTTTGGCGACCGCTGTTTGGGGAGCAAGGAATGGCTGAGAACGGGGCGGGAGAGCAACCGCTGCTGGGGCTTGATCTTGTCTTTGACGCAGGTCAGCGAAAACTTAAGGAACAACTCGCATCAGTCGATTCGCTCGATGTCAAAATGGGAGTGCTGGTCGGCTTTCTCGGCGCCCTCGTGGCAGGGCTCTTGGCAGCGCTTCTTGCAGGCGAGCCGGCCAGGGTTCATGCCCTGCTTAACCCGTCGGCGTGGTTGGGTTGGTTCATCTTCGCGCTCTTGGCGCTTGACGGTATCCTGATTGCGTTGGCGCTGGGCTGGTCATTTAGCGCCTTCAGAGTAAGAGAGCACAACGCTGGAATCAAATTTCAGGACCTCCTTAAATGGACCAAAGAGGATGATAAGAACATCAAATTCGCATTCCTCCGCACGCTCGAGATCGGCATTGAAAGAAATGAGCGCATTCTGCGGCAAAAGGGAGGCAGCGCGCGGAATGCCGCTTGGTTCGCTCTGGCAGCACTCCTCGGGATTCTCGTTACCGATGCGCTCATCGTGTTAAGATTGAAATTGTATCTGTGAGGATGAAAAGTTGTGCTGGATCGTGGCACAAAGGGGGATGATTGCATGGCAGAAAATGACGAAAATGGCGGAAACAATCGCAAGCCCGAGATCCCTCGGAAGCCATCCGAACCGCCACAACCCACATCACCCTTTATACCACCGCGTGAGTTCTTTGAGCCGGACAAGGTGCTTAAGGGATGGGTTCCGCGGATACCGGGAAAGCAGAAAGTAGATGACTAAAGCTGCTCCGGCGCAGCTCGGGTCGCAATCAGCTTTGTGGAGTTGCGCGCGCTTGCGACATTCGGTGTAACCGCACCAGAGATTTTGAGAGACGTGTTCGAGTGTGTTTCCTTCCTGCCGTGTTAATTCCATGCCCCACACTCTCCGTGTCTTGATCGCCAAGCCCGGTCTCGATGGCCACGATCGGGGCGCAAAGATTGTCGCCCGCGCGCTGCGCGACGCGGGCATGGAAGTGATCTACACCGGGTTGCGGCAGACGCCGGAGCAGATTGTCAGCGCGGCCCGCGACGAAGATGCCGACGCGATCGGCATTTCCATTCTTTCAGGCGCCCACAACACCATCCTGCCGCGCATTTGCGACCTGATGCGCGAGGAACGGATGGAAGACGTTCTGCTCGTGGTGGGCGGCATCATCCCGGACGACGACGTGCCCGCCCTGAAGCAAGGCGGAGTCGCCGAAGTCTTCCAGCCCGGCGCCCCCACCTCAGCGATTGTCGAATTCATTCGCACGCACGTGCGCCGCGCGCAAAACCCGCAGCCCGGAGGCTTGCTGTGACACGAATTCTGGCGCGAGCGTCGCGCGTCGCCGCGTACCTCAGTGCCTGCGCGCTCATTTGTTCTCTGGGCGTCAGAGCGGTGACCGCGGCCGCGCCTGCATTCACGGTG
This sequence comes from Terriglobia bacterium, assembly GCA_050745265.1. Taxonomy (GTDB): domain Bacteria; phylum Acidobacteriota; class Terriglobia; order UBA7540; family UBA7540; genus RH2-MAG17b. The sequence goes on from JBOGKE010000129.1 coordinate 44,292, forward strand.
CGCCACGCAATGATCGCCATGCGGGATGGCGTGCAGTTGCACAGCTCGATTTTCGTCCCCAAACGCGCATCCGGACGTCTTCCCTTTCTGCTGATCCGTTCTCCCTACGGCCTCGATGATGATGCAGCGTTGCAGCGGCGCCTCGCGAGTTCCTACAAAGACCTGGCGAACGACGGCTACATCTTCGTCTTTCAGGACATTCGCGGGCGGTATCTATCTCAGGGGCATTTCGTCATGCAGCGCCTTCCGTGCCCTTCGAACCAGCCCCGCTGCATCGATGAAGGCACGGATACGTATGACACCATTTCGTGGCTTGTGAAAAACGTGCCGGGGAACAACGACCGCGTTGGAATGTTTGGCGTCTCGTACGGAGGGTGGCTCGTTGCCATGGCGATGATTCATCCGAACCCCGCGCTCCGCGCCGTCTCCGAGCAGGCCTCGCCGGACGATATGTTTCTGGGCGACGACTTTCACCACAATGGCGCTTTCCGCCTGAGTTACGCCTTTGAGTACGCCGCCGAGATGGAGCGCGGCAAGACCAATAATCTGTTCCATTTCTCGCGCTACGACACCTACGAGTGGTACCTGTTTGATCTCGGCGCGCTTTCGAACGCCAACGCGCGCTATTTCCACGGCCAAGTCCCATCCTGGAACGATTTCGTGAACCACCCGAACTACGACAGCTTCTGGCGGAAGCAGGAAGTGTCGCACTACCTGACGCGCGTGACCGTGCCCGACCTCAACGTGGCCGGATGGTGGGATCAGGAAGACTTCTATGGGCCGGTGAAAATTTTCGAGGCGCTCGAGAAGCACGACACCCGCCACTGGAACTTTCTCGTGGTGGGGCCGTGGAACCACGGCGGCTGGGCAGGGGGAACGGGACGAAAGCTCGGGCGGATTGATTTCGGCAGCGACACCGCTGCCTATTTTCGGCAGAAAGTGCAAGCGCCGTGGTTTGCGTTCTGGCTTAAGGATCAGGGCAAGCTGCCTTTCTCGAAAGCGCTCACGTTTGACACCGGCGCGAACCGCTGGGTAGCCAGTGATGGCTGGCCTCCGACGGGCGTCACTCCGAAAAGGCTTTACATGCGCAGCGGGCGGCGTTTGTCATTCGATCCCCCCGTCGGCAAGGGGGCGCACGCGTTCGATCAGTACATCTCTGACCCGGCCAAGCCCGTGCCGTATCGCCATCGTCCCGTCGAGGAAACCTATGGACCGGGCAGCCGCTGGTACACGTGGCTTGTTGAAGATCAGCGCTTCGCGGATAACCGGCCAGACACGCTGAGCTGGGAGACAGAGCCGCTCGCGCGCGACGTCACCATCTCTGGAGACATCGTGGCGCACCTTTTCGCGTCAACCACGGGCACGGACAGCGACTGGATCGTGAAGCTGATTGACGTTTATCCCGAGACGTATCCGCAGGCGCCGACGATGGCCGGGTACGAGCTCATGATCGCGGACGAGGTCTTTCGCGGCCGCTTCCGCGAGAGCTTCGAACATCCCGCGCCTCTTGTGCCGGGCAAAATCACGGCTTTCACGATCGATCTGCATACCAATGATCACTGCTTCCTCAAGGGACATCGAATCATGGTCCAGGTTCAGAGCACCTGGTTTCCTCTCATCGATCGCGATCCGCAGAAGTATGTGCCGAACATCTTCGCGGCCACTGAGGCGGATTATCAGAAGGCCCACCAGCGGATTTACCGCTCGCACCGCTACGCATCATACATCCAATTGCCGGTTGCGCTATGACGAGCGCGCTAAGGCAGAGTGCCGCGAGACCGGCAAGAAAGGAGAGTTGATCGTGGGTAGAGGAAGATTCGTCAACCAGAAGCTGGGGAAGCGAACCAGCCGCAAAGTTCAGCAGCTCAAGTCCCGTCTTCCGAAGCGCAGGAGCGCCGCGGCGAAGCCCAATTTCCGAAAGAGGTCACCGAAAAAGACGGGGAGCCAACAGCTCTGAGAAGTTGCCATGGCCCAACTCATCGGGGCACCCGCAAAGCGTAAGAATACCGTCATTCCCGCGAAGCTTGTCCGCCACGAAAGCGGAGAGCGGGAATCCATTTTCCCATGCGGACCGCGCTTGACCGGCCAGCATAGCCGAAAGCACGATTGGCGCGCGCGCCTCAATCGCGCACGCGGCGGCGAATCATTTCGAGCGCCATCTGCGAGGCCCAGTAGCGGATGCGCTCCCTGTTTCCAGGAAAGCGGAATTCCTTCACCGTAGTTCCGCGCTGATCGGCCATTCCGATGAATACGAGGCCCACCGGCTTTTCCGGCGTTCCTCCGCCTGGTCCGGCGACGCCCGTAATCCCGATGCCGATCGAGGCTTCCACTCGCCTTCGAACACCTTCGCTCAACCCTTTGGCTACCTGCTTCGATACGGCGCCCTGCTCTTCGATGACCTCGGCCGGAACGCCCATGAAGCTGGTCTTGAGCTGGTTGCTGTAGCACACCACGCCGCCCAGGAAGTAGTTTGAGCTGCCGGGCGTGGCGGTCAGGCGCTGGCTCAGCAAGCCCCCGGTGCAACTCTCGGCCACGGCAATGGTCAATCGTTTCATGACGAGGTACATCCCCACCACTTCCTCCAGCGTCTCGCCTCGGGTTGAAAAGACGGCATCGCCGAGCGCGAGCTCGATTCGGTCGCCGAGATCCGTCAGTAGCGCCTCTGCCTCCTCGTCGGTCGCGGCTCGCGCGCGCAAGTGGATTTCGATCACGCCGGGTTTTGCGAGCACGGTGGTGACGGGGTTCGTCAGCGCTGCATAGAGGGGAGCGATGCGGCGGTCGACCTCCGATTCCGGCATCCCGATCACCTTGTAAACGCGCGTGCGGATGCGCTCCGGACCGGCGTACCGCGCCAGGCGTGGCATGCAGGATGCGTCGAACATCGACTCGAGCTCCCAGGGAGGACCGGGAAGAAGAATTGCCGTCGCGTCGCCGTGCTCAAGCCAGATGCCGGGCGCGCTGCCGTTCGGATTCTCGATCCATTCCGCGCCCTCAGGGACCAGTGCTTGGCGAAGGTTGTTCGGAGGCATCGCTCGTCCGAGACGCCGGAAGCGGTTTTCAATCCGATCTCGCACCTCAGCGTTCTCCCGCAGAGCTCTCGCCGTGACCTCAGCAACAACTTCGCGCGTGATGTCGTCTTCAGTAGGCCCGAGACCGCCGGTGAGAATGATCAGCACGGATCGCTTTAAAGCGACCTCGACAACATTGGCAAGACGGTCGCGATTGTCGCCCACGATCGTCTTGAACCGGACCTCGATCCCGAGGGAATTCAGCTTGCCGGTGAGGTAAAGCGAATTCGTGTCCTGGCCGTGGGCGGTGAGCATCTCGGAACCCACGGCGATGATTTCGGCGTCCATGGATCAGTCGTAGCGGCTGGCTCGAAGGTCCGCGTGAGCGCTGCCTTTATGGCGGCGACCGAAGCCTGCCTGCACGCACGTAGGGATTGGGTTTGATTCGGCCCGGCGCTCGCAGCACGACCGTGCAGCTAAGCCTTGCGCGGCGGCAGGGGCAGTCCTTTGATGCCGGCTGCAAGCTCGTACAGTGACGAGCTGGAAGCCAGGATTATGGAACCGTGGGCCGCGAAAGCCAAGCCGACGATGCCCTGCCCCGAAACCGCGAGATCCGCGCTCCCCGCCGACGTCAAGCGCACGACGCCGCGCACGCCTCGAATTGATGCCGCAACGAAGAGATTCCCGCTCGTGTCGAATGCAAGCCCCTGCGGCCGGCCGAGACCGCGGTAGAATCCCGCAACTTCGCCGTGCGGCGAAATGCGATATATCTGATCGAAGCTGGAAGTCGTAGGGCCCGTGACGTAGAGGCATTCGTCAGGGCCAAACGCGAGGTGGTAGGCGGCGACGCTCGGCTCGAGGGTGGCGAACACGAAGATTTGCCGATCGCGGTTGATCTTGAAGATGGTTCCGCTGCGGTCCCCAACGTACAGGTCGCCGGCCTTATCGAACGCGATCCCGGTCGCGATTCCCATGCCTTCGGCGTAGACCGAGCGGCGCCCGGACGCCGTGATCTGGTAAATCGTGCCTTCGAGCCGGCTCGAAACGTAAAGCAAGCCGTCCTGGTCAAACGCGAGTCCGGTGGGATTCGGCAAGTCGGTCAAGAAAGCGCGCACCGTATGATCTGAGCTAAGCTTGTAAACGGAAACAGGCGTCTTCTGCCCCCGGCTCCCGCTGAGGGTTGTGAAAATGTTTCCTGACGCGTCGAGCGCCGGATTTGCCACCGCGTGCATATTTTCGGCGATGGTTCTGCCCACAATCACCGGGGTTGTGGGACTCACCGCGGAACCGGTCGCGACGGTCAGGCCGCCGGTCACCACGCCCTCCGGCACGCGCGCCACCAGCCGCGTCGGGGAGCTCATCACAAGATTTGCGGGCTGATCGCCGAAGCGCACGAGCGGACGCGTATTTCCATTCTCGGTGAACCCGCTTCCGAGAATCGTCACCTCACCTCCGGAAATCGCCGCTCGAGGGTGGATTTCGGTGATCGTCGGTTTTCCAGTTTTCTGCATAAGCGCCGGCGGCTTGTCTGGTTTCTTCCACAAGCTCATCGAACTAGAAATCCCAGCAGGTACCACGCGACCGCGCCGTACGCCCCCGCCACAAGATCGTCGGTCATAATTCCCCAGCCCGATGGCAGGTGCTCCGCTCGCCGCGCGGGAAACGGCTTGACGACATCGAAAAATCTGAACAGGACAAAGCCAGCCACGTAGCCTACCCAGCTTGACGGCGTGCGCAGGAGAAAGACCGCCATCTGGCCGGCCACCTCGTCGATCACGACCGCGCCGGGATCCGTTATCCGAAAGAAGCGCTCCGCTTTGCCGGCGGCCCACGTTCCGGCGAGAAAGATCACAGCGGCGAGCCCCGCCACGGCCGCGCGCGATCCGCCGTGCGGAAGGAGCACGCGCTCGATCAGCGCCGTCAGGCCGAGACCCACCAGCGAGCCCGCAGTGCCGGGCGCCCACGGCACGCGTCCGGCGGGACCGGCCGTGGCAATGTGTACCGCCGCGCCGGCCCGCTGCGTCGGAGTGGTCACGAGGCAACCCTTGGACGTGCTATTTTGTGACGCGCTCTGATTCGAAATGCGCCTCGTCACCGCTCCTTGAGCTGGACTCCTCCGCTCCGTCCGGCGTCTCGGGCGCCGCAGAAGAGATGCGATAGCGCGCCGACAGCCAGTTATCCAGGTCAATCAGCTTGCAGCGCTCGCCGCAGAACGGCCGGAAAGCGTTGCCCTTCAGATTCACTTCGCGTCCGCATCTGGGACAATGTGCTGCCATAGGAGCTACGCGCGCCGGGCTTGCCGGTCCGGCTTGAGCCGGGGTCCTGAATTTCGGGCGTGCCACCCTGAAGAGCGGCGCGATGCCCGGCATCTCTCTCCGTCCGCACGCTAGGCTTCCAACGCCGCTCTGCCGGGCGTCGCAAGACCCGGCAATTGAATGTGAACCAGCCTCGGGAGGCTGAATTCCGCCGCGGCGCGGCGGGGCACGAAATATTCCGCCTCGAGCCGGCCTACAAGATCGTAATCACCCGAGTCCGTGATGGTGGCCCAGCGGTACTCGCCCTCGCAGGGCTCGGAGCCCACAAAGTCGCTGATGTAAATCTGCCCATCGATTTCAGGCGCTTGCGATTCCGCCCGTCCGCGAAACAGCAGGTCGGTTTCGCGCGCCCGTCCCTCAACCAGCACCGGCAGCCGCTTGCCGACGAGGCCTTTCAACTTCCGGCGCGAGATGCGGCGCTGCAGAGCGAGAATTCTTCTCCGCCGGTTGTAGGACTCCCGCGGCGCAACCTGGCGCGGAAGCTCGTACGACGCGCTCGATTCCTCGTTGGAGTAGCGAAAGACGCCGGCGTGATCAAACTCCGCCGCCGCAAGGAAGTCCGTGAGCGCCGTGAAGTCACCCTCGGTTTCGCCGGGAAAGCCCGTAATGAACGACGTGCGAAGAGTGACGCCCGGAATGGCGGCGCGAATTTTGCCGATCAGCTTCAGGAACTGGAGCCCGTTCGAGCCGCGCCGCATCGCTTTCAGGATCCCGCCGCTCGCGTGCTGAAGCGGGATATCGAAGTACTTCGCGACCCGGGGCGACTCTGCGACCGCCTGGATGAGCGCGTCCGTGACTCGGTTGGGGTAACAATAAAGGAAACGCAGCCAGACGAGGCCGGGAATCTGATCGAGCTCGCGCAGCAACAATGCGAGGCCATCGCGCAGACCCAAATCGTCTCCGTAGCTCGTGTTGTCCTGGCCCACCAGTACCAACTCGCGAGCGCCGCCCGCGATCAGCTTTTCCGCTTCCCGCACCACCGACTCGAACCGGCGCGAGCGGAATCGCCCGCGCATCTGCGGAATCACGCAGAAAGCGCACGTATGGTCACAACCCTCCGCGATCTTGATGTAGGCAGTGTGCGAAGGCGTCGAAAGCACGCGCGGCGTGGCGTCGTGGTAGAGGTAAGGCTCGCGCACCGGACTGAATTCGCGCTCCGAAACGGAGGGGCCGCAGGCCTCGACGATGCGTTCAACTTCGTTCGTGCCGATCACGCAATCGACCTCGGGCATCTGCTCGAGAATCTGTCGGCGGTACCGCTCCACCATGCATCCCGCCACGACCAGCCGCTTCACCGAACCGCCCTTCTTGCGCTCTCCCATCTCGAGGATACAATCGATCGATTCCTGCTTGGCCGGACCGATAAAACTGCACGTATTAACGACGATCACCTCGGCGCTCGCAGCGTCCGTGACGAGCTCGTGGCCCGCGCGCGCCAGGAGCCCGAGCATGACTTCGCTATCGACCTGGTTTTTCGGGCAGCCTAAACTGACCAGTCCCACTTTAGGCATAAGGTTCGAGGGCCTTTCGGTGGCGCGGAGAGAGATCCATATAAAAATAGTAGCATAAGTCGCAGCGGGCCGCAGGCGGCGACGGGCTTGGAGAGTCCGTGTGAAAACTCGCATGTGTAGCGCCGGGATTCAGGCTGGCACGCCGGTCTTCTTCCTTGCCGCCCGGCTGGGCGGCGCGACGCGGCTGCCCGCAAAGCTCTCACACCGACTCTGAAGGGCCGGGCCGGCATCCGGAGCGGCACTTCGCGATCGTGCGATACGCGGCGCTGGAAAGTGAACTGCCCTGTACGATAGGCAGCCGGAAAAGCCGTACGTTCGATCCGGCTAAACCCGTCCCCCCCCAGCCGCCCTGTTCGATTAGAGAATTTTAAGTTTCCTTTGTTTTCAATCATCAATAGGCTTCGTTCCGTGAATTTTCCTATTTTCCGGCGTCTCCGGGCTCTCGGCCGGGGGCTGATGGGTTATCTCCGCTGCAGGCGCTTACCGCTCCTGCCGACGCGCGAGGACCGGGGCGGGCGAGGCCTCGCCTCCGGCCCCGGGGTGCAGCCTCGCTCGTGGAAATCCATCCGGCCCTCCAGCGAATAGGGATATCTACTTGACGCCACCGACCCCAAGCTATAGTATTTTGGGTCGTGGTCGAGGATTACCCCCGAATTTTGATCGAGCTGGAGCAGCGCTTTAGCAACGAGGAGGCGTGCGCCGAGTACCTCGCAACGCTCCGCTGGCCCACCGGATGGGTCTGTCCGCGATGTCAGGGAGCCGAGGCGTGGTTGATTCGCCGAAGTCGATGGCGCTGAGGTCGGGACCGGTCATTCCCGCGAAGCTTGTCCCCCGCTTTAAATCCGTTTCGACCAGATTCGCCAGGGAGCGCCTCTCCGCCCGCGCGGCGCTAAAAAGCCTGGTAGGTTTTCTCATCCAGCCGCATCGTCGATGTTTTTGCCATAATCGCGCACCTGCCGGGTTACTCTTTAAGAATACAATTGAACGCACGCCGAAATATAAACGGGTAGCCGCGGTCAATTCATCTTGCCACGTGACTGTGGGTCTGCCATAAGAAAAAGCCGACGGTCAGGACCTGCGGGCCGGTGGCTCAATCACTCGATCACTGAATCACTCAATGATTCACTGTCCTCACTCTGCCGTGGGCAGGTGGACCGACATCGACTGGATTCCGAGGCGGCCGGGACCCGTGAAGCGGTTCCAGGAGATCTGTCCCGCGCTCGCGAACAGGCCCGTCGACAGCCGCTGGAACATGGATTGCATGCCCACCGACTTGTCTTTGTAAATCCACGCTCCAGGCTCGACGTCGATTTGCTCGCCCGGCCCGAGCGCAAGATCAAACACATTGCCGTATCCGTGCAGCCAGACAATGCCCTCGCCTCTTGTACATGCAAAATTGTCGATGAAAAATCCCGTGCCGCCATAAAGGATGTTCGCTACGCCTTTCATGCGCGAAAAGCCGTATTCCAGGCTTTCGGTGGCGGCGAGGAACTGGTGCTCGCGCACGTCGATCGATTCGCCCTGCTTCAGGTGAATTGCAAACACGTGGCCCGCATCATCGCGGCTGAACGCGATCCGGCCCGGCCCCACTCCTTCGGTCAGGAACACGGGAATTCCCGCCATCATCCTTTTGAAGGCGCCTTTCACCGCCTTGACGCCCACTTGAACTTGCGGGTCCTTCCAGAGCAAGACGTGATGTTCGAAATAGACGGGCATCGCGCTCAGCTCGATGCTGAGCGCCGGCACCAGCTCTCCTTGGATATGGTAGATAACACCGCCGAAAGACTCGTCTCGGGCGGCGGTGGGCAGCAACACGGGTACGGGCATGGCGCAGCGTCCTCCGCAGTCGATGGATTGTTGATCGTTCGCCCGGAGTGTATCACGGCAACCGGCTCGCACAAAGTCTGCGCGGCGTAGTGCTAAAATATGGACGTGAGGCCCATTCCTCCAGTCGTCAGCACCCAGCATGCCGAGCCGTTCTGATCTATACGCCCGCTGGTCTCTTGAGCACCGCCGCGCACGCGCCTTTTCTCCCGGTGATCGGGTGGGTGTCGCGGTATCGGGTGGGCCGGATTCGGTGCTCCTGTTGGATTTTTTGAGGCAGCTTGCTCGCGGCGCCGGGCTCATCCTTGCCGTCGTTCACTTCAATCACCGCCTGCGCGGGGCGGAATCGAATGAGGACGAGCGATTCGTCGAGAGCCTCGCCCGTCGATTGAGCCTGGAGTTTTTTTCCTCCGGGGCTGATGTGGCGCGGGTGGCGCGGGAAAGAAGAAAGAACCTCGAGGCGACGGCGCGCGAGCTGCGCTATGAGTTTTTCTTGTCTTTGGTGCGCCAGGGCAAGCTCGACAAGATCGCTACCGGCCATACCGCGACCGACCAGGCCGAGACGGTGCTTCTGCGCTTGCTGCGCGGCGCGGGCACGCGCGGTCTCGGAGGTATTTTCCCCTCGCTCGAAGGAAAAGTGATTCGGCCGTTCCTCAGTCTCACGCGCGCGGAAATCGAGGCCGAGATTGAACGGCGCCATCTCAGCTTCCGGCTCGACCGCTCGAACCTCGATCCGCATTTCTCGCGTACCCGGGTGCGCAGCGAGCTGATTCCCTTGATCGAAAAGCGGTTTAATCCCAGCATCGTAACTTTGCTCAAGTCGTTCGCCGACCGCGCTCGCGACGATGAAGCTTGCCTGGAGCGGCAGGCGGCGGAGGTCGCGCGCCCGTGGCGCTGCCGCGATGGAAATGCCGAGAAGATCCCCACGCGGCCCCTAGCGCAATTCGCTCCAGCTCTCCAGCGCAGAGTATTGAGGCAGATGATCTCCTCGGCCGCCGGCAACCTGCGCGGCGTGACCGCCGGGCACATTGAGTCGCTGCGTCGCTTCGCGGCGGAGGCAAAAAGCGGAAAGATGCTGACGCTGCCCGGTGGTAGCGAAGCTCTCGTGGTGTTCGACTGGCTGGTGGTGCGCCCCCGCGCGGCCTCGGCGCCGCGCGAAGGTTTCTGTTATGAAATCTTTCCTCCGTCAGAAATCGCGGTGCCCGGCTGCTTAATAAAGTTCCGCTTTGAAACTGCCGAAAATCTTGAGCGTATTGGCCCCGAGGCGGTATACAATAGTAAGCAGGGGGGTTATGTGGATGCGGACAAGCTTTTGGGTGAGCTCCGCCTGAGGAGTTGGCGCGAGGGCGACCGCCTGGATTGTGCGGGGTCGAGTAAGCCAAAGAAATTGAAGGAGTTCTTCGCGAAGCGCAAGATCCCGCTGGATCGCCGGAGGTGCTGGCCCGTGCTCGTGAGCGGAGCTGAAATCGCCTGGGCCCGCGGGTTGCCTCCTGCGAAGCGAGTTGTTGTTTCCCCTGGCACTCAGCGTGTGCTGGTCATTGAGGAGGAGCCCGCAGCGCCGCTCGCGAGTCGTGAAGAGCGAACCGGCAAGTAAACGGTCGCTAGCTCGGGTAGAACCCGCGTCTTCTGCCAATTCCGGCTGAAGCGCCTGGCTCGTTCTTCGTTGTGGAATGCTCCAGGGCGGAGCATCGCGTCGCCCCATCGGAGCAGGCTGCTCGGTGAGCAACAATGAGTGACCTTGAAGGCTGTCGAACATCTAATACTAATATGAGGAGACCCGCAGCCGAGTGTGGTTGTGAGACGGCGGGAGGAGTATCCAGTGAATTCAGCAGTTAAGAACATTATCTTTTGGGTGGTCATGGTCGCAACCGCAATTCTGTTATTTGCGGTGGTGAAGTCGACCACAACGCAAAAGCCCGCAGAGCTTACCTTCACCCAGTTCACTCAGGAAATCGACAAGGGCACAATCAAGCAGCTCACGATTGACGGCCCCGAGGTTTCGGGCGTCAAGAAAGACAACAGCAAATTCAAAACCATCATTCCGACTAATTATCCCAATCTCTACACGCAACTCGAAGACAAAGGCATCAATGTCACCATCAAGGATAGTTCCGGAAATAACTGGCTTTCCTGGATTGGCGCGAACGGGATTTTTCTAATCCTACTGATCGCCTTCTGGATCTTCTTCATGCGCCAGATGCAGACGGGCGGGAACAAGGCGCTGTCCTTCGGGAAGAGCCGCGCGCGGCTGCTCTCGAGCCAGCAGAAGAAGGTGACGTTTAAGGACGTTGCGGGAGCGGACGAAGCCAAGGACGAACTGCACGAGATCATCGATTTCCTTAAAGAGCCGCAGAAGTTCCAGAAGCTCGGCGGCCGCATTCCCAAGGGTGTGTTGCTGGTGGGACCTCCGGGTACCGGCAAGACGCTGCTGGCTCGAGCCATCGCGGGCGAGGCCAGTGTTCCGTTCTTCTCGATTTCAGGATCGGATTTCGTTGAGATGTTCGTCGGCGTGGGCGCATCGCGCGTGCGCGACCTGTTCGAGCAGGGTAAAAAGAACGCACCGTGCATTATCTTTATCGATGAGATCGACGCGGTAGGCCGCCACCGCGGCGCGGGCCTCGGCGGAGGCCATGATGAGCGCGAGCAGACGCTCAACCAGTTGCTGGTGGAAATGGATGGATTTGAGTCAAACGAAGGCGTCATTCTGATCGCCGCCACAAATCGCCCGGATGTGCTCGATCCGGCGCTGCTCCGGCCCGGGCGCTTTGATCGCCGCGTCGTGGTGCCCCGCCCCGATGTGGGCGGCCGCGAGGGCGTCCTGAAGGTACACACCAAGAAAATCCCTCTTTCGGAAGATGTGGACATCCCCGTGCTCGCGCGTGGTACGCCCGGGTTTTCCGGGGCCGATCTGGCGAACCTCGTGAACGAAGCGGCGCTGCTCGCGGCGCGCGAAAATCGCCGGCAAGTCACGATGTATGACTTCGAAGCGGCTAAAGACAAGGTGCTGATGGGCGCCGCTCGCAGGTCCATGATCCTTTCCGACAGCGAGAAGAAGACCACCGCATTTCACGAAGCGGGTCACGCGGTGGTCGCCCTGATAGTTCCGCACGCCGACCCGCTGCATAAGGTTACGATCATCCCTCGCGGCATGGCGCTTGGCGTCACCATGCAATTGCCGATTGATGACAAGCATACGTATTCGCGCGAGTACCTGGAGTCGCAGCTCGCCATCATGATGGGAGGGCGGGTCGCCGAGGAAATCTTCCTGAGCCATATCACCACCGGCGCCGGCAACGACATCGAGCAGGCCACCGAAATGGCGCGCAAAATGGTTTGCGAGTACGGCATGTCGGACCTGGGTCCGCTCGCCTACGGAAAGAACCAGCAGGAAATTTTCCTCGGACGCGATCTCGCAACCCAGCGCGATTTCAGCGAGGATACAGCGATCAAGATCGATCAGGAAGTGAAGAAGTTCGTCATGACGGGCTACCAGCGAGCCAAGGAGATCCTCAGCTCGCACCGCGATGCGATGTCACGAGTCGCTGATGCCTTGCTCGTCCACGAAGCGCTCGATGGAAACGAAGTCCGGCTCCTCCTCGAAGGAAAACCTCTCCCGGAGCGTCGCAAGCCCGAATCGGCTCCTCCTCCCCCTGAGCCGACAACGCAGGTGCTCAAGCCCCAAATCGCGCCGGGCAATCCAGGTAAAGAGCGGCCTCAGCCCGCTTGATCGGGCTCAACAGGGTGCTGAAAAACCGCCGGACGATGTCATTCTGAGCGAAGCGAAAATCTGCTTTTATTCGTTTTCACTGGGAAGCAGCAGATGCTTCGCGGATTTTACCCTGAGCACAGCCAAACGCGACGAAAAGTCTCGTAGTTTGCCCCCGATTCGAAATCGTTCTCATGAAACGTGTCTTTGCTGCTCTGCTTTGTGCGGGACTCCCGTTCGTTCTCGCTTCTGGATCCGTTCACGCGCAGGCCATTGCCGATCAGGCGCTCGCCGTTTTCCCTCCCGACACGCAGCAGATCGCTTACACCAATTTCGCCGATTTGCGTTCGATGCCCAACTACCGGCAAATCGCAGGCGCGGTGCTTGACCGCCAAGTGCTCTATTTCGAGAATTTCCTGCGATCGATCGGAATCGATCCCGAAAAGGATGTGGACGAAGTTATGGCAGGATGGCGGGGCGACCCGTCTCACAGCTCAGCGCTGTTCGGCCTGGCGGCGGGACGTTTTGATCCCGCCGCGGTTGAGAGTTTCATCGCCCGGGAGCATCTTGCCCAGCGGCCGTACAACGGCTTCATCCTCTACGCCTCGGGGTCCGGCGTTTCCTCAGAGGATCTGTTTTTCGTGTTCTTGAACCCGGGAATGGCCGCTTTCGGCCATCTCACCGATCTCGAATATCTCATCGACGCCTACCAAGGCCAGCGGCCAACACTCGCTTCAAAGGGCGATTTTAAGGCGTGGATGGGCGAGCTCGAGGACTCGGCGCCGGAGTGGGGTATCACCACCGGTAAAGCCGCGCTCGCGCTCATCGCGCCGTGGATTGAGGGAAGTCAGAAGGCGGATCTGGCAAGGCTGCTCGCTCCTGTCCGGGCCGTGCTCTATTCGGTCGGCTGGCAGGGTGGTTTCTCTACCCACGTCTCGGTCGTGTGCGACAATGCGCCGGACGCTCAGACGCTCGCCCGATTGCTCATGCTCCTGAAGTATGCGGCCAGCGTAGGTGGAGAGCATTCCGCTGCAGAGGCAAGCCTGCTCCAGAGCTTCGCCATCAACCCCTCCGGCTCCCGAGTCGAAATTGAAGGTTCGGGCCCGCCCGATGCTTTCGCCCAAGCCATTCGCGGCGCCCGCGCGCCGTGAGCCCCACCGTGAACCCTAACTGGCGACGACATCAAGTGCAATGTCGTCGCCACCCGCGGCATCGCAAACCGCAGACCTCAGAGGCAGCATTATGCGCTACTTGCGGGCGAAGGCACCGAATTCGGCGCGTGCGCGCTTCTCCGCCGCAGCTCGTTCGTCTCTTCGACGCTCACTTCCATTCGAGTCCGCACGTGAGCAAATAGTTTCAGCAAGTCCGCGCACCAGACACTTGGATTATCAAAGCCGCGAGCCCTTGAATAGCGATGAGCAAGATGGCCGCCGGCGCATGTCGTCCCTTCCTGGCAAGTGCGGCAGACCGGAGCGAGAGGCATGCCCTCGAAGATTGCCTGGGAGTGCATCGTTTCGGTGCGTAACAGGGCGAAGAAATCCGAATGACGTACGTTCAACTTGGTCTGGGAGAGTCCGTCGCGGCAGGCGCGGAGGTTGTCGAGCCCTTCCATCTCGCCATCGGGTTCGATAAATACATAGGCCGGAGGATCGTTGCCGATTGCCTCGGTGTGGCTCTTGCCTCCCATGATCACCCGCGCCACATTTTTTAAATCGTCTATCTTCACCGCCACGGTGCTCTCAAACCACCAATCGTCGAAAATGGGGAGAAGAAAATCCGCGCACGGCGTGGCGCCAAAGCGTTCCCGGACGGGCGCGATGGTGTCGTGAGTGAAATGTGGCATCACGTATGTAATCTGGTTGCAACCGAGTCGCAGGAAGTGATGGTGTACGGCCAACGGACCGGCCCCCAGCGGGATCACGCATCCCACGCCGTAGGGCACTTCGCCGTCTTGCAAGAGCCTCAAACCCCGCTCGACTCGATCATAGGAGCCCCTGGTGGCAAGCGGCGGAAGGTACCGTTGCATCCTGGCATATTCCCCCCGGCCTTTGGCCGAGACACAACAAGGCGCGGAATTTTTCAACGCAATGCTGGCATTGATGCCTCCTCAGTAGGGCGAG
>JBOGKE010000130.1:0-10842 GCA_050745265.1 Terriglobia bacterium
GCCGACGTTTCGAGATGAGCTGCTGGAATCGTATAAAGCGAACCGCGCGCCGTGCCCGGAAGACCTTTCGGTGCAGTTGCCGTACGTCCGTCGCTTCTGCGAGGAGCTGGGCATCACGATCGTAGAGAAGGAAGGATTTGAGGCGGATGATGTCATCGGCACGCTGGCGCGGCAGGGGGTTGAGAGCGGTCTGGATGTCTGCATCGTCTCCGGCGATGAAGACCTGTTTCAACTCGTCAACGAGCGAGTGAAGGTTCTGAAGCCGCCACGGAGCGCCAAAGATAAGGAAGAGTCCACTCTCTTCGATGCGGAAAAGGTGAAGGCGAGCCTGGGCGTCGGGCCGGAGCGGGTGGTCGATTGGATCGCACTCACCGGCGATCCCAGCGACAATATCCCGGGCGCCCGCCCGTTGCCCGGACACGAACCGCCGCCCGCGCCGGGCGCCAAGAAGCGAAGCTATATCGGACCAAAAGGCGCCACCGAGCTGATCCAGAGGTTCCAAACGCTCGAGGGCGCACTCGAGCACTGGCAGGACGCGCCGAAACAGAGCTATCGGGACGCCTTGCGAGAATTTAAGAACGAAGCGCTGCTCTCGCAAAATCTCGCAACGATCCACACTGAGGTGCCTCTCGCCGTTTCCGTCCGCGAGCTCAGGAAACGAGGAGAAAATCTCGCTGGGCTCATTCCGCTTTGCCAGGAACTTGGTTTCACGTCGCTGCTGAAAGAGTTCATGCAGGAGATCGATCCCGCGGCAACCGCTGAAAGCGCGGAGCCGGCCGAACAGCTCTCAACTCCGGAATCGATTCTCGAGTGGACGTCGAAGCTTGCGCCGTCTGCCCTTCTCGCGCTGGCGCCGCGAATCGAAGGAGAAGAAGCTTTCTCGGGAAAGCTGATCGGCCTGGGTCTCGCTGACGGTGCGCGTCTGGCCTTCGTACCTCTGGATATGGACCAAACAGCCCCGGCGCTTGCGGAGGCGCTGCGGCCGGTCCTGGCCGATCCGGGCCGGCGCAAGGCCGCGCCTGACGCGAAGCTCTTAGAGTTGCTGCTCCGAAAAGCCAACCTGCACGTCTCCGGGATCGCCGACGACATTCTTCTCTACTCCTATCTTCTCGACCCGCTCGCCTCGTCGCATGGGCTCGCCGACGTGCTCTTGCGCACGAAGGGCGTGAAGCTTGCGGCGTCACCCGCGCATGCCGCGGCCGCCGTGCACGAGCTCGCTCAGACGCTGGCGCCTGAAGTGGATCGCAAGGGGCTGAAATCTCTCTATGAGGAGATTGAACTCCCTCTCGCGCCGGTTCTGGCCGCCATGGAGACCAGTGGAATCCGCATCAACCCGGCGATCCTCGGCGAAATGTCGAGCAAGTTTGAAATACGCCTCACTGAGTTGACGGGCGCGATATACGAACTCGCCGGCGAAGCATTCGATATCGATTCGCCCCGGCAGCTCGGCGAAATACTCTTCGGCAAGCTGAAACTTCCCGGCGGCAAGCGGCTGAGGAAGAGCGGCCAATACTCGACCGAAGCGGCGGCGCTCGAGGCGGCGGCCGAGCTTCACGAGCTGCCCCGCCAAGTTCTGGAATACCGCACCCGGGCGAAGCTAAAATCGACGTACGTCGATGCGCTTCCGCGCTACATCAATTCCGAGTCGCTCCGCGTCCATACTACCTTCAACGCGGCGGGTTCACGCACGGGCAGGCTTTCGTCTTCCAATCCGAACCTGCAGAACATCCCCGTCGACGATGAGTTCGGCGCGTTGATTCGCTCTGCCTTCGCTGCCGAGCCCGGCTGGCGCTTGATCGCGGCCGATTATTCGCAGATCGAGCTGCGCGTGCTCGCGCACCTCTCCGAAGATCCCGTGCTGATCGAAGCCTTTTCGCGCGACGAAGACATTCACTCGCGTACCGCTCAGGAACTCTTCGGCGTGATTCCCGGCCTCCAGACCCGCGAGCACCGCCGCATGGCTAAAGCGATCAACTACGGAGTGATTTACGGCTTGAGCTCCTTCGGCCTGGCGCAAAAGACGGGTACGTCGAAGACCGAAGCGCATCATTACATCGATGCATACTTCCAGCGGCATCAGAGAGTGCAGAGCTTCCTGCGGCAGTGCGTCGAGGAAGCACGACAGAGGGGCGAGGTGAGAACGCTGTTCGGCAGGCTTCGGCCGATCCCGGATATTCGCAGCGCGGACGTCTCCTCGCGCAATCGCGCCGAGCGCGAAGCGATGAATACGCCGCTTCAGGGAACCGCGGCCGACCTGATGAAGCTCGCCATGGTGAAGGTGGACGCACGGCTTAAACGAGAAGCCCGGCACACGCGGTTGATTCTGACCGTCCACGACGAGCTGGTGCTTGAGTCGCCGGAATCGGAAGTCCCGAACGCCATCAGTGCGGTTCGGGAAGAGATGGAGAACGTCTACCCGCTCCGCGTGCCGCTGCGCGTGGACGCCGCCGTGGGCGCGAACTGGACCGACGCGAAGTAACCGCGGGCGCAAAACCGGAAACCGCGGGCCACGTAGACTCGTACGTAACGTCAAAATTCCGCAATTGCGTTCCTGTATCAGGGCACTCCTTTCAGGCGTGCCGACCGCGGTGCCCATTACGATCCCCCAAGGCCTTTAGGCCCTGACGGCTAGCCCGGCAGCGGCTAAAGCCGACGGGGGTTGCCTGGCCGTTTGCGGCGCGACTAAAGTCGCGCCCTGATACGGAAAATTTGTGACGCGAATTCGCGTCACCCACCACTACTCACAAGGCCGGACGGCGCCATTCGCCGTCCAAGGTTCCTGACTCATCCCTGTTAATCCGGCACTCCATAGTATTCTTTGTACCACTCAACAAATCGTTCGACTCCCGTTTCGAGCGGGGTGGACGGCGTAAAGCCCGTGGCGGCCGCGAGCTCGCGGACCGCGGCGTGCGTTGCCAGAACGTCGCCAGGCTGAAGTGGAGCCATGTTGATTTTCGCTTTGCGTCCAAGCTTTGATTCGAGCGCGCGAACCACCGCGATCAGCTCGACCGGACAATTGCTCCCGAGGTTGTAAACGCGATAAGGCGCCGCGCTGGCCGCGGGATCCGGAGCATCGCTCTTCCAGCCGGGATCGCGTTGCGGGATGCAATCCATCACCCGGACCACGCCCTCGACCACATCGTCAATGTACGTGAAGTCGCGGCGCATTTTTCCGGAGTTGAAGAGGTCGATGGCCTCGCCGTTCAGTATGGCTCGGGTGAAGAGAAACATCGCCATGTCGGGCCGCCCCCACGGCCCGTAAACGGTAAACAGGCGCAAACCCGTTGCCGGCAAGCCGTACAGGTGTGAGTACGCGTGCGCCATGAGCTCATTCGCCTTTTTCGTGGCCGCATACAAGCTGAGGGGATGATCCGCTGCGTCGTGCTCGGAATAGGGCATGCGGGTGTTCGCTCCGTACACCGAGCTCGAAGAAGCGAACACCAGGTGCTTCACGCCCGAGACGCGGCAGCCTTCGAGCACGTTGAGAAAGCCGGAGACGTTTGCGTCCACGTACGCGTGGGGATTTTTGAGCGAGTACCTTACGCCCGCCTGCGCCGCCAGATTCACCACCATGGCAAACGCGTCTGCCTGAAAAAGGCGGGCGGCCGGCGCGCGGTCCTTGAGGTCCGCCTGGACGAACAGGAATTGCGGGTGCGATGAAATCTGCTCGAGGCGCGCCCGCTTCAGCTTCAGGTCGTAGTACTCGTTCATGCTGTCGACGCCCACGACCTGGTGGCCGAGCTCAAGCAGCCGCTTCGCAACGTGATAGCCGATAAAGCCCGCGCATCCGGTCACCAGAGTTCTTTGTTTCACGAGAGCGGTCCCTTCGCATAACGGCGCTCGGAGCAGGCCACGACCCAGCAACGGAGCATCGAGTGACCCCGGTCGCTGCCAGTCGCTGAGGCGGCTGTTGTCACAACTTTTTGCAACTTGTCAATAGGATGTCACATCGAGAGAAGGAGTGAGGGATGGAAAGAATACCGCGGCGCTTAGTATAGTGTCCGCGAATTGGGTGGACAATGGGTGGCGCATACATCGCGCATTTCGCGATGTGTGCGCCCTTGAAAACCGCGCACATGGCAAACAACGGCCATGTATGCGGCACCCAGTTTATCTGCATCTCTCTTTCGTGGACAGTACACTACCGGCTCTCCTCGTCGACCTTGATCTTGAGCTCGCGCAGGAACTCGGCGTCCTCGGAGGTTAGATGAAAATCCCGGATTTCGCGCCGGCGCGAGCTGGAGGCGCGGGTTCGCTTCGTACGCTCCGGCTCCCCTTTCTTATTGAAGCCGATCGTCACTTCCAAAACCAGAAAGAGATCGTATCCGGCAGACCGTATTCGAGCCATGACATCCGCGATTCTGTCGGATTCCGAAAGTGATTCGTTGATGGCCGTGCCCAGCTCTTTCATCAACTGCTTGAATTTGTCGTCGAGCTCCAAAGAGCCTCCAAATCTGAATTCTATGATTCGCCCAAGAAGCCTGTCAAGGACGCCGGGTTCGTTCGCGGCGCGTTTGACGGTTGGTCGGATTCTTCTTAAGATGGCTTTGTTGATGCGTCGTTCATGGCGGCCCGTCAACAGACTGCGGCCGCCAACTCGCGGGTGAATCGGAATGGGAAAGCTCGAGGCCAGTGCACGGAAAGTTTGGCGCCAGATGCAGCGAGTGTTTCATTTCCTGGTAGGCGTCGCGTTCCTGGCCCTCGCCGCGATCGGGATTTCCGTTTCGCTCGATGCTTGGCGAATGCACTCGACCCATCCCGCCACCAGCTTGCTTCGCTTCTACCTGCTTGCGGGCTTCACGATTTTTCTGATTTTCTTTTGTCTCTTCTCCTTCCTCAAGGCGCGCAGCGTCCGATGAGCTCTTTCTGGCGATGAGCGACCCCGAACTTCCCAACGCTCGCAAGCCTCCGCCTTCCAACCGCACCGGCGAAAAGCTGTTCGACACTCCTCGGGACCTCGAGCCGTGGAATTGGGAAACGGAGCTCGGCTTTCCCGGCCGGTATCCCTTCACGCGCGGCATCTACCCCGCGCAGTACCGCGGCCGGCTGTGGACCATGCGGCAGTACGCGGGGTTCGGAAGCCCGGCGGAGTCGAATGCGAGATACCGTTACCTGCTCGAGCGGGGCACGTCCGGCCTCTCGGTGGCGTTCGATCTGCCCACGCAGATCGGCCTCGACTCGGACGATCCGCTGGCGCGCGGCGAAGTGGGCCGGGTAGGGGTGGCCATCGATTCGCTTGAAGATATGGAAGCGCTGTTCGCGGGCATTCCTCTCGATCGCGTTTCCACCTCGATGACGATCAACGCCACCGCGGCGATCCTTCTGGCGCTCTACATTGCGGCGGCCGAAAGGCAGGGCGCTAATCTCAGCCGGCTTTCGGGAACGGTCCAGAACGACATCCTGAAGGAGTACATCGCGCGCGGCACGTACATCTACCCCGTCCGGCCGGCGCTGCGGCTGGTGGTGGACGTCTTTGAGTTCTGCCGCGAGCGCATTCCGCGATGGAACACGATTTCCGTGAGCGGTTATCACATCCGCGAAGCTGGCTCGACGGCGGTGCAGGAGCTTGCGTTTACAATGGCGAACGCCGTCGGTTATGTTGAAGCCGCTGCCGCGCGCGGTCTCGAGCCGGACGACGTCGCCCCGCGCCTCTCGTTTTTCCTGAACGCGCACAGCAATTTCCTGGAAGAGGTGGCAAAGTTCCGCGCGGCGCGGCGAATGTGGGCCCGCCTCGCCCGGAACCGGCTTAAGGCGCGCGACCCACGCTCCTGGACGTTCCGCTTCCACACCCAAACCGCGGGAAGCACGCTGACGGCGCAGCAGCCGGACGTCAACATCGTGCGGGTAACGCTCCAGGCTCTCGCTGCCGTCCTCGGCGGCACACAATCGCTGCACACCAACGCCCTCGACGAGGCGCTCGGACTGCCGACGGAGGATTCCGCGCTCCTCGCGCTCCGTACGCAACAGATCATCGCCCACGAGAGCGGCGCAGCGAATACAGTTGACCCCTTAGGAGGCTCGTACTATCTCGAAAGCCTCACCGACAGGCTCGAACGAGGCGCGATCGATTACTTAAACCGGATTGATGACCAGGGAGGCGTGCTGCGCGCCATCGAAAGCGGCTTTATTCAGCGCGAGATCCAGCAGGCCGCCTATGAATATCAGCGCGGGGTCGAATCGGGGGCGCGAGTTGTGGTGGGCGTGAACCGATACGCCGGCTCGCCGGCGCCTTCGCCCGCAACGCTGCGAATCGATCCGGCGATTGAGCAGGGCCAGGTGGAGCGGCTCCGCGCCTTGCGGCATCGGCGCAACGTGGCACAGGTCAGCCGGGCGCTCCAAGCGGTCGAGTCGGTCGCTCGCGGTGCAGGAAACCTGATGCCGCCAATCTTTGAGGCGGTCAAGAGCTACGCGACGGTCGGCGAAATCGCCGGAACGCTGCGGAAAGTCTTCGGCGAATATCAGGAGTCAGCGGTTATTTAGGCAGCGCGGGATTCATCCGGTTGTAGTAACCGGCTCCGCAGCCCGATATCCCCGCCGCGTCATGTAGTAGAAGATCGCCGGAGTCACGACCAGCGACAGAACGATCGCAATCAGGATCCCCCCGATCACCGCGATGGCGAGCGGTTGCAGCATTTGCGATCCGGACCCAATGGCGAGCGCCAAGGGAAGGAATCCGAGGGCCGCCGCAATGGCGGTCATCAGAATCGGCCTCAACCGCCGCCGGCCCGCCTGAACAATCGCTTCCACGGCTGTAAATCCCGCTCCGCGAAACTTTTCGTCCGCGTCCAGAACCAGAATGCCGTTCTTGGCCACAATCCCGATCACCATGATCAATCCCATGAACGAAGACAAGTTGAACGTGGTGCCGGTAATGAACAGGGCGAAAAAAACCCCCGAGGTCGAAAGAATGGCGGAGGCAAGAATGGCTACCGGTGCGGAGAAACTCTTGAACTCGAACAGCAGCACCAGGAAAACGAACACCACCGCCAGCACCAGCACGAGCACCAGATCGTGGAACGACTGCTGCTGCGTCTGGTAAGTGCCGCCGTACTCGACCCGAATCGATGAGGGAACGTGCAGACCGGCGAGCGTCTTCTGCACTGCGGCGATCCCGTGTCCGAGGTCCAAACCTTGGAGGCGCGCCGTGACGTGCACGTAACGCTGCTCGCTGTCCTGCAGAATCTCCGTCTGCCCGGGCAGTTCGCCGATCGAAGCGAGCGAGCCGAGCGTCGCGGTTTGCCCGCTGGGACTGATCAGCAGCGTGTTCTTCATCGCATCGAGCGACGAGCGAACCGCTGCCGGAAAGCGGATACGAAGCGTGTAGGGCCGGTTGTCCACCACGACAGGAGTCGGCGCGGGAAGGCCGTCCAGCATGGCCATCGCCTCATTCGCCACGTCCTGAGGGGAGAAGCCTGCATGCGCCGCGCTCGCCACATTCACGGTGAACACGACGGCCGGCCCGCTGGTGGTTGAGTCGATCCCGTTATCGACGTCCACCACCGGGTTTTTGCCTCCGACCTGAATCTTGCCGATCGCGTCCGCGATTTTGGGCGCCCAGGTGTCAAGAAGGTTGGCGTCCTGCGAGAAGAGCTCGATATCGATCGGCTGCGGCGCGCTCGTGAGGTCGCCGATCATGTCCTGAAGTTTCTGGGTGAATTCGACGTCCACGGCCGGCTCGGACTGAGCGACCTTGGCCCGAATCTCGTTCATCACCGTCCAGATATCGCGGTGGCGCTCGGTCTTGAGCTTCACGGAAATATCGCCGGTATTGGCCTCTGTGACCGCGGCGAGACCCAGTTGCAATCCCGTGCGGCGCGAGATGTCCGCGACTTCGGGAACGGAGTGGACGATCCTCAGAATGTCCTTGATCATCCGGTTCGTCTCCGCCAGCGAGCTGCCGGGCGGAGTTACGTAGTCGAGAATGAAACCGCCTTCATCCATCTCCGGCAGCAGATCGGAGCCGAGGTGCCGGAAACAGAGAAAGGAAACAATGATGAGGATGATCCCGAGAATCGCCAACAACCAGGGGCGAGCCAGCGCCCGCCGAAACGTGCGGTCGTAATACTGGATGGCGCGAGTGAGGGTTTTTCCCATGGCGCGCTCTTCCACCGCCATCATCCGCCTTACGTCGATCTGGTCAGGCGTAAGCGCGGCCGCACTACTCGCAGGACCCGCTGGCGCTGGAGGATCATCTTCGCCGCTTGCCGCCGCGACGCCAACTCTGGATACAGTTTCTGGACCCTCCGGTGGGTTTGCTGCCGGGCTGGCCTTCTGCCGGAGCAGGTAGAGGCACAGATTCGGCGTCCAGGTCAGCGCCAGCGTCAGTGAAGCGAAAAGGGCGACGCCTACAGTTACGGCGAGGGCGCGAAAGAAGACGCCGGTGACTCCGGTGATCGCAATCAGCGGCACGAAAACGACGATGGGCGTGAGCGTGGAACCGATCAACGGTTTCGTAAGCTCTTTGAGCGTATGAGATACGGCCTCAAATCGCCCTTCTCCCGCTTCGCGGCGCAGAACCACGTTTTCGACCACCACGATGGCATCGTCGATGATCAGCCCGACGGCTGCCGCAAGCCCGCCGAGCGACATCAGGTTGAAACTCTCGCCCAGCACCTTCAGCGCGATAAACGTCATGAGAATGCTGATCGGAATGACCATGCCGGCGATGAACGAGGAGCCCCAGTCGCGCAGGAACAGCACCAGAACCGCCGAAGCCAGCAGGATTCCGATGAGGATCGCATCGCGCACGCTTTTGATGGATTCATTGACAATCCACGACTGGTCGTAGAAATTGCTCAGCGTGATACCGCGGGGCAGCGTCGGCTGAATCTTCTGCAGTTCCGCTTTGACTTCATCGGCGACCCGGACCGTATTGCTGGCGCGTTGCCGATTCACATTGATCAGCACCGCCGGTTGATTGTTCGCGGTCACAATAGTGTAATTCGGAGCGATGGATGCGGAGGCCGCGGCCACGTCGCGGACGTACACCGGGCCGCCGCTCGCGTCGTTCTTGACGAAGATGTTCGCAATTTGCGCCGGCGTGTGGACTTGGCCGGTGACGAGTCCCAGGTACAACTGGTGGTTGCGCTCGAGAAGCCCCGGCGACTGAATGAGGTTTGAGCTCTCAACCGCGCTTAAGATGTCCGACACGGTGACGTGAGTGACCAGCAGCTTCGCCGGATCGGGAGCGATCAGGAACTCCGGTACTCGGTCGCCTTGAATGAGAATGGTTCCCACGCCGGCAAGGCTGTTCAGCCGGGGCTTGATCGTGTACGTGGCCAATTGCCAAACCTGCGTGAGGGGAATGGTGTTGGAGGTCAGGCTGTAACCCATGATCGGAAAGCTTGAGAATTGCAGTCGGTTGCTTTGGATCTTCACCGTGGGGGGCAACCCCGGCTGGACGCGCGCAATGGCCGCATTGACGCGCTGGAGCGTCTGGAACATGTCCACATTCCAGTTGAAGAACAGATCGATTTCCGCCGAGCCGCGGCTGGTGATCGATTTCACGTCTTGGATTCCCAGGACGCCACTGACGGCCTCCTCAAGCGGTCGCGTAATCGTTACCAGCATCTGGTCAATCGGCATCACGCCGTTGTCCGCTGCGATGATGATGCGCGGGAAATTAGTGGTGGGAAAAACTGAGATCGGAATCGTGAATGCGAGGTACGCGCCCACCAGCGCAAGCGTGATGATGAGGAAGATAATCGACTTCGATTCGCGCGCGAACCAGTAGGACGACGCCTCGTTGGGAGGCTCACCTGGCGGAGCGTCGCCACGGTGGTTCGTGTTAGCAGGTTGGTTCATTCACTCCTTTTTTTAAGAGAGAAGCCTCACGAAGAAGCGGCATTGCGTTCGACTTGGCCACGGAATCTGCTTCGGATTTCCAGGCACGCACTAGTCACTCATCACTCATCACTCGTCACTGGCAGCCTCTGCTTCAATACTTCACCTTCGTGCCGTCGGGCAGGCCGTAAGCTCCCTCGGTCACGATGCGTTCGCCCTCGTGGACGCCGCTCAGGACCTGTACGTTATCGCCCTCGCGAATGCCAAGTCGAACCGGCGTCTGGTGCGCGGTGTTATCCTGATCGACGACCATCACGGTAGTTTTTCCGTCCGAATCCGTCAGGATAGCGGCGGAGGGAACCACCACGGCATTCTTGACCGACTCTGCAACCATTTTTACGTCTACGGTAGAGCCGGGCTTCAGCTCGTCATCCCGATTCGCCGCTTCAACCCACACCTCGACGGTCGTGCTGTTCGGATCGAGCGAGGGGCTGACGACGCTCACGTGCCCGTCGACTCCTTCCGTGGTGCTGCTGCTGGGGTAGACGGTCCCCGGGTCGCCCACCTGAAGCTCGGCCGCCTGCTGCGGCGAGACGCGCCCCCGCGCGATAATCTTCGAGACGTTCATCACCACAACGAGCGGAGTCCCCGCCGAAGCCATTTCACCCGGATAAAGTGGCGTGCTCGCGACCACGCCGTCGATGCTGCTGCGGATCTCCGAGTAGCCGAGTTGCGCTTCCGCTGCGTCGTACGCGGCATTGGCGCTCGCGAGCTGCGCCGACGCAGATTTCAGCAACTGCGCATGGCCGCCGGCCTGAAGCGCTTTAATGTGAGTCTCGGCGATTTGGTACTGATTGCTGGCCTGGACGTAAGCGACATGCGATTGATCGAGAAGATTGCGCGCGATAGCGCCCTGCCGGTAAAGCGTCTGCCGGCTCGTGTAGACCTTTTGCGCGGCGTCCATGGCCTGCCTCGCTTCCTCAGCGCTCAGTTGTGCGGATTGCATCTGTTCCGGAACGCTGACCTGCGTCGCCGTCTGGTACGCCGCTTGCGCCTGCT
>JBOGKE010000131.1:0-25857 GCA_050745265.1 Terriglobia bacterium
TAGGCAATCCTGATTGTAATAATCCCGAGTACGCGGCATCTCACGCGGAGTGCCCGGCGCCGCCGCCCTGTGTAGCCGAAGGCACCGAGGGCTGCATCCCGTATCCCATCGGCTACCCTGTGGGCGGCGGGGGCGGCAGCGCGCCCGGCGGCAGTACGACCGCGAGCAGCGGCGCCAGCGGCGAGCCCGGCGAGGCGTTTCGGAGCAGCTTGCCGTGCATCCCCAGCCATAATCTCGCTGCACTGATCCCTTCGATTATTGCGGGCCTTACGGCAATATTCGGTAGCAGCCCTAGCGCGCAAGCGATCCTTAATGCTAACCCTACGCTTAGCGGTCCTAATCCGAGTCTTCCTGTGGAAGGTGGGGCTGCCGTATTCAACATTCCTGACATTACGCCTTCACAAAATTTTGAGATTAATTTGCCCAAACTTCCCGGCTTCCACCCAGGTCAAGCTGGCCAGGTTTATTTTCCCGTTCCGAGCAAGCCAGTCGGCGGCGGGTACGGCGCGGGGAGCGTGCTTCACGTGTTATTCAACGCGACTGTGAACAGCGCCGGACAGGTTACCGGAATTACCAATGTCACGGGGCATTTCGATATCCACAATCCCTTCTCCGCAGGGGGTCTTGGAGTGCTTGGGCATATCGGCGCGGATCTGATACTCGCTCAGATCGCCTCCGAGCAACAGGGCGGCTGTGCGGTGAAATTCCAGTGATCTCGGCCATGCGGCCCGCACGCGCGACAGCCGCCGCTCTGTCTTCGTTCCGACTGACTCTGGGACTGCGAATAGTCCTTGCCTGTGTAGCTGTCCCGTCTCTGATATCGGCGAGGCAAAGCACCCTTCCACAGCTTTTATACTCCATCCCCGTTCCCGAGGAGCACCAGGCTGTCCTAGAGGACGCCAGCGAGAGCGGCCTCGTTCTCCTTAATGCAACTGGTGATGCCTACTCCGACTTGGCTGACTTCCGTCGTCCAAGACTACTTCTGTGGGACTCGCGTTCACGCAAAATGGCGGCAGAAATTTCGTTGCCAGAGTGTGTCAAGAGGAGGGCCGTCGTAGGCACAGTGTCACAACGGGGCCGCTTGGGCCCGTTCAGGTTCGTTGGCGATGGCACGCTAATCGTGGGGATTCAAAACCCCTGGCTGTTTTTGATCGATATCAGAAGCAAGGCGGAGGTCTTTCAACTGTTGCCCTCGCTCGCTCCGGCGGCATCATCCGCCACGAGCGGCACACGTAAACCGATTTTAGCGGTGGGGCCCTATCGACACCGAGTGGCGGTTGTGCTTAACAGTACCAGTCGCCCTCGCCTCTTTCTGTACCAAGCCGACCTGCAAGGACAGATCAGCAGTTGGCGGTTAGGGGCCTCTGTCCAGAATATTAGTTGGTCCCCTAGCGGAAAAGAACTTGCCGTCCTTTATTCTGGTGTTCGAGATTTACAAGGAAACTACATTTCGCTCGGGAGTGGGAAGACAAAACCCAGGACGCTCCCGAACGTAGCAATTTTTGCCGTCCGGACGGGGAAGAAGCTGCTCGAATTCGATACGGGTGATGCGGGCGCAAGACTGGAATTCAGCCGGAATGGGAGAGATCTTTACACCATTCCAACGGCCCTCTCGAAACGGGATACCATTCTGGCGTTCTCAGTAACCGACGGTCGGCTTGACAAAACGTTGCGAGTTCCTAGATGGGGTGCCAGGGATAGCTTTGAATTGTCCCCCAATGGGCAGGTCATCGCAGCGAATTCAAGCTCAGCATGGAAGTTACTCGGGTTCATGGAGGAGGGTGGATGGACCAAGTCGGACGGGCGTTTCGTACTCATGGACGCTCAGGACGGGCGAATCCTTTTCAAACACCAAGAGCGTACGTGGAATCGGGGTGCGCCGTTCAAATTTACATTTTCCCCCAACGGAAAGTTGCTCTTCGCGGACCCTGACTGTAACCTTCTGTGTCCAGGCGGTGAGGTTGTGCAGGTGTACTCCGTAGCAGGAACCCACTAGCCAGAGATAAGTGAACAGCACCCAGCGCAGAAACGGTGCTGCTTAGATTCCCCGGCACCCTGGGCCGTCCGAACAGGCCGGTCCAGGGTGTCGGCTTTTCCTGTCAGCCAGCGTCACGGACGTCGGTTGGGTTCCTGATAGCGCTTTTCCTCCAGCCGCTTTTTAGTGCCCGGAGTCGGCCCTGTGCCGATCCCGAGGGCCTGTGGTGCCTGCGGCACCGTGGGGGAGGGGGTGACACGTCACCCCGCGCCGGGTGCTGTTGAGTAACCGAAGGTTGCTGAATAGCAACCACTGAAAACACGCGGGTTGAGCGCGTTCGGTTGCTCCCCGGTAACGAAAGTTGCTGTAGGGTAACTCGAAGTTACCGAGCGCGAACCAATTGAAAACAAAGAGCAGCGGCCAGCGCAGCGGCTAAAGAGAAAAAATCTCCCAACCTTCCGCTTGATCCTCGTCCTTTCTCTGAAAACGCCGTCCCCCTTCGTCTCCAACTTACCGGTAGGCTTCACGGCGGCAAGCGCGAACTCATCCTGCTAACGGCGTTCGCGGCGATGCTCATGATGGGCGCGGCCTGGGCGGAGCGCCGGTACGCGGCATTTGGCGCAACAGCGCTTCGCGCCCTCGCGCTCAGCGCGGTTCTGATGTTGGCGCTTGGGTTCGCGGCGTGCGGAGGCGGCGGAGGAAGCAGCGGCTCAGGCGGCATCACGCACAATGCCGGGACACCGACCGGGACTTACAATCTCGTGGTGACGGGCACTGCGACGTCGGGCACGACGACGGTGAACCACAGCGTCAGCCTGACGCTGCAGGTGCAATGATGCACTATCAGGATTGGTGTTGCCAGCTCGCAGGCTGATGCGCGCGCTAAAAGGCGACGCGCCGCGTCGCCCCTACGTCGCGCTCTCCGGGCTTGGCCGGCGGGTTAACTCGAGAACTGGGATCCCTTCCAAACCCAATTCAGAGAATTGGCGAACGCGCTGTTGGCAATATCGGAGGCGCTGTACAGCAAGCTCAACTCGTCGCCCAACTTGGTAACGCCGGTCACGAGGCCAGTGATGTTGGTGAAGTGCGCCCAGGCGGTTGAGCTGATGGAGCCGGGTTGGGGAGGCGGCGAAGTCTGGTAGAAGCCGGCGGCGTTCAGGGCGGGTGCAACCGGCACGAAGGCGCCGTTGATTGTGACCGGTGTGCACTGTGTTGCATCGCACTTGAGCGCGTCCCAATTGGCGGGCGCTACAGCCACGGAACCCGGGGTCAGGACGCGAGCCGCGGGGGCGAACGGGTTGGTCGTTCCTGTTGCCTTGGCCAATGCCACCGGGTCCGTTGTCGGGTCGGTGAGCGCGGTGGCCGGCACAATGTCGAGCGTGCGCCCAAGATACGGCAAAGCGTCGGCGGGCGGCGACCCGCCCGGAACGGACGCCGGCAGCGGGTACATATTCGACTGCAGCGGAAGCTGGCATCCCTGATTGTGGAGAGTGGTCAGGCCCTGCTGGAGGGCGCTCGAAAAATCGCTTCGCACCTGGAACGCCAGCGGAATCGCGGGCTGGAACGCGCCGGCCGGGCGATCATTCTGAACCGCAATCAGCGCGAGCGGCGGAGCGCTTGCCAGCCAGCCGAGCGGCGGGTTCGGCCCGGCCACGCCGAGAATTCCGGCCAGCATCTGCTCGCGCATCGCGGGCTCGGAGAGCGTGGTGAGGAGATTATAGTAGCCGCCAATCTCCGAGATATTCTGCGGCGGCTTCACGCGCGAAGGGATCACGCTGCCTTCAAGCGCCAGCCGCCGGAGCAGCATCAACTGCGCCTGAAAAACCTCCGGCGAACTGGCCGACTGCACCATACTGACGAGCGCGTCTTCGATGGGATCTCCGGTGCCTGGCGTCGACGACGTTCCATTTCCTGGGTCGGGCATGATCGATTCCTCCTCCGCGAATATCGGGCGTTAGAGCCCGTCTGAAAACGCCGGCTGTTGCGCTGCAGCGGCGATCTGCGATCGCCGACCATGATACGCACCACACTAGCCGCCACCGCCGGACCCGCTGCCGCCAGATCCCGAGCCGCCCGAGCCTGACCCACTCGATCCGCCGCCACCCGAACTGCCCGAGCCGGATCCGCCGCTGCCTGAACCTCCGGAGCCGCCTGACCCAGTGCCGCCGCCTTTGCCACCGGTTGAGCCGCCTGTGCCGGTTCCGGTTCCACTGCCACTTCCGCCCGAAGCGCTCTTGGGCGTCTGGCCGCTTTGAGCGGCCAAGGCGTTCGAGCCGGCGTTCGGATTGCCCATCTTGCCGCCCACCAGATCCCCGGCCGTCGCAATCGCCTGCGCGGTCAGGTCCTTCGTGGTTTTCAGCGCATCGGCGCGAGCACTCTCGGCGGTCTTCTGAGTGTTCAGGATCAGGGGCGCCAATTGCGACGCACCGGTGATGTCGGTGCTGAAGTCTTTCTGGCCGGCGGCGGCCTGGATCATCGAGGTGAGCAGGCTCGTATCGGGCGATGTCGCGCCGCCGCTGGCGTTGAAGTTGTTAATGAGGGGCGGCATTCCCGTCAGCGTGTTGGGCGCCGTCAGGCCCGCCGCAATGGACGGCGTTGTGGTCGGGAGCGTCACCGGAGAGATTTGCGGCGCCGTGTCGGCGGGCGAATCCTGCCAGTTCCAGAACCGCGTCAAATCGATCTTCTCCGCCGACGAGCAGTGGCCGAGCACGGCTTCGCCGAGCACGCCGCGTGTGGGCAGCGCAATGGTGGATTCGGGCGGATCAAATGCGGCCTTATGAAATTGCGTGAGCATCTGCTGCACCTGGCTTGACGTGATGTTCATGCTCTCGGCCACCGACGCGGGAATGATGAATGGCATGATCATTGAGTTGCCGTAGAAGCCGAGCACCGTGTTCTGCACGCAGTTGAGCAGCGGCACCATCTGCGACTCGTCGGTGATGCCGCCGGTCGGAACGCCGATCGTGTAGCCCTCAAGCATGATGGCCCGCTCTTCCGGCGTCAGCGACCACCAGACCGCCTTCGAATAGACGATGGTGTTGCGCACCACGTGCTGCAGCATCTTTTCAATCTCGAGCAACTGCGAATACTTCAGCACAGGCGTCAACTGCACCGCCGGCACGGGATAAGTCGCGGGCGGAAGCTCCACCCCGCTCAGATCGTCGTTCGCGTAGGTCTCCTTGGGGTCGGGGCCCGCGCCGCCGCCGCTGATCGCCAGGAGTGATGCGGTGAAGTTCCCGAGAATCGGGCCGCCGAGCTCGCTTTCGAGATCCTGCGGCGAGAAGTGGATGGTTGAGCTGACCAACTGTGTGTCCGAAGTAATCTGCAGTGTGATGCCCAGGAAGACGGCGGTCTGAACCTGCTGATTCACCAGGTCGTAATCCAGGGGCTGGAAGTTCCGCGTCAACTCGAATCCGATGATATCGTTGCGCGCGAGCGAAGGCGGAATCGCGAGGTTGCCCGCGAGCGAATAGTTCTGGCCGCCGATGTGGAAGAGGCCGAGGATCGAGCCGCCATCGCGGCGGCTGCGCAGATAGCCCAGCAGCGCGTCCCGCGTGGGAAACGAATTCTTTAGGTCGGTATGCACGTCCGGAATCGGGTCGATCTGGCCGGCCAGCCGCACGGGTCCGAGGCGCGTCCCGCGCCGCGTCACCGCGCTCACGTAAATCTGTTCGAAGGGCAAAAACGTTCCGCTCAGCGAGAAGTTAATGACGTCTTCGGCCGCGGAGGCTGCCGTTTGGACGTCCGCCGTCGGATCGGACGCAAACTGGCGAAGCAGCGTCAATCCGTACTGGAACTCGCGCGGCAGACTGCGGGCCAGGACGTCGGCGTGCTTGAGGACCAGAGCGTAGCGGTTCAGA
Source organism: Terriglobia bacterium (assembly GCA_050745265.1). Classification (GTDB taxonomy): domain Bacteria; phylum Acidobacteriota; class Terriglobia; order UBA7540; family UBA7540; genus RH2-MAG17b. Next base: position 5,836 of record JBOGKE010000131.1, read on the forward strand.
ACGGCGTCGCGGCCGGTGGGCAAATGCTTGGTATCGAGCAGCAGCACCTGGCCGGGCGGCAGGAAGCGCACCACCTCGAGCGGCACCAGGCAGCAGAGCTCCGCCCCTTCGATATCGGTGGTGATGTTAAACAGGCGCAGCACTTCCCAGTACTGCAGCGTCAGCGCGCGCGTGTGGTTATGGTTCGTGATGGTTTTCGTGGTGACGCTTTCCGACTCGGTGGCCGAGGCCAGCCTCATGCTGGTGCGGAACGTGTCGCGGCGGGCGGCCGCCTGACGCGCAACGGCGGAATGCGAGTCTTCCGCCGCCTGCTGCACCTGGTCGCGCTGGCCGCTCATCCACTCAGAGCTGTTCCCGCCTGAGGAAGACGATCCCCCGCCGCCGCTCGCGATAATAATGCTTGCTCCCCACGAGCTCGAGCTGGCGTCCGTCTGAAACTGGCTTCCCCCTTGCGTCATTTCGTTGAAGGCCGAAGTAAACGTTGCCTCCGACGAGGCGTCGCTCGTTTGGAAGAGCGTCTGCTGCTCCTGGTCGCTCAGCAGCTCGCTTTCACGCACCGAAGCCGTATCGGTCCGCTCAAAGATCGCCACCTCTTCCTGCTCGCCGGGCGCGAGCGGCAGCGAGTAAACCAGATCACCGAGAGCATAGCCCTTGGGACTCCAGAGTTGTGCCACCCGAAGGACGTAGCCGAGGCCGAGCGTGCCCGCCATCGGGACCGATTCGGTAACACCGACTGTGGGCGGATTGCTGCCGTCGACGCCGATGATCTGATCGCGGAAACCGTCGACGCTGATCGGTTGCTCGACGGGCGAGCGATCCACGTAACTCGACTGGATGGTTCCGGGCAGCGTGAGATTCAGGTCCCACTTCGTGAACAGGCTGAAAGCTCCGTCTTGAAGCACAGGTACCCTGAAGACTTCGGTGACAATGCTGGTGCGCGGCTCCACGAGCCGGAAAAAGACCGAAAACGGAAAGCGGTCCACCGAATAGTTCGTCTGGAACGAAAGCTGGCACTGACCATTATCGCCGAGCGTGACCTGCGGCAACTGCGGAGGCGCTGGCGCAGGCTGACCCTGCTGTGCTGTCCCATTCGCCGGCAGAAGCGCCTGAAGGCTGGCGATGATGCTCACCGGCAGCGGGTCAAGCCTCGTCGGCAGCGTGGAGTTGCCCACCAGTCCGTTCGCCGCGATCTGGGTAGGCGCGAGATTGATCGTTGCGTTGGTGTTCGCGCCGTGAATTGTAAGCGACAGGCCGTTCGCAGGAAAGGGACGGCCGGAGGGCAGCGGAAGCATGAACGCTCCGTGATCATCCGTCAGCGTGATCTGGTGCCCGCCTCCCGGAATGCCGAGCTGCGCCACGTCAATCTGCGCCTGAACTCGCGCCGCCGCCGTGCCGTCGGGCTCGAGCAGAGTTCCGACAAGCTGATCCGGCGTCGTCGGCGCGGTGAGCAGTTTGCCGAGAATCGCAATCTGATTTGCCGCTGCATTGAGCGTGAGATAGAAATGTCCCACCGCCTGCAGACGGTTCTGCTGGAACGCGGCCGCCTGCGTCGCATCGGCAGGCGCGAGCACGTCAGCGCTGAAGGGAATCCGGCGTAGCGCCGTCGCGGGCGCCAACTCCACGCCCGCCGCCAAATCCCCCGGCTGCGATAAGCTCGTCGCTACCGCAGTGGCAACAACTCCGGACGACGCTGCGGCCGAAGCCCCCGAACCAGGATTGCTTCCCGGATTTGCGCTATCTTGAGGCATTTCACACCTTCCTGCGCCGAAACCTGTACGGGCGCTCGACAGAGGCAGCGAATCTTTGGACGCGGCCTTACAGTCTGTCTGTGCCTGGAATTATCGTGAGGCAATGGTAGCTTAGTAAACGTGCAAGTCAAGTTAAATCGGTGTTAAATCCCAGTGGTCCAGCCCTGCGGTAGGGGCGCCGCGCCGCCCGTAAAAGAGCCTTCCTCGGCCGACCCGTGGTCGACGCCCCGGCGAAGCTTGCCCTCCGCGAAAGGCGGGGGCCCCCCACCGCCTGGATCCCGCTTGCGCGGGAATGACGGTGCAGCGCGGCCGGCTGGGGCGATTATGCGAGCAGCTCGGTTCCACGGCGAGCGGACCACGCGTTGGGTTGCCTGACGCTTTTGACGCGCGGCGAAACTCTAATAGATAAAGTGCGAGATGGTTAGACGCGCCGCGCGAATCGGCGGCAGCGTTCGGATCAAGTGAGAAGGCGTTTTCAGATTCGCGGAGTTTACCCTCAGCGGAAATACCGAGATCCTTCGCTCCGCTCAGGATGACAGCCAAGGGCTTCAGAATGGCAGTCTCAAAACCGCTTTTCAGCAAAATCCTGAACTCAAAGAGGCAAATCGGATGAAAACCAAATCGGGGAACAGCAACAAGACGCACCGCGCGCCCAGCGCGCAGCCACGCCTGCACCAATCGGCGCCTGAAATCCAGCCCTATGGCACCGTCAGGCTCTTGCCCCTTGAGCTAGAAGAGCCGGTGCGCCTGGAAATGACCGAGCAATTGAATCTGCTTCTCGCGGACACGATGACGCTGCGTGATCTTTACAAGAAGTCGCACTGGCAGGCGTCCGGGCCAACCTTCTATCAGGTCCACCTGCTCTTTGACAAACACTTCGGAGAGCAGTCGGAATTGATCGACACCATCGCCGAGCGCATTCAAACGCTGGGGGGCGTCAGCATCGCGATGGCGCCCGATGTTGCCGAAACCACGCGGATCGACCGCCCGCCGCGCGGGAGGGAGGAAGTTCCGGTTCAAATCTCGCGGCTGCTGGACGCGCACGAGATCATCATCGGTCACGTGCGGCAGCTTGCCCGCCGCGCGTCAGATCTGGGTGACGACGGAACCAATGACATCCTCGTGAGCGAAGTGCTCCGTACCAACGAGCTGCAGGTCTGGTTCTTGAGCGAGCATCTGGTGAATACGCCGTTGGTCAAGGCGAACGCGTAAGGCCCGCTATCCCAAGGGATGCGACAAGCTCATCGCCATCAGCGCGAACGATCCGGCGATGATGAGGACGGCGATCACTGCGAGGGTATTCCAGAGCGTTTCACCGGCGCGCGTCTGAGGCTCGCCGGTGGAAATAAGATAGCCCAGCAGCAGGCCGGAAAGAAATCCGCCGACGTGCGCCGCGTTGTCGACGGAGAACATGGGAAGCAGCCCGAAGATGGCGATGTAAATCACCCATTTCCAAAGCTGACGCCGAAGGTCTTTTCCCGTCGTGCCGAGGTGGTAGCTCGCGCCGATCAGAATGCCGATCAAGCCCATGATCGCTCCCGACGCGCCGATCGACAGCCCGTAGGGGTTCCACAATGCGCTGACGATGTACCCGAAGACACCGGTCACGAGATACAGCACGACGTATTTTGCGCTGCCCAGAAGATCCTCCACCATCGGCCCCACGTCGATCAGGCACCACAGATTGAAGCCGATGTGAATCAACCCGGCGTGCAGGAAAATCGCCGTGACGAGGCGCCAGTACTGGCCGGCGAAGATCAGTGGGCTCTTGGCTCCCAGCCGCTCCAAAACGGGTCCGGCAATGCCGCCGAGCGAAGGAGCGGATTGCATTGTGGCCGAAGCGAGCTGCTGCGTCATCACCCACGAAACCACGTACATCAGAACGGTGAAGCCGATCACCACCGAATTCGCCCGGCTCGGCACGGGGATAAATCCGCCCATGACGCGGCCGGGCGTCGAGCTGGGGCGGGACCGCGGTGCGCGAACGTTCGCGCCGCACAGCGGGCACGTTGACGACCCGCGTGCGATCAAGGCTCGGCACGACGGGCACATGCGAAGGCTGGTGTCGTAGCGCTCCTCTTTCTGGCCAAAAACGCCGCGCAGCGACGCTTTGAGCCGCTGCAGCTGGAACCACAGCTTCGGCGGGATTTCCATAGCCCTTCAGTATGCCGGAGCGCGCCCGCAAAGTGCAAAAAACCGGGACTGCTCGCGCCGAAGCAGGACTCGAGGCGATTTTTCGTGGCGGAACCGGAAAGCGGTATAATCCGGCTTACGACCTCAACCGTGGAGGTCCGAGCTACCGGGAGGAGATCGTTTGAGCGTTCGCGTTTGCGTGCTGGGCAGCGGAAGCAAGGGGAACTCGACCTGGGTGGCAACCGAAAGAACGCGCGTCCTCGTCGACGCGGGATTCAGCAGGCGGGAAACGTACGCTCGCCTGAGGGCGGCGGGCGAACGGCCGGAGACATGCTCCGCCATCCTCATCTCTCACGAGCACACGGATCACATCAATGGCCTGCAAAGGCTCGCGACCGATCTCAAGTGTCCCGTTTATCTCAACGCGTCTACGCGCGCCGCAATCGAGTGGAGCGCGAAGGTCGAGTCGATCGGGGTTGTGGAGGCCGGAACTTCGTTCACGGTTGGTGACATCGAAATCTCACCGTTCTCCATTCCGCACGACGCAGCGGACCCGGTCGCCTTCACGCTTGAGGCCGAGGGCGTCAAAATCGCCGTGGTCACTGACCTCGGCTACGTCACCGAACTGGTGAACCAGCGCGTGCGCGGCGCGAATTGCCTGATCTTCGAGTCCAACCACGATCTCGACATGCTCAAGATCGGCCCGTACCCGTGGCACGTGAAACAGCGCGTGATGAGCCGGCAGGGCCACCTTTCAAATCTCGCGACGGCCGCGTTTCTCAGCGCCGAATTCGATGGCGCATCGCAGGTGCTGGTGCTGGCCCATCTGAGCGAGACTAACAACCACCCCGAGCTCGCACGCCTGTGCGCGCTTGAAGCGCTCGAGAAGCGCGCGGCCGCTAGCCTGCCGGAACTGCACCTCGCCTGCCAGGACCACCCTACCCAGATGTTCCAGTGGTAAGACGCGCGCGGCGCTTGGCAGACTGGGCCCTCTAGTCGACTGCTGAAAACCCTTGGGCAATGTCATTCTGAGCGCAGCGAAGAATCCGCTTCTCTTTGTTTTCAATGACAGAAAGCAGATGCTTCGCTGCGCTCAGCATGACAGATGCCGTTTTTCAGCGCCCTCTAGCGTAGGCTGAGGCCCTTGCCTAGTCAGCCAAACAACAACCTCAGGCTGTCGCTATAGGGTTCGCGGGCCACGCCGCGCTCGGTGATGATGGCGGTGATGTAGCGGTGAGGCGTCACGTCAAAAGCCGGATGGCGGGCTGAGATGCCGGCGGGGGCAATTGGCACGCCGGAAAGGTGCGTCACTTCGGAGGACGAGCGCTCTTCGATCGGGATCTCGGCGCCGCTCGCGAGACTCAAATCAATGGTTGAGAGGGGCGCCGCCACGTAAAACGGGATGCCGTTTTCGCGCGCCAGGACGGCGACCGAATAGGTGCCGATCTTGTTGGCGACGTCGCCGTTCGCCGCGATCCGGTCCGCGCCCACAATCGCGGCGTGGATGTCGCGCTTCTGCATGAAATAGCCCGCCATGCTGTCGGTGATCAACGTCACCGGAATGCCATCCTGCGCAAGCTCCCAGGCGGTGAGGCGCGCGCCTTGCAGGAAAGGCCGCGTTTCATCGGCGAAGACTCGAATCGATTTCCCCGCTGAAACCGCGGCCCGGATCACTCCGAGTGCGGTGCCGTAGCCGCCCGTCGCGAGCGCCCCGGCGTTGCAGTGAGTCAGTACCGTTGCACCATCCCGCAGCAGCTCGGCGCCGTAGCGTCCCATCGCTTCGTTGGCGGCAACATCCTCCGCGAGGACGCACTGCGCTTCCTCAACCAACCGCGCCTTAGCCGCGCGAACCTTTGCCGCCTCGCTGCCCTCGCTTGCGAGCGCCGCGTTGAGGACTTGTCGCATCCGCTCGATGGCCCAGAAAAGATTGACTGCGGTCGGGCGCGTGGCGCGGAGAGTCTTGGCGATGGTTTCGAATTCGGCGGCGAGTTCTCCAGCCGTTTGCTCGGACGAATCAGCGACGCCCTTCGCGACGCCCATCGCCGCCGCCACTCCGATCGCTGGCGCGCCGCGGATCACCATGGTGCGAATCGCTTCGGCGACCTCGCGGTAGTCGCCGCACGTGACGTAGACCTCCTCGCTCGGCAGCCGCGTCTGGTCGATCATTCGGACGCCCTCGGGCGTCCATTCAATCGTTTTGAACATGCAACTCCTGGCAGGTCTGCGATTCGGCGAGCTGAATTCTCATGGGCCGCATCCCTTCAACCTTATCAGGATGCTGAAACGCTTCATGCTGAGCCCTTCGGCTCCGCTCTCCAGAAACTTCCGACGGGAGCGGCCAAAAGGCCCGGAGGGCCGGAAGAAAGTAGCCCCGGGCGCAAGCCCGGGGTTAAGGACAGCGCCCACGTTTTCTTGCCGCGCCTCTCGCCCGGCGCTTGCGCCGGGCGAGAGGGGCGGACGAGATCGTAAGAGGTTCGCCTTACCCACGGCTCGCGCCGTGGGCTACGTTATTCCGCCCGCTTCGCGGGCTGAAGCAAAGTTTCCGGCACCATGGACCCGCCATAGGCGGGCGGACACTCAGGCTAAACCCCGCGATGCATCTCTGTATTTGTGAAAGCAAAGAAAAACAGAGATCCTTCGTCGCCTTCGGCTCCTCAGGATGACAGTTCTGCGGATTCGTCTGCGTCCTGTCAGACGCTCATCGTAGCGCCCGCCGTCGAGCCGGAGCAATCTCGCAGCGCGCGACGGGAACGGATTTCCGCTGCGTTCGGACCACAGCGCAAGGCCGGTCACTGAGTCATCACCGAACCCAGGTAGTTTGCCAAGCCCACCATCACGGTCTTCGCAGCTTCCTTTTGCAGCAGCTTCCTACCCAACTCATTACTCGCGTCAAAATTGACCACGCCCCACGCATTCTTATCCAGGTCGCGGATCGGCGCGGCCAGGACGTATCGTAAATTGGCGCGGATCTCACCTTGAACGCACGGGGAACCTTTCGGCAGCGGCCTCACCGGCGAGCGTACGGTTTTCACTTCTTCATTTTTAGGCGCGTTCTCGCGCAAGCATCGAACCACGACGAGCCGCTTGGCGCACACCTCACTGATTCGCAAGCGAGTAATTCCCACCGCCTCGTCGGAGGGGTTCGGATCCCAGTAGTGGCGGCATACCAGTTGCTCTCCCTCTTTGCGGAAGATAAATACGCGCAAGGAGGCTTTTTCCGGCGTGACCGGGACACTCATAGCTCGGCAGATCGCCTGCAACGAATATCCGATCGCCGCGTCCAGAGCCGAGGGGCTGCTCGTTTGCTTCTCCATCGCGTCGGCGATTTGGGTGCAAACGGGCCGGCAAGCAGACTGATAATCTTTGTCTTCCCGGCCCGCGTCATACTCACCCGTAACGACGCCGAGCAGGTCGGTGGGAATTCGCAACTTTGAGTTTTTCGGCTTGACGATGAAGCTCCTCTCCTTCCCGAGCCGGCCAATAAACATTCCAAGCTCCATAATCACGTTATCGCGGGCGGTGTCGGCTCGCTTACCGCGGATTGTGACGGTGTCATCCGGTGAAAGCACGAAGATCCCGAACGAGGACTGGCGAAGCTTGCGGAGCAGCTCGTCGATCGTGTTCTGGCCAATCTGGAAAGCGTCAGTCCATTCCGTGACCTCTGCCTTGTCTTCCAGATTGGCGTGGACCGCCCTTGCCCACCTCTCGCCTTCCTTCGACGAGGCGATAAAAACCTTCGGCTTTACAGGCATATCGCAAACTCCTTGCCGGCGCGCAAGCGCGATCACCAGGCAGGCTCGCGCGGCGGTGTTCGAATTGAATTGAAAATTCCTTCGCGGACTGTGCGCTAGACTATCACACCTGGGAGCTGCTTTGGAAGCAGGTCGCCGCTCGCGGTCGCTCGCGCCGGGACGCGGAGCGGCTCTCTCCGACCGAGCGGACGGTCAATGGGAATGAGGGAATGAAGGCTCTCCAACCTCTGGCCGAACATTGGCATCTTGATAGAAGTCGCCGCCGCTACTTCACGGAATTCCGCCGCGGCCGCGGTTCGATCGGTGAACGCGAATGGACGTGCTACGACGGGTGCACGAGGAGGCGCGCCTGTGCCCTCAACACATCGTGTTATTCGAGGGCGAAGACGAACGCGTCCTCATCGCGGCCGAAGCAATCGAGCGGGCACGGCTTGCACGGCTCACGCTGCTCGGAAATCCCGGCGCCATCTTTGCGCGGCTTCGCGCGCGGGGCATCCGGCTCCGCGAGGCCGAAATCGTGGACCCTGCCCGGTCGCCGAAGCTTGACGAATACGCCGCCGGGCTCTACGAGCGGCGCAAAGCGCGCGGACTCACAGAGCGCGGCGCGCTCGACACCGCTGCGCTTCCCCCCTACTTCGCCGGAATGATGGTTTCCACAGGCGACGCCGATGGGTGCGCGGGCGGCGCCGTCACCACCACGGCCGCCACTACCCGCGCGGCTCTCTGGACCATCGGCAAAGCGCCGGGCGCGGCGCTCGTTTCAAGCTTCCACCTCATGATCTCGCCCGAGGAGCACTGGGGAGCGCGCGGCGCGCTGCTGTTTGCCGACTGCGCCGTCGTGCCCGCTCCTTCGTCCCGCCAGCTCGCCGAGATCGCGCTCTCTACGGCCGCGAATGCGCGAGTCCTTCTTGCGACCGAGCCTCGCGTCGCCCTGCTCTCGTTCTCGACGCGCGGCAGTGCCGAACACCGCTCGCTCGATATCGTCCGCAACGCGACGAAAATAATCCGCGCACGCAAGCCAGGGATGATTATCGAAGGCGAGCTCCAGTTGGACGCGGCGCTGGTGCCGGAAGTCGCGGATCGCAAAGCGCCGTTTTCGCCGCTCGCGGGACGCGCCAACGTTCTGATCTTTCCAGACCTCGGCGCCGGCAATATCGGGTACAAGATCGCCGAGCGGCTCGGCGGGTGCGCGGCGATCGGGCCCATTTACCAGGGTTTAGCAGGCGCTGCGAGCGATCTCTCGCGCGGTTGCGAGGCGCCGGACATCGTTCACGTTGTCGCGCTCACCGCGTTTCAGGCGATTCGGCTGAAGGGGCGGGTGTTCGCGGGCGTGCGCGAAACCTGAGCATCATCTCGTTGTAACTCCGGTGATACCTCGTCATCCAACAAAGTGAGGTCGCGGGCGGGCGGGTCGGCGTGTGCGCCAGCGGAATTGGAGACGCTTATGGAATACGTCAAAATGGCCGATAAACATGTAGGCGATTGCGGCAAGAGCGGCAAACCGCTGCGATCCGGCGATCTGGCGGCTGGAAGTATCGGCGCGAGCGGCGCGGTAATGCCTCAGTTTGGGCGTGGTTTGCAGCGGCGGTTTTACCCGCCACGCAGAATGGCGGCATAAAGCCGCCTCTACGCGCCCGAAACTGACGCATCGCTAGTGGGCGATATTAGCGTGCTCGCCAAGCGGCCTACCGTGATAGAATAGTCTGTTTTGACCCCTGGGAGGAATGGTTGACCTACAGTAAACTCGCGGATTTCAGGGCCTTCCCTCAAGCTCCGGATTTCCTGAAAAATAAAAGCCAAAGGTCAGTATCGCGACGGCGAGTTCCGCTCCGGTGGATGCTCCACGCAATCCTGGCGTGCGCCATCGCCGCATCGCTTTCCCTGGTGGCCGTGGCGGCTCCCCCTACTGCTCCATATCAGCAGGCGCTGCACGACTTTCAATCGGGAGAGTACCAGAACGCTTCGGCCACGCTCGAAGCCACCTCGCAGCACAACGTGGGATCGGAACTGCTGCTCGCCCGGTGCTACGAGGAGTTAGGGGATTGGAACCTGGCGGTTTCTCACGCCGAAGCGGCGATTCACCTGGATCGCTCGAACTCCGACGCCCACCTGCTGCTGGGCGAAGCATTCGGCCGCAAAGCCGAAAGCGAGCGGAGCCTGACGCTGGCGGTGAAGGCGCGCCGCCAGTTCGAACGAGCCGTTGCGCTCGCTCCCGCGAACATCGATGCCCGGCGCGACCTGCTGCAGTACTATCTTGACGCCCCCTGGGTTCTCGGGGGTGGTAAGGACAAGGCGCGCGATGAGGCTCGCGCTATTGCATCGCTTAGTCCCGTCCAGGGCGCGCTAGCTAGCGCCCGGGTGGATGAGCAAAGCGGCAGCACGGAAGAGGCCCGGCAGGAATATGGCCGCGTGCTCGCCCTCAAGCCTCGCGACGTCGGACCGTGCCTCGAGTCGGCGGATTTTTACGTCAAAACCCGCGATATTACCGGCCTCAACGAGGCGATCCGCGGCGCCGAAACGATCAATGCCGGCGATGTGCGCTTGGCCTATTACCGGGGCGTGGCTCGCGTGCTCGAAGGCCAGCGGTTAGGGCAAGCCGAGCACGATTTGAAATCCTACGTGTCGGATACGCCCAACCGGCGCGACTATCCCTCCCGAGCCTCCGCCTTGAGCTGGCTCGGTCGGCTCTACGAACGCCTGGGGAAGCCCAGCCTCGCAATCATCGAGTACGAAGCCGCTTTGCAGCTCGATCCCGGCATACTCCCCGCCCGACAAGCCCTCGATCGGCTGAAGCCGGTACCCGGCAAGTGATCTCGCCCGCCCGGGCAAGCACAGCACCCAACCCGTAGAGACGCTCCGCCTCAGACGAACGAGCCGCGACCCCCTCACCCGGCCCGCTACGCGGTCGACCCTCTCGCCCGATGGGGGCGAGGGACCAGGTTTGAGGCGGAAACCCGACTCAGTTCAAGCCTGCCAATGAAGGGGCTTAGTGGACAAACTGCCGATGAGCGCCGGGGCAGATCATTTCGAGGCGGCAATGCCGGGGCAGCCGAAGCACTTGCACGCGAACCCTCGCCAGCCCTTCTCCTGAGAACCCCAACAGCCGCGCGGCCCTGTGTGACACGTCGAGCATCCGTCCGGGCACGTTCGGTCCGCGGTCGTTGACCCTAAGAATCAGCGAGCGGTGGTTCGCAAGATTAGTGACCTTAACCCTGGTTCCGAGGGGAAGGTCCGGATGAGCGGCGGTGAGGCCATTCATATCAAAGGCTTCGCCGCTGGCGGTGGGATCGCCTTGGCAGTCCTGCCCGTACCAGCTTGCCACGCCGTCCTGTGAGCTTGCCCTCCAGGCCGACGGCATGCAGTAGGGAAGATAGTCCCTCTGGCCCGCTTGAGACGGAGGAGATATGGCGACAAAAGCTGCCACCCCGAGACCCAGTGCGTACCTGATCATCCAGCCTCCCTCGAAATATACCCCTTCAACACGCCGCTTCAGGCGCAAACTCGCTAAGCACGTTGTCGAGGGGGATAGATTGAGTGTACCGCGGGACTAGCTGAAAATCAACTGAGGAATCAATGGGTTAGAGCAATCTAACGTGCGGTGTCACTTGCCGTCTACCGAAAAGGCAAGCAGCACATTACCGGAGATATTGTTGGTGTATCCGGCTTGCACGTACAGCATTCCACCCACGATGGCGGGGCCGGTTGCGGTCATGGAGCCACCGTTGGCTTTCGCCCCGTTCACGGTGGGAAATACCCGCAGCGCATTGAAGTCCCATAGAAGCTTGCCGTTGGCCGAGTTGTAGGCGCGAAGGTGCCCGTCTTCGGAGCCCGAGAAAACGACTCCGGGAATCTGCGTGGTCGGGGAACTTTGGGCGGCGCTGCACCCGGTCTCGGTAGCGCAGGCGGGAACTACCGGCGCGTCGTACCAGACACGCTCTCCCGTCTTGACATTCAAGGCGTAAAGACCTCCACCCAGCTTCGGGTTGTCGGGGTCCCAATCCGAGAGCGGAACCAGCACATCCTTCTTGCCGGCCGATCCTCCCCATTCCACCCCGCCCAGGGGACCTCCCTTGCCAATGCGGCTCTGCCACACGATCTGGCCGTCGTGGTCGGGATCGAGCCCGTAAACAATACCGGATTTTTGAGCAGCAATCAGGATGCTCCGGTGCGCCGAGAGCGAGACGAGCATCGGGGGCGCGCCGAAATCGAAGTCGTGTCCTGGATCGGTCGGGCAGTTCGCCTTGTCGGGCGCCACACACGCTATATTCCAGCGGTCGTTCGGCGTGAGCTGGCGCCACCAGAGCCTCTTGCCCGTGTCCAGGCTGAACGCCATCACGGCATCTGTGTAGGGACTAGACGGGTCGGAATAGCTGTTGCCGTCCGCCACGTAAATCACCCTCCGCTTTGCATCGATGGTGGGTGATGACCACACCGCGCCCCCCGAGGGACCCCAAAGTTGGGCGCCGGCGGAATTGCGGCGGCCCGTGAGGCGGGCGGCTTCAGGTAGGGTATATGCTTTCCAGATTTGCCGGCCAGTGCGCGCGTCGAGCGCGTCCACACTTCCGCGGAACGTGCAGCAGGAATACTTGGAATCGATAGCGGCGCCTTCTTCGCCCGAAGAAACGGGCACGTAGACCCTATCTTCGAAGAAGACGGGCGAGCCGGTGATGCGGGCCGTTGGGTGCGGATCGGCGCGGACTTTCCACACCACGCGGCCGTCCGACGCCTGAAGCGCGTAGACATCGCCGTTCACGTCACCGAAATAAACCAGGCGGCCACCCGCTCCGCCCACGACCGCCGTCTTCACGGTATTCGGCGCCTTGAACGTCCAGTCAATGCACCCGGTCTTTGCATCAAGGGAATAGACGGTGCCGTCTTCGCTGCCGGCATAGACTCTTCCGCCAAAGACCGTAGGCTGGCCGTAAGTCGCCGCCGCGCCGGGAAATCCGAACGCCCACTTGAGCTTTAACTTAGGAACGTCGCGCCGCTTCAGGCCCGCCACCGGCGCCGGCACAAAGCGGCGATTCGAAGTGCCCACACCCCATGAATCCCAGCCTGGGTCGTTGAACACGGGCTGCCGCGGAATGGCGCAGAATCCCGCCCGCGCTTGGGGGGACGGCGTTTGAGACGCGGCCAGAAATGACGCTACAGCCTCTCGGTCGCCGGCGGTCATTCCCGCGCCTATAGTCTTCATTTTCCCGGTTTCAAGCGCGGAGAGGATCGTCTCGCGCGGCATCTGCCGCAATTGGCTCTCCGCAGGCGCTCGGGTATGACTCTGAGGCTGGTGGCACATCGCGCATTTCTGCTGGAAAACGGCCGCGCCGTCCGGGCTCTGGGCGAAGCCCGTCATGCTCAGAGCAATCGAGACCAGCAGGGCATTGCGCAGCGCGCCGCCGAACGGCCCCGAAAGACGCGACCCAGAAAGCCTGCCCAAGCAAGCGCTTACGAGTTTTCGGTGCGGGTTACAGCGGATTTTCATCTGGCCTCGCGTCTGCCTGAAAAGAAAGCGGCTCGAAATGGGAGGACGTAACCCCTCCCTTACCTTAGATGGCAGTTATCGCCCTTACGATTTCGGCGCGAGCTTGGGAGCGGCAACGATTTCCGTCGGTTCTGAGCTACAGGCCACGAACGTGGCGCACGAGCTGTTGGGGCGCGGACATCAGGGCGACGGCGTCAGTGAAGCCGCTGACGGCGCCGCGCGCGACGGCGAGGCTGCGGTAATAGTCGTTATAGCGGAATCCGGTTTCGCCGCGCCACATGGGGAACAAGGCGCAGGCTTCGGACCAGCGGCCAAAAATCGGGCTTACATCGAGGTACGTGTCCGGCGCAAAGCCTTCCGCATCCTCCCAATTTTCGGCGAGGTACAACTTCTGCACGGCGTGCGCCGGAGCTTTGCGAGTGATGGCGGGAAGCGCGGCAAAAAAGATGGCGTCGTTCACAACCCGATAACAGGCGCGATGATCCTTGTGCCAGCTCCCGCGCCAATGCGTCACCAGAATCGCCGGTTTGTATTCGCGGATCAGATCGCATACGGCAAGCGCGGCCTCGTCGCTTTCGGGAACCTCACCGTCCGGATACGTAAGAAACGCCGCCTTAGCGCCCAACACGCGAGCGGCGCGCTCGGAAGCCTCGCGCTGGATCGCGCCATACTGCGAGGGCGGGACGGTAGGAGAGCCTTTTTCGCCGAGCGAAAGGCTCAGGAAAACTCCTGGGCCGCCGTGATGAACCTGGAGCGCTACCGGCAGGCCCATGGCGAAGAACCCGTCGCCGGGATGAGCGGCGATGGCCATGATGCTCGATCTCTCATTGCCTTGCACCCCTCCCGCGGGCGGACTGCCGGGCATCTGCTGCCCTTCGGACGCGCCCGCTGGTGCACCGACGGCGGGCAGCGACAGAGCGGCGCCCGCTCCCAGGTTCCTGAGAAACTTGCGCCGCGTAGCCATCTGGCATCCCTCCGAACTATGATTTCCCTCTGGCTGTTGATGAACGGTCTGTGCGCGAAAATCTCAACGCAGCGCTGCACCTTTGGTTCTGGTTCTGACCCCCAGATGAGTTAGTCGGCTGGCAACAGCATATCAGGGCACGACTTCAGTCGTGCCGTTTGTCGACCGTTGATTGTTTCCGGTTTTTAGCCGCTGAGGGCATCTAGTGTCCGAATCAAAAGTTCGCTTAATAAGTCGATCTTGGCTTCCTGGCGCGGCCCAGCCCCGATGGGGCGCAATAGCACAGCCCAGCGCGCCAGCCCTGGGTCAAAAGGCCCTCACCCAGCCTTCGGCGCCCCTCTCCCGCACGCGCGGGAGAGGGTTGGGGGAGAGGGCGCGGTCTCCCATACCCAGGGCTGCGCCCTGGGCTTAGCTAGACCGCTCCTTCGGAGCTGGAATTCATAAGCGAACTTCTGACTCAGGACACTAGCCTGCCGGTCGGATTCTGCGAGTCACGTATCTACTGGACGGGTAAACCTGCGTCGGGCGGGCCACAGCGGCCTGCTCGCCCGCCGAAGGGGCGAGCGCTTGAACGGAAACAGCTTGTAGCTTGGCTCGCGCCGAAGCCGCAGACCGCAGGAAGCTCAGCGCGGGGTCGCGTCCGGGAGGCCGCCATCGACCGGCAGCGTTGCTCCGGTGGTCGGGGTTTGGCGTGTGGCGAAGAAGAGGACGGCTTGGGCCACGTGGCGCGCGGTGACTTTCGCTCTCAGCAGATTTCGCCCGCGATAGTATTCCTCGAGCTGCGTCTCGGTGAGGCCGCGAGCTTTCATCCGGTCCGGTCCGACCTCCGCCCATAAGCCGGACTTTCGGTCGCCGTGCGAGAACACCGCGTCCGGCGCGACCATGTTCACGCGCACGCCCAGCTCCGCCATCTCGAGCGAGGCGACGCGCGCCAACTGATGAGCCGCTGCCTTGGTCGCGCTGTAAGCACCAAAGCGCGCTCCGGGCGCAAAGACGTTTTTGGTGGAAATCAGGACAATGTCGCCGCCTGTGCCTTGCAGCTTGAAGAGACGCGCCGCCTCCGCGAGCACGAGCAGGCAACCCTCGACGTTAATTCGCTCGAGCCGCCGGAACGATTCGAGGGACATCTCGTCCAGCGCGCTGACGAGCGCTGCGCCGGCATTGACGATCACGAGATCGACGCCGCCCCAAGTCCGCACGGCTTGTTCGAATCCGCGCCGCACCGAATCCGGCTCCGTCACGTCCAACTCGGCGCCGATGATCGTCTCTCCGTGAGCCGATTGAAGCTCCGCCACCAGCTCGTCAAGCGGAGCGGCGGCGAGGTCGGTGGCCGCAACGTGGCAGCCCCGATCGAGAAGCGCTTCGCAAATCGCCGCGCCGATTGCCCCCGCGGCTCCGGTCACCACGGCGACGTGGCCCTCGAGCGGCGGCTCCGCGCTCTGCGGCAGTTTCGCGTGTTGAAGCGTGCGGTACTCCATGTCAAAGAGGGCCGTTTCCGGTAAGCCCTCGTAAACGCCGCCGCTTGCCGCAATCGCGGCCTTCACCTCGATCGTGTGCGAGGTAATGTCACGCGCGATGCGCGTCGACTCAACATTCCTGCCGCACGCGATTGCACCTAACCCAGGCATCAGCACCACGCGAGGCCCGCTCTCGAACGGAGCGACGCCTTCGGGAAGACGCAATGCGTTTCGCCGGAAGTACTCTTCGTAATCCGCGATGTAGGCCGAAACCGCGTCGGCGATCTGGGTGCGTAATCGCTCGGGATGATCGTAGTCCGGCCCGTCAATCCAAAGCGGCAAGGCTTTCGTCCGGATCAGGTGATCGGAAGTGAGGGGCGGCGAAAGAGCGAGTTCTTTGGCGCGCGGCGAGTCAACGAATTCCAAAGCTGCCTGGCTGATCAAGGGCTCAAGGATGACGTGCCGGTGAGGGCGGTCCGGGTCCTGAGTGGGTGCGGCAAGTAACCCGCGCAGCACCGGAGCGACGTTGCTCCATCGTTCAAGCGCCGTCGGCAAAGGCGTATTGTGGAGCGCCGCGCTTGATTGCCGGGCGTGACGCGCCAAGTAGTTTTCCGCCTGCGAAACCAGCTCGATCATCGCCTCGTAGGATTCGCGCGCCGTCGCGCCCCAGGTCACGATCCCGTGCTTCAGCCAGACCATGCCCTTGCTCTTCGGGCTTGCCTCATAGCCTAAGGCGGCCGCTTTAGCGAGCTCGAAACCTGGCGTGACGTAGTCGAGGACGATCACCTCTTCGCCGAGCGCCTCCCGGACGATTTGGCGCCCGTCGCGCCGATTCGTTAAAGCGAGGATGGCGTCTGCGTGTGTATGATCGATGAATATTACCGGGATCAGCGCGTGGACCAGCGTCTCGATGGAAGGAGTTGGCGCGCGCCCGTCGAAGAGGCATGAGCGGATTTCATTCACCATGGCGCTGTCAGGCAGTGCAGAGAGAGAGCGGAGCCGCCGCAGGCGATCGAGGTCGAGCGCGGGATGGCCGTCGACCTCGATCGACGCCATGTCGAAACCCGAAGCCTTTACGAAAATGGCGGGGACGTGTTCGCCAAAAATATCTGGGAAAGAGCTCTTTACCGAAGTGTTTCCGCCGCCGTGCAGAACGAGCGATGGTTCCTGACCCAGGAGACGCGCCGAATAGATCCGTGTGAGCAAGTCCTCCGGCGCGCGGCCGGAATGCTCTGCGAGAAGTTTTGCCGCGTCCGCCCCTGACCACCGGCTTTGCATCCCGCTACGCTCCGGAGTGGGCGAATGCGTTGCGGCGCTCGTGTTGAAGCGTCTGGTAATACTCGTAAGCCTGATCGGGCTTCATCATCTCGTGCACCACCTTGCGGACCGCCTGAATCATCGCCTGGGGAGCTTCGGATTGGAAAATGTTACGGCCCATATCGACGCCCGCGGCGCCCTGGCTCACCGCATCGTAGGCGAGCTTCAGCGCGTCGGGCTCAGGAATCTTCTTCCCGCCCGCCATCACCACGGGAACCGGGCACGACGCGGTGACGGTGTCAAAGCCGTCGGGCGTAAAGTAAGTTTTGACAAAGTGAGCGCCCAGCTCGGCGCAAATCCGGCACGCCAGGCGGAGGTATTTTGCGTCGCGCGTCATGCTCCTGCCCACCGCCGTCA
This sequence comes from Terriglobia bacterium, assembly GCA_050745265.1. GTDB lineage: Bacteria > Acidobacteriota > Terriglobia > UBA7540 > UBA7540 > RH2-MAG17b. The sequence continues at coordinate 23,043 of JBOGKE010000131.1, forward strand.
CGCCCAGCACCGGGATTCCGTAGCGGTTGCCCAGGTCCGCCAGGCGCGTCATATTTTGTACCGACTGGGTTTCGAATTCGCCGCCGATATATACCTGAACAGCCAGGGCCGAGGCGTTCAGCCGGATCGCGTCTTCGGGGTCGACCGCGATCTGCTCGTTCGAGAGCTCCTTCAGAATGCTCGGTCCGCCGCTCGCCCGCAACACGATCGCCTTGCCGCTGGAAGCGGGGATCGAGCTGCGAAGGACGCCTCGCGTGAGCATCAACGCATCGGCGTAGGGCACGAGAGGCACGATATTCACGTCCACGCGCTCAAGCCCCGACGTCGGTCCCTGAAAGTAACCGTGATCAATCGCCAGCATCACCGTCCGCCCGGAGCGCGGCTGAAAAATCCGCGCCAGCCGGTTCTGCATTCCCCAGCCGAGCGCATTAGCGCCCTTCAGGAAGAATGGTTCGTTCTTCGCAGGAATCTCCAAGTAAAACTCTTTTGTGTCTTTTCCGGAATCGAGATCGGCCATCTCCAAACCTCCACACGCGCCGGTGTTGCTCACCGAATGAAAATCACCGCCGCTAATAGCCCTCGCCGTCACCCCCGCGAAAGCGGGGGTTCAGCTTTTTAGATTCCCCCTCCCCCGCTGTCGCGGAGGACAAGCTTCGCGCGAATGACTGGCGCCTGATGATCTTTGGCAGACGAAGCGAGGGATCTGCTTTTCCGTTACTCCCGAAGCAGATACTCTAATTCGCTCGGGATGACAATCCCTTCGGCCGCACCTGTGCCGCAATGCGAAGTATCGATGATACCTGAATTCCTCTGTGGATGGCTTCTGCGCGCCAGACGCCTCAGCGTTAAAGCGATGCAAAATCCGGAAACTGCGGTGTCGAGCGCGCGAGGGTGAGCACCGCCACGTCCGAGGCTCCGGCGCGCTTCAGGACTGCGGCGCAGGCCGAAACGGTCGCTCCCGTAGTCATCACATCGTCGATCAGAAGGATGCGGCGGCCGCGCACCCATTCGGGATGTGGCGCGGCGAAGACTCCGCGAACGTTTTCCTGCCGCGCGTGGTGGGCCAGTCCGCTTTGCGGCGCCGTCGCCCGCGCGCGCACAAGAGCACGAGCGCTCAGGCTCAGCCCGTCCGCGCACCTAAGCTTCTTCAGGCGGCGATACAAGCCCGCCGCAAGCAGCGCGGCCTGATTGTAACCGCGCTCGCGTTGCCGGGCGGGATGAAGCGGCACCGGGACAATCAGTCGCTCGTCGCGGTTCCATTCCTGCTCTTGCGCCAAATCCGCCAACAGCTCGCCCAGGAGGCGGCCCCAGCGCTCGCGGCGCCGGAATTTAAGGTGCAGGATCAGATCCCGGAGCGGGAATGCGTAGAGTCCGTAAGAGCGCGCACAGTCGAACCGGTACGAGCCGCGGCGGCACGGTCCGCACAGGTTTTCTACTTCTGCTGCTGCGACCACAGGCAGGCCGCACGACGAGCAGATGGCGCCTTCGTACCGAGTGACTCCGCGCCAGCATGCCGCGCAGACTCCCAATCCCCGGGGCCGCGAAACTTCTTTCTGGCAAAGGGGACACGCGGTCGGGAATAATACCGGGAGAAGCGCGTCAAGGGACCTGCGAGGCAGGGAGAAGATGCCCATAGAGCGCGTCGTGCGATTCGCGAGTTGAAAACCGGCGGATTGGAGCAGCAGCGAGCCGCCATCACGCCGGCTGACGGAGACGGTAACTTCATGGCTGCGGGAACGAACGCTTTTCCCGACGCGGAAGGCCGGCGGAAATCAGAGCAACCCCTCGTCCTGTTTGGCCTGGCACTCGATGCAATGACGCGCCCACGGAACCGCTTCAAGCCGCTTCGGCTGAACTTCTTCGTGGCACTCGAGACAATTCCCGTAGTTGCCTGTCCTAATTCGTTCCAGCGCGTCGCTGATCAAGGCGAGGATCTGGCGGTTGTCGTCGCTTTGATGAAAAAGAAACTCTTTCGTGTATGCATTCGCCGCTTTATCGGCGACGTCCTGAGTCCCCTCTTCATCCGCCTCCCGGCCGTCGTGGTCCGATTTCGAGACCATGCGCAACAGTTCCTCATTCTTCTCGACTAATCGCTTGCGGTATGACTCAAGTTGCCGTTTGTCCATAGACTTGCTATAGGGTCTTCCTTTCGGTTCGAAAACCCTTAGTTTATGAAACGGCTCGCAATACTGTCAAGCAAACGAATTCGCCTGGAGGCCAGAATGTGCGCGGTTCGCCCTGTTCCTGCCGCGAGAGCATCGCCGTCTGCATCCGACGAGTCTCTTTGATGCGCGTCAGCTCGTCGTGAAGGCGATCCAGGGCGGTCATCAGAAATCCACGTGCAGCCGAAGCGACGGCGCCAGCACCGGCCCGCGGGCGCGGTTATAACCGGGGTCGTTGACGTGTTGGACGTCCACCGCCCCCCAGACGCCGCGCCAAAGGTGCGCCGTGTAATACGTCTCGAAGACTTTTTCCAAACCGTAGTCGAGGCCGCCGTCTCCCAGCATGAAGCCTCTTCCTCCGAGCGCAAGGTAGCGGCGGTGGTCGCCCGAGATCGCGTCAACGACGAATGCCGCTCCGACCTTATCGAGGCTGCGCTTCCAGTGCGATCCGGCAACGTCAGCTCCAAACGACGCGGTGCGGTCAACCTCGGTGTATGCAAACGACTCATTGCGGTCGTCGTTCCAGCCCCAGCGGCTGAACAGGCGAACGCCGCCCCCCGCCTCTTGGTAGGCATTGACGCCGAACCCATATTTCATGCGGCCCTGCCGCCGGTCGAGGATGATATCGGGGACGCGGGTCTCGCCCGCCAGGA
>JBOGKE010000132.1:0-13191 GCA_050745265.1 Terriglobia bacterium
CCGCCGGCCGGCGCCGCGGCGCCTGCGGCGGCCGCAACCGGCGCAGCGGCGGCGGCGCTCACCCCGAAGGCCTCTTCCAGCGCCTTCACAAGCTCCGCGGCCTCCAAAAGGTTCAGCGTCTTGATCTCTTCAATAATCTTCTGTACCCGTTCCGACATTTCTGTTCTCCTCCTGAAATCCGATTTTCCACACGAGGCGCGAAAGTCCTCGAACGCGCATTACGCGTCCGGCGTCTCCTTGAACTTTTTGTGCTCGACCGCCTGCTGAACCACGACCGCCAAGCTCCGGGCCACCGCGGACACCACCGAGGCCAGGCGCTGAGCCGGAGAGTTAATCAGGTAAAGCACTTTGGCAAGCAGCGCCTCGCGCGAGGGCAAGGCCGCGATCGAGGTGAGCTCGCTCAAATCGATGACGCGCCCCTCGACAATGCCTGTCCTGAAAACAAGCGCGGCGTTTTCCTTAGCGTACGCCGTCATGGCCTTCGCCAGCGCGACCGGGTCCGCGTCCGTGTAGGCGAGCGAGGTGGTCCCGCGCAGTTGCTTCGCTACTGCTTCGAGCGGCGTACTCTGCGCGGCGCGTTCGATGATACTATTTTTCACCACGCGGTAATGCGCCTGGACATCTTCGAGTTTGCGCCTCAGCTCGAAATCCTGGCTTACCTTGATGCCCTCAAAGCCCGAAAGGATGACGGCCCTCGCCTTCAACAAGTCCTGACGGAGTTGCTCCGCTTTCTGTTGCTTGGCGTCTCTCTTCATAGCACTCTCTCCGGCGCGATTCTCCCCTACGCCGCTTCCACGGAAGCCGCATCAATCGCAATTCCCGGCCCCATGGTTGACGAAATGACGATACTCTTCACGTACCGGCCCTTGGCGGTGGCGGGTTTGGCCTTAAGCACGCTCGAGATCAGCGCGTGCGCGTTCTCTGCAAGCTGATCGGGCCCAAACGAGACTTTGCCGACCGGGCAGTGGATGATTCCGGTCTTGTCGACCCTGAATTCAACCTTGCCCGCTTTCACTTCTTTGACGGCCCGGGCCACCTCAAGCGTCACCGTGCCCGTTTTCGGGTTCGGCATGAGTCCCCGCGGTCCCAGCACTTTACCCAGGCGCCCTACGGATTTCATCATGTCGGGCGTGGCGATGACCGCATCGAAGTCCATCCAGCCGCCCTGAATCTTCTGGACGATATCGTCGCCGCCGACCTCGTCGGCGCCCGCCTCCCGGCCTTCGCGAACCTTGTCACCGGATGCGATCACCACAACGCGCTTGGTCTTCCCGAGGCCGTGCGGCAACACCACCGTCCCGCGCACCATCTGGTCCGCGTGCTTGGGATCCACACCCAGCCGCATCGCTACTTCAACCGTCTCGTCGAATTTGGCGAAGGATGCCTCCTTCACCAGCGGCATCGCTTCGGCAAGCGAACACGCGGGTCGCGCGACCTGCTTCGCGGCCTGCTCGTATTTCTTTCCCACTGTTCCACTCCCTCGCTAAAAATTCCAACCCGCCCGGCCTGCTTCATCTTTTTTTCCGCAGGAGGTCAGGACGTGATTTCAATTCCCATGCTCCGCGCCGTGCCCTTGATGGTGGCAACTGCCGCCGCAAGGTCGCGCGTATTCAAATCTTCCAACTTGGTCCGCGCAATCTCTTCCACCTGCTTCTCCGTGACACGGGCGACCTTGGTCTTATTCGGCTCACCCGAGCCTTTGGCGATGCCCGCGACGCGCTTGAGCAGCACCGAAGCCGGGGGCGTCTTGGTGATAAAGGTGAAGCTGCGGTCGTGATACACCGTGATGACGACCGGAATAATCAGCCCTTCCTGGTCCTTTGCCGAGGTCTTCGCGTTAAATGCCTTGCAGAATTCCATGATGTTGACGCCGTGCTGTCCGAGAGCCGGACCCACCGGGGGCGCAGGCGTCGCTTTGCCGGCGCCAATCTGGAGCTTAACCATCGCCTGAATTCGTTTTGCCATCTGCACCTCAACAAAGCGTCGGGTTTGATCCCGGATCTGCCGCCCTGACGGCGTGGCCGGAACGTCTGCGCCACCCTGAACGGCGGCGCTGCGGGAAAGAAAGCCAACTAGCCTTTCTCGACTTGATAGAAATCCAGTTCGACGGGCGTCGCGCGGCCGAAGATCGTCACCATCACCCGCAACGTCGACCGGTCGTCGTTGATTTCGTCCACCATGCCCGTGAAATCCTTAAACGGGCCCTCGTTGATCTTGACCGTTTCGCCTCTCTCGAACCTAAGCTTTGGCTTCGGGTGCTCGGCGGCGACCTCGACCCGGTGAACGATGCGATCCACCTCTTCACGCGTCAAGGGAGACGGCATCTGCCCCGACCCCACGAACCCGGTGACGCGCGGCGTGGACCTCACCAAGTGCCACGTCTCATTGTCCAGGTCCATCTCGACGAGCACGTAACCCGGATAAAAAAGCTTCGGCGCCACGATCTTTTTCCCCTGCCGCATCTCGACCACATCCTCGCTCGGCACCAGGATTTCACCAATCCGGTCGCCAAGCCCGGCAGCTTCCACGCGGCTTCTGAGGGTTTCCGCCACCTTTTTCTCGAACCCGGAGTAGCTATGAATGATGTACCAGTTCTTTGGCATGTACGACGTTTTGACTTTTGGCAATCTGCGTGTCGTCCTGCGGAGATCCTAGTTGTTACGCGGTGCGATGCGTGAGAAACGCGAGCAGCTTTCGGATCATAGTCGAAAAGCTTTGGTCGCAGAGATAAAAGAAAGCGGCAAACGCGAACGTGCAGGCGAGCACCATCACGGTATTGCCGTAAACCTCCCGCTTACCGGGCCAGTTCACTCGCTTCATCTCAATCTTGACTTCCCGGCAGTAATTGCTGAACTTCTGCCAGGGTCCGCGATGAATTGTGAGTTCGTCCGCCATAACGGTTCGCTTGCCCGAAGATCATTCTTTGAAGCCCAGCCGGCGGCGCGACACGGCTGATTTGGCAGGGGCGGAGGGATTCGAACCCCCACGTCCGGTTTTGGAGACCGGCAGTCTAGCCGTTAAACTTACGCCCCTTCGCCGCAACCCGAGCCGCTGCTCCGCGAATCGCCCCGGGCGTTGTCAAAAGGCTTTGCTCCAGCAAGACCGCGCCGCCTACTTCACTTCCTTGTGCGGGGTGTGGTGCCGGCACGATGGGCAGAACTTCTTAAGCTCCAGCCGATCCTGATGCTTCTTCTTATTCTTCGTGCTCGTGTAATTCCGGTCCTTGCATTCCGAGCACTGCAAAGTTATGATTTCGCGCATACCATCCGGTGCGAGCTGATCAGCCCGTCATCCCACAATTGATTTGAACCCTCGCGCTGGGAACCCTACTGGAGAACAGCAACTCTGTGTGATCGTTCCTGCCCCGTCCGTGGACTTGGGCACCGGTGAGACACCTGCACGCTAACCCCTCAAGAGATTATAACAGAAATCTTCGAAACGCCAAGGAATTTTTTATACCCGCAAAACCCGTCGCTCTGGCCGAACCCGCAGTCGCATCCCACGAGACTCCCGCAGCCTTCTTCTTCCAGCATTCAGCATTCCCCGCGATATCAATGGAAAATTCTGGAGCCGATGAGCGGGATTGAACCGCTGACCTCGTCCTTACCAAGGACGCGCTCTACCAACTGAGCTACATCGGCCCCTCAACGACAGTGACGAGCTCGAAGTGACGAGTGATAAGCAAAAAAGCGGCTCCCGGATTTGCTCGTCACTCGTCACTCTTCACAGTCTTTTTGGAGCGGGAGACGGGAATCGAACCCGCGACCAACAGCTTGGAAGGCTGTGACTCTACCACTGAGTTACTCCCGCAATCCATTTTCGATTGATGATTGACGATTGTCGAATGCCCCGTCAAGCATTCCTCACCACGCTGCGGCACCATGAATTCTGCAATCGTCAATCGAAAATCGTCAATCACGTGGTGGACAGGGGAGGATTCGAACCTCCGTAGACCGCATGGGCCGGCAGATTTACAGTCTGCTGCTTTTGACCGCTCAGCCACCTGTCCTAAATTCAGAGACGGAGACAAGTGACCAGAAATCAGCGGAGCCGAACGCGGGGCATGGCCCTCTCTTGTCACTCGTCCCTTGCCTCTCGCCTCGCGTCTCTTATCTCTCGTCTCTGTTTTATGGAGCTGGCGAAGGGATTCGAACCCCCGACCCTCTGATTACAAATCAGATGCTCTACCGACTGAGCTACGCCAGCCGCCGAATCCTTCTATCCTAATTTCCAGCAGGGTAAAAAGCAAGCTCCGGCCGCGAAGCCTCGCTGTCGATGCGGCATTTTTGTCCCGTGTGCAGTGCAGCCACGCCGCCCATCAGATTTCTGAAACTAACGTCCGAGAATCCCGCCGTTCGCATTCTCGCGGCAAGCGTCTCCTGGTCTGGAAACCCCGAAACCGAATCGTGGAGATACTGATAAGGTCCCCTCACGCCTGAAAGCCAAGTCCCGAGGAGCGGCAGAACATGAGCAAAGTACAGGCCAAACAGCCGGCCGAAGATCGGCCACCGGACGCGAGAAAACTCTAGAATGGCGATTACGCCGCCGGGCTTCAGCACTCGCCGCATCTCGCACAGCCCCAATTCGTAATTCGCCAGATTGCGGAAGCCGAACGCACTGGCAATGACATCGAAAGTTTGATCCCGGAACGGGAGCGAAAGCGCATCCGCGCCCATGAAGCTGGTAATATCCCGCCAGCGGCGCGAAGTTCGCCTCGCGAGTTTGCGTTCGGCGCGCCGAAGCATCGGTTGGCAAAAATCAGCCCCGATCACTCTCCCCCGCGAAACCCGCTGCAACTCTAGCGCGAGATCGCCCGTGCCGCAGCAAACATCGAGGGCTGTCGAGCCGGTGGTGCCGAGCGCCTCGCGCAACGCGCGCGCTGCCGCCCTGCGCCAGGCGATGTCCATCCCCGCAGAGAGGAAGTGGTTCAGGAAATCGTATCGCGGCGCCACCGACTCGAACATCTCGCGAACGGAACGGGAAGCGGAAGCCACATTCTGGGGCGAGCCGAGAGGACTGCCTTCGAGTGTCGGTCGAATCGAGCTGCCGAAAGGCTGCCTCATGTGCTCTACCTTACAGCGTCGTCAGATCTTGTCCTCTCAGCGAGAATTCAGGAACCTGCCATTCTGAGCGAAGCGAAGAATCTGCTTTTCGCCTGGTTCACACGCAACTGCTTCGCGGAGTTTACCCTGAGAGAAGCCGAAGGGCTCAGCATGACGTTTCCAGTGGTCGGCCGTGGCGCGCCGCGTTTTCGTCAATCAAGCACTCATTCGCCGAACGTCTTCGAATGCCGCCCGGATCGCCGCGATTGGAACTTCGGTGGTTACCCGCACTGCGCCGATTTTTTCCGGCAGCACCCAGTGAATTTTTCCCGCCACGGCTTTCTTATCCTGAGGCAGCAAGCGCACAACGGCCGCCGTGGAAAGATCACGAATGGCGGGCAGCGGCCCCAGGCGCCACACCAGCCGCTCGATGCGCCCAGCCTCAGACGCTTCCAGCCGAGCCAAGCGCACTGCAAGCCTCGCGACGGCGATGATACCCCAGGCCACGGCCTCTCCGTGCACGAAACGCGTGTAGCCCGTCGCTTCCTCGAGAGCATGGCCAAACGTATGTCCCAGATTGAGCACGGCCCGGCGGCACGCCTCGCGCTCGTCCTCGTTCACCACGGCCACTTTCACTTTCGCGATTCGGGGCAGCAGCCTCGCGAGCACGCCGAAATTCCCGGGCGACAGCGTGTCCGCGTTCTTTTCGAGCTGGCTGAACAGGCGCGGCCCTTGAATCACCGCGTGCTTGACGGCCTCGTACAACCCCGACCGGAAATCGCGGGAGCTGAGCGAGCTGAGAACCCGCGGCTCCGAGAGGACGAGCCGGGGAGGATAGAACGCGCCCAGCAGGTTTTTCATGGCGCCCAGATTCACCGCCGTCTTGCCGCCAATCGAGCTATCCACCTGGGCTAGAACCGTAGTCGGTACGTTGACGTAGTCGATTCCGCGCATATAGACGGCAGCGAGAAATCCCCCCAAGTCGCCGATGACGCCGCCGCCGAAAAGCACCAGCAGCGTGCGCCGGTCCGCTCCGAGCTTCAACAGCCGCTCCGCCAAGGCGGAGAGCACCGGCAGCGATTTTGACGATTCCCCCGGTGCGACGAACAGCGCGGTGGCTCGCCCAAGCCCGCTCTCTTTGAGGAAAGGCGCGCACCATCGCTTCCACAGGGCCGCTTCCGTCAGCACGAAAATTGAGCTGTAGCGGCCGCGATCGAGGCGCCCAAGCGCGCGCCACGCCCCTTCTCCGATAACGACAGCGTAATCGCCATCCTTCGACTTGACCTGAAGTGTTTGCATCAGTGGGCGAGTGAGCCCGGCTTTCTCACCAGATTTGCCAAGCAAAACGGGGGCGGGGTTCTAACCCCGCTAAAGAAGACCGGTTTACCTAGATTCCACCCTCGCGCGCCGAGTGCTGTCATACCGAGTGAAGCGAGGAATCTCGCTCTAAAAAGAAGGCACTGCGAGATTCCTCGTCGCCTGCGGCTCCTCGGAATGGTGGGCTCGACAGCAAGCCCTTAAGGCAGCGGCTTGATCCGCAGGCGGCGAAACTCGACGCGGGAGCCTTCCGCTTCGAGCCCCACATATCCTTCCGGATTGTTGCATTGATCAAATTCACTCTGCTTCGTTCCGCTCACCCACAGCGTCAACTTTTTGCCCACACACTGGATGCGATACGTATGCCAGTTGCCGGGCGGCTTCATAGGGTTAGTCCCAACGAGCGATCGCAGGTTGAATCGCTTGAGCGCGCCGTTCTGCGGATTGTCGCCAAAAAAGTAGCCGCCGTCCGTGCTGCCGACCTGCGCTTGATACCAGATGCTTCCGTCCGCGTTGTTGCGAACAAAAACGCCGCTATTGTACTTGTTCGCTCCAGGTATCTTGGCGAGCCTCCACTGAAGCTCAAAGATAAAATTCGCATATTTGTGATCGTAACGAAGCCACTCGTGACCTTATGTTTCCGTCGCAGAGGATCGTGCGTGCTCCCGCGTCAAAGCTCCACTGTGAGGTTGGATTGAGCGCGTGCGATGGGAGAATCGCGACGCGGGTCCAGCCGCTGAGGTTTGTCTCGGGCGTGATGCTGATCCAGCCGGACGATTTTGTTCGAGCGGAGAACGCCAAACCCGCTCCTACGCAAACCATGCCGGCGCACATCGCGGCGAATCGTTTCACAAACAACTTCCAGATTCCAGATGCCCTGTTGGTGTCTGCGCCCTTGTGGCAGGCTGCTGAAAAAACCGCTCGAGCTGCCATTCTGAGCCCTTCGGCTCCGCTCAGGCTAAACTCCGCGAAGAATCTCTGCATTTAAGAATCAATCAAACAAATAGGGAAATGCTTCGTCGCCTGCGGCTGCCCTGAAAAATCACGACGAGACCCCTCACCCGGCTCGCTCCGCTCGCCACCCTCTCCCCATGGGAGAGGGGAGGAATATTGGATGTGAGCCCTCTCCCAGCGGGAGAGGGTGCCCGACAGCGGAGGGCGGGTGAGGGGTCCTTTTCATGCTTCGGCGTGTTGCAAAGCGACATGACAACTCGTCCGAACGACACGTTCCGGTTTTTGTGAGCAGCCTTCTAGTCCAAGTAAATCCCGGTCGAATCGGAACGCTTACCGGCTGGCCGTAGGTTGGTAATAGAACGTGGGCGTCTCCAGCTTTTTCAGAGCCTCGTCCCAGCTCGGTTGCGAATGCGCGGACTCCCATTCGGCGAATGCAGCGCCCGGTCCCGCCCACCGCTCGAAACGCTTCACCGCGGTCGCATGAGGCTCAGACCCGACAAACCCGTTCACAGCCCGGCGCTCGTTCCATACCGAAAGCGTCCAAAACTGTTTCCCGGGAAGGTTCGTTTTGAGCCCATACCCCACAAGGCTTGGCGAACGTTTGAGCTGTGCTTCAATTCTGACGCTCATCCGGATAAACGCCACGATGTCCCGCCACCGGCGTACCGGCAAAAAAGTGACCACACAAATGAACTTTTCTCCCGTGGCTCCGCCGGCCCGAGTCCAGTGTTTCTCCATCGCGGTCTCCTCGCCAGGCGCTGGCTCGATGGCGCACACCAGCGCGGCCGCAATGCTCTTCATCATAGCATTCTCCCTCTTGGCGGCTGAAGAACGTCCGACAGCGCTGCATTGCGAGCCTTTCGCCTTCGCTCCGGCTAAACGCCCCGACAAATGTCGCAACGGAACACGGGTGACGCGAATCTCATGGCGCTTGGCCGTGATAGAATCGCAAAGGAACGGCGGTACTTCTCAATTTTCGGAGTGTGCTGATGCCTCGCGCCCAGCTTCAATACATGACGGATGATCTCGAGCGCCTGCGCGATGAGCGCCTCTATCAAAAGCTTCGCATCCTCGAAGGCGAGCAGTTGCCGGTGGCGCGCTTTGACGGGCGCGAGGTGATCAACCTTTCATCGAACAATTATCTCGGCCTCACCACACATCCCAAGCTGAAGCGGCGCGCCATCGAGGCGCTGGAGAAGTACGGCGTTGGCTCGGGCGCGGTTCGCACCATCGCGGGAACGATGACCCTCCACATGCAGCTCGAGGAAAAGATCGCGCAGTTCAAAAGCGTCGAGGCTTCGGTCGTATTTCAGTCCGGCTTCACGGCGAACGCGGGCACGGTGGCTGCGGTGATCGGCCCCGAAGATATCATTATTTCCGACGAGCTCAACCACGCGTCGATCATCGACGGCTGCCGTCTCTCCAAGGCGCAAATCAGGCGCTTTCGCCATAAAGACGCCGGCGCGTGCGAAGAGATTCTCAAGGAGATTGCCAGGCATAAAGGGCGCAAGCTGCTGATCACGGACGGCGTGTTCTCGATGGAAGGCGATATTGCGCCGCTGCCCGCGCTCGTCGAGCTCGCCGAAAAGTACGGCTGCATTATGATGATCGACGACGCGCACGCGTCGGGCGTTCTCGGCCGCAACGGGCGCGGCACCGTGGATCATTTCGGCTTGCACGGGCGCGTCGATATCCAGGTCGGCACGCTCTCGAAGGCGATTGGAGCGCTCGGCGGCTACGTCTGCTCCACGCGCGACGCGATCGACTATCTTTACCATCACGCCAGACCCTTTCTCTTTTCCACATCGCACCCGCCCTCGGTTGCCGCCACATGCCTCGCCGCGTTCGAGCTGCTCGATGAGGAGCCGCAGCTTGTCGAACAGCTCTGGGCAAATACCCGGCTTTTCAAGGACGGCTTGGCGAAGCTTGGGTTCAACACCGGCATGAGCGAAACGCCCATCACGCCGATCATCGTGGGCGATGCCGCGCTCGCACACCAGTTCTCGCGCGACCTCTTCCAGGCGGGCGTGTTCGCGCAGGGAATCGGATATCCGACGGTGCCGAAGGGGCAAGCTCGCCTCCGCACCATCGTCACGGCGACACATACGAAGGATCAGCTCACCGAAGCGCTGCACACCCTCGAACGCGTGGCAAAGAAACTCCGTACCATTTGAGTCGTGCTCGGCCACCCTGGCGCGAGCGATCAGCAATATAGCGAAGTCCCTTAACGATGCCTCTGGCACACTGCGGAAAGCCTTCGCGGATGTCATTCTGAGCGCAGCGAAGAATCCGCTTCTTCTGGTTTCATTGCCGCTGATCTAACTCGATGCTAGATCGCGCCGCGGATGCTGCCCGGTTACGGTTGACGGTCGCCCGTAAATATGGGAGTCTCGATTTGTGAAGACAACGCTAGAAATTCCCGATTCCATCTTCCGCCGGGCAAAAGCCTCGGCCGCCAGGCGCGGGGTTCCGCTCCGCGAGTTTGTGACCGAAGCGGTGAAGGAGAAGCTGTCCGCGGATAAAAAAGCAGGCGACAAACCCTGGCTAAAACTCATGGGGAAATTGAAGCATCTCCACCGGGAAACCAAGCGCATCAACCGTGTAATTGCGGAAAGTACTGAGCAGATCGACCCGGAGATGTGGCGTTGATTCTGGATACCAACGCCTTGTCCGCCGCTGCAGACCGCGAGCCCGAAGCGCTCGCGGTGATCGCTAGCAGTGAACGGCTGTCGGTTCCCGTCATCGTGCTGGGCGAATACCGCTTCGGGATTGCGGGATCTCGATACCGCCAAGCTTACGAGGACTGGCTCCGGGAGTGGATAGCGGCAGTAGAGGTCCTTGACGTCATCGAGGAGACTACACGCCACTACGCCGAGATTGGCCTGGAGTTGAAACAAAAACGAAAGCCGATTCCCGCTAATGACCTGTGGATCGCTTCCCTGTGCCGTCAACACAACCTCCCCATTGTGAGCCGCGACCGGCACTTCGACCTCGTGCGAGGGGTTCGGCGAATCCGCTGGTGACTGTCAACAAATGTCGTTATGTCGGGGGCCGCCCCTCACGGTTCGAGTGCGTCTCATCTCGGCGCGATAAACGAGCAAACGAGAGATCAGACACTGTGAGGAAACGTAGCCATGAGAAAACAGTATGATTTTGTCGAGCGTTAGCGCGGAAAACTTTTCCGATCCCATGCGGCGTCTCGCCATTGTCTCCCAATTGTGCTTAACCCGCAACGAACTCGCGATAGAATTGCGTACGGCGCGCATGGATGCATTCCCTAAAGCGCCCCAGCCCTTAGCCCAAACTTTCGGAGGGACCGCCATGAGTAATTCAACTGAAGGTTCGACCAGCCGTCGTGAATTCATCAAAACCGCGGGCAAAGTCGCCGCAGCGTCGGCGTTGGCTGGTGTGTCGATTCCGGCCGTGCACGCGGCCGGGAGCGACTTGATCCAGGTTGTGCTCATCGGTTGCGGTGGTCGGGGCGGCGGTGCGGCCGCGAACGCGTTAGCGGTCAGGCGCGGCCCGACGAAGCTGGTCGCGATGGCGGATATCTTCCCCGAACGGCTCCAACACGACCTAGGCAGCTTGCAGCAGCATTTCGCGAGCCAGGTAGACGTTCCGCCCGAGCGCCAATTCATCGGCTTCGATGCCTATCGGAAAGCGATGGACTGCTTGCGGCCGGGCGACATCGCGATTTTCACGACACCGCCCGCGTTTCGCTGGGTGCACTTCACATACGCAATTCAGAAAGGCCTGAACGTCTTCATGGAGAAGCCGGTCACTGTGGACGGCCCCACCAGCAAGCGCATGCTGAAGCTCGGGCAGGACGCCTCAGCGAAGAACCTCAAGGTCGGCGTGGGACTGATGTCACGCCACAGCCGGGCACTTCAGGAGCTGGCCGACCGTGTCCATAACGGCGAGATCGGCGAAGTCGTTCTCCAACGCGGTTACCGCATGGCAGGCCCCGGCGGGTACTTCCGATCGCTGCCGAAGCCCGCCGGAATCACGGACCTGCTGTACCAAATCAAGCGGTTCCACAGCTTCATTTGGGCGAGCGGCGGCTGCTACAACGATTTCTATATCCACATCATCGATCACCTCGCGTGGTTGAAAAACGCATGGCCGGTCAAAGCTCAGGCGCTCGGCGGCCGCCATTACAAAACGGCGCCTGACGGTGCACCTTACGTGGATCAGAACTTCGACACCTATTCAGTGGAATACACGTATCCGGACGGGACGAAGTTCTTCTTTGACGGCCGCTGCATGACCGGCTGCCAGGAAATCTACAAGAGCCGTCTTCAAGGCACGAAAGGAATGGCCATCGCTTCGAGCCGAGGCGATTGCGGGCTTCCGTCAAGTATTTACAAAAGTCAGTTGGAGAATGCGGCAGACCTGGCTTGGCAATCGAACGTGAATCCGGAGGAGCGGAATCCTTACCAGAACGAATGGAACGATCTGATCGATGCCGTTCGAGATGACAAGCCGTACACCGAAGTTGAACGCGGGGTTCAGGCCAGCCTTGTCGCAAGCATGGGCCGCATGGCTGCGCACACGGGCCGCGAGATTACGTTCGACGAGATGCTCAACTGCAATGACGAATTCGCGCCGAACGTGGATAGATTCACGATGGACTCCCCGGCTCCGCTTCTCGCCGACGCGAGCGGCCGCTATCCCGTGCCGCAACCTGGCATCATCACCACACGCGAATACTAGTGTAGTGCGTCACAAATAGATTTACTTATATTCGGCCTTCGGGTATCCTGCCGCACATGAGCCGAAGAGCCGAACCGATTTTTCTTGCCGATCAGGAGCGTCCCACGTTGCGAATGTGGGCCAGAGCCAGAAGCCAGCCCCAACGCGTCGTTCAACGAGCCCAGATCGTCCTGCTGGCCGCCGAGGGGGTGGAGAGCCTGGAGATCGCCCACCACCTACGCGTTTCGCGACCCACGGTGCAACTCTGGCGGGGACGGTTTCTGGCCTTGCGTACCGCCGGCTTGGAAAGGGATGCTCCTCGTCCGGGCCGCATCCCTGCCCTCAGCGACCAGAAGAGGGCGGCGATTTTGGAGGCCGCGATGCATAGCACGCCGCCCAACGCCACCCACTGGAGCACCCGGCTCATGGCCAAAGCGCAAGGCGTCAGCGAAGCCACGGTGCGGCGAATTTGGAAACAGCACGGCCTCAGACCTCACCGCGTCTCGACCTTCAAGGTGAGCCGCGATCCTCGGTTCGCGGAGAAGCTCACCGATGTGGTCGGCCTTTACCTGAACCCGCCCGACCGGGCGCTGGTGCTGTGCGTCGATGAAAAGAGCCAGATTCAAGCTCTGGATCGAACCCAGCCGGGCCTGCCGCTGCGACCCGGCCGCTGCGGCACCATGACGCACGACTACACACGCCATGGCGTCACCACCTTGTTCGCGGCGCTGAATACCCTCGATGGCGCGGTCATCGGGGACTGTATGCCGCAGCACCGGCATCAAGAGTTCACACGCTTCCTGAAGCGCATCGACCAGCAGACGCCCAGCGAGTTGGACATGCACCTGATCGTCGACAACTACGGCACGCACAAGCATGCAAGCGTGACCGCGTGGCTGCGCCGGCACCCGCGCTTTCATCTCCACTTTACACCGACATCCAGTTCCTGGCTGAACCTGGTAGAGCGATGGTTTCGAGACCTGTCGGAGAAACGCATCCGCCGCGAATCATTCGAAAGTGTGCCCGATCTCATTGCCACCATCGAAGACTACCTCAAGCAATCGAACCAAAACCCGCACATCTTCGTCTGGACCGCCCCAGCAGAACGAATTCTGGCGAAGATCGCCAAATGTAAAGAAGCGTTGGACGCACTACACTAGCTAGTGGGATGCCGGATGGTCGGCAC
>JBOGKE010000133.1:0-16050 GCA_050745265.1 Terriglobia bacterium
ATCTGCAGGAAGTCGGCGGGCGGCGTACCCGGCGGGTAGAACGGTCCCACCCAGCTCTCTGCGCTCCAACTCGACGTGCCGAGATACAGATTCGGGATCGGGTCGAGGTCCATGAAGGGCACCAAGGCTTAAGCGAAGGTGGCTAAGGCGTCTATCGGAAGTTGCCTCCGCTACGCCACCGAGGTCTTGCGGCCGGCAGGAACGAACCGAATCTCCACTCGCTTGTTCAGGGCTGCCGCGATCCTTCTGAGCATGGGGAGGGATTGGCCAGTATAATCCGCGTCTTCGAGTCGGCAGATTACGGAAGCTGTGGTGCCGATCTTCGCCGCGAGCTGCCGCTGGCTGAGGCCGGCTTTTGTGCGGAGCCGATGAATCTGACCGGCAATCTCGGCGTTGGCAAGCTCCTCCGCAAAAGCGGCTGCTTTGGCTTCGTGCTTACCGATATACCGGCCGTAAGCGTAATTCAGAGCGGGCGATTTGAATCGCGTTTTGCTGGCCATTAGGACCTCCCTGGCCTGAAAGTGTGACCGGCAGGATTTACCTCAAACGATGCCTTCGCTCGAACTGCCCGGTCGATTTCGGCGGGTGCAACCTCACGCTCCTTGGTGATACCGTGCGAAATGACAACCGCCGCCCTGCCGTGAAAGAAATAAAGCATCCGGTAATGGACGCCCTGGTAGCTCGCCCTCAACTCGTAGCCCGGATCGCCCGAATCAAAGCCTGCAGCGCTGAATGCGGCTCGAGGTTTAGGGGTGGGATGCACCTGCTGGAGGCCGTCCCATGACCAAGCTGGGATGCTGGGACCGTTCCGCACGGCGAGGACGTTTTTCGCTGAAGTGATTTCGAGATATTTCTTGGCGTTCACCCGATCGATCAGTGCGCGTCGTAGCCCTGCGGCTCGGTTGCGCAGATGAAATTAGCGGCCTGATTGGTGTCGCCGCTCCCTTTATATCTGGCTACTTCCGGATACGGGCAGAGCGGGCACGTCATTTGGACGACGCTCCCGGGGTTGAAGGGATTCGAGCGCTTCGTCGCGATAATCGCCCCGGGCGCCGTGCCGTGCTCCACCCACAGTTCCAGGGAATCGAACATGCTGTGCTCCGCATCAACGTTCACTGATGGCGCGGCGCCGAACGAGTCCGGACCCACTCCGCCTCCGCAGTGCTGCATTCCCGGAACCATGTAAAGCCGGACGAACTTCCCGGTTTGCTTTTCGCCCATCGCGCCCACGACGCTCTTGAAATAATTCACCGTGTTCATCGGAGGAATGGCGGCGTCCGCCCAGCCGTGATAAAGAATCAACTTGCCTCCGCGCGCCTCAAAGCGGCTGAGATTCGGATCTGTGGCGTTGAGGACACTGGCCAGTTTCTTGTCGGTAAGCGTCATGTCGGATTCGAAATTAAGCGATCGAGGATTCCAGGTGGGATCGTCAAAAACGAAATTTGAGAAGAATTGACTGCCGATGGGATAATCAATGCTCCGATCGGGCGCGGACCCCACAATCCAAAGCGCCCAACCGCCCTCGCTGCCCGGCGAAAAGCCCGGAAAAAGGTTTTGGCCTTTGCTGTTGCTCGGCCCGGCATAAATCTTTTCGACGGCGACGACCTGGGGCGCGGTAAGGCAGCCGTTCGAATCTGCTCCTTTGCACAAGAGCGTCCTGGGGTTGAAGTGGCATCGCATCGGGTAGCTCACAATACCGTCTTTAACGCCATCCTGGGCATCGCACGCCGCGAGCACAGCCTTTCCGAGGAGATTCAACTTGCTCGGCGGAATAAAGCTCGCCGGACTGTCGTCAACGGCCTGAGAATCCCAAACAGCGCTCGCTACGAGGTGCGTAAAGTAATTTGCCGGATCGCCCGCGAGGACTCCGTTGTAATCGTCCGGAAATCGCTGGGCCTCCATCAGCCCTTGCCGGCCGCCGGTTGAGCAGCTCGCGAAATACGACCATCTTGGCGCACTGGCATAATATTTTCGAACAATCTCTTTGCCGATGACCGCGTTCAGGTGAATCGCTCGATAGCCATAGTCAATCACTTTTTGCGGATGGCCATCCGCCCATTGCGCGGACAATGGGCTCGCGATGTGGCCAGTGTCGGTGGCTGCCGCGGCGAAGCCGGCTTGAATCGCTGCGGCAAGCGCGCCGAAATCAATAGTTCCGGCAAAAACGCCGTTGCCCACGCCTACGAATTTGCCGTTCCAGCCTTTCGCCGGCATCCAGACTTCGAATCCAATGTCAGAATCCGTTGCGGGCTTGATCACGCCCTTGACGCGGCAGAACGCGGGCAGAGCGATTCCCCGACTTTGCGGTCCAAATCCTCCGGGCAGCGCAAACGGTCCGGCAGGCACGGACTTCGCCTCCGTGATCGTGGTCTGCGGAAGCTTCACGCCCGCCAGAGCTTCGCAAGCTTGTCGCGCGAAGGCTGGCCGCAAAGACAAAACACCGATGACAAGCAATGGCACCGCGGAAATGAAAGCCGACCGTCTTTTCATCGCCCCGCATCCCTTCTGTTTCAGCCGGAATTTCCGATGTGAGCTCCGGCCCGGCCGAGAACGTATCACGTGACCACCCAAAATGCAGCTGTCACGCCTCCTTTATGTTCGCATAATTGCGAACATCCGTCAAGCCCTCGACCCTGCGAGAGATTACGAGCTTTCCGCAATTGGTGCGAGTTCAGATTCTCTGGCATTACCTCAGCGGCGTCATTCGCTGCGGCGGCGGATGATTCGAGCGTCAAAGAGGTCATTCGAATTTCTCTCAGCGCAAGAGCACATTGTGGTGGCGGCGGAGCCGCCGTTTTCCACAGCATTTTTCCGCCTACTACAGGTAACTTCAGGGGTACAGGTAAATAACTACAGGAGGCGCCGGTAATCCGATGCTGCCAAACGACTTAAGCGCCAGCCGCGCGAACTAAATCACGTGCCACCGCGAACTCAGTCACGTAGAAGCGCGAACTGAATCACGGATTATGCGCGAACCGAGTCACGTGAATGCCGGACTCAAAATCATGCGTGGCTGTGGAAATCGTTTGGCGGTTTTAGCTGCCCGAATCAGGAGGCACGAACCGCTTTCCCCGAGCCTCGCTCGGCACTCGGGCCAAAGCTGCTGAATCACCTTGAGCCACTGGGTGATTTGCCGGCGAAAGTCGCGCTCACGGAGTTTCTCAGAATTCCCGAGCTGCGAAACGAGGCCGTCCGTCCCGAATAGCCGAACACTGACCGGGCCTTTTGCGTTCCAACAGCGCCAAACGAGCCAAACGTAGAGGTCAAGGTTACCTGGCGAGTCGGCCAGCGCCTTAACCACTACAAGGTCCACCGGGATGGGATGCTCCTGGATTTCTCTCCAGAATTCTTCTGAGAGCACGATGACGTTTTCGGTTCGCGGCAGTGGCGCTTTGGCTATCTCGGGTGCGCCGGATTCGGAGTACCAGAGCTTCGCGTCTTTGACGAAGCGGAAGCTCTGCCGCTCCATCAGCATCGCTTCGCCGACTTGCTGGTCGCTCGCGAAGAAGAATGTGGAATAAAATATGCGCTCGAAACTGGCACTGAGGCGCTTGTAATATCGTCCATCTTTTGGCAGGCTAAAGGCCTCGAGGATGGCGGCGGCGGAGCGAAAGCGAATCTCGCGCGTCTTCTGCCGGACGGCCATTGTCGCAATCCAAATGAGCAGCAGGCGGTCTTGGCCAAAGGGCACGCCGTATTCGGGATGGCCAATCACCCGGAGCCGAAACCGGCCGTTTTGCCGGGAGTATTCGAGAGCATGCTTGGTCGGCCGCCTCACGGGAATGCCGCACAAGACGAACGGCCGAGCGCTATAGGCGTGCTCGGGCTTCCGGTCGTGGCGGCGCTCCTGAATCTCAGCGATGGCGTCCAGCTTCTTGAGCATTCGCTTTGTGATTCCGGCAGAAGCGATTACGGCGGCGACAGGAACCAGTCCCGAAGCTTTAGACGGACCGGTGAGGCCATTGGCGAGTGGAGGCTGAAGCAGGCTCATTCACCCTCCCTGCTCGCATCCTTCGGACTCGTGAAGCTTGATGTCTGGGATGAATGTGGGTTGCGCGGGTGTTGCGGATTTTGCCCGACTTGTTCGGAATTTACTAAGGTAAGTTGTTGATTCTCTTTGGCGTCAGTACCCGGAGAGAGACTCTGGATCTGCGTATCGGGGTTCGAATCCCTGCCTCCCAGCCATTTTTCCAAACAAGACGCCGCGACCATGCGAGCGCGCTTCGTGTCCAACGAAGCCTTGGCGTGCCCCGCACACGATTCGAGGGTCTCTTCAATCAGGGCCACGCGGGCTCTTCACTTGGCCCCCCGCTCTTCGAATTCCCGGTACGCAGTTTTCAGGACGGACAGAACAAAGCTGGTCTAAAGCCAAACGTCCTGTTTTCGCGTGGCGCCAGGCTTGCGAGCTCCGTTCCAGGGCTTCGTAGTACCGCTTTTTTCATTCTCTTCGATCACCCTCAAGGCTCACACCTCGCCGGAGAGCCATACGGCTGGCCAGTTCACCAGCCCTGATCTCCCCACTACGTTACTTCAGGTCGTCGCCCGGCGTTGCCGGCATGCGAACTGGTGCTTCGATATGACTATCTGTTTATTTAATGTATAATAACCGCGTGGTAATATAGCTGCGAAACGGATGCGATACTCCAGGGGCAATTCCCCGCGAACACGTGCCGACTTCGCGGAACTCTTGCGCCTGAGCGCGCGGTGCAGGCTTGGGGACCGGCAGACCACTTCAATTTGAGCTTCAGAAAAGCGCCGGCATCGTTCGGTCTTCAAGCGGCCGAGCGCTTTAGGGCTTTGACGGAAAGGCATAAATTCATGAGCGACGCCGTAAAACTCATCAGCTGGTACGACTACCATCTCGTCGCTTTGTCGGTTGTGATCGCCATGTGCGCATCGTATGCCGCGCTAGATCTGGCAGCTCGCACGGCGGCCGCTCGTACCAGGAATTCACGGCTCGCCTGGCTTTTTGGCGGCGCCGTGGCCATGGGCATTGGCATTTGGTCAATGCATTACATCGGGATGCTTGCCTTCCACCTTCCTGTCCCGGTTTTTTACGACCTTCCGACCGTCGTTGTATCGCTCCTCGCCGCCGTTTTTGCTTCGGCAATCGCCCTCTACGCAGTCAGCAGGGCTGCGCTCACGAAGATCGAATTGGCCATCGGGAGCGGGGTGATGGGCGGAGGCATCTGCGGTATGCACTACATTGGGATGGCCGCGATGCGGCTTCGGGCAATGTGCCACTGGGACGTCGCGATTGTCACTTTGTCGGTTGTCATCGCCATCGTGGTCTCGATGGTGGCGCTGTGGTTAGCGTTTCACTTCCGGGACGATGTCAAGGAAATGAACCTCCTCAAATTTGCAAGCGCCGCAGTCATGGGCATTGCCGTTGCCGCGATGCACTATACCGGCATGGCCGCCGCCAGTTTCACTTTGGCTCGCTCGATGGGCGATACGACTGATGCGGTAAGCATTTCATCGCTGGGAATCGCCGGCATCGTCATCGTCACTCTCATGGTGCTGGGCCTGGCGATTGCGACCTCGACACTGGACCGGCGCTTTTCCGCTCAAACTTCGAAACTTGCATCGACCGAGGAGCGTTATCGCAACCTTTTCGATAGAAGCCTGGCAGGTATCAGCTGGACAACCCTGGCGGGGGACGTACTGGATGCGAATCCGGCATTTTGCCGCATGCTGCACTACGATTCGCCCGCGGAATTGATCGGGCGCAACGCCAGGGAATATTATGCAGACCCCTCTGACCGCGAAGCGACGATTGTCATTCTGCAGAAAGAGCGCTGTTTAACCAACCGCGAGGTGGCGCTAAGGTCGAAAGATGGCGGCACGGTTTGGGTTGTCTTCTCCCTGGCGTTGATCGATACGCCTGAGGGCCCGATGCTGGAAGGAACGACCATCGACATTACTGAGCGCAAGCAGGCGGAGGCCAAACTGCGGGAGGCCAAAGAAGCCGCGGAGTCGGCAAGCCGCGCCAAGAGCGAGTTTATGGCCAATATGAGCCACGAAATCCGAACTCCGATGAACGGCATCATCGGCATGACCGAACTGGCGCTGGATACGGAGCTCAGTGAAGAGCAACGAGGTTGTCTGAACATGGTCAAGCTGTCGGCGGATTCCCTGCTCAGCATCATCAATGACATTCTTGATTTTTCCAAAATTGAAGCGTGCAAACTCGAACTCGATATCATCCGGTTCAATCTCCGCGACTGCTTGGAGGAAATCGTCAAAACTCTTGCCTTACGGGCTCACGAAAAGAACCTGGAGTTGGTCTGTGATATCCACCCCGATGTTCCCGCCTGCGTCATGGGAGATCCGGGCCGGGTGCGGCAGGTCGTGATCAATCTGGTCGGCAACTCCGTCAAGTTCACGCAGCGGGGCGAGGTGGTGTTGGAGGTGGTGGCGGACGCCCGTGGCACGGACGACGTCCTGCTGCACTTCCAGGTCCGCGATACGGGCATCGGTATTCCCAAGGCAAAACAGGCACAGATTTTTGAAGCCTTTTCGCAGGCTGACACCTCCACGACAAGGAGGTTTGGCGGAACGGGGCTTGGATTGGCCATTTCATCTCGCCTGGTGGACATGATGGGCGGGCGAATCTGGGTGGAAAGCGAGGTGGATCGGGGCAGCCGGTTCCACTTCACGGCGCGGCTGGGAGTTCCCGAGCAAGCGCCGCTTCCGGCTCCAGTCGTGGAGGACGTCGTTCTCAAAGGCTTACGCGTGCTGATTGTGGATGACAACAAGACGAATCGCCTGATTCTTGAGAACACCGTCAAACTGTGGGATATGAAGCCCACCGTCGCCTCAAGCGCCGAAGAAGCGTTAGCCAAGCTCGGCGAGATACTGCAGGAAAGCGGCCCCTTGCCCCTCATCCTCACCGATGCCCACATGCCGGATACCGACGGTTTTGAGCTGATCCGCCAAGTCAAGCAGCAGCCGGAACTCTCCTCCTCCATCATCATGATGCTGACCTCTGGAGGTCAGCGTGGCGACGCAGTTCGTTGCCGCGAGTTGGGCGTTTCGGGCTACCTTACCAAACCCGTCGGCCGCGCGGAATTGCGCGAAGCAATTCTGCGGGTCCTGTTCGCCCGCACCCAGAACTCCAAGGAAGAGGTCTTGGTGACGCGGCATACCCTGCGTGAAGGCAGGCTTTCAGAGTCTTCCCTGTGCATCCTGCTGGTGGAAGATCATGTCGTGAATCAACATCTGTCCCAGCGCCTTCTCGAAAAGCGAGGCTACCATGTGACGGTGGCAGGAGATGGGCGCCAGGCCCTAGCCGCCCTCGAAAAGGGCGGCTTCGACCTGGTGTTGATGGATGTGCAGATGCCGGAGATGGACGGATTTGAGGCTACGGCCGCAATTCGAGAAAGAGAAAGGACTACCGGCGCCCATTTGCCTATCGTGGCAATGACGGCGCTGGCCATGGCGGGCGACAGCGAGAGGTGCCTGCGGGCGGGAATGGATGCCTATGTCTCGAAACCGATCAACTCCCAGGAAGTCTTCAAAACCATTGAAGGGCTGATTTCACGCACTCCGTCAACCGCGCCAGAATCAGCCACCGAACCCGTGCCGCAACGCATTTCCTGAGCAAGCAGCGCGGCGTTTTGCATTCCAGAAAGTCCGTGCTTCAGTCGTCGCGGGTGCAGGTAAACTGCCAAGGGCGACGCCGCGCGTCGCCCCTACGTTTGATCAGATCGGTAGGGGCGACCCGCCGGGTCGGCCCCTGTTGTCGCCGGCCGGCCCTGGATACATTCACCATCATAGATGTTACCGGTAGCATCACCGGTGATTTTCAGCGATCCCGTGTTTATGGCGGACGGAGAGAACTGGTCCGTCCTGGTCTGCAATGGCACGAGCAGCGATAGCTCTCTGTGCGCGGCGTCTGACCCGGCCATCCTGCTTACGACCCGCTCCAATCCCGCGCCCGAGCCCTCAAGCCTGCCGCTGCTGGGAGTCGCGCTGCTCGGCTCGGTCGCGATGCTTCGACGCGCGAATCTCCTCCCCGCATGACGTCTGACGTTCTAGACACCACTCCGGACACCGCGTTGAGCCAAGGCGGGAGAGCCACTCGCAACGTGATAGGGGGACGGAGTTTTAACCCCCGCCAAAAGAGCCCATTCCTAAGATTGCTTACCCTGGCTGCCGGCCGACGCGTTCCAACGCGCCGTCCGGCAGGCAAGGTAACAAAGGTCTGGAGCATCCTCTTACGGCCCGGTTGGAACCGCGCTCCCCGGGGTCATTTCATTCCAGCGGAGGCGGGCAGCGCCCGGGGCGGTTGTTGAAGAACTATCTCATTTGTCTCATCCGTGCCCACCGCCCCCGCACTGGCTGCTACACTGGCTGCGGGACTGCGAAACCGGAACTCCGCTCGCGGGGAGCTTGCGCGCACAACGTTTTTTTACGGACCGAAGCCTAGCAAGCCTTTGTTTTCAACAATGTTAGATGTTTCTAATGATTCCGCTGCCTTTCTGATGTCGGCTTGCGGGCTCGGGGCGCGGGCCGAAAACTGAAACCGGCACAGGGCGGGGTGTTTAGTTAAGGCTTCGCCCCACGGCCCGAAGCTGTTCCGTTTTCGACCCGCCGGGGCGTGGGGCTTCTGCTATGCTGAGAGAGAAATCCGCGGTCGGCGGCGCCGCTATGGAGGGCCGTAAGATGGCTGTCAAACCCACGGTTTTTGCGACGCGGCCCCTCGCATCACTATTTGCCGTGCTACTAAGTGCGGGTGGCCTGATTCCAGGCTGGATCGCGATCGCACAAACGAACGCGGCTTGGCCGACATCTTTTGAGGTGGCCTCGATCAGGCCCGTCAGTCCCGCCAATCGGGTTATCGGTTTTTATCCGAGGCCCGGCCGATTCTGGGCGACGAATGTTCGGCTCCAGGATTTGATTGGTTACGCCTATTCACTTAATCCGGTGCAGCTCCAGACCCACAGTCTGCCGTCCTGGGTAAGGTCGCGGAGATACACAATCAAAGCCGTGATGCCGTCTGGTATGCCGCACCTCCCGCCTCGTGACCGGGGCCGAGTGCAGGGCCAGATGTTGCGATCGCTCCTCGCCGAGCGCTTCGGTCTGAAGGTACATTGGACTACCAAGCTGCTGCCGGCCTACGACCTAGTCGTCGCCAAGGGCGGCGCGAAGATGAAGCTTTGGAGCAACGCGGAGTACGCCGTGGATCACCACCAGCCTACATCGATGCGTTTTGGGATTGGGAGCTACACCGCCTGGGGGAATCCCAGTTGGCAAATTGCAGGGAATTTAACGGCGGTTTTGGGGCGAAGGGTAATCGATCAGACCGGCCTCACCGGTCGCTACGACTTCAATCTGACCTGGACGCCTTGGCGGAGTGGGGCGTCCGGTGAAGAGGGATTTGGAAGTGGAGCAGCCGAGGAGGGAGTCACGCCTGCCGCTGATTCCTCCGGACCTTCAATCTTCACGGCGATCCGAGAGCAATTGGGGTTGAAATTGAAACCTACCAAAGCTCCTGTAGAGGTACTGGTGGTTGATCACGTCGAGCCTCCCACGCCGAATTAACGAGAAGGTGCGGAGGACCCGCGAGGCGTTTCCGCTAAGCAACTGGCTCCGCGCACCGCGCAGCTTCAACGGTCGGCGGCACCGCTACGGAGGCCGTAAGATGGCTATTAAACCCACGGTTTTTGCCACGCGGCCCTTGCCGGAATCCGTGCTCGAGTTTCTTTCACCGCACTGCGAGGTTCGCGCGTTTGCGAAGGACGAAGCTTTGCCGCCCGAAGAGCTTGCATCGATCTGCCGCGAGCAGCCGATTGAAGCGATCCTTTCCACCGGAACACGCGTGAATCGGACGGTGATCGAGGCGGCGCGCCGCCTGCGCGTTATCTCTCATCTCGGCAAGGGAATCGATAACATTGACGTCGCCGCGTGCACCGAGCGGCAAATTATCGTCACGAACGTCATCAACGCTCCGGAAGAGAGCACGGCCGACGTGGCATTCGCGCTGATGCTCGCCGTGGCGCGCCGCCTGGTGGAGGGAGATCGCTACGTTCGCGACGGCCATTGGAAGGCTTGGTCGTGGCGGCTGCTCTGGGGATTCGACGTGTTCGGGAAAACGATCGGTCTCTACGGCTTCGGCACGATTGGCCAAGCGGTGGCGCGCCGCGCGGCCGGCTTTTCCATGCGGACGCTCTACTACGCCCGCCATCGAGTGGACGAAAGCATCGAGCGCGAACTGAAGGCTGCTTACGTGGAGCCGGAAACGCTCATCCGCGAGTCGGATTTCGTGAGCCTGCATGTGCCGTTGACGGTCGAAACCCGCCACCTGATCTCGGCGCGCGAGCTCGCCGGGATGAAACCGACGGCGTTTCTCATCAATACGGCGCGCGGACCGGTCGTGGATGAGGCGGCGCTCGTCGAGGCGCTCGAGTCCGAGCGCATCGCGGGCGCGGGTCTCGACGTTTTCGAGCGCGAGCCGAGCGTGCATCCGGCGCTGCTCAAAATGCCGAACGTGGTTCTCATGCCGCACCTCGGCAGCGCTACAGGGGAGACGCGCACCCGCATGGCGATGTTCGCCGCTGAGAACATGCTGGCCGCGCTCCAGGGGCGTCGGCCGCCCAACATTGTCAACCCCGAAGTTCTCGACGGGGCGTTGTCATAAATGCGCAATGAAATGGCGACTCACCACATTCTGCCCGCGGGCTCCGGGCCCGACTACGAACACGGAAAGCAGCTCGCGCAGCGCATTTTCTTCGCGACGATGGCAAAATTGGATGTGAGGCGGGCGATGCTTCGCAAGCTGCAATGCGAACGCCGCGTCCTGATGGCGGGCGAGGAGCTCTTTCCTCTCGCCAAGCCGCCCTACGTTATTGCGTTCGGCAAAGCAGCCGCGCGCATGGCGGCCGTTCTCGACGAAATCCTCGCGGGCGAGGTTGCCGCCGGAGTGGTGGTGGCCCCACGCGCGCCGCGCCGAAAGCTGGATCGATTCATCGAGTTCGAGGCCGGCCACCCGTATCCGGAGCGGGGCAGTCTCGCGGGCGCTGCAGCCGCGCTCGATCTGGTTTCCAGCCTCTCGCCGGATGACCTGGTGATCTTTCTCGTTTCGGGCGGCGGGTCCGCGCTGTTCGAGAAGCCGCTGGACCCGAACGTCACGCTCGCGGATCTCACCGAATTCAACCGGCTGCTGGTGACCGGCGGTATGCCCATCGAGCAGATGAACGTCCTTCGCAAGCACATATCTGCCGTGAAGGGTGGGCGGCTGGCGGCTGCGGCTTTTCCGGCGCGCCAGCTCACGCTTTATATTTCGGACGTTCCGGAAGGGTTTCCGTCGATGGTTGCTTCGGGGCCGACGATGCCCGATGAGTCAACCGTCGATCAGTGCTACGAATTGGCCGAGCGCTACGCACTGCGCCTTCCGGCTCGAATCCGCGAGAGCTTCGAGCGCCGGGCGCTTGAAGAGACCCCGAAACCGGGCGACCCAGCCTTCGCGCGTTCGAGTTACGTCTGCCTGCTCTCGAACCGCGACGCGGTCGACGCCGCGCGAGCTGTCGCCGCGGAAGCAGGGTTCGAGACCGCGATCGAGTGCGCCGCATGCGACACGGATTACCAGCAGGTGGTGGAGAGCGCGGTTCAGGCGCTCGACGAGCATTCCGCGCGCGGGCGGCCAGTTTGCCTCGTGATCGGCGGCGAGGTGACGTGCCGGGTAACCGGGCACGGCGTCGGCGGGCGAAATCTTTCGCTGGCGCTTTACGCGGCGCTTAAGATCGACGGGCAAAAGCGCGTAATCCTGAGCGGCGCCACCGATGGACGCGATGGAAATAGCCCGTCCTCGGGCGCTGTCGCTGACGGGCATTCCGTCGCCCGCGCTCGCGCTCGCGGGCTCGATCCGCAAGATTATCTCGCGCGGTGCGATGCGTATCTTTTTTTTCGCGCGCTGGGCGATACGATCGAAACGGGCTTTACGGATAACAACGTTCGCGACCTGCGCCTGCTGATGAGCTTCGAATGACGCGCGGGCCGCGCTGCGTTACCAGAGTCGTTGTAACCGCCATCGAAGCCTGCCCTGACGCGGGAAGGGATCGCCGGAAATTCGGCGAACACAGTTCGCCGCTACAAGCGGCCGAATCGGAGAAGACAAATGCCAGAATCGATTGGATTCATCGGTCTCGGAATCATGGGCGAACCCATGGCTCTCAATTTGCTGAGGGCGGGACACGCAGTAGCTGCTTTCAATCGGACTCCGGGCAAGGCGGGGCCGCTTGAGAAGGCGGGAGCGCGCGTGGCGTCGAGCCCCGCGGATGCGGCGCGCGATGCGGACATCGTGATGAGCATTGTGAGTGATTCCGCCGCGATGGAAGAAGTCGCGCTGGGGAAAAATGGCTTGATCGAGACGATTCGACCGCGCGCCGTTCTGATCGATTCGAGCACCATCAGTCCGGTGACCAGCCGGAAGCTGGCGTGCCATGTGGCCGGCCGTGAAGCCGCCATGCTGGACGCGCCCGTCACCGGCAGCAAGCACGGAGCGGAAAAGGGCGAGCTCACGTTTATGATCGGAGGCGATCCGGCGACGCTTGAGCGCGCGCTCCCGGTGCTGCGAGTTCTCGGTAAAAAGCATATTTACTGCGGACCGAACGGAGCCGGCCTCTCGGCGAAGCTGGCGCAGAACGCGATTCAGGCCACGACGGTCGAGATCTTCTGCGAAGGATTCGTGCTGGCGACCAAGGCCGGAGTGAAACCCGAAGCGATGTTTGAGATTGTTCAGTCGAGCATGGCGCGCGCCAGCCTCACCGATTTCAAAGCGCCGTTCATTTTCAAGGGTGACTTCACGCCTTACTTTCCCCTCAAATGGATGCACAAAGACCTGGAGCTCGCCATGGAGGCGGCCTATGCCCAGGGCGTTGCGATGCCCACAACGGCGGCCGCGAAGGAAGTTTACGGCGCGGCCAAAGCCAAAGGGCAGGGCGAACGGGATTACGCGGCGGTGATTACGTTCCTCGAAGATATCGCGGGAGTGAAGGTGAGAACGTCCGGCGCGGACAAGGCGCGCGATTGAGCAGCCTGATCGTTTTGTTGAGGAGATGCAAGGTATAATCAGGAGCATGGCTCAACTGGTTATTCACATCTCGGAAGAAGAAGCCGCAAGCGACTTCACCGCGTTTCTGGCTCGCGTGCGCGCCGGCGCCGAGGTGGTAATCGAACGAGGCGCACTGCCCGTAGCTGTCCTCAAGCCCATCCCGGCGCATCGTGGTCGTCTGCTTTCTGAATCCATGGCTCTGGCGGAGGCGCACGGCTCGACAGCGACCTTGGATGGAGAGTTCGCCGCCGATCTGGAAACCGTAATCAACAGCCATCGTGAGCCGTTGAATCCGCCGGCATGGGACTAGTCCTCGACCCGAGCGTGGTAATCGCTGCCGAGCGTCTGGGCGATACCGTCGCGCAGCTTCTCCGGCAAGTGTCACCGCAGCCGGAGATCAAGAAGCTGCCCTCTCTTCGGTCGGCCTTACGGAACTCGTGCATGGGATCTATCGCGCCCACAATCCGCAGGTGCGCTCCCGACGTGAATCATTCATTTTCGAACTGCTGAGCGATGTGGAAGTCTATCCCTAGACTAAAGAGACGGCCTTGCTCGCCGGCCGGCTTGATGGGGAGCAGCAAGACCGCGGCATCACTATCCCTTTCAGTGATCTCCTGATCGGTGCCGCGGCACTGTCGCTTGGCTGCTCAATCGTGACCGTGAATCGCCGTCACTTCCGGATGATCCCCAGCTTATTGGTGGTGCAGCTCTAGCCAGTGGAGAATTGCTGGTCTTCCCCTTCCGGCTCGTTCAGGATTGAACGAATGAACTGACATCGGCGCCGGAATGAAACGGCGGGACGCGCTTTGTTTTGCCGCAGTACCGTCTTATAATGCAGCCGTATCGAGCGAGTTCCTCCTCGATCTCCGAGGAATGAAGAGAGAAGAGTATGTCCGGTAAAGGCGATCCGGCTGCTCCGGCGGAGCTGCACGGATTCCTCAAGTCCGAATACAAACGGATCGAATCCGAAGGCCGCATTGTGCGCGTGGCGCTCATTTGCCTCGCCGTCGTTCTCGGGTTGGGCGCTGCCACGTTTCTCGTGCCCCGGAGCCTGTGGCCGCATTCGCCCCTGGTGCTCACGGTTTCTCCCGAAGTCGTTTGCATCGTTCTGGTGATCCTTGTCCTGCTGGCGCTGCTGCTGGTCCGTTACGAGTCCGAAGCGCGCCACCTCCGTCTCTTCACCATCCAGCAGGCTTTGTCGGCGCAAACCGACCATGCGGCGAGGGCCTTCGATGCGGTCACTAACGTCTTCACCCGCAATTTCCTCCAGAGTCTTCTACAAAAGGAGATTTCGCGTGCCGAGAGAAATGGACACCCGCTCGCGCTGATGATGTGCGACGTGGATCATTTCAAGCGCGTGAACGACCGGTACGGGCATCTGATGGGGGATGAAATCCTGGCGCAGATCGCGGCGATTCTGAAGTCCTGCCTGCGCGGCTCGGATCACGTGGTGCGCTACGGAGGCGATGAGTTTCTGCTAATCCTCGCCGACACTGACGATCCCGGGTCGATCATCGTGCGCGACCGGATCGTGCAGCGCGTCGCCGAGTGGGATGCCGTGCACCGCGCAGGCGACGTTCCGCTGTCCGTCAGCCTCGGGCTTTATCATCACGTGACGGGACAATCCGTGGATCAGGACCTGGCCGAAGTTGACTCGCGGCTCTACGCCGGGAAGCACGCGGGCTGATCGGCAGTTTTGCGGCCGGCAATCCAGCCGCACCGAACGCAAACGGGCTTGAACAATCGCGACACACCATAATCTGTCCGCTACGATCCGGCCCGAATGACTCGCGGCGGCTCTGCCGGCGCGTGATCGCCGTCGCCGGAAGAATTCGGCGCTTCCTCGACGGATCGCGTGGGAAGCGGAAGCGGGTGCATTTCCGCGCGAACCCTCGGCAAACTGTAGGGATAGTGCTCCTGCAGAAACACGATGAGTTGTTCGCGAATGTAGCACCTCAGGTCCCACGCCGTCCCTGCGTCCTTAGCGTCCGCCAGGATTCGCAGTTGGATGCCGGTCGCCGTCGCGTCCACCACCTGCAGGACGACCACGGTTCCTCGCCATTTATCCGTGCTATGGACCACGCGGTCGAGTTCTTTACGAAGCTCGGCGAGTGGCACCGTGTAGTCAACGTGCAGGTGAACCGATCCGATCAGTTCCGCGTTTGTTTTGGTCCAGTTCTGGAAAGGGTGTTCGATGAAGTACGTGAGGGGCAGCACCAATCGCCTCCAGTCCCACGTCCGCACCACCACGTAGGTGGAGTTGATTTCTTCGATCCAGCCCCAATCGCCCTCCACGATCACAGCGTCCTCAAGGCGGATCGGCTGCGTCAGCGCGATTTGGACGCCGGCGACGAGATTGCCGAGCGTCGGCTTCATCGCGAGGCCAATCACGAGGCCCGCGAGACCGGCCGAGGCAAGAAAGCTCGTGCCCACCGCCCGCACGTGCGGGATCGTCAGCAAAATGATCGCAATCGTCACAATGGCGACGAGCACCGCGAAAATGCGGCGCAACATCAGCGCTTGCGTCTTCATGCGCCGGGCCTGCAGATTGTCGGCGACGTCCACGCGGTAATGGGAGACCAGCAGATCGGTGAACACGTCAGCCGTCAGAACGATGAGCCATGCCACGACAACGATGAGCGCAACTCCGATCACGTGCTCGGCGGGGTTGCGGATCGCCGAACGGACCGGGACCAGCGGCACGACCAGGAGAAGCGCGATCAGCGGGAACATCAGCTTCGTCGGACCGCGCCCGTGGCGGGCTAGCGAGATGTCGATGATATGCTTCGTGCGGCGGGCGCGCCGGTCCAGCAGACAGAACACGATGTAGCGGATCACCAGCGAGACGATGACCGCTCCCGCGATTAAGCCGGCGCCGAAGAGCCAGTTCTGCCAAAGCTTATCAAAGTGAATCATCACGCCTCCTTCCGGCTCAGGCGCGCCCCTGCCCCGCTGAACTGGAAAGGAATCCTTGGAGTAAAGATGCGTCAGTGCGG
>JBOGKE010000134.1:0-14260 GCA_050745265.1 Terriglobia bacterium
GCTCGAGCGCGATATCGATATTTACGTTAAGCCTCGGGGCGAAGACCTCTCGCGGCCTTACCAGGCGATTCGGAAGATCATTGCCATGACGCCGCTCCCCAGCACCAATTTCCGTGTGAATATCCGCGGCCTGGTGGTGACGATGGAATCGTCGTTCCGCAGCTTCGCCGTCGGTCTCATCCTGGCGGTGCTGCTCGTCTATCTCATCCTCGTGTGGCAGTTCCGCTCGTTTGTGGACCCCTTTCTCATCCTGCTCGCGGTTCCTCCGGGGATTGCCGGGGTACTGCTGGTGCTATTTCTGAGCGGCACCACGGTGAATATCCAGTCGCTTATGGGCGTGCTGATGATGACCGGCATTGTAGTGTCCAACACGATCCGCATCGTCGATCTCGCCAAGCGTCTGCAATCTCAAGACGAAAAACCGGTGCGTGAGGCGGTGGCGCTCGCGTGCCGCATCCGCTTGCGCCCGATTCTGATGACTTCGCTGGCGACGATGGTGGGGTTGCTGCCGATGGCGTTACAACTGGAGCCGGGCAGCGAGGCGTACTCTCCACTGGCGGTGGCGATTATCGGAGGCGTCGCGGTGTCTGTGGCGCTCAGCATCTTCGCCCTTCCCGCGGCTTATCTGCTGGCGCACGAAAAATGAGCGGAATTATGAATAGTGAATTATGAAGCCTGAGCGGCGAATGAACGCACGTTCCCGATTGTGAGTGCGCTTCGACGACTCGTTTGGCCAATCAGAGCTCAAGTTTCAGAATTCACCATTCGCAATTCAGTATGGAGTCTTCGGATGACGAAAAAAGGCGCCGCTGTTGTGGCGGTTTTCATCGCGATGGTAGCCGGCGTGAATGTGGAAGCAGCCCCGCCCGCACTGACCTTGCAGCAGGCCGAGCAGACGGCTCTCGCGAACCACCCCCAGATTTTCGCCGCTCAGAATATCGCGCTCGCCTCAAACCAACTCGTGCGAGAGATGCGCTCCGGCTACTATCCAACCGTGACCGCCAACATCACGGGCGTTGATGCGGATCGCGACACGCGCATCGGCGCCGGAACCCTGCAAGCCTCGCAGCTATTTACCCGCGAAGCCGAGGGCGTCACCGTGGACCAGCTCGTCACCGACTTCGGTCGCACGAAGAACCTGGTCGCGAGCTCGCGTCTTAACGCTCAGGGGCCGGCGAGAATACCGCGGCGACACGCGAAGATGTGCTCCTCGGTGTCGATCAGGCGTACTTTGAGGCGCTGCGCTCGCAGGCGCTCCTCAAGGTGGCGCAGGAAACCGTCAGCGAGCGGCAGGTGGTTCTCAACCAGATCTCGGCGCTGGTCCAGAACAAGCTGAAATCGAATCTCGACCTAAGTTTCGCCAATGTCAACCTGGCGCAGGCAAAGCTGCTCGAAATCCAGGCGCAAAATAATCTTACGATCGCCCTGGCCCAACTCACCCGCGCGATGGGTTTGCAGGCGCTCCAACTCCATACTTTGGCCGAGCAGCCGGCGCCGCCCGCGCCGCCTTCCGATTCCGCCGCGCTCGTGGCGGAGGCGCTCGCGAAACGCCCCGAGATTATCGCCTCTCGCTTCGATCGCGATTCGGCGTACAAACTCGAGCGTGCAGATCGCGATCTTTCGCTTCCCCGCGTGATCGCGGAAGGCGACGCGGGTTACATCCCGGTGATCGCACAGCTCACGTTGCCGCGGGTGATTCCGAACCACTACGAGGCGGCGGCGATCGACATCGAAGTGCCGGTTTTCAACGGCCATCTCTTCGCAGCACGGCGCCAGGCAGCCATGCTGCGGGCGCACGCCGCCGGCGAGGATCTGCGCGACGCTCAGGAGTCGATCGCGCGCGACGTGCGCGTGGCGTGGGCAAGCGCCGTCACCGCCTTCCAGCAGATCGGTGTGGCGAATCAGCTCGTCAGCCAGGCTAAACTCGCGTTCGCGCTCGCCCAGGGGCGATACAAGCTCGGGCAGGGATCGATCGTCGAACTCTCGCAAGCTCAGTTGAATGAAACTCAGGCGGAAATTCAGGCAGTGAACGCCCGCTACGATTTTCAGGCACGCGACGCCGCGCTTCAGTACCAGGTGGGAAATTTGCGATGAATACTGAATGGTGAATTCTGAATTATGGCTTTCGAGTTGCCAACGAGCCTTAGGAAGCCACTCGCGAAGATTACGAACGCACGTTCATAATTCATAATTCACCACTCGCCACAGCATTCATAATTCCGCATTCTGGCGCCGCCCGCCTCGAATTGCTATCCTCGTGTTTTGCTATTTCGGCTGCCCTTGAGGTGTGAATGTCCAAGCCAGGACTGCTGTCGTCGCCGGTCCGACCCGAGCTCGCGTACAAGAATCAACGCTTTCTCACGTCCACCGAGGCCCGCACCATTCGCATTCTGTCCGAGTATCTCGAGCCTCAGGTCAAACTGCGGAAAGCCGGAGTGCAGAACACCGTGGTGTTCTTTGGTTCGGCGCGCATTATCCCGCGCGACGTCGCGCTCGAGAAGCTCAACGCGCTCGAAAGCATGACCAGCGGTTCCGGCGCGTCCGGAACGGAGGAAGACCTTCGCGCCGCTCGGATGGCGGTCGACATGGCGCGCTA
The DNA here is from genome assembly GCA_050745265.1 of Terriglobia bacterium. Classification (GTDB taxonomy): domain Bacteria; phylum Acidobacteriota; class Terriglobia; order UBA7540; family UBA7540; genus RH2-MAG17b. The sequence goes on from JBOGKE010000134.1 coordinate 2,597, forward strand.
CTACGAAGAGGCGCGCCGCCTTTCATTTCTGATCACGCAATGGTCCAATTCGCTCAATCGCGGCAGCAACTTCATCGTCGTCTGTTCGGGAGGCGGTCCGGGCATCATGGAGGCTGCAAACCGAGGCGCGTTCGAGGCGGGCGGCAAATCGCTCGGCCTGAATATCCTTCTGCCCACCGAGCAGGAACCGAATCAATACATCACGCCCGAGCTCTCCTTCGTATTTCACTACTTCTTCATGCGCAAGCTGTGGTTCGCGCAACCCGCCAAGGCTCTCATCGTCTTCCCGGGCGGCTTCGGAACGATGGACGAGCTTTGGGAATTTCTGACGCTCCTGCAAACGGGTAAAATGCGCCAGCGCGCCGCCGTTTTGCTTTATGGCGCGGAATATTGGCGGCGCGCCATCAATTTCGAGTGGCTGAGGGAAGCGGGAACGATTAGCGGCGACGATCTGAGCCTCATCCACTACGCCGACAGCCCCGATGAGGCGTTCGATCTCCTGAAGCAGGGTCTGAGCCGTGACAAGACGCTGCGTTCGGCCCTGACGCGCCGGTTCTTCTGACGTCCGTACTGCGTTTTGTAACGGGTTAAGCGCGAGGGGGAACTAACTCAATGCCGGGGAAGAAATACGCGATCTCGAACGCCGCGGTTTCCGGTGCATCGGAACCGTGCACCGCGTTGCTTTCAATCGAGGAAGCGTAGAGCTTCCGGATCGTACCAGGCGCCGCCTTCGCGGGATCCGTTGCGCCCATCAACTCGCGCAAACGCGCGATCGCGTTTTCGCTTTCAAGTACCATTACAATCACCGGCCCGGATGCCATAAACGTCGTGAGGCTTTGGAAAAACGGCCTGGCACGGTGAACCGCGTAAAATCCCTCCGCGTCCTGCGCCGTCAAATGCCTCATGCGAGCCGCAACGATCCGGAGCTGGTTGGCCTCGAACAGCTTGATGATGTCGCCGGTGTGGCCGGCGCTGACTGCGTCCGGCTTGATGATCGTCAGTGTGCGTTCGATAGGCATATTGTAACTGCGTGAAAAGTAAATGTGTTAATAATTAATTTCGAACCTTGAGATTCAATCGTCGCCAATCACAAACCATCGTTTCGCAGTGCGGCGGCGATGGTTTCTCCGATTAACGCGGGGCTCGGCGCGACGCGGAGCCCTGCGGCCTCGAGTGCCGCAATCTTATCCGCGGCCGTACCTTTTCCGCCCGAGATGATCGCACCGGCATGGCCCATTCGCCGCCCGGGCGGCGCCGTGCGTCCCGCAATAAAGCCCACCACCGGCTTCTTCACGCTTGACTTGATGAACGCCGCGGCTTCTTCTTCTGCCGTTCCGCCGATTTCGCCGATCAGCACGATCGCGTGCGTTTCCGCGTCCGCCGCCATCAGCCGCAGCACGTCGAGGAAGCTCGTGCCCACGATCGGATCGCCGCCGATGCCGACGCACGTCGATTGGCCAATCCCGAGGGCAGTAAGCTGGCCCACCGCCTCGTAGGTGAGCGTTCCGCTGCGCGAAATCACGCCCACGTGTCCTTGCTTGTGAATGCGGCCCGGCATGATCCCGATCTTGCACTTGCCAGGCGAAATTACCCCTGGACAATTCGGGCCGATCAGCCGCGTTGGCTTGCCGCTGAGGAACTGCTTGACGCGGATCATGTCCAGCACCGGAATGCCTTCGGTGATGGCAATAACCAGCGGAAGACCCGCATCGGCAGCTTCCATAATGGCATCCGCCGCAAAGGGAGGCGGAACGAAGATCACCGAGGCGTTCGCGCCGGTCTTTTCCCTGGCCTCGGCAACCGTGTTGAAGACGGGAATTCCGTCGACCGCCGAGCCGCCCTTGCCGGGCGTCACTCCTGCCACAACCTGCGTGCCGTACTCCACCGCCTGCCGCGTGTGGAACGCGCCCTCGCGCCCGGTGATGCCCTGAACCAGCAGCCGCGTGTTTTCATCAACAAGAATAGACATGGATTTTGTTCATCGCTTCATTGAATCATCGGCTCATTGAACTGGGTCCGCACCCCAGCGCTGGCGGCAACCGCGTTAAGCGTCAACTCGAGCCACGATCGGAAGACGCGGTACCCCGGGTGATGTGCCGTCGCGTCGTAGCCGATATGAGACATGCCCGTACGCCGGTAAACAACACTTGCAAATTCTTCCAAAAAAACCACGAGATGAGCCATCAAGTGCGCGGCGTATCTTTCAAAGTACGCGACGTTCGAGTTATACATTAGCGTCGGGTCGAGCCGAACGAGTCTTTGGGAACGCCCCCCGTGAACTTGGAATAGGACACCATCGGGCGGTTGTCCGCAGACCAAGTCCTGCACCAGTCTCCGCCGTCCAGAAACAGCAAGTCGCGGGCCCTTGTAAGGCGCGTCGTCTCCACATGTTCTCTATGGGCGGGCCAATGAATCAAGGGACAGATGAGTCAATAAATCAGTCAACCAGCTTCGCCAGTCGAACAGCTTTTTCCGCCGCATCTTTCATATTTGCCGCTACGGTGAAGTTCAGCTTCGATTCGCGCAGGATTTTCTGTCCAAGCTCCACGTTGGTTCCTTCGAGCCGGACGACGATTGGCGCTTTGATTCCCAGCGTTTTTGCCGCCGCCACGACGCCGTTGGCTACGATATCGCAGCGCATGATGCCGCCGAAGATGTTGATCAAGACGGCGCGCACGTTCGGATCGCTCAGGATAATTTCGAATCCACGGCGAACCTGCTCTTCGTTTGCGCCGCCGCCCACGTCGAGGAAATTCGCGGGGCGGCCGCCAGCGTACTGAATAATGTCCATCGTCGCCATCGCGAGACCGGCGCCGTTCACCATGCATCCCACGTTTCCGTCGAGGCGGATGTAATTCAATTTGTATTCGGACGCTTTCACTTCGAGCGAATCCTCTTCGTCGAGATCGCGGAGCGCCTGAATCTCGGGATGACGGTAGAGGGCGTTATCGTCGAAGTTCATTTTCGCGTCGAGCGCGAGCAGCCGGCCGTCTTTCGTCACGACGAAAGGATTGATCTCTTCCAGCGAAGCGTCGGTGGCTTCGAAGGCGTTGTATAGTGCGGCAAGAAACTTCACCGCTGAGCTCACGAGCGGCGGATCGAGCGACAACCCGAAGGCGAGCTTCCTCGATTGGAAGGGCTGCAATCCCACCGCGGGATCGATCGCCTCCTTGAGGATCGCTTCGGGATGCTCCGCCGCAACGACCTCAATCTCAACGCCGCCTTCACTCGAGGCCATGAGCACCGGCTGTCCTGTAGCGCGGTCGACCACGAGGCCAAGGTAAAGCTCGCGGGCGATATCCAGGCCCTCTTCGATCAAAACCCGACGCACGATTCGACCCTCGGGCCCGGTTTGATGGGTCACCAGGTTCATGCCGAGCATTTTGCCGGCGATCTCAGTCGCCTCTTTCGGATTGTGCGCGAGCTTCACGCCGCCGCCCTTGCCGCGGCCGCCGGCATGAATCTGCGCTTTAACCACGACCGTCCCGCCGCCAAGTCTTTCCGCTACCGCAGCCGCCTGTTCCGGGCGCTCGATCACCTCACCGCGGGGCACTGGCATTCCATAGCGCGCAAGGATTTGTTTGGACTGGTATTCGTGAATTTTCATTGTGGCTGCGTCGCAGTAGCGCCGCGCTGCGCTCACGCGCAAGGCACGGAGCACGCGGCGATTGTATTGAGTGACCCCGAGTGAGGGGGAAGCGCGGAATCCACGGTACAATAATTCCAGGCTGGCCCGATGAGCTAGTATAAAAAAGCGGCCGGGAAATAGCAATTACCGCGCCGCGCCGCGCGCGGATCGCTCGTATGACTGCTGCAGACGCTCTCGAAAAACTCGCACGGAACGAAAGCCTGTCGCGCCAGGAAGCCAGGGCGGTGATGGAGGAGATTCTCTCCGGCCGTCTCGCTGACGGAACCATTGCATCGCTCCTGCTCGCGCTGCGAGAAAAAGGCGAATCGCAGGAAGAGGTTATCGGTTTCGCCGAAGTGATGCGGGAGCGGGCAAGAGAGGTGCTCGCCGCGGCAGGCGTCGACTCGAGCCGTCTTCCCTCGAATGACGCGCTGCTCGACACGTGCGGCACGGGCGGAGACGGCAAGGGGACGTTCAACATTTCCACGGCGGTCGCGTTTGTCGCGGCAGGCGCGGGCGCGCGGGTCGCCAAGCACGGCAACCGCTCGATATCGAGCCGCTGCGGCAGCGCGGACGTGCTCGAAGCGCTCGGCGTGGCTGTGGACTTGCCGCTTCATCGAATCCCGGAATGCCTTGAGACCACCGGAATGGTTTTCCTCTATGCTCCCCATCTTCACCTCGCGATGAAGCACGTGATGGCGGCGCGCCAGAGTCTCCGGCGCAAGACGGTGTTTAATCTGCTCGGCCCGCTAACGAATCCGCTCAACGCCTCGGTGCAGCTCGCCGGAGTCTACGACGCCGCGCGAGCCGAAATGATGGCCGAAGCTTTCGTAGCCGCCGGCACGCGACGCGCTTTCGTCGTGACCAGTGATGACGGCATGGATGAGATTTCGCTCTCCGTGCTCACCCGCTGCGCGGAAGTCCGCGATGGCTCGGTCCGCTCACGGCTTCTTGCCCCGGAAGATTTCGGGTTAGCGCGCTCGAGTCCCGCTGCAACCGCCGGCGGCGACGCCGAAGGCAACGCCCGGATCATCTGGAGAATCCTCGAAGGCGAGGCCGGCCCTTGCCGCGATATTGTCCTCGCAAACGCTTCGGCGGCTTTAGTGGTGGCGGGACTTGCCGCTGACTTTCTCGATGGCGTTGGAATGGCCAGTGAAACGATTGACTCCGGCGCTGCGATAAACGTGCTGGCCGCCCTCCGGCGATTCACCAACGGCAAAAAATAAGCGAGCCTGGATGCGGAGCCGGAGCCTACCCGTGCCCTGGTGGCCCCATTCTCGTTCCGGGCGTCGCGACGCCGCCGGGCGCCGGCGCTTGAGGAGTCAGCGGCGCTCGCGCTCTGCGGAAATCCTTCCGCCTCCAGGCACCGGTAGCCGCGCCACCCGTCGGTCAGGATCTGGCTGCCGGTGCGGACACGCTCCCTCAAAAAGCGCTTCAGGCTGCCTGCCGAAAGGTCGCCTGAGGCCACCCGGCGTTCAGTTGCAGCCTTACGGTCGCTCCGCGCCGCCAGCGTCTTTGAGTTTCAGCTTGCCCTTGTTTTCCTCCAGGAACGCGCGGAGGTCGTCCGCCGCGCTCAGCAGACGGACCCATTGCTCGTAGTAGAGCGTCACGGGGAAGCGGCCTAGGCCGTAAACACTAACGCCGCCTTTTTCGCTGATGCGAAACTCGAGCTTGCCGGTTTTTCTTCCCGACAATTGTCTCTCAAGCTCCGCGACACGCGCCTGCAACTCCTCTTTGCTCGGTTCGGTCATCTTTATCTCCTTATGCAGATGTTGTGCCGGCGGCCTCTGGCCCGCCGAAATTCCGGCGCTCAAAGATCGCCGCCGGAATGAAAATCAACGTGATCGTCACCCCCGCGAAAGCGGGGGCCCACTGGATTCCCGCTTTCGCGGGAATGACTGGCGCCGGCGAGTTTTGATAGAGCGGCGTAGGACAAATCGAAATTATACGGGAGGAGCGCTAGAACGTCACGCGGCCGCTGAGCTGGAATTCGCGTGCGGGCGTCGCCGCCATCGTGATCGTGCCAAATTGCGGCTCATTGACGAAGCGGTTGGGCGTTCCCAGATTGGTGTGATTTAAGCTATTGAATGCCTCAACTCGAAGTTGAAGATGGGTGGACTCGAAAAAGCGGAATTCGCGCGTCAGCGCAATATCGGCGGTTTGCATGCCAGGCCCCCGCACGGTATTCCGCCCCACGTTCCCGAACTGATAGGCGGGCGGCGCCATAAAAGCTGCGGGGCTGAACCACTCGCTGGCCGTCCCGTCGCCCGCGGGAAACACCGGCGCTCCCGTGGCATTGGCGCGGATGGGATTTTCGCCCAGCAGATTTCCGGAGTTCGCCGTGTCTCCAAAAACCGAGATGGTAAACGGCATTCCGGACTGAGCCTGGTAGATGGTAGCCAGACTCCAGCCCGACGTGAGGCGCCGCAGCAGGGCTTCACGTCTCCAGCCGGGCAAATTGTAAACCAGGCTTGCGACAAAGCGCAGCGGCACGTCGCAGCCCAGTCCTTTTTCGGCATCCAGGTTGCTATCATTCTGCGGGATGGCGGATTCGTCCATGGGCGAGCGGAAATCCGGCGCATTCGTGAGATTCTTGGACCAGGTGAAATTGGAGAGCAAGGCGAGACCGTGCCCGAATGGATGGCGAGCGTCGATCCATCCGGCGTCGTACCAACTCTGCGCCGAGTTTTCGAGATAGTTCACCGACGAAACGGGTGATGAAAAACTGGCGACAGGGAATCCGATCGGGAATGCTGTGCCCGGCAGAAAGCTGATCGCCTGAAACGGCCGGCGCGGATTCACTGGACCGGGACCAGCGGGCGCGTTGTTGATCAAGTGCGCTCGCTGAAGATGAAAACCGCGATCGCCCTCGTACCCGACTTCGACCACGGTGTGGCCGGGGAGCGCCTTCTGGACCGAGAAGCTCCACTGGTTAACGTACTGAGGAGGGCTGTTGAACTGGACGGCGGCGTAGCTGATCACCGTTTCGCCGAGCACCGCGGGTCCGAAATTGAAACCGCTGAGGCTTGGGATGTAATTGTTGCTCTGATCGGTTTCGGCAAAAACGAGCGGCGGCTGGTGCCGCTGATTGCACCAGGTGTTCGCATCGACGGGCGTGTAGAAGACGCCGAATCCGCCGCGCAGAACGAGATTCAGCCGGCCGCCCGTAACGTGGGCGAAACCGAAGCGGGGCGCGAAGTCGAGCTTGTTCGGTCGGATCAGCCCTTTCGGCATGCCGAGTTGCCCGCCAATGAAGAAGAACGGCGTTCCGTTCTGGAAAACAATGTTGCTGTTGGGATTGTCGGTGTCCCACAGCGGCTGTGTGTACTCGTAACGCAGGCCGAGATCAAGCGTGGTCCGGTTCGTCAATCGCCAGGTATCTTCGAGGAAAGCATCCGCGAACCACTGTTGCAAGTCCATCACTGGAATTCCCGCCTGGCGTTGTTTGGCGGCCGGCAAGCCGAGCAGAAAGCTCGCGAGCGCCGAGCCGGTTCCGTCGTTCGACGCAGTTTGGGTGGTGAAGCCGTTCGTAAACTGGTAGTATCCGCGGTTATCGAAAAACCCCCACATCGGCCAGTAAAAGTACCGGTAATCTCCTCCAAACTGCAGCGCATGTCGGCCCACGTCGAGATTGAGGATGTCACCCGCTTGAAAGACCGTGTCCCAATCCTGGACGGGAGTGGCGCTATAGCTGTCTCCGATTCCGCTGTAGCCCTGGACGTCAAACCACGGCATGCCCCAAGCTCCCTTGCCTCCGAAGGCCACGCCCTGTATCCCCAGCTCGGAAACATAATCGTTTGTGAAGTCATTTTGCGAGTAGCGGTGCATGGAGAGGCGCGACATCCCGAACCACATCACGTTGACCGAAGTCGGCGAGACGATGTGCGTATAGGAAAGGGTCAGGTTCTGCGCCAGGTTGTCGTCAAACGCGCCGAATCCGGGAAGATTCTGAGGTGTGAAGTCGCGTTCCTGCTCAAACGTGTAGCGCCCGAGGACGCTGTCGCCACGGCCCAGATTTCGATCGAGGCGCAGCGTTCCCTGATCGGAATAGTTGCGGTTCGTGCGCAGGTCGAGGTAATTATTCGAGTCGGGGCCTGCCGCCAACGGTGCGCTTCCCATCGACATCATTCCCATTCCCGTCATGCCCATGCCGCCGCCCATCAGGTTGGGAAGCGGCACGTGCGTGAGTACTTCCTGAGACACTTTGTTGATGTCCTGCGCCGGAATCATGTCATTGGGGAACGGCTGCCGGAGCGCCTGGGGATTCGACGGGCTGGCGGGGAGCTTCGGATCATACACGGGGTTGGCGGCCATCGTCGCCGGGTCATAGATCGCTTCACCCGTTTGGCTGAAGTCCCCCGCCCGCTCCGCCGCGGAGGGTACCGTATCAATCTGGCTGATGCCGTTGCTCAGCGTGAACTCTTCGTAGTTCATGAAGAAAAAAGTTTTGTTGCGCTGAATCGGGCCGCCGAGCGAAGCGCCGAAATTGTTTTGAGCGAGGTGCGGAATCGTGCTCGGGTCGGTAAACGTGCGGGCGTCGAGCGAGCTGCTGCGGGCGAATTCGTAAGCATCGCCGTGGATATGATTGCTGCCGGACTTTGTGACAATGTTGATCTCGGCTCCTCCGGCATCGCCGAATTCCGCCGAGTAGCTTCCGGTTTGAACTTTGAACTCCTGAACGGCATCGGGCGAGGGGCCCAGGTTCTGTGAATTGAACGTGGGGTCCGTGTCGGTCGAACCGTCGAGCAGAAAGTAATTGGCGCTCGGTCGCGCGCCGCCCACGCTGAGCGCCGAGTTCTCCTGCGGCCGCCAATAGAGCGGATTGGCGCTGCCCGATGCGGCGCCGTAGCCCTGGTGGGCGCTCGCCGCGAGAAGCGCGAGGGCGAGAGTGTGCCGGCCGTTCAGAGGAAGATCGTGCACGAGGCTCGGCTCGATAACTTCGCCGAGTGTTGCATCCGACGTGCGCAGGGTTTCGGGCGCGGCCACGACGTCAACGTGCTCGCTCACCGGGCCGACACGAAGCGTCCAATCGAGGCGCAGCGCCTGGTTGACTTCGAGTTGGAACTGCCGGAGTTGCGGCGCAAATCCCGCGGACTCAGCTTCGATCCGGTACGCTCCGGGATCGAGGCTTGCGAAACCGTACGTGCCGCCGGCCGAGCTCTTAATGGCGCGAACCAGACCCGTACTCACGCCCGTGAGCGTGATTTGAACGTTCGGAAGGGGAAGACCCTTCGAATCTGTGACGATGCCGTCTACCCGCGCGCTATTCACCTGCGCCCGCGCCGCGCTACTGATACCCAGACTGCTGACCAGCGCTAATACTGCGAAACCTCGCCGCATATAGAACCTCGCTCGCATCGCGTAAGGATGCCGACCCGCCCTGGACGGGGAGGAGAATATGCGCTAATTCAGCGCGGATCAATACACGAAACCATTAGCGAGTTTGAATAAAGGATGAGGTATCGCGAGTTTTTTCTGACTTTACTGGGAGCGTGCCTGAATCAGAAATCTGCAAGGACGCAGGTGCCTTGCGGAACGGACCCGGCAAGACTCTCGGCCGGCAGGGCGGAAATCACCACGGGAAACCCTTCGGCCCCGAGGACGTTCGGCAGGAGCACGTCCGCGTCGTCAACAACGGCGGGTTCGAGCACGGCTAAAGCTTCGAGTACGGGAAAAATAATTTCGGATGCGGGCGCCATCCGAGTTCTCAAGTTGCCGCCGATGAATTGCAGTGATGATTCGCGCGAGCCGCCGGAATGGGCCTGCCAGGCGAGAAATGCGCAAAGCCGGATTCCCCGCTCAAAGCGCGCGATTGCGGCGTCACTCCGCTCTTCGACGCGGTGATCGAAGATGATCGTCAGCCGGTTTTCTTCTTCGCGCGTGAAGTCGCGCACGATCAGTTTTCGCGTTTTGGCCGAGGCCTTCCAATCGACGTGGCTCGCGGAGTCGCCGTCCTGGTAATCCCGCAGCCCGTAGAGGTCGGATCCGTGGCCCTTCCTCGCGCTCTCAATGTCGCCGCGGACCAAAGGAATGACTTTTTCGAATCGCTCTGAGGATTCGATGGCGGGCAACACGAGAATCTCGCGGGCGGCGCTGATGCGGCGCTTGCGGCGTAGCACGCTGAAGGGAAACTTCGTGCTGATGACGAATGCATCCTGGCGGTAGCGGCCGCGGCGAGCGAATCGAAGCTCCACGACCTCTTTGAGAGAGCCGCCGGCGGGCACATAAGGCGCATAGACCGGGCTGGCGAGGATGTTTTTCCCGGCGGTTTCCGTGCGAGCGCCCGATCCTGCGGTCACCGAGTAGCTCGGCATGAAGCGCTTGGTGTTTGTGACCGTCACCTGCGCGCGCACCGTCTCGCCCGCGAAGATGTGTTCGGGCAGCGCGAGGTCGAGCTTGATGCCGGCGAGCGTGGTTTTCGATAACACGCCCGAAACGAGCATGCCGGCGAGCAATGCCGCGAGGATCATGAACAGCAGGTTATTTCCGGTGTTCACCGACGCGACCGTGATGAGCCCGGTGGTGAGAAGATAGATCGCTCCTTCGCGCGTGAACTCGTAATCGATTTGCGGCTCCCAGCGCTTCGCCAGACCGCGATGCGCAAGGAATCGCGCCGCTCGCCGAATCCCGTACGCTGCGCCGAACAGCGCGAGGGCTCCGATTCCGGCCGCCGCGCCGTATTGACCCTCACCAAAGAAACCGACGGCAAGAACGATGGCGATCAGAATCGATGCGACGCCTGCGGAAGCGGCGAGAACGCGGGCTGCTGTGAGGGCAGGGAATTCCTTCGGGTCTGCAGGCTTGGTGTTAGCGCGTTTCGGATCAAGCGAGGCTGTTAAGGATTGAAAGGGCACGGCGCGTCGTTTGGCAATCGGCTAAAGTGGCACCGGCGTCTCATCGAGAATTTCTTTGAGAATCTCGGTTGAGGCCGCGCCCTTACCGGGCGCCGCAGAGAAGCGCGGATTGATCACGCACCGATGAGCGAAGACGGGTGCCGCGAGACTCTTTATATCATCGGGAATGCAGTAGCTCCGGCCCTCCAGCAACGCCATCGCCTGGGCGGCACGATAGAGAGAGATCGATCCGCGGGGGCTGACGCCGAGGCTGAGCTGATCGTGACGCCGCGTGCTGCGCACGATTGCGAGCAGATAATCGACCAGCTCTTCGTCCACCGTCACGTGTCGCACCAGTTGCTGAATACTGACCACCTCGTCCGCACCCATCACGGGCTGAATCTCGTCGAGGGGCTCGGAACCCATGGGACCACGAAGAATCTCCCGTTCGCTCTCTTCGGCCGGATAACCGACTTCGATCCGCATCAAAAAACGATCGAGCTGCGATTCGGGAAGAGGGAAGGTGCCGTGATGGCCGGCCGGGTTCTGAGTGGCGATCACCATGAACGGCTGGGGCAGAGGGCGGGCCTGGTTGTCCACTGTCACCTGTGTCTCATTCATCGCCTCGAGCAACGCGCTCTGCGTCTTCGGAGTGGTGCGGTTGATTTCATCGGCGAGTAGGATTTGAGCGAACAGAGGCCCTTCCCGGAATTCGAACCGCTGGCTGCGTGGGTTAAAGAGGCTCACGCCGATCACGTCCGAGGGCAGCAGGTCCGAAGTGAACTGGATGCGCTGAAAGGAACAGGTCAGGGAGCGAGCGAGCGCGCGCGCAAGAGTCGTTTTGCCGACTCCGGGGACATCCTCAATCAGCAGATGGCCCCGCGCAAACAGGGCCACCAGCGCCAGGCGGATGACGTCGTCTTTACCGCGAATCACGGCGCCGACGCTCCGCTGAAGACTCGCAAGCAAGCAGCGGGTTGCGGCGGTCTGAAGGTCTGCCTCGGCCTTTGACAGAGTGGCCATTACGATAAACCGAATCTCACGCCGCGCCGGACGAGAGCGTCGGCGCAGGCTCTAATTCTAATGCGCGTTCAAGTTAAGACTAACAATCCAGGGCCAGGCCGTCAGGCTGCGGAGGCTTTCCGCGTCGGCGGCCATCCGCGGCAAGCCCAACTCCAACTGGCGGATGACTCCCTCCAAGTG
>JBOGKE010000135.1:0-8918 GCA_050745265.1 Terriglobia bacterium
ACGAGTCGATCACCGAAGTGTTGGAGCTCTCCATGTCGACGCCGCGCTTACAGTATTGGGACCGAGAGCAGTGAATATAATCCCGGTCGATGACGATGTTCGATGGCAGATCGCTGGCGCTCGTGGCAGACGCGTCTCCTATAACCACCAACCCGTAATTCTCGCGGTTGGGATATCGAGCAGCCGTTGGGGCAGCCGCGATTTCGAGACCGATCAACCTGTAATTATGAGCTCGGGCCTCGGTCGTAATCACGGCACTCGAATCTGGAGTTAGGAGCTTAGGCATTACGCTTGAATACGACGGGCCGATCCTTGTTCCCGGGGCGGGCAACTGGGAATCGCCTGCGGCAGTCCGGATGATAATCCAGCCTGAACCCGATGACTTGTATCGGAGAATATAGTGGCCCGTGCATTTCGTGCCGGCTGGTATAAGGATCGTATCCCCGTAACGAGCGGCGTCTATTTTGGATTGTAAGTTGCTGCAGTTACTCGCCACTGTAACCGTGGCCCCGGAGTGTACGGGCATGGTCGTATCCGGAACCGCTCGAGGAAGGGCTGGAGTAGCGTAACGCTGTGCGCCCCCGACAGCGGATGCCGGACGAATGCAACAGATCAGGCATACCAGAACTAAGAGAAGATTCTTATTGTACCTCTCGACATTGAGCATGCTCGTTAGCAAATCCTCGTTAGAAGGCCTCATTATTGAGCTCCGCATAATCTAGTTACAACGGAAACAGCTCTGCTTGCTCCAAAAAGCCATCACCAGTGTCGGTCGGCGGCGCATCCGGGAGCAAAGCCCGACGGGCGTGGTGGCTGAGCTCCCAGAAGACCTTGGGGCACAGGTTCGGTAACTCGTGTTGCTTCCAGTGCGACCACAAATACTCGACCGGGTTCAGTTCCGGCGCGTAAGCGGGCAGAAACTCCAGCCAGATCCGTCCCCCCTGTGCCCGGACGTACTCCCCAACCAGCGGGCTGCGGTGACTCCGCAGTCCATCCCACACAATCAGCAGCTTGCCGCCCAGGTGCCGCTCGAGATGATCCAGAAATTTCACCACGTGCGGGCTGTGAATCGCTCCGGGAAACAGTCGAAAATAGAAGTTGCACCACGTCACCCCGGCCATCGCCGAGAGCATCTTCCAGTTGAAGTGGTACTGCAGCACCGGTGTCTGGCCGCGCGGCGCCCAGGTTCGGCAGCGGTGCGGCCGTTCGCTCAATCCGCTCTCGTCGACAAAGACGATCGTTCGCCGCTCTTTTTGGGCCTTCTTTTAATCTCGGGCCAGCGCTTCCGCTTCCATTGCCGGATCGCCGCCTCCTCGCGTTCCAACGCCCGGCCCGTGGGCTGCTGACGGCTCCATCCCAGTTGCCGCAGCAGCTTCCAGACATGGCCCGGATGATAACGAACCTCTCACTCTTGCTCGATCAGGCGCGCAACCCGCACCGCCGTCCAAAGGCCGGTGGCGTAGCCTAACTGCTCTGGGCCACGCTTCAGCGCTCGCGCGATCCGTTCTCGGTCCCCCACTTCCAGCCTCGGCTTGCGACCCGCCCGGCCTGCCCGCTTCAGGCCCGATCACCCGTCGCGCTCCAACTGTCGCGCCCAGCGGCTCACCGACTGCCGGTGTGCGCCCACTTGCCGAGCAACCTCCGACTGGCTGATCCCTTTCGACAACAATCGCGCCGCCCGAAGACGACGCTGTTCCAAACCTACAAAGTCTCGTTTCACTCCGGCTGGATTTGCCATGCCGAAAGAATATCGTGGCCGGAACGCCAGCTAGCAGACCGAAAGCATATTCTAACGGATGCTGAGCGCGGCCGGAGAAAAGATGCGCTTTCTCTGGGTACCGGCGATAACCGGCGCTTCATTTCTCCGCCAGCGCGTCTCTTTCGTCCAGACTTGATAGTCCTCGCGATCTGTGTGGCACAATGCTACACCCTCCCCGTGCCTGGCCTCAAATTGCTGCGCCGTAATGCTCTAATCAACGGATTATTGGTAAGATAAAAAATATTGTCTCATTTGGCTCGTCCGTCTCCAAACTCTCAGCGTCCCCTGTTATTCTCGACTTGTAAGCGGCGGACCCCTCAACCGACGCGCAATTTGATCTCGAAGACGCGCTCCGATCAACCACAGGCGGCAACACTGCCGTGGAAACGATCACGTTTATCGATAACTGCATGGGGAATCTGACATAATGAAAACCGCGATTCGAAGTTTGTGGTTCACGATTGCGCTGCTGGCGGCGTTTGGCCTGCTACCCTCGGCCTTATCCGCTTCGCAGAGTGGCGGCAGCGGTGGGACATCACACGCGTGCGCTGGATTTGCACCGGATTACTGTGCGCGCACCGATCGGGCGATCGCCACCGACCCCGCTTTTCCGTTGCCTGCGGTGAACATCCCTTTTATCGACCCGGCGTTTGGCGAGCGCGAGGTTAGGGTGACGGACTTCACGCTTCTCAAGACCACCGACCCGGCGCATTTTTCGAACCCGACCAGCTTCTTCGGTGGGTCGGCCTCGAAATACGAGGAGTGGGGAGTCTTTTGTCCGGTTTCGGGTGGCTCCGGCCCGACGGCAACCTGCGTAGACAAAGGAGCGTATCGGCTTCAGGTCAATATCGGAGATGGGGGCAGCGCAACGCTTTTCACGTTCAGTCCTTCGACGTTCACGACGGCGCTTGGGATCGGGATGCCCGGCAGCGCCTATACTCCGGTTCCCTATACCGGAGGCCAGACCCCTTGGGATAACGGTGTTGACGGATCGACGTTCTCGACCATCGATCCTGACCTGATGTTCGGCCACACTGCACAGCCGTTCAAGACCCCGAGCTGGGTGGCGAATGCGCATTTTTCGTTGGGCGTGATCGTTCAGCCGACCACGCCGAACGCCCATCGCTATATCGTCACGACGGCGGGCACAACCGGATCAAGCGATCCTACCGGAACGTGGTGTACAACCTCGGGGTGCAACCCTCCCACCGACGGAACCGTCACATGGCAGGAAGATGGAGCTCCCGTGACGGCCGGGACCTCGGCGGTCGTGACGGGCTGGCACGTCACTGATCCGGTGGTATACCTCATCGCCGACCTAAGCAACTGCAACGCCCAAGCGTCGGACTTCGGCAGCTCGGACGGCTTCGACGGGCCGTACGGCACTTTCGGAGACGCGGGGTTCATCGTCTATGGCGGCCACTCGATTGATTACAACGGCGCTTCGGTGGGCGGCCAGGACGAATGGAATTATGAAACCTTTTACAAACCCTCAACCAACGTCTGCTACTGGCTCAACACCCAGACGATGCAGATTGGTGAGTACAATTTTAACACTTTGGCTCGGACGACCAAAGGGCAGGCAACCGATCCGATCACGGGCGCTCCTTTCGGATTGGTTCAACCGCCGACTGCCCCGACCCTGACACCCCAAAGCGGCGGAAGCCTTCCGCCAGGGATTGTAGATGTCCAAGTCACTTACCTCGAATACTACGGCGGCTACTTCGAGAGCACGCCGTCACCCGCATCGACCGCAACGGTATCATCGAGCGGTTCGGTGCTGGTGACTTCTCCAGTTGCCAACCAGACGGGCATGAGCGGCTCGGTGTGCAATTCGACCACCACCAACTGCTATTACGATTACCCGCTCGCGCGATACTACGATGTTTATGCTTGTGAGCCGACACCCTGCACGCCCACGCGCCAGACATCCACTCCGGTGGCCCTCGGGAGCAACACCACGATAACCTCAATCACGAGCGGCAGTGCGCTGCCCACAGTCAACCGAGCGGGAATGCCAATTCATTCGGCAGTGATAGACCAGTCCGGGAGCCTCATCGTGGGGACGGGTGAGTACACCTCCAACGGGGGTCCAGGTAATTTTATTTGGCAAATTGGCACGACGAACGTGATTCCGTGGCCACCCTACCTTTCCTCGGAGCAGCTTCCTTCCGGCTGGCAGGCGTGGGGCGGACATGGCGGCACCGGTTACATGGCCGAGGTGAATAATAATGGATTGAATTCGTCGTGGAACTTGTGGGAACATATTTTTGACGGATCGCACCTTTCCAGTTACTACACGAACTCCCCGCAATTTCTTGCGCCCCCCGGCTTATGCGTGCCCTCTTATCCCTGGGACTCGTGCCTCTACGCCCCGGACTTTCACCCGACGTTCGCCGGCAACCTTGGGAACCCAAGTTATCCGATGTTCATGGACGCCTACCGGACGAATTATCCAGATGGAAACAATCTGATGATGGCGACGGACGGACCCTGGCTTCGTGAGGATGTAGCCGTTTCTCCGACTTGCGCCGATGCGACGACGTATCACTGTGTCTATCGCTTCGCACGCACGGAAACCTCAACCTTTGGCGGCCTTCCGCCAGCCTGGCACCCTAGCATGGCGGTTGCACATTGGTCTTTCGTTCAGCCTATCTCTGCGAACGGTCATGAATATGTTACATCGAGCACCTGCACGACAGGAACAGCGCAACCGGCGTGGCCTACGACGCCAGGAGCGACGGTTTCAGATGGGACATGCACCTGGTATGAAGACAATGCGGCTGCCCCACTGTGGCAGTCGAACGCTGGCTTCACTGCTAACGCCTTCGTCCAGCCGAACCCGCCAAACGGCCACCTGTACAAGGCGACGACTACAGGCACGACCGGAAGCAGCCAGCCGACATGGTGCACGACCTCGGGGTGCAACCCTCCCACGGACGGAACCGTCACATGGCAGGAAGATGGTACCCAGAACCCGAACATCGCGGCGAATGGCGTCAATTCGAGCAGCAACGAAATGATCACTGCCGGCTGGGGTTTCTATGGTACATCGATCCACCAGATTTCGCAGGACGGAAAGTACGTTTACGGAGCCACGGATTGGGATGGAAGCCTCGCCGGAACCTCTTGTCCGCTTTACTCCGCGGGCGCGAATCTGTGCGGCCATGTTACGGGTGAACATGCGACATCTGCGGTTTGCGATGTGTCGTTCATGGACGTGCGGATGGACACCGCGGGAGATGTTTGTTTGCCGGAATATGACATTGTGATCACGGAACTTAAGTAGCAGGAAGCCGCTTGGCGGAGGCACGCCCCGGAAAAAGAAAAGGCAAACTCGATTTCTGCCCTCTCCTTCCGCTTTGGCGTGAGGCTCAAATAGGCGCAGACGTCTTGCGCTTCAGTTCAGGAGTGCGATATTGCGTAGGCGTCCGGCGTTGCTTTCAAATACCCACAAGTTTTGCCCTCGTTCAGCGCCGCTTCGGCTTCGCACGCGGCGACGTGGAACGGGACATCCATGGCGCGTTGGCGAGGGCTTCTCGTAGGAGTATCTTAATTTCTCTCTGAAGTCCGTGGGAATTGCGGATTCTACGCATGCATTCCTGCGCTACGTTCTTGCTCACGGTCTTTGTTGTCCTTTTCCCTTCGATAAAGCCACTCCATCGATAATAGGTGCCGTGCAGGCGCGGTGGCTTGGGCTTGCACCCGCACCGCGCTTTTCCGCAGCGGCTTTGTGCAGTGGAGATACCTCCCGGCAGAATCCGCCATTCGAATTCAAGTGTCTTTTTCATCGTCTTCTCCTAGCTGACCGGATCCACCTCAGCCTCTTTGCGTTCCATCCCGGGGGGAACGATGAAAACCCACAAAGTATCGTCACTTGGCCTGCTGTTTTCCTTAGTCGCCTTACTGCTCGCGGCCAGCCTAGCCTCGGCACAAACCACTGAAACCGCAACTGCGACAACTTACGGAAATTGGACGGGCAGCGCCACGTGGACGTGCAGCCCAACGCTCTCACCCTGCGTCCCGAATAACGGCACGCCTTGGGCGATAACTACAACGTGGGGGTCAACGTCGGCATCGTGCGGCTCAACAGTTCCTCCACTCTTACGAGCGTCACGATCGACACGCTCTCCAACAGCAGCGACGTGGAGATAAGTGACGCACACACGCTAAATGTCACCGGGAATATCACGAACAGTGGATTTGTCTTGGTGGGCTTGGCTGTCTCGGGCGGGAGCACGCTGAACGTGGGAGGCAACCTGGCAAACAGCGGCATCATGAACGTGGGCAGCGGCGGCGGGAATGGTACAGTGAATGTAAACGGCACCTTTGATGACACAGGCGGTCACCTGCTGATAGTGGGGAACCCCACCGGGAGCCAATCCAAGATGACGGTGATGGGCGCGGCACCCGCCACCGCCAGTTGTTCCGCTGGTATGGGTGCTGCAGGAAGTATGTGGCGCAGCCGCAGCCCCGCCGGACGCAGCCGCTGCCCCGTTTGCGGCGGGTGCGGAGGCACTCCCCATCGCGCCCGCCCTTGACTGCCATCCTCGCTGCGGCTGTTTTCCAATTATGAGAAAAATGTCTTTTTCTCATGTTCCACATGACCAGGGCGACGGCGGCGATCCGCGCGGCAGCGGGCCAGGTGCGCGCGCGGCATCAGCTCCGATGCCGTTTTGCTCTTGCCCTTCAGGAAAATGATCTTGTGCCTGTAATCCCTGCCTTCGAGGGGCTGGTAGCCGAGCCAGCCGTCGGTATGAACGACGCTGCCTGGCTCCACGGAGTCTTCGATGAAAGGCATCAGGCTCTCCGCCGCGCGCCTCCAGTTCCATCAGATCTTTCGGATAATCCTCCACGCGCCAAAACACTACAGGGTGTGGCTACGGGAGTCAAGTAAATACCCATCTGACCCCAAAATCGCAGCGAAAGAGCGGGATAGGCTGGCAAAAGATCCAAACGCCATCGCCAAGGGTGACGTAGCCGCATTTGAAATTAACAAGCACGATTACACCGATCTGATGGCATTTCTTCAGGCAAAAACCGGCATCGCTGTTCAAAGGGAAGAAGCCAAACGGTAGCCGGCCATCCCTCTGGACTCTTGGGGAAACAGGCGAGCAACCCCCGATTTCGCGGCCACTGCGGCGATCCACCGCCCGCGCCCGATCGGTCATTTGAGGGCCTGGAACGCAGGTTGGAGCCAGGAGAACAGGAGGTTATTGACCTGGGGAAACTGATACGCGAGGAGACCGATCAGAGGCAGGCCCACGGCGCTTCCCATCCTCAGCCAAAAATCGCCGCCGAGCGTTCCCGGGGACGTGTCGGTAATTCTGCCGAGCGTCGCATCGCCGTGCATTTGGGCGTACACGACCGCCGCCACTGTGGCCAGTCCGAGAAAAAGGACCAGCATCACCGATCGGATGGTCGCACTGGGCACAAAGGGGTACGAGCTGAGCGAGAGGACCGCGAAAACAAAAAGACCCGCCACGATGGTTAATAAGTTGCGAATCTGACGAAGGATCATAAAAATAAAGTTTGCGTATATAAGACACACAAACTGCTCGATGATCTGAACCTCGGCGCCTGCAGACTCGCTACCAGCGCTCTTCTCATCGCCCGCTTTATTGCTAACCCCTTCGGGCAATACCAGACCGTATTCCTTCTCCCAAACTGTCGCGAGAAAACTCAGGGCCGCGCCGCACACTGAGGCGAGGTGGGTTCGAAGCCCTTCTACTTTGCCGATCAGGTTGGTTTCATCCCGATAGTTGCCAGCCCAGATAGCTCGCAGGAGACGAGCGGCGCGCTCCCTCAACGTGCCGTTCGGCGGTGGCGCTTCGTTTCCGATTATTTTGCCGAAATCTTTCCGCAGATCGTCAACGCACCGTTTCGCTGCGCGGACCGAATCGTCGAGTGCGGGGCTGAGCGAGAGCAGTTTGGGTGTATTGTACAAATGGATCAAGCTTTCGATCTCGCGAGTGAAAAGCGTATTCAGATCGTTCAGCCCGCCTGCGCTGAGGCTCCAAATGGGATGCCAGGAGAACTCCTTGAGTTCTTTAAACGCTCGCCTCAGCGGAAACCGGTCCAGTGCTCGCAGGAGAGACCGGCACTCGACCCAGGTCAGCGCCAATTGCAGCAGCGTCGCCGTCAACACGAAAAGGACCACGGCCAGCGCCACCTCGTAGATCCGGTCGTACGTGGCTCCCTCGAGGGCTTCGATCAACAGCGAATTCTGTCTCTCGAGCGCCAGTAGGAACACGATTGCCGCCACCGCTAAGGGCGGAAGGTACACCCGGAAATCGTGCGTCAAGGGCTTCGCGAGCCTTAAGAGTCCGGAGTTCCCGGCTTCGCTCACCATCATGAATGAGGGATTTGTTAGAAGCGGCAAATCGGCCTTTTCTGGAAGGCGCGGACGCCTAGCGTCAAGCACCACCAGCCCCTTGAGGCTGTACCATGCCCACCATAGGCCGCCTGCGAGCAGAAAAAGCAACGGAAGCAGGGGAGAAACTCCGGAGGAAAGGTGAGTGTAGCGGTAGAGAAATATGTGGCGGCGCAGAAATTCATCAGTATTGGGCAAGCGAGCTTGGGCGAAGACAATCGCCAGAACGATCGACAAGGCGATGAACCAGGAGCAGCTTCGGGTCCACACGGCTCCCGCACCCGGGCGCACCTCCCGTCTCCTCAGATCTAAAAAGCACGACGCAAGGACCAAGCCGACGGCTAGCCATCCAACAATTTCCCATGCGCGGCTCGAAACCGGAAATGAAGTCGTGGGCAGCACAATGATCAGCAGCGCCCCAAGTACCAACCAGCCGAAAACACACAGCACCCAGCTCCGGCTTGCATCTTTCACCGGCGCAAATGCAACCATTCCGGAGGCGTTGGCCCGAATGGAGCCGCCCCAAATGTAAACGAGGTAGATCGCCGCCAGCAGGATTCCAGTGAAAAACAGAAGCGTCCACGAGATCGTCGGGCGTATGGCGAAGTTCGCAGGCTCGTTGCCAAGCTTCGCGATCGGCCAATATCCGTCGCGACCGGCGACGGTGAGCCAGAGAGGTTTTATCTTGTACTTCGGCTCGTATGGGTCCCCTGCTTTTCCTATTTGCGGGAAATCCAAGGCATCGAGTGTCGCGTAATAAGCGTGCGCGGCGTTGTCACTGGAGAA
>JBOGKE010000136.1:0-2657 GCA_050745265.1 Terriglobia bacterium
TTTGGTTGCAACTCGCATCCCGCCATTACGCGGCCCTTGCGTACAGTGCATCTTGCTCAGTTTGAATGCGGTGAATCATGAATTCGTCCCATTGATCGTTCAGATAGAAAGCGCGCAACGAGAGCACCGCTTGGGCGCCTTCAATCTCCCACCGCATGCCCGCCAACTCCATGCGGTCTTTCACGAAATGTCGGCAGGCCCCCTCCGCCACGCCCGTGCCGATGGGATAACCGGCCGCCAGATACTCGTCGTATTTCATGTACTGCTTGTTGTTGTCAAAGTAGCCCATCGTCTCGCGCACGGTCTTCGCCCCGCCGCCCTTCACGCGATGTTCCCCGAGCCACCGCTTGTAGAGGCCGATTACGCAACCGACCTTGCCCTCCAACAGCAGACGTAGATGCTGCTCGACCTGCCATTCGGCTTCGCGGGAGCCCTCGCCATGGTACGCATGAGCCACTTGCCACAGCCGTTCCAACACGTGGAAGATGTCGAGGATTCCAACGGCGCGTCCAAACCAACTCTCTTTCAGTTCCCACAACGAACGCTGGCCGTCCATCAGGCAGACCAGCGTTTTGTCAGCGCCGGCGCGGTGAATCGCCGACCATGCCAAGCGTGCAAAGCATTGCACCTGTCCGTTGATCACCTCGTCCTCGCGGAAGCGCGTCATCTCGGCGAATACCCGCTTGTTTTGCGGCCGCGGTCGGTCGGCCTGTCGCTGGTTGCGGCGCAGGTCATTGACGATGTCCTCGGCGGTGCGCGGAAAGGCGGCGATGCTGTACACGGCGCCGATGTAAACCATTTGTTTGCGCGTCCGTTTTTCGCCGCGTTTGAGCCGTTTGGGCTTGGGTGGGGCGCCTGGCGAAGGGGCGAGGCTCGCCGGCTCCTGCTCGGAGGCGGCGGTGGCTGCGTGATGCTCCTGAAGTCGCTGTTCCAGCGGGCGCCGCATCGGCACGCCTTTGCCATCGGCGGTGAGTACCAGGATGTTTTCCTCGGTGTCCTGGGGAATCGCGGCTTGCGCCTCCTGAAAGCTCTCGGCGTGGTCGGCCAGACGGCGAGTCATGACCTCGGCCGCGCGAACCGACGTCTTTACGCCGAGCAATTCGCGCAGCGAACCAACAGCCTCGGCGAACGACTCCTTCACGCACATCCGCTGCATCCAATCTTCCAGCACATACGACTGTTCCCCGGCCGGCAGCCCCAACCACGCGTCCACCGGGGCCCATTCGACTTTTTTCTTGGCTCCGGTTGCATAGACGTAACGCTCGATGCGAAGAACGCCGAAGATCGACCGGTACGGCTTGGTCTTCTTCTCGCTGCGTTGCAGCGTTTGCCCTTCCCGCTCGATGGTCTCACCGTGGTCTCCATCGCCCGCCGTGGCGGCAAACGCCTCAAGCAAGTGGTATCCCAAGCTCAGCAATTCGTTGAACAACTCGCGCTCGACCTCGTCGATCCGAAGTTCCCCCGACTTGCTGGCACCTTTCACAAAACCGACCAGCTTTTGAAAACTCGCCTCCGCCTTGCCAAGTGATTCTCGTTGCCCGATCATGGTAGCTGACCTCCGTGGATGGGGTGCATGAAATTACACCTTTCATCCTATCCCGGAGGTCGCTTCTTTTTCAGCTAGCATCGCTCACAGAAGCCCATGTTAATACCTAACTTACGGCAAGCGGCGGGCGGGCTGCAACCGAACGATTTTGACTTCGTTCTCACCTGTTTTCCTCTTCGTTGCCCAGCAGCTTCGGCCCTGGCGTGTTTTGCAATTACGACGTCACGCTGCAGTTCGAACCGACCGCCGTCACGGTCACCGACCCGAACAACCCCAATAACCAGATCCCAGGCTACGCATACCACGTCGAACTGTTCGACCCGCTGGAAAACCAGCCAAAATTCCTCTCCGACGGCCTTGATGGCGACACCCTCGATGGCGTCTATTCGGACGTCTTCAGCAATTGGATCAAGGACTTTCGCTGCTACGACGCCAACGGCGTTTTCGTACAAAGCCCGACGCAAGCCGCGACCGCCGTCCTGACGAACTTTCCGGGCTACCAGTACACCTTCGAGGTCATCAATCTCGACCAGCCCTCGCCCACCGATGCGGCCGCCTGGTGGAAATTCGACGAAGGAAGCGGCACGGTCGCCAGCGATGCCAGCGGCGACGGCAACACCGGCACGCTGGTGAACGCGCCGCTCTGGACCGTCGGCGAGTCGGGCGATGCGCTGCAGTTCGATGGCACATCGAGCTATGTGAACTTCTCGAACCCCGCGGATCTGAATGTTTCGGGAAACATCACGCTCGCGGCCTGGATCTATGTAACCGCGCCGGGGCAGAATCAATTCCTCAATGGCGTCATCCTCTGCCACGGCCAAGGGTCGTTTACAAATCCTGGAACGCCGGGCCTCTATCTCATGCTGAAAAACAACAGTGTTTTCGCGGGCGTGACCCAGGAGACTCGCGGGGGCCCCCAGTCCTCGTACACCGAATCCGGCCTGGGAGCCGACGACTACGGCTACTGGGTTCATTGGGCGGCGACCTGCGACGGCGCCTACTGGAAGCTGTATCGAAACGGCGCTTTGGTCGATACCGTCGCAAGCACCCAGACCGCCGTGACCGTCAACGATAACTGGTATGTCGGGTGCTTCCCTACCAGCAACTATCT
>JBOGKE010000137.1:0-56951 GCA_050745265.1 Terriglobia bacterium
CAGCGCGGCTTCGCTGTCAGCCACTAGATCGAGCTCGTGATGGATCGGCTCGCCCGGAGGCGTGACATCAACCGCGCGGTAATACTCGCCCGCGATCACCGGCGAATCGACGAGCCGGTTGAGCGAGACCGGCTTGAACGCCAACTCGTCGCCGGATTCGCTTTCGACAGGAAGCGCCGAGCCGTGCTTCCAGCCCGCGGGAAGCTTCAGGGTGGCGTCGTAGGTGATGTCCTGGGCCCTGATTCCAGCGGGATAAAGCAGATTGTCATTCCAACTGAGCACGATCAGCTTATCGGTGGCCGACGCGCCGCCGCTATACGGGCCCGAGGTTGGCTCGAGGTAACCGAAATCGACGTTGAGGCGGCGAACGCCGTCGGGAATGTTGACATGAAACGTAAACACGTCGAGCAGATCGCGCCGCCACGGAATCGTCCGGCCGTTGGCAGTGAATTTCAGCCCCGCGACATTCGAAATAGGGCCGCTCGGCTCGTGCTCGCCGGGAATCCACTTGGGATAGTAGAGCGTCAGCGGGCCGGGCTTTACCGGCATCACCATGTGCGTGTAAACGACTTTGGCGGGCGCTTGCGTGGCATCGACCGTGAGCTGGATCACGGGGCCATTCTGCGCCGGCGCGCTGAGCGCAAGCGCGAGAGCCGAGATGACAAGCAGCAAGCCGATTCGGGATCGCGACCTCGCCATGCAAAACCTCCTCACGTGATCAGACTGTCGAACCTACTCCGGCCTAGGGCAAACGTCAAGCGTATTTCCGCAGGAGTAGCCCACACCGCGCTGAGGAATTCGGTTTCGGACGGGTTCTCGCCCTGCCGAACCTCTGTGCTCGGTCTTTGCGCCCGGTCTTTGCCGACTCCGCCATAAATATGGTAGGTGACGAACATGCGAACTACGGTGGACGTTCAGGACCCCTTTTACCGCCAGCTTAAAGCGCGGGCCGCGACGGAGGGTCGGTCCGTCAAAGAACTGATCCTCCACAGCGTTCGGCTGGAAATGCGCGGAACCCGGGCGAAAGGGCGCGGAAGAATCAACCTGCCCATCCTGCCCTCCAAGAAGCCAGGAACCCTGCGCCTCGACAACGCCAGCATCTACAAGATCTTTCCTTTTCCCTGATGTGAACGTTTGGCTGGCCCTGACTTGCGAGAAGCACGTGCATCACGGCGCGGCGAAGCGGTGGTTTGAGTCCGCTCGATGACGGCGCACAGCTCTTCTTTTGCAGGGTCACACAGCTCGCACTGCTGCGCCTTCTGACGACGCAAGCCGTGATGGGCAACGATGAGGTCATGAGTCAGGGCGCCGCGTGGCAGGCTTATGACCGCTGGTTTCGGGATAACCGCGTTTCCTTTTTGCCCGAGCCGCCGGCGACTGAAGAGGCGTTCCGGGCTCTGTCCCATCTGAGGCGCCCGGCGCCCAAGGACTGGGCGGATTCCTACCTTGTAGCATTCGCACTGGCGTCCGATCTGACGCTCGTCACTTTCGATCAGGCTCTTCATCGAAAAGCCCTGCACGCTATTCGCCTGGGATAACGCCAGCGACAGCGGGGCCAAACGGCGCCCCTCTCCCGCCAGAGAGAGAGGACGGGGGGAGAGGGTGGTTCGAGGACGCACGGATTTCGCCCTGCGCGAAGTTAGATCGCTCCTTCGGAGCTGGAATTCATAAATGAATTTCTGATTCAGGACACTAACGGAGGCTGGGGAGCGGGAACGGGGCCGAACGATCTTCGCCGGACTAGATCGCGAGGATGCTCGGAGAGGAAACACAGCGGTCGATAGCTTCCAGCAGGTCTTGTATCCGCACCGGCTTTGAAACATACGCGTCCATGCCGGCAGCCAGGCAGAGTTCTTCGTCTCCCTTCATGGCGTGCGCGGTCATAGCAATGATCGGCACGTGGGTTTGCGTCCCGGATTCGCGTTTGCGAATGGCGGCGGTGGCCTCGAAGCCGCCCATCTCCGGCATCTGGACGTCCATCAGAATCAAGTCAAAACCGGCCGGCCCTGATTTTTCGAGGACCGCCAAAGCCTCCCGTCCGTTGCCAGCGACCGTCACCGTGTGGCCCACCTTGCCGAGCAGGCGTACGACGAGCGTCTGGTTCACTGGATTGTCCTCAGCCAGCAGGACACGCAGCGTGCGTCGGCCTTCCCGCAGCGAGTGCCGAGTGATGAGCGGCGCCTGCTTTACTGAGCGCGGGACATGGCCAAGAGCGGTGCGAATGGCCTGCAGCAACTCAGCTTGCCGGACCGGCTCCACCAGGTACGCGGAGATGCCGAGTTCGCGGCAACGCTGGGCGTCACCCGGCTGGCCTCCGGAGCTCAACATCATCACCGTGGTGACGGCGGAGAGCCCCGGGTCGCGCCTGATCTCCTCCGCAAGCGTGAAGCCGTCCACTTCCGGCATATGTGCATCGGTCAGCACCAGGGGGTAGGGTTCTCCGGCTTGCGCGGCCTGGCGGAGTAAGTCCAGAGCCTGCGAGGCGCGCTCGACGAGAGAGGGTTGCATGTGCCACTGCTCGAGCATTTCCCCGAGCACCCGCCGGATCGTGGCGTTGTCGTCGACCACCAGCACCGGCAATCCAGCGAGCCGATCCGCAGTGGCGGGCGCGATCCTTTCGTTAGGCGCCGCGGACACTTGCACCCGCGCGGTGAAATGAAACCTGCTTCCCCGCCCCGGCTCGCTCTCCACCCAGATGCGTCCACCCATCATCTCGACGAGGCTGGTACAGATGGTAAGCCCGAGGCCGGTGCCCTCATACTTCCGCGTGGTGGAGCTATCGGCCTGGGTGAAGGGCTCGAATATCTTGCGCTGCTTATCCGCAGAGACGCCGATGCCGGTGTCTGTGACCGTGAAATGCAGCAGGAGGCCTGTCTCAGAACCCGCTTCTGGCCGGGGTTCCGGCGCCACCTCCAGAATCACCTCGCCTTCATTCGTGAACTTGACCGCGTTGCTGAGCAGGTTCAACACGACTTGGCGCAGGCGCATGGGATCGGCCACGACCTCCCGCGGAGTTTCAGGATTTATCCGAAATACCAGATCGAGACCCTTCTGGTCAGCGCGCACAGCCAGCGTCTTTACCGCATTCTCCATGCAATCCTGAAAATTGAAAGGAATCGGATCGAGCGCGAGTTTGCCGGCCTCGATCTTCGAAAAATCGAGGATATCGTTGATGACGCTGAGGAGCGAGTCGGCGGAGCCCTTGACCAGGCTGAGGTATTCATGCTGCTCGGCCGAAAGTGAAGTGTCCAAAGCGAGCTCCGTCATCCCGATGATGCCGTTCATGGGCGTCCGAATCTCGTGGCTCATGTTCGCCAGGAATTCGCTCTTGGCGCGGCTTGCCGACTCGGCGATTCGCTGAGCGGCTTCTGCGGCCTGGCTTGCCCGCTGCAGTTCCGCCTGGGCCCGCCGTCGCTCGCCGATTTCCAAGGTCAGCCGCGCGTTCGTGGCCCGCACTTCTCGCGTCTGCTTGCGCAGACGCACGGTCTGCCAGGCGAGCAACATCAGGACCAAGCCCAGCAGAGTGGCTCCTTCCTGCAGGTGACGCGTGCTCCTCCGTGCTGTCAGCAGGCTGAACAGAGTTTCGATTTCCGCTCCCGTGCTGTACGACCAATGAAACACGATGCGCGCCAGCGTCCCGTCTTGCGCCATGCTATCCATCTCGTTTCGCAGTGTGCGCGCGGCCTGCACCGCCCCCGGAACCCCGTAGCTCGCACCCACGCCGAAGTAAACCGTCCCTTTCGGAACGCTGGCAAACTCCAGGCGAACGTTCTTGCACGCCGGCGGTGGCTTCATTGTTTCGTAGAATTCAGAGGTGATGGCGGCATCGACGTTACCCTGGCAAACCGGTCCGAGGATGCCCTTCTTCGAGGCGGCGGGGAGCAGCTTGGCGTGCGGGAAATTCAGTTTCGCAATGTAGAGGTCAATGCCCGTGGTGGCGCAAAGAATCTTCAGCGATGAGCTCTGGTCGCCAACGGCGATGGGATGCGCCTCCCGCGACGTTAGAGCGTAGGTCGAGTACCTCCACGGCTCCGAGATGAAGAACCGCCCCTTGCGCCAAGGCATGATGCCGACCAGGGGCCATAGCGCCACGTGCCCTGTCTCAAGCGCTGCGTCGGTCTTCTCTGGACAATATACCCACCGCAGGTGTATCCGGCAGCGGCGCGCCGCCTCGTTGAGCAGATCAACGGACATTCCTACTGGCGCCCCGTGCGGCCCGGGGTATTGGGAGAGATCAACCGAATAGCCGATCGTCACGGCTCCCGGAGGACGCGGCGAACGCCAGACCAACAGCCATGCCACGACGATCAACAACACGGCCGTAGAAATCACGCAAACCGCGAGAATGCGGGTGCGTCTGAACCCTCCGCTCGTCATCGAGTCTTTCATGGCCATTCGCGATGACTCTCAATCAGAACCTGAATTGCTGTTCTTTCGCTTGAAAACCGCCTTCGTATATATGCGGTTAATATATTAACAGATAACACCGTGAAAAGAGGTAAGTCTGCGCCGGAATTCAGCGCTCAGTTGGAAAGCCTGCAACAGAGCTAACAAGCGGTGGGGCACCGGGCCCCATGCGCTTCCGGAATTCGGAATCTGGAGTGCGGAATCTGGAATCGCCCCTGTGCGTGTTACGCCCAAAGTAGTACAACGCGGTCAAGGCCAGGCGACGCGCCGCGTCGCCCGCGCCCGCGCCAACCCGCAGTAGGGGCGCAGCTTGCTGCGCCCGCAGCAGGAAGGTCGCGCGGACCCTCGTAGTCAGGCTCCACGGCCTTTCCACGGCATAAAAAACCGCGGACCTCGGACCGCGGAGGTCCGCGCTACTTGCTGACCGTGGCTACCACTCCGCAGCTTGCGCCCCTCACCGTATGTTCCATGAAAAGCCGCACACATCGCACAGTGCGCGATTTATGCGCCACCCGCTGGTGCTAACGCCATCTTTCCTTTCCGGCCTGCATAGGCTACATTTCCTACGACGGCTCTGGGCGAGGGAGAAAGCGATTGAGCGGCCGGACGACTACCACACGAAGGCCTGAGGGGAAACGCGTCCGTCTCCCCTTCGCGGCGAGCCGCCTGGCGCGCTTGCGGCGCCTGTGGCAACGAACTGCACGCGCCGTACGCGCTTCCTACTGGTTTCCCCATATTCCGCTCGCCTTCGCGCTCGCCTTCGCGGGACTACTTCTGCTCTGGATCACATTCGGCGGCCAGGCCCATGTGCTGTTCTCTAACTTCCCCTCCAACCTTCTGAGATTCTCTCCCGCCAGCATGCCTTATCTGCTCATCGGGCTTGCGATGCTCATCATGTCCATCGGTCTCCTTTTTCGATCTCGCTTCGCGTGGATCATCGCCCTGGTGTTGACGGTTACTGTCGTTCTTTTTGTGCTCAGGTCCCGGCACACCGCGTATCCGGTGCTCGCCTGGTACGACGGCGCCCTGCTGATCGTATTGCTTCTCGCCCGCAACACCTTCGACCGCAGCAGTCTTGCGGCAGGCACCCTTTTCGCAATCACCAGCAGCCTGATGCTGCTCATTTACGCGGTGTTCGGCAGCTTGTATTTAGGGGACCAATTCTCACCGAAGATCACCGACCTGTTAACCGCCTTTTATTATTCCGTGGTGACCATGGGCACCGTAGGCTATGGCGACATCACGCCGAAAACACCGCACGCGCGGCTCTTCACGATCTCGATTATCATCCTGGGCGTGACCGTCTTCGCCACCTCCATCAGCGCCATCGTGGCGCCCATGATTGGCGGAAGCCTGGAGCGTATCATCAAGCGCAAGGAGGAAAAGGTGAAACGCGCAAATCACTTTATCGTCGTCGGGGCGACCCCTTTGGCTTACAATACCTATCGCGAATTCAAGAAGCGGGCCCACCCTGTGACGTTCATCTTGCCGCAGGCACCGGACGAGGCCGAAGTCGACCCTGCGGACGTCATCGTAGGCGACCCGAACAGCCTGGAAACCCTGCGGAGAGCCGGCGCTGAAGATGCGCAGGCAGTGCTGGCGATGCGCGCCGACGATTCAGAAAACGCGTTCATCTCTCTGGCCGTCAAGGAACTGCAGGGCCGCGCCAAGACGGTCGTCGTGGTCAACGACAGCAAGCACATGGAGCGGATCAAACTCGTGCAGCCCGATCTGGTGGTCGCGCCGCAAGTGCTCGGAGGCGAGCTCCTGGCGATGGTGCTGAGCGGAGAACAGATTACCGGAGAGTTTGTCATGGAGCACTTTTTTCACTTCGACCGCGAAACAGGCCAAATCTCGTGAGCCTTCGAACTCGGTCCCTGCTGCCCGATTCAGGGGGGCTGGCGGTAGAGTAGGAGTGGAAGCGAGGCCGAAGCACGGCTGCCTCTCCCCTCGTCGAACGGGACGTGCAGGTTTCCCGCATCCGGCTCTCGCAGAGACTCTCGCCTCAAGCATGCACAGGCCGAACCCCGAGGGTCACAGAGCGATCAAACCCAGGCGCCTCATCTGAGCATAGACCGTCGTGCCCGGCGGAGGGCGGTAAGGCCGCTGACTGCGACGCCGCAGATGTTTCCACACGCGCCATCGTACGTAGCCGTTGATCTGCCCGAGAGCGTTCCGCGGATAGCCGTAGCTAAAGTAGTGGGCCCAGCTTCTCAGGTGACGATTCAAGTCCCCGATTAACTGGGGGATCGGAACGCCATTCTGCCGCGCGCTGGTCATCTCGCGCAACTGCGCCCGCTCCCGAGCCGGGCCTTCTTCGAGGGGATCACATTCAGGTATCGATGCCGCCCCATTGCGGGCGCGACCGGTCGTACCGAAACGTGTAGCCCAGAAAGTCCAAGCTCGTTCCCTGCTGCCTCAGCTTCACCACCCGCGTCTTCTCCCGGTTGATCTCCAGCCCCATCCAGGATTCCAGCTTCGTCTCGATCCATCCCATCAGTCGCGGCGTCTGCTGCTGCGCCAGCACCACAAAATCGTCGGCGTAGCGCACCAGTTTGGCCCGCGCCCAGTGGGCCGGTCCCTTGGCCCGGTGAAACACCTTGTCGAACCAGTGCAGGTACAGGTTCGCCAGCAAGGGCGAACTCACTCCGCCTTGCGGCGTCCCCTGCTTCTGCCGGCTGATTCGAGGCGGTCCGCCCGATGCTCCGGACGCTTCCACCACCGCTGCTTCCAGCCATTGCCGGATCAGCGTCAAGACGCTCCGGTCCGCGATCCGCATCCGCAAACAAGCTTGCAGCTTGTCGTGCGGGATCGAGTCGAAATATCCTTTCAGGTCCGCGTCATACACCGCCTGATACCCGGCTTTCAGATGCCCGCGTATCTCCTCCAGCGCTTGATGCGCCGAGCGCCCCGGCCGAAATCCATACGAGCAATCCTCGAAATCCGCTTCGAAGATCGGCTCCAGAATCAGCAAGGTGGCCATTTGCGCCACTCGGTCTCGCACCGTCGGGATGCCCAAGGGTCGCAGTTTACCGTTCGCCTTGGGAATGTAGACGCGTCGTACCGCTTGGGGGCGATAGGCGTGAGTGCGCAAGGATTCCTGCAGTTCATCCAGAAACCCTTTCACTCCATCTCGCGCGTCTCAGTGGCTTGTGGGAGCTCAGGGTACAATACTTTCTACGTCCGGTGCGGACGTTTCAGCCGGGGAGTCGCGTCGAATACAAAAACTAGCGGAACGAAGCCTGTTGATCCTTTAGAATCAACAAGATTAGCACCGTCTAATCTTGGCGGCCCGAATGTCCGACGGCCCCACCCGCACGCATGGCGAGGTTGGCGGGTCGGGCAGCACGCGTCGCTCCTACGGCTCGGGGGGGGCGGTGCATCCAATGTCCAATCTGGAATGGAGCGCAAACGGGCATGGCGGACGACGATCCCAGCGGTTTACTCGAGCACACGTCTCACCGGCCCTGGCCTCTTTGCGATTCGCGCCCGGCCATGCTCCAGATCTGGAGCAACCTAATGTTCGCGCACTGGCCTTTGGACTACGGTACGGTGCGCGCTCTGGTTCCTCCCGCGCTTCCACTCGATCGCTACGACGGCGCTGCTTGGATCGGCGTCACGCCGTTCGAGCTCAGGCTTCAACTGCGCGGGCTGGCGATGCCGATCCTGAGGAGGGTGCCCGAGCTCAACGTGCGGACGTACGTGACCGTTGAGGAAAAGCCGGGAGTCTATTTCTTCAGTCTCGATATTCGCAGCCTGGCGGCCGTGCTGGGCGCGCGAACGTTCTACCGGCTCCCGTATTATCCGGCGCGCATGCACGCATTAACCTCCGGCGCGACGGTCCGCTACGAATCCGAGCGCATCAGCCGGCACCGGGCGCGCTTTCGGGCGAGCTACCGGCCCATCTCCGAACTGCGCCATGCGCGGCTCGGGAGTCTCGAACACTTTTTGACTGAGCGATATTGCTTGTATACGGCGGGGCGGCGCGGCGTCTTTCGCACCGACATCCATCACTTGCCCTGGCCGCTGCAGGATGCATCCGCGGCGATCGCCGAGAACAGCATGGCGAGCGCGGCGGGGCTGGCGGTCCCGGATCACCAGCCGCTCACCCATTTTTGCCGGAGGTTGGAGGTTTTGCTCTGGCGGCCGAGGCGAGTGTAACCGACCCTGCGGGGCCGCTTCGAGCCGCTCATCACGACCCCGGCTCAGGGATAATCACTCCGATGGGCGGGAATCTACTGGCGGTGGTTCCGGGCTCACGTTTCGCCGAGCCGCCATCTCCGCCGCAATGGATGCGCGATCAGCCTTGGACAATGCGCGCGCGGCAGCGGGAAAGATCAGGTCGTCCTCGATGCTGATGTGCTCCCGGTACATGGCCTGTAGGGTCTTGACCGCCTGGCGGAATTGATCCGCGTCTCGCCGCGATAGCTCTCCCTTCGCGAGACACAGTTGCCCAAACCGTTCAACCTCCGCGTGCAGAGGCGCCGCATCCCGGTGGTCCTGCTCAAGCTCGTCGAGCTTGCCGAGACCGGGCAGGAGCTCGGGACCGCCCGTCTGTCGCAAACGGGGAAACAACGACTCTTCCTCATCCGCATTGTGTTTGGGCGCCGCTTCACGAAAATAGCCTAATGCTGCGATCAGCGCGTTGCGCGCCTCATCAGTCAGTGGGCGATCGATCACTTTACCCACGGCTTCGAGCGAAGCGAGAAACGCTTCGATGCGCCGATGGCAATCCGAAAGCAGGCCTGTCGGATCCGAAAAATTGTGGGCCGGTACTCCAATCTGAACGGGCATATACCTCCTTGAAAATCCTCCATCACGAGCCTCTCCTGAGGGGTTCTGCCGTCACTCAAGGCAGGCCTGCCGCCGCGGGCTTCGCTCGACGGCGGTTCTTTTGCCTGACGAGCTGGGCGAATGCGGGCGTCTTGCGAATTGAGGCGAAGGCGCGATCCTCCATCAACTGCCGGTGGTCGCTGAATCCCTCGTCGAGCGCTCGGCGCAGATATTCGATGGCTCGATCCGTCATTCCGGCCCGCGCGAAGAGCTCGGCGAGGCAGTAGTTTTGGCGCGCTTGCTGCGCGGCGGACCCGAGCTCGGGGATGCCCTGGGACGAGTCTCGCGCAAAAATCGCCGGGTTGATCGCGAACGCCGCTTGATAGGCTTTGGCGCCCTTCCTGGCGTTCCCTTGCGCGAAGTACGCCGCGCCAAGGTTGTTGTAGAACGTCGCGGAGTGCGGCATCAGTTTGAGAGCGCGCCGGTAGAGTTTTTCGGCCCTCTTGTAATTCCCTTCCGCGTAGTAAATCGTCCCGAGATTGTTGATCGCCTCCGGATACCTGGGCTTAAGCCGCAGCGCTCGTTCATAATCCTGCTTGGCTGGTCCGGTGGCGAACAGGTGCTGCCATGCCATGCCCATCTTGTTCCAGATGGCGGCGGAGTGCGTAGGCGCTTCATTGTAGGCCTTGATCGCGGCGACATACTGCCGCTCCGCCATCAGAACGTCGCCGCGAGCCTCGGGCGGCAACGAGTGCTTCGGAGCGGCGTGGACGGAGGATGCCGCCTGGCTAGTCGCGTCGGCCGCCTGTGAACGCCCGAGCAGGAGCAGAAGACACGTGGCAGTTACGAAGACGATGGTCGCGCGGGCGATTAAGTGCTTTTGCATCGTACGACCTCGCGAGGTCATTACGTTCTTTAGTACCTCTCATCTGCGCGACAGTCAAGCGGCGCTACCCCTTCGCAAATCGAACGAACAGTAGGTACCGTGGCAACCGCCCACGATCAAAAGACCACGGTCAGAAAAGCACTGACCGTGGCTGCCATCTCTGACTCAGGACATCAGAGCTGCGGCCGGTTGATGTGGAGGGCTCGAGGATCGATTTTGCGACGGCTCAAAACGTGACGCCGATGCCCGCGGTGAGCGCGACGTTGTTCTTGTGATTGCCGGGCGCCGGGTTACTCAGATAATTGTCCACCAGGCTGACGTTCGCGGCCAGGCGCTTGCTGATGCTAAAGGCAATACTCGAACTCGTATCGAAATGGTATTCGCCAAGGTGGGTGAGATCGGGATAGAAGTCGAGGTAGTGAGCCAGTTCCATGCGCTTTCCGAGCTTAACGGCGAGCTTCTCTCCCGCCAGCGCCTCGATACTCTGGCGCGCCGGACCGCCCGTGTAAAGCTTCTCATTCACAAACGTGAGACCGCCGATCACGCTGAACAAGGTCCGCTTGGAATGGATGAGGTCGCGGCCCAAGCCTCCGCCATACGTCTGGCGCAGATACAGCCCCTGCGCCTGAACGTGGTCGAGCTCGCCGGAGACGAACGCAAAATCGTTGGGCTCGAAAAGGTAATCCTCGCGGAGCAGCGTGGTGATGGTGTTCGAATGAATCACGGAGCTTCCCTGCTGAGCCTTGGCAAACAACATCTGGAGCGAATAGTTGGTGCGGAAGTGGCGCATGAAGACGGGCGGCTCCGGCCGCTCGCGCGTGGCGGCGACGCTGGCGCTGATGGTCCCGGTCTGCTGATCGCCGCGCTGCAGGTTGTAGCCCGCATTCGCGGCGCCGTGCCAATCCTGCCAAAGCTCGGCATGGTGGTTCATGAGCGAGTTGTATTCGGACGCGGTAATGATCGTGTCGACGGTGAGGGCGGGAACGACCTGTACTTTGCCCGCCTCGGTTATTTGCCAATCTCTCGAGGGCAGCAGCCGAAGCACGCCCCTCGCCGTAGAATGGTCCTTGCGGATGATGACCGCCTCTTGCGAGGTGGTCAGGGATTGCACCTGGTCGAGCGGAATTGAAACTGCGCCCAGAGCGTCGGACTTGAAGTTCACGTTTCCCTGCGCCACGTTGACCCAGCTCCCGCTGAGCCGTTCACCGGTCTTGAGCAACAACACGTCGGCGCTCGCGGAGGCGGAAATGAAAAACAGCAGCGCGAAGCAGCACGCAATCAACTGAATCGCGAGTCGCATCGTTGCCTTTCCGCAAACCGCTTCTTCAGGCATCGGGTCTCGAACCGTAGTGGATCGCTCACACCGCGTAGCGCGGCGAACTTCGGCTGGCTCAAGCGCATTGTATCACGGCGAAGAGTTCCGGGCGTCAGGACGCGACGGTCACTTTTTCCGAGGCGGCTGGGAGGGTCTCATCTCGATGCGGCTGGCGAGAGCCGTGGCGGGGAACTTGTAGAGATCGATGACGGCCTTGGCGATGTCTTCTCCCGTCAGCTTCCAGGTTTCACGGCGCTTTGATCCCGGCTCGGCGGCAAAGTCCGTGGCGACGCTGCCTGGCATGATGTAACTGACGCGAATGCCGTCGTAGCGAACGTCCTGCATCAATGCTTCGCTGAAGCCGTTGAGGCCGAATTTGGACGCGTTGTAGGCGGCGCCGCCCGCGAACGGGTTTACGCCTGCCAAGCTCGAAATGTTGAAAATGTAACCGCCGCCGCGCTGGCGCATGACGGGGATTGCTTCGCGACAGCAGTAAAACACGCCAGAAAGGTTGGTGCCGATTACCGCGTCCCAATCCTCGGGCTTAATCTGGTCGACCGCGCTGAAAACGCCGATCCCGGCGTTGTTCACGAGGATGTCGATCCCGCCGAACCGCTCCGCAGCGGCGCGAATCAGCCTGCCGCAGTGGTCGTATTGCTGAATGTTCGCGTCGATTCCATCCACGCGCTCAGCAGAAGCCGCGCTGGCAAACGCCGCCACCGCTTTCTTCACCTCCGCGCTCTTGCGCCCGCAGATGAAGACCTTCGCGCCCTCGCGGAGGAACGCCTCGGCAATGCTGTGTCCGATTCCTCGCGTTCCACCCGTCACGACCGCGACTTTGTCTTCGAGCGTCTGCATGTGAGCGTCTCCTTCATTTATAATTTACCCTGCAACTCCAAAACTGAAAAGGTTTGACGGCATGGACGCGAGCGATTGGGAACAGAAATTGCGCAATGAGGGTTTTTCCATCTACGTCTGGCAAGACGGCCCGAACGCGTTTTATCCCGACCACACGCACCCGGGCGCTACCGCGCACGTGGTTCTCGAAGGAGAAATGACGGTCGCGACCGACGGAGCCACGCGCTCTTACTCTCCCGGCGATCGCTTCGACGTTCCCGCTGGCGCCGTCCACTCCGCGCGAATGGGCCCCTCCGGGTGCCGCTACCTGATTGGCGAGAAGTGAGCGCGAAGACTTACCGCATCGATTCGATTGCCGGGAACGGAATCGCGGCTCGCGTGAAATGCTCCCTCGCCAACTTCAGGTCTTCGGCGGTGTCCACGCCAATCGTATCTTTCTCGGTTTCCTCGACCTGAATGGCAATTCCGTTTTCGAGAAAGCGAAGCTGCTCGAGCTTCTCCGCGCGTTCGAGCCGTCCCGGCCGAAAGCTGTGGAACCGCTCGAGCGCGCGCGCGGAATACGCGTAAAGTCCGAGGTGCCTGAAGTACGCCGCGTTGCCCTCGGCGTCGCGCTCGTACGGGATGGGGCAGCGTGAAAAGTAGAGCGCGCGACCCGCGCCGTCGGTCACCACCTTGACTTTGTTCGGATCGCCCGAGCCGGCGGGCGGCAGCGCGATCTTTAGAGTTGTGACTTCGGTTTCGGAATCCCTGGCGAATGGATCGAGCAGGCGGCGGATGTGTTCCGCGTCGACCGCCGGCTCATCGCCCTGGATATTCACATAGATGTCGCCCGGCTCGCCCATGCGCCGCTGCATGATCATCACCTCGTGAAGCCGGTCGGTGCCGGAACGGTGGGCCGGAGAGGTAATCATGGATGGAATGTTCAGTGACCGGCACCATTCCGTAATCTCATCCGAATCGGTTGCGATCAGGAGCTCGGAGAGCTCGCCGCTCGCGCGGGCCCGCGCGTAAACCCATGCCATGATCGGGTGTCCGCAGAGGTCGAGCAGCGGTTTGCGCGCGAGGCGCGTGGATTCGAGCCGCACCGGGATCACGCCAACGACTCTCTTTGGAAGCGCACCGGGGTTTTGAGGCATAAAAGGAGTTTACCCGCCATCGAGCAAGTCCCCACAGCCGGAGGCAGTGCAGGCCGGTTGCCCGCGCCGCGCGGCAATGACAACTTTATCTTACCCGCTGCATTCTTCGAAGCCCTGCTGTTAACGAACCGCCCGGCGCCACGTAATACTGGATGCAACGGGTGGGCGCCTTGACACAAATCTTCCAACCCGATCGGAGATTCAAAATGACGATGCACAGATTTGGCCGGCGGCCAACCGCCCTTCTCATCCTCGCGGCTCTTAGCATTGCCGGGTTCGCAAGCGCCCAGGAGGGCTCGCCCGGACCTCAAGCCGCGCAGGTCAGAACTCAGCCGCACCGAAAAATGGAAACGCCGGAGCAGAACCCATCTTCTTCACCGGCGACGCGTCCGTACCAAACATTCGATGAGGAGTCGATGCAGGGCACCCGCCGGGAATTCCTCGATCTGATGCGCAGCCACCCGCGTTTCTGGGCGGCCGTTCAAATTGATCCCTCGCTGCTCGCCGATCAGGACTACGTCAACCGCGACCCGGTGATTGCCGATTTTTTCGCGCGACACCCCGAGGTTGCGCGCGACCCGGACTACTTCGTCGGAGCGAACGGAAGTATTCCGTTTTTCCGAGAGGGACGCCAAGAGCCGAGTGAATGGAGAGATGTAGCCGGCTTTATCGGGCCGTTCCTGGTGTTTGTCATCATTTTGGGCGCCCTGCTCTGGATTTTCAAGGTCGTGCTTGAGAACCGGCGCTGGTCGCGACTTAGCAAAATCCAAACAGATCTTCATACCAAGCTTCTTGAAAAATTCACTTCCAATCAGGAACTCTTCGCCTACATGGAAACCGACGCGGGCAAGCGTTTCCTCGAATCCGCTCCCATCGCTGCCGATCTTGGACAAGCTCCAAGACTCAGCGCTCCCTTTGGGCGTATCCTGTGGTCAGCCCAACTCGGCCTCATTACGGCGCTGGCAGGGATCGGACTGCTCGCCATCCGAGCGGACGTGATTGGCGGAGAGCAGCCGTTGCTGGTTTTTGGCACGCTTGGAGTGTGCATCGGCTGCGGTTTCATCGTCGCGGCGGTTGCTTCCTACGGTTTGTCGCGACACTTGGGTCTTTTCGACCGTGCCTCGATCCCGGCCGGGAAGCTGGGCGCAGGGGAGATTCCTAAAAGTTTTACTTGAACCAACTTCCCCGCGGGCGGCGCGCGGGGTGCAGGTGCGGCGGCGGCAGGCTGGCCTTCGATGCACGAACTGGCACTGGCAAGGCTTGAGACAGCGGCAGAACAGACCGAGGCTGCTTTTCACATGGATGAGGAACGCTTTCGGTCATTTTACGAGCGCACTGCCCGCCCGCTGCGGAGCTATCTTGCCCGAGTCTCGGGCGACCCGTCTCTGGCCGACGAAATGCTACAGGAAGCGTACTACCGCTTCTTGCGCGCACGGTTGGCTGAGGACGACGAAGGATATCTGCGCAATTACCTCTACCGAATCGCAACCAACCTGATGAGAGATCACTGGCGTGATCACCGAAAGCGAGGCGCTACGTTCCAGCCGGCGAGCGAGCCCGCCGATATCTCGCCGGAGCGGGACTCGGCGGAGCGGTTGCATCAGAGGGCGGACCTCGACCGCGCCTTCAGCCGTCTTAAACCTCGTGAGCGAGAGATATTGTGGCTCGCTTACGTGAACGGCTCCAGCCACAAAGAGATTGCCAAGGTGCTCGGCGTCAGGTCCGGGAGCATCCGGCTGATGCTGTTTCGTTCAAGGCGCAAGCTTGCCGCACTGCTCGGCGGCACGAAAGCAGGACTCCGGAAATCTCCCGCGGAACGCCCTCTGGAAGGACGTAACGCGAGTTGGCTGGAGCACGACGACGGCTGCTCAAGGACCAGATCATGAACGCGTCCATCTGTGATCGCGAGGCGGAATCACTCGCGGCGGTGCAATCTGGCGGCTGGCCCGAAGCGTGTGACGCGGACCTGCGGAGACACGTTAGCGGGTGTGCCGTCTGCGCGAACCTTATCCTTGTGGTCGGGTCTCTGCAAGACTCAAACCGCCCGTCGGCGATGGCTGAAGACCGGGCGTTGCCGCCGGCCGGATTACTCTGGTGGAAAGCTCAGCTACGCGCGCGGCGCGAAGCCGTCGAACTCGCCTCGGAGCCGGTCGCGCTGTGTGAGCGGATCGCTTACGCCTTGGGTAGTCTGGTGCTGATAGCGCTCGCTATCTGGCGCCACGCGCCACTTGAAAAATGGCTCGCCGGCTTAGCCGACGCGGCGCGGACGTCGACGAGCCTGTACCTGCACCAGATCAGCGTGGCTGCGCCATCGCTTGCGCCCTGGACAACTGAGTGGATGTCAGCCGTCACCGTTGCCGCTTGCTCCATGCTAGTCATCGTTGCTCTTTGCGTCATGCTGCCGGAAGAATAGCCGGCGTGGCGCGGACGGGCGACAATGACTTGAAACACGGCCGCCGCTCTGATCTCCGGCAAGTACGCCTCAACACTTCCCGCCGCCGCTCGTCAGCTCCACCCCTCGTCGTAGCGAACGCTGCGGTCGAATAGCGGCTTGCGCGCGAGACGCGTGGATTCCAGCCGCACCGGGATCACACCAACAATTCTCTTTGAGGTCATCGTGAAATCGCCGCCTGGGGCGCACTGGGTCCCTGTGCTATTATCCCCCAGTTGCGAGATCACAGCGGCCGGAGCGCCGCACCTCGCCCCACGATGAGCCGAACCTCAGAGGATCAAAATCGCGGGATTCCGCCGGCGCGCACGACGACGCCGCACGCGTTGCACGTGCTGGGCGTGGTCTGCGGGCTCGCTGCCGGAGCCTGGCTCGGCGGCGCCGAAGCGCCCACGAAACTGGTGGTCGCGGGGCTCTCGCCTTTTGTGATTTCGCTCGCCATGGTGGCCGGCGTCTTCGTCGGCCGCTGGACAGTGCCGACGCTGCTCAAAGGCACAAACTACATCTTCACGGATCTGCGGGAGAAGCCGCATCTGCTGGTTTGGGCAGTGCTGGCCGGCGCGCTCTGGGCGGTCGCCAACACGCTCACGGTATTCGCCATTCGCAACGTCGGGCTTTCGATTGCGTTTCCTCTGTGGAATACCAACAGCCTGGCGGGCGTCTTCTGGGGATGGTTCTTCTTTCGGGAATTGCGCGGCAGCGGCGCGCGCGTCTGGGGCAAGGTGCTGGGCGGGACCGTCGCGATCGTCGTCGGAGCTACATTTGTGGCCCTGGCGTCCGCCGAACACTCGAACGCTCATCGCGCGGCGGCGGGGATCGCGGCCACGCTGGCGGCGGGTCTGCTGTGGGGAACCATGTACATACCGTACCGCAAGGCTTACCTCAGCGGGATGAATCCACTCTCGTTCGTCACCGTCTTCACGGTCGGCGAGCTCGGCACGATGACCGCGCTGGCATGGGCTTTTGAAGGGGGATTTGGGCGGCTCGGCCGCGATCTCGGGCAGGCGCGCCCGGCTCTCTTCTGGCTTTTTCTCGGCGGACTGTGCTGGGTGATCGGCGATCTCTTTCAGCAATACGCCGCCAAATACATCGGAATCGGCCGCGGCATTCCGCTTTCGAACACGAATCAGCTTTGGGGACTCGCGTGGGGCGCGTTGGTGTTTGGAGAACTCAAGGGGATGACCGGCTCCGGGCGAATGCTGGTGATTGCCGGTTCGGTGGTGATGATCTTGGGAGCGATCGCGCTCAGCGCGGCGGCCGCGCCAGAAGCGGAACACGCGGCCTGGAGTGAGGCGGTGGCGCGAGAATGCCGGCGTTATCACCTCGACCAGGCCGAAGCTGAGGCCGCGCAGCGGGGCGCCGATTCGCTCGCCACCAGGACCAGCGGACTGGGCTATTGGGATGGCGTTATTCTCGCCGTCGGCGCCGCGATTTTTCTCTGGCTCGCACTGGGGACGCGAATCCCTCCGCTCGCGCTTCGCCTGAGCTGGATGGCCGCGCTGATCGTCGCGATGCTCGCCCTGATGATCGTGTGCGGCCGGCTGCTGTGGAAATGGACGCGCTTCTCGTAACCCTCGGAGATGATATAATTTGCCTATGCCGGTCCAAACCCGCCTCACGTACGACGATTACTGCCGTCTGCCAGACGACGGAAAGCGGTATGAGATCATCGACGGAGAGCTCTTCGTGTCCCCTTCGCCTTTTCGCGCCCATCAAAGAGTTGTAACGAGGCTTGCCTATTACCTCACTGCTTTTCTGATGAGGCAGGGTCTCGGAGAAGTTTTCGTCGCGCCTTTTGACGTGGTCTTCTCGAAATTTGATGTTGTCGAGCCGGATCTGCTCTACGTCTCGAAGGCGCGCTCGGCTGTCGTTTCAGAGAAGAATATTCAGGGCTCTCCCGACCTCGTGGTCGAAGTTCTTTCCGACTCCACCGCCGCGACCGATCGCAGCAAGAAGCTGAACCTTTATGCGCGTTACGGCGTCCGCGAGTACTGGATCATCGATCCGGTTGCAGTGACGGCCGAAATTTATCGCGCCGGCGCCGAGGCTCTTCGCATCGTTCAGCGGCCGGCCCGCACCGATTCGCTCGACTCGCCTCTCTTTCCCGGTTTCACTTTGCTCCTCGGAAAGCTCGCGGAATAGCCGGATTTTCGTCATGCCGGGCGAATAATCATCACCTCGGTTGCTTTAATGAGCGCCGCGGCGGTCTCGCCCTTCTTCAGAGCCAAGTCCTGGCACGAATCGCGCGTGATGATGGCCGTCACGTTTTGTCCGCTGATATCAAGCGTCACCTGGGCGAGTAGGCCTTCCATCTTGACGGAGGTGACGCGCCCGACAAGCTGATTTCGGCCGCTGATCCGGTGTTCCATTCCGGTTGCGCCGCCGCGGATCTTCCCACTCGAGAGGCTCCGGCGGCCAGGCGGCTGGCCTTTCCGCCCCGCCTGAAACAGGAGCCGGTCAATTTCCGTGCGCGGGATGCGGTGGTGGCCGCCGGCGGTTTTCACCGAGCGGACCTTGCGCCCGTAAATCCATTGCTTCAGCGTCGGATAGCTGACGCCGAGTTCTCGTGCCGCCTCGGGCAGATGTACGAGTTCCATCGCGCCGCTCCCGCCGTTCATCAGCCCGCCTATTGACTCGCGTTTGTGCTTCCGTTCAACACCACCACGTGGGCGCGCCGGTTCTTTTGATAGCACTCTTCGTTCGTGTCCGTGCAGAACGGCCGGTCTTTGCCAAACGACACGGTCGCGATGCTGGCCTCTGGAATACCCAGATTCACCAGAAATTGTTTCGCGGCATCGGCACGGCGCTCGCCCAGCCCGAGATTGTACTCTTCGCTGCCCCGCTGATCGCAGTAACCGCCAATACGAACCTTGGTGTCCGGGTGGGATTTCAGATAATCCGCATCGTGCGTCAAAGCCGTTTGATCATCGGCCGTGAGGTCGGACTTGT
The DNA here is from genome assembly GCA_050745265.1 of Terriglobia bacterium. Classification (GTDB taxonomy): domain Bacteria; phylum Acidobacteriota; class Terriglobia; order UBA7540; family UBA7540; genus RH2-MAG17b. The sequence goes on from JBOGKE010000137.1 coordinate 18,774, forward strand.
TGAAATCAAAGAACGCGTCTTCAAACGGGCTCGCGCCCGCTGTTGCCGCGCCGTTCTCCGCTCCAATATTCGATTCCGAGACGTTCCCGGAGGGCGGAGTCGCCGGCGTGACGGTGACCCGGGCGCTGCAATCGCCCGCTCCACCCGATCCTGTCAGGGACATTTTATAGGTCGTGGATTCCGCGGGGCTCACGGCCGTCGAGCCCTCCGCCTGCTGCGATCCAAGGCCGGGTTGAAGGTCGAGCGTGGTAGCATCGTTCGAGCTCCAGCTCAGCGTCACCGACTGCCCAGCCGTGACGGTCGCCGGAACGGCGGTCAGGCTGCACGTGGGCGGCCCTGGAGCCGGCGGCGCTTCCGCGGGAGGGGGAGCCGGCGCAACCGCCGCCGGAATTCTCTTGTGACACGCGGCCGCGAGCAGGATCAGACTGATGACGATGGAAACTTCGGCGTATCTTTTTCGCATGGATGTCCTTTCTCCGGCGAAGCCTCGAACGGCCGCCGCGTTGCGGCGCCGCTAAATCCGAAGATGTGTTGCCCTATCAAGTAAAAGTAAAATCGGTCCGATTGTCAATTCCGTCCTCGCGCGCGCGGGGCGTCTCTTACCGCAGCGCCGCAATTCCGCGGGCGCCCGACAGAACGTGGGCTACCGTGGGTTGCGCGGTGCCGGGATTCAATTTAAGCTTGTCAAATAGCCTGCTGTGCCGCGCTTCAGGAGCTTCATGGATCTCGCGAAAAAAATGCTCAATCCCTACGAGCCTCTCGTGCTCTTCGAGATGGTGCCGCCGGCGGCCGATCAAGCCGGCGCCATCGAGGCCGCGATTGAGCAAGCCGGGAAGGTTGAGCCTCGAATTGACGCGATCAATCTTCCCGAGATTCACGACGAAACCCGCAACGAGGCGCGAAGCGCTACGTTTGTGCCGCGCATGGAACCGAGGCGGCTGGGGAGCCGGATCCAGCGCGAACTGGGCGTCGAGGTGATCATCAACCGCTGCGTAGTTCATGACGAGAATCCCATCGCATGGTTTCGCGAGACTCATCAGGATTACGGTCTCCGCCACGCCATCCTGGTGGGCGGCGAATCCAGCGCCACACGATACCGCGGACCCGGCGTCGTCGAAGCCGCAGGGCTGCTGGGCGCGTCCGGTCTCGGCACCACGCTCGGCGGCATTAGCATTCCGAGCCGCATCAACGAAGCCGAACGCGTACGCCGCAAAGTGGAAGCGGGCCTGAGCTTCTTCACCACGCAGGTGCTCTTCGACTCGAATGACATCGTGTGGCTTTTGCAGCGCCTCAACGGGGTCGAAGCGCGCATCTTTCTGAGTTTCGCCCCGGTCAGCGACCCGCGCGACCTCAAATTCCTCCGCTGGCTCGGGGCCGACATTCCGGCCGATCTGGATCGCTATCTCCTCTCGGGCAGCAGCGCGGACGGCGGCGACGCGCCTTCGCACGGCCGCGGTCAGAGCTGTTTGGACCGGTCGCTCGACTTGTGCCGCCGCATCCTCATGGACGTGTTCGATAACCTTCCCCCCGATCCGCCGCTGATCGGCCTCAACGTCGAGCACATCAACAAACGAAATCTCACTCCCGCCGCGCAGATGGTGGAGAAGCTCGGCGAGCTCTACACGCACCTCATTTCCGCGCGGGCGAGCTCGTGATCCGGTGCGCGGTTTTTTCCTGTAACCGGCGGTCGTTTTCTTTCGTCCCTGCTAGCGGCGGATTGTGTCACTTTGCGGCCGATTTCAACGGGTGGCGAATGCATCCTGGTGTTCGGGGGTGCGCGACCCTTGAAAACCGCACACATGGTAAAGAGCGGCCATGTATGCGCCACGGACCCCGAGGGTTCCGAGGCAGGTCCAAAAACGCCGGGCCAATTCGCAGGGCCACGCCGGTCCTTCATGAGCGCCGGGGAAAACGTCAGGCAGGTTGGAAATGGAAAAACCGGAGGTTTTGCCCCACATTTCGGAAGAAGAGAGAGGGCGCCCGCAGCGGCCGCACCGGAAGTGGATCCCGTGGCTGCTGGTTGGCGTTTTCGCGATTATCGCCGTGCTCGCCTGGCGGGCGGCGAGCCATCGCACGAAGCAGCAGCAGCTTGCCCTCGCTGCTCAGGCGCGCGCGGTCGCGCTCAGGCCGGTCCCGGTTACCGTCGGACGAGTCGCGCAGCGGGATCTTCCGGTGTATCTCACCGGCCTCGGCACCGTCACCGCTTACAACACCGACACGATTCAGAGCCGCGTTGACGGCCAAGTGATGAACGTGTATTTCCGCGAGGGGCAGCACGTGAACGCGGGACAGCTCCTGGTTGAGATCGATTCCCGGCCTTACCAGGTGCAATTGGATCAGGCGCAAGGCCAGCTCGCCCGGGATGAAGCGCAGCTTCACGACGCGCAACTCAACGAAGGCCGCGACAAGGCTCTCGTAGGAGCGGGCGTGATTCCGCGCCAGCAGTATGACACACAGACCTCTCTCGTGGGTCAGCTTCAAGGGGCGATCGCGGCCGACAAGGCACAAATCGCCAATGCGCAGTTGAACCTCACTTATTGCCGCATCACCGCTCCCATTTCCGGCAGGGTGGGCCTGCGGCTAGTCGATCCGGGAAATATCATTCACGCGGCCAGCAACACCGGCCTGCTCGTGATCACCCAGTTGCGGCCCATCGCCGTCATCTTTACGCTTCCTGAAGAACAGCTCACGCCGATTCTTCAGGGTCTTCGCCGCGGGCAGACGTTTCGCGTGGACGCTTACGGCCGGGCTGACCAGCACAAAATCGCCGGCGGCAAGCTTCTCGCCACCGATAACCTCATCGATGAGACCACCGGCACGCTGCGGCTCAAAGCGGTCTTCGCGAATGAGAACGAGCTGCTCTTTCCCAACGAGTTCGTGAATGTTCGTATCCAGACGCAGGTTCTGCGCAACGCCGTTGTCGTACCCACCGCCGCGCTCGAAAGCGGGACGCAGGGGGATTACGTCTTTGTGGTTCGCCCCGACCGCACCGTGAGTCTGCAGCCGGTGCGGATCGCTCTCACCCAAGGCGATTCGGTGGTCATCTCCTCCGGACTTAGGGCCGGCGAGACGGTTGTAACCGATGGCCAGGACAAGCTGCGCAATGGCAGCCACGTTAGCGCCCAGACCTCCCGCCGAGCCGGAGCCCCCCCGGCATGAACCCCTCCCGGATTTTTATTCTCAGGCCGGTCGCGACCGCCCTGCTCATGGCGGCGATTCTCCTTGCCGGAATCGTCGCCTACACGCAGCTCTCCGTTTCCGCGCTTCCCGAGGTTCAGTATCCGACGATTCGGGTCATCACGTTCTATCCGGGCGCGAGTCCCAGTGTAATGACCGCGCTCGTCACGGCGCCGCTCGAGCGGCAATTCGGCGAAGTTCCGGGACTGAAGGAAATGACGTCGACCAGCTCATTCGGCGCCTCCGAGATTACACTCGAGTTCACTCTCGATCAGGACATCAACGTGGCGGAGCAGGAGGTCCAGGCGGCGATCAACGCCGCGGGCACCTATCTGCCGCCCGACTTGCCGAATCCTCCCATTTACAGCAAGGTGAACCCCGCAGACGCTCCCATCCTGACGCTTGGGCTGAGCTCGAGCGCTCTTCCGCTGTACCAGGTTGAGGACCTGGCGGACAGCGATCTCGCGCAGAAAATCTCGCAGGTGCTGGGCGTCGGGCTCGTGAGCATCAGCGGCGGCCAGCGTCCCGCCGTGCGAGTGCAGGTGAATCCCGAGGTGCTTGCGAGTTACGGCTTGGGGCTCGAGCAGGTGCGGACCGCGCTCGAAGCGGCGAACGTCGATCAGGCTAAGGGCACGCTCGAAGGGCCGCAGTTGTCGTACACCATCGCAGACAACGATCAGTTGATCAAGGCACCCGATTACAATCCGATCATTCTCTCCTACAAGAACGGTTCTCCGGTGAGGCTCACCGACGTCGCCCGCACGGTCAACGGCGCGGAAAACACGCAGGAAGCCGCATGGATGGGCAAGACGCCTGCGGTGATCATGAACATCCAGCGCCAGCCCGGATTCAACATCATCAGCGTGGTGGACCAGGTAAAGCAGGTTTTGCCTCGGCTGGAAGCGGCGCTTCCCACGTCCGTCGTAGTCCGCGAACTCACCGACCGCACCAATACGATCCGCGCTTCCGTCAACGACGTGAAATTCGAGCTAGTGCTGACGGTGTGCCTGGTGATCCTGGTGATTTTTCTCTTTCTTCGCACCCTCGCCGGCACCATCATCCCGAGCATCGCCGTCCCTCTGTCGCTGGTCGGGACGTTCGGCGTGATGTACCTGCTTGGCTTCAGTCTCGATAACCTTTCGCTCATGGCGTTGACCATCTCCACCGGCTTTGTGGTGGATGACGCCATCGTCATGATCGAAAACATCTCCCGCTTTATCGAGTACGGCGACTCGCCGCTGGAAGCCGCGCTGAAGGGGTCCAAGCAGATTGGCTTCACCATTCTCTCGCTCACCGTGTCCTTGATCGCTGTGCTGATCCCGCTGCTTTTTATGGGAGACGTGGTGGGCCGGTTGTTCCGCGAGTTCGCGATCACGCTCGCCGTTACGATCATCATTTCCGCCGTCGTCTCGCTCACGCTCACGCCGATGATGTCCGCGCGGCTTCTCCGGCACGTGCCCGAATCCGAGCAGGGGCGGTTTTACCGGCATTCCGAGCGAGTCTTTAATCGCGTGATTGCGTATTACGGCGATTGCCTGCGCTGGGTCCTGCGCCATCAGACCGCGATTCTGCTGCTCACGTTTGGCACGCTCGCCGCGACGATCTATCTGTATGTGGTCATACCGAAGGGCTTCTTTCCCATCGAAGATACGGGCGTGATTCAGGGTACGTCAGAGGCGGCTGAGACGATTTCGTTTCCGGCGATGGCGGCGAGGCAACAGCGGCTGGTCGACGTGATTCTTCAGGATCCCGCGGTGAAGAGCGTGGCGTCGTTCATTGGAGTGGACGGCACCAACATGACGATGAACAGCGGCCGCATTCAGATCACGCTCAAGCCCGTCAGCCAGCGCCGCGCCACTGAATCCGAGATCATCGCGCGCCTCGAACCGAAGCTCGCCGCCGTTCAGGGCATTAGGCTCTACATGCAGCCCGTGCAGGACCTCACGATCAACGACCGCGTCAGCCGCACCGAATTTCAGTACAGCCTCGCCGACGCCGATCCGGCCGAACTCAACGCCTGGGCGCCGCGGCTCATGGCCAAACTCGAAACACTGCCGGCGCTTCGCGACGTGGCATCGGATCAGCTCAATCACGGCTTGCAAGAAACGCTGGTGATCGACCGCGACATGGCGAGCCGGCTCGGCATCACTCCGGCGGCCATAGACGCCACTTTGTACGACGCATTCGGCCAGCGCCAGGTCTCCACGATTTTCACGCAGCTCAACCAGTATCACGTGGTGCTTGAGGTCGCGCCGCCGTTCCGGCAGAACCCCGATGCCCTGAAGGATATTTACGTCGCATCGAGCAGCGGCGCTGAGGTGCCGCTCAGCACGCTCGCTCACTTCGAGCCCTCCACCACTTCACTTGCCGTCAATCATCAAGGCCAGTTCGCTTCCGTTACCCTCTCGTTCAATCTCGCTCCCGGCGCTTCGTTGAGCCAGGCCGTCGATGCCATCAACCACGCCCAGCAGGAAATAGGAATGCCCGCTTCGATCATCGCGAGCTTCCAAGGGACGGCGGCGGCGTTCCTCGCCTCCCTCGCCAACGAGCCCCTGCTGATTCTGGCGGCGCTGGTGACCGTCTACATCGTGCTCGGAGTTCTCTACGAGAGCTACATTCACCCGCTCACCATCCTCTCGACGCTTCCCTCGGCCGGAGTCGGCGCGCTTCTGGCGCTGTTGTTGTTCCACACCGAGTTCTCCGTGATCGCATTGATTGGCATCATTCTTCTGATCGGAATCGTGCAGAAGAACGCCATCATGATGATTGACTTCGCGCTGCAGGCCGAGCGCGAGGAACACAAGTCGCCCATTGACGCGATCTATGAGGCGTGTCTGCTCCGTTTCCGGCCGATTTTGATGACCACCATGGCAGCGATGCTCGGCGGATTACCCCTCGCGCTAGCCACAGGCACCGGAGCCGAGCTCCGCCGTCCCCTGGGCATCACTATCGTCGGCGGACTGATCCTGAGCCAGGCTTTGACTCTCTTCACCACCCCGGTGGTGTACCTGTTCTTTGACCGCATCGCGTGGCGCGTGCGGCGCCTGCGGGCGGGCGGCTCCCCGGTTTCAGCGGCCGAGGAACCAATTTAGATTAGCCGGCCGCTGACGATCGCCACCACCGTGTAGCGCCTGGCTTTAGCCCGGCATCTACCGCCCTCAAGGGCGGCGCTACGTTGGTCACGTCGTGAACATCTCGAACACATTCATCCGGCGTCCCATCGGCACCTCGCTGCTCGCCTGCGCCCTACTGCTCGGCGGCATCGCGGGCTATCGGCTGCTCCCCGTCGCGCCCATCCCTCAGATCGACTTCCCCACGATTTCCGTATCGGCATCACTGCCGGGCGCGAGCCCCGAGACAATGGCATCCGCCGTTGCCACGCCGCTCGAGCGCCAATTCGGGCACATTTCCGGCCTAACGCAGATGACCTCGACCAGCTCCCTCGGCAGCACCTCGATCGTTCTGCAATTCGATCTCAGCCGGAACATCGATGCGGCGGCGCGCGACGTGCAAGCGGCGATCAACGCGGCGCGCGGCAATTTACCGTCGAATCTGCCGCAGAATCCGAATTATCGCAAGATCAATCCGGCCGACGCCCCGATTATGATCCTCGCGCTCACCTCCGACCGCCTGCCGCTTGGCGAGCTTTACGACACGGCGGATTCGGTTCTGGCGCAGCGAATCTCCCAGGCAGAGGGCATCGGCCAAGTATTTGTGGGTGGCAGCTCACGCCCCGCCGTCCGAGTTGAAGCGAATCCCCGCCTCCTCGATCACTTCGGCCTCGGGCTCGAATCATTGCGCGCCGCGCTCGCGGCGGTGAACGTCTTCCGGCCGAAGGGCGGCCTCAGCGGAGCTCGAAACTCCTACGTCCTTGCCGCCAACGACCAGCTCCTCAAGGCGAAGCAGTATGAGCCGCTCATCGTCGGATACCGCAATGGCGCGGCGGTGCGGCTGAGCGACGTCGCGAACGTCATCGATTCAGTCGAAGACATCCACACGGGCGGCTCGGCCAACGGCAAGCGCGCCATTCTGCTGGTTCTCTTCCGGCAGCCGGGCGCCAATATTATTCAGACCGTGGACAACGTCTCGGCGATCATCCCGCAGCTCAAGGCTTCCATCTCTCCCGCCATCGATATGGAGGTGACGCTCGACCGTACCCAAACCATTCGCGCCTCGGTTCACGACGTCGAGGTCACGCTGTTCATCTCCGTGATGCTCGTGGTGATGGTGGTTTTCCTTTTTCTGCGCGATGCGTGGTCTACGTTTATTCCGAGCATCGCGGTTCCGCTGTCGCTGATCGGAACTTTCGGCGTCATGTATCTCCTCGGGTACAGCGTAGACAACCTCTCGCTGATGGCGCTGACAATTTCAACCGGCTTCGTGGTGGATGACGCAATCGTGGTGATTGAAAATATCACGCGCTACATTGAGAGCGGTATGGGCGTGTTCCGCGCCTCGCTGATCGGCGCGCGGGAGATCAGCTTTACTGTGATTTCGATGAGCACGTCGCTGATCGCGGTGTTTCTTCCCATTCTGCTGATGGGAGGCATCGTGGGCCGACTGTTCCGCGAGTTCGCGGTCACGCTAAGCGTTGCGGTGCTGCTCTCGCTGCTGATTTCTCTGACTCTCACGCCCACCCTGTGCGCGCAGTTCCTCCACTCGCAGCGCGGAAGGCGGCACGGGCTGCTTTACCGCGGCCTCGAGCGCGGGTTTGAAGGGATGCTGTCCTTCTACCGCCTCAGCCTGCGCTGGGTTCTCGATAACCAGGCGCTCGTGCTGGTGATTCTCGCGATGACCGTCGCACTGAACGTCTATCTGTTCGTCGCCGTCCCGAAAGGGTTTTTCCCGCAGCAGGACATGGGGCGAATCCGTGGCTCGGTGCAGGCGTCGCAGAACATCTCGTTCCGGTCTCTTGAAAAGAAGCAAAACGAGTTTGTCCACATTGTCATGGCGGACCCGGGAGTTCAGGCGGTCGAGAGCTTCATGGGCGGGGGCGGGCCGGGAGGAAGCAGCGTCAATACAGGGCGTATGTTTATTGCGCTGAAGCCGCTCAGCCAGCGCAACGTCAGCGCCGACCAGATTATCTCCCGCATCCGGCCCCAAGCCGCTCGCATCGCCGGCGCGACGCTCTTCCTCCAGGCCGAGCAGGACATTCGCGTGGGCGGGCGCTCCTCGAGCTCGGAGTACCAATACACGCTCGAAGATCAGGACCTCGCTGAGCTGAACCATTGGGCGCCGCGCCTGCAGTCACGCCTGCAGGCGATGCCCGAGCTGCGCGACGTCGCGACCGACCAGCAGAACCACGGGCTCGAGACGTCACTCGCCATCGATCGCGATGCCGCGAGCCGCCTCGGTATTACCCCGCAGATGATCGATAACACGCTCTACGACGCGTTCGGCCAGCGCCAGGTTTCGACGGTCTACACGCCCATCAACCAGTATCATGTGGTGATGGAGGTTGACCCGAAGTACCAGCAAAACCCCAATGCGCTCGACATGATCTTCGTCCGTTCGGCGAGCGGCGCGGAAGTTCCCTTGAGCTCCTTCGCCCGCTTCACCGACTCCACTACCACGCTCGCGGTGAACCATCAGGGCCAGTTTCCCGCCGTGACGTTTTCGTTCAATCTCGCTCCCGGCGTGTCGCTCGGGGATGCCGTGAACGCGATCGAAGCGACGGAGAGCCAGATCGGAATGCCCGCCTCCGTTCACGCAAGCTTCCAGGGCACGGCACAAGCCTTCCAGCTCTCGCTTCGAAACGAGCCGGTGCTCATTCTGGTGGCGTTGATCACCGTCTATATCGTGCTCGGGATTTTGTACGAAAGCTACATCCATCCCCTCACAATCCTTTCCACGATTCCCTCCGCCGGAGTCGGAGCGATCCTGGCTCTGTTGCTGTTCCACACCGAGCTGAGCGTCATCGCGATGGTGGGAATCATCTTGCTCATCGGAATTGTCGAGAAGAACGCGATCATGATGATCGACTTCGCGCTGGTGGCGGAGCGGGAAGAAGCGAAAAGCCCCCGCGACGCCATTTACGAGGCGTGTATGCTGCGCTTCCGGCCCATCATGATGACGACGCTCGCCGCCATGTTCGGCGCCCTGCCGCTCGCCCTCTATTCCGGCATGGGCTCGGAATTCCGCAAGCCCCTGGGCCTCACCATCGTCGGCGGCCTGATCCTGAGCCAGACCCTCACGCTTTACACAACGCCCGTGGTCTACCTGTTCTTCGGCCATCTCGCCCGGTTCCTCCGCCGGGCGCCCTCGCCGGCTTCTCATCCCGCGGAGAGACCCGTGTGAGCACGCCGAACGCGCGGCTCTCTTGCCAAGACAACAACATAAACCTAGGTAGCGGGGAGTTGTCTTTTAGCCCCGCGGCTTTCCCCGGGGCAGCAAACAGTCGTCAGGGCAGAGCTTTTCTGCCAGTGGGCTTTTGCTTCTCAAAAATAATCGCCGCGGTCCGCTTCCCTGCGGTCAGGACGAACCGCGAGTCACGCCAATAGCGGACATTTCACTTGCTAATTGAACCGGACACATCATGTGCTAACAACAGCCAGCCTGATCTTGGTTGACAGCGTCGGCGATGCCATGCTATACAGCACGACGGCCTCACTGCCGGTGCTGCCTGAACAGTGCAGAAGCCCAAAATCTGCGGCACGATCACTGACCGCCACGCAATGAAGCCCCGGCCATTACCGTAGCCCCGCACGCCGCCGGATTTCCGGCGTTGCGCGAGCGCCGCTACGCCAATAGGAGAACGGAATGATTGGATCGAAGAGCGTTGCGCGCGGTGTAGTCCTGGCAAGCGTCGCGATCTGCTGTTGGGGCATCGCGGCCGCGGCGCAAGGTCCCAGTTATGACCTCATTTTGAAGGGCGGTCACGTTATTGATCTCGCCGACCACATTGACGGAATCATGGACGTTGCGGTCGCAAATCACAGGATCGCGGCGGTGGCGAAGGATATTCCCGCGAGCGACGCCGGCAAGGTGGTGAATGTCAGCGGGTATTACGTGACGCCCGGCCTCATTGACATTCACGTGCACGTTTCGAACGGCGGCACGCCGCTCGATTGGTTCACACCGTCCTCCCGGCACCGCGAGGTGCCGGAGGGAATCATGACCGACATTCCGCTCCGCGCCGGCGTCACCACCATGGTTGATGCCGGCACTTCCGGGGCCAACGACTTCATTCAGGAAATGATGAAAGTCACCGACCACTCCCAGGTGCGCGTCCTCTCGTGGCTGAATATCGTCGAAAATGGCATGTTCAGCGGCCTCGAGCAGGATCCAGACAACATGAGCCCCGCCCGCTGCGCGCAAATCATCAATGAGTTTCCGAACCTGATCGTAGGGATCAAAACCGCGCACTATGGAACCGGGTTCAACTTGAACAGCCCGCCCACGCCGTGGGCCGGCATCGACAACGCGATCGCGTGCGGCAACCTCACGCATCGCCCGATCATGGTGGACACGTCACCGGTGCCGGGCCGCTCCTACGCCGACATCATCACCAAGCGGCTGCGTCCGGGCGACATTCACACCCATGTCTTCGCCCAGCAGTTCCCGATCATTCTGCCGAGCGGAAAGGTCAACCCCATCATGTGGCAAGCCCGGTCCCGCGGGGTGATCTTCGACGTCGGCTACGGCTCGGCGAGCTTTTGGTGGCGCAACGCGGCTCCGGCGGTTCAGCAGGGTTTCCTGCCGGACTCGATCTCTACGGACCTGCATCTCGGCAATGTGCCGGAGATCACGCTCACCAGCATCATGTCGCGTTTCCTGGTGATGGGCGAGACGCTGGATGACGTGATTCGGCAAACTACGGTCGACCCGGCGCGGGAGATTCATCATCCGGAGCTCGGCACGCTCAGCCCCGGCGCCGACGCCGACATTGCCGTTCTGCAGCTTCAGCACGGGAGATTCTGCTACCATGACGACGGCTACGCGCGGATGTGCGGCGACTCGAAGCTCACCGACGTTCTCACGGTGCGCGACGGCGCCATCCTGTACGATCCCTCGGGCCTCAGCATGGTGAATTGGCAACACGCGCAGCCGCAATACTTCGGCCACTGCCCCGCCACGGCTCGCGTGTTCAACGGCCGCCGCCGCTGCGCGTCTATGGCCGATAGCTTCCCCCGCCATATCACGAACTACGAAAGTCTCGCTCCTCCGTTCCCCGTCCAGCCCTGGTTGCAAGTACCCGGGAATCAGGGGAACAATCCCCGCGGCGTGCCGCACCCGCCTGACTTGGCGCTTCGATATAAGTCGCCCTTCCCGGATCATCCTAGTGCCCAGCCACTTGCGAATCCCGGGGACGCATATCCGGTGCAAAACCAATCCTCCGGTCGGGCCTCAGGCCGGTAATGGAGCGCCCTAAGGAGTACGACGATGAAAGTGATCGAACGGATTTTCAGTGTCAAAATTCTAGCGCCCGCTCTTCTGCTTGCACTGCTCGCAGGCGTGGCTCCACCGGCGCGCGCTCAGCTCGCTTCTTCGACCAGCCTGACGGGCACGGTCAGCGACACGTCCGGCGCCATCGTTTCCGGAGCGCACGTCAGGGCGGTCAATACGGCGACTCAGATTGCCTACAACACGGTCACTAATCGTGACGGAATTTACAACGTTCTTTACATCCCCGTCGGCACTTACCGGATTACCGTAACCGCGCAGGGTTTCGAAACGGCGGTGCATACGAACGTGGTCGTGAACAATAACCAGACCGTTCGCACCGACTTTACCCTGCGCGTGGGCTCGGTCGCGACCTCCGTCACGGTCTCAAGCGCCCCGGCGCCGATCGCCACCGATGACGCTACGATCGGCCAGACGATAGCGGCGACGAGCATCGCGCAGTTGCCGGTGAACGGTGAAGATCCGCTGAAGCTCGCGACGACCAACTCGAGCGTCATGCTTAATGCCGACAACGCGCAGGGCAATCCTCCGGGCGAGCGGTTCCAAGGCGCCGGCACGCGCCAGATCCAAAACGACGTCACGCTAGATGGCGTCACGCTGATGAACGCGCTTTATATGACGGTCAATTTCCGCCCCGATCCCGCCGCGGTGCAGGAGGTCAACGTCCTGACCGGAACCTACTCGGCGCAGTACGGAAACTACCTGGGAGTGCACATCAATGCGGTGACCCGGGGCGGCACCAACCAGCTCCACGGCAGCTTCTCCGAAGCTTTCGGCAACACCGCGCTTGACGCAAACACATTTGATTTTGCCGCCGTTCCCATCGCTAAGGAGCCCTACCACTTCAACCAGTACAACGCCGAGATCGGCGGACCCGTGGTCATTCCCCGCCTGTACAACGGCAAGGACAAGACCTTCTTCATGTTCGACTATCAGGGCCTGCGAAGCAACCAGACGCCCACGCAAACCTACACCGTGCTGACGCCGCTGATGCGCCAAGGCAACTTCACGGAGCTCTTGCCGAAGACGAATCTTACGGATTCGTACAATCCCGCTTGCGTCTCCGGCAACATCATCGCCCCGGCTTGTGTTTCGCCGGCCGCCCAGCAGTTCCTGAAAGTGATTCCGACGCCCAACGTACCGAGCGCCGCCACTGCCAGCGGTTTTGCCCTGACGAACAATTTCGTCGAGCCGATCCTCTCGAGAAGCAACTTTGATCAGTACCTCACGCGCATCGACGAGAACGTCAGCAACAATACTCGCCTTTACTTCCGCTACGGGTACCAGTCGGGCTCGCCCTTCATCGGCGCCGCGTTCCCGAACGACGCCACGTACAGCCCGAACACGCAAAGCAACGTCGTGGTGGATTACACGCAGATTATTTCGCCCAAGCTGATCAATGATTTTCACATCGGGCGCAATCGGTTTGACACCACGTTTGCCAGCGCCTACTACGAAGTGCCGAGCACCGACAGCGTCGCTCAGGCTCTGGACGGCGCCATCGGCGGGAATGGCGCGTTCGCCTACAGTGCCGCCAACCCCGGCATCCCCGCCCTCTCCATTTCCGGCTACACGGGCGCTGGCAACGGCGGCACCAACTGGTTTCAGGGCGACACCGCCTGGGAGAGCTCGGACGCCCTGAGCATTTATCACGGCACGCACAGCATGGTCGCGGGCGTCGACCTCGATCGCTTCCTTACGACGCGACGGGCGGTGAACGATCCCCAGGGTTTGTTCTCGTTCACGGGCGCGATCAGCTCACCGGGGACCGCGGCCGGGGCGCCAGCCGACTTCATGCTCGGGTTGCCGCAAGTAGTGAATACCCCAGCGCCCGAAGTGAATGGCTCCGGGAAACAGTGGCGCGACGGCTTTTACTTCGAAGACAAGTGGAACGCCTCGTCGAAACTTACTCTGAACTTGGGCCTGCGGTATGAGCTCGACACTGTCCCGGTGAGCCCCACCGGTTATGCGACCATTCTCAACGCCACGCAAACGGCGCTGATCCCCACGAGTATTCCCGCTCCGAACTTCCCGCTGACGAAACCGTGGCGCCGGGGCTGGGGGCCGCGTGTGGGTTTTGCCTATCGCGTCACGAATGCGTGGGTGGTGCGCGGCGGCTTTGGCATTTTCTACAACCCCAACCAGACCAACAGCTATACGCTGCTCGATACGAATCCGCCGATGTCGTCAGCCGCGATCTTCAATAGTTCTCCGAGCGCGGAGCTTAGCTTCGCGAATCCGTCGGGAGGCGGCTCCGCCGCTAAGCCCGCCGCGAACACGGTCACTGCGGTGACCCTCAACCCCTACATGCCGCCGGCCGCGATGAATCAGTGGAGCCTGGACGTGGAACGAGCGCTTTGGTCGAATGCCGGACTCGACGTTCAATACATCGGCAGCCATACGTATCACCTCGATACGAGTTGGTACAGCAACGAGCCGCAGCCAGGCCCCGCGCCGTTCGTGGCAGCGGACCGCCCCAACCAATTCTTCGGCACGATTCGTGATCTTGACGACGAGGCGTGGTCGAACTACGACGCGCTCAACGCCGTTTTGACACAGCGGGTCCACAACGGCTTGACCCTGAGTGTTTCCTATACCTGGTCGCACGATCTCGACATCAGCCAGGATTCGAACGACGGCGGCGCCCCGATGGACCCCTACAACTGGGCGCTCGACTACGGCAACTCCACGCTGAGCGTTCCCCAGCGATTCGTCGCCAGCGTCGTCTATCAGGTCCCGTTCTTCAGCGGCTCCAAAGGCCTGGTGCGGACGCTGGCAGCGGGCTGGAACGTGGATAACATTCTCACCATCCAGTCGGGCACTCCGTTTAACGTCGTCGTCTCCGGCGACCCCGCGCACACCAGCCGCACGGGTGTCGAGCGGCCTGATCTCATCGGCACACCGATTAACCAATGCGGCGCGCGGCTCGTAGCTTGCATCACCAACGCCTCGGCAGCGTTCGCGCAACCGGCGGCGGGAACGTACGGCGATATGGCGCGCGATATGCTGTACGGTCCGGGATTATGGGATCTGGACTTCGCGCTCGACAAGAATTTCCGGTTCGGCGAGCGCTTCACCTTCCAGCTACGCGGTGAGGCTTTCAATGTCTTCAATCACCCGAGCTTCGGCCAGCCCGGTGCTACATTTGGCTCTTCCACCTTCGGAAACATTACCTCGTTGGCCGGAGCCAACCCGACGCGCGTGATCCAGGTCATGGGCCGGCTGACGTTCTAGGTAGCCTGGTGTAGCGTCCGTTAAATCGAGCATACAAAAACCTGGGTGGCGCACTCGCGGCCGCTCCTTGCCGCGTGTGCTGTTTTCATGGGCCGTACACATCGCAAAGGGCGCGATGTGTACGCCACTTATTAAGACGGTAGCGCCTACCCCAATCTGATCCCAACAGGACTTTATGGCTCAAAACAAGGTCCCCACCGCCCGGCGCCCCAAGCTCGCGGCCGTGGTAACCGCAATCCGTTTGTACTCTCACCCGCAGCACATCGTAGGCCGCTTTCTTGACGGCTACGGTTGGAACGGCGCGTACCATCACCCCCAGATGGATTTGGTGGCGCTGTACGTGGATCAGCGCGGCGAAGGCGACCTGACCCAGGAGCTGATCGACCGCCATCCTGGGTTGAAGGTCTACCCCACTATCGCCGACGCCTTGACACTCGGCACCAGTAAGCTGGCGGTGGACGGCGTCATCGCAGTGGGTGAGCACGGCACATATCCGCGCACCGAAAAAGGCCAGGCGATGCAGCCGCACTTTCGTTTCTTCGAGGGGATCGTGGATGTGTTCCGATCGAGCCAGCGCGTGGCGCCGTATTTCAACGATAAGCAACTCTCCTCATGGAGCTGGCCGCAATCGAAGCAGATGTTTGATACCGCGAGCGAGATGGGCTTTCCCCTTCAAGGCGGCTCAAGCCTTGCCGTGACCTGGAGAATTCCATCGGTTGAGTTTCCCACTGGAGCCACAGTTCGCGAGGCTCTTTGCATCGGCTACGGCGGCGTGGACAGCTACGATTTCCACGCGCTCGAGACCGTCCAGTGCATGGTCGAGCGTCGCAAGGGCGGCGAAACCGGTGTCGAGTGGCTGCAGGCCTATCAGGGCGAAAGCTTCTGGCAGGCCTATAAGAAGGGCGTGTGGTCGCACGGGCTGGTGAAGGCGGCGCTGAGCCGGAGCTCTACTCTCATGCCCGCGAGTTCGCTTTTCACCGACGTGTTTCCCACAGTCGAACAGATGCGGGAGTTGGTGCCCCATCCAACCGCCTATCATTATCAGCACCGTGACGGCCTGCGCTCGACGATACTTCTGATGAACGGACTTGTGCGCGACTTCACTTTCGCGGCCACGATTGATGGCCAGTCGAAGCCCTTCTCTGCACAGATGTATCTGCCGATGCCCGACGGCCGAACTACCCTGGCCAGCTTCTTCAGTCCGCTGGTGCACAACGCCGAGTTGATGTTCCTCACGGGGAAGGCGCAGTATCCGATCGCGCGGACGCTGCTGACTTCGGGCCTGGTGATCGCCGGCGTCGATAGTATCTTCCAAGGCTTGCGGCGCATCGCCACGCCGCAGTTGGCGGTGAGTTACAAACCGAGTCCTGAATCCACGTTTTGGAGAAGCTAATGCTCACCCGCCGCCGTTTCCTGGGTTATTCGGTGCTGTTCCCCGCACTGTTCGCACCGCGCCCGCTCCTTGCTTCGGGGACCGGCCAAGCGCCCGCGAGCGCGGCCGAGCCTCCGGTTCGCCTGGCAATTCTCGGCAGCGTCTACCACGTCGGATCGAACCTGCAATCTATCGCGGACCGCTTTTTGATGGGCTACCCTTTCGAGGGAGACTGGCACATCCCCAACGTGCAGGTGGTCTCTCTTTATGTGGATGCGCTCGCGCCAAAGTTCGGCGGCCCGATGGAATTCGCGCAGACGCTCGAGCGCTCCCGGGCGGCTGCGGCGCGGCGGTCAACGGGAACGTCGCCCGCTCAGCCCGCCCAACCCGCTCCGTCTAACCAGCCCGCCGCGCCGCACGAGCACACCGAAATAGGCGAGCCGCATCCGCCGTTGGCTCAAAGTGTGACACCGCGTTTCGGGCGGCGGGGACTCACCGCAGAAGCGCCGGAAACACTCGGGCCAACCAGCGATCTGAGCGTGGAGCGCTCGCGGCAGTTCGGGTTTCGCCTCTGTCGCAGCATTCCGGAGGCGCTGCGCTGCGGCGGCGATCGGCTCGCCGTTGACGCCGTGCTGACGGTGGTCGAACAGGGCGACTATCCGAAGAACGACAAGGGGCAGATTCTGCTGCCCTGCTACGATTTTTTCGAGCAATGCGTACAGGTTTTCGAGGAAGAGCGGCGGGCGGTTCCTTACTTCAACCACAAGCAGCTCTCCTTCAGCTTCACGGAGGCCCGGCAGATGGTGGCCACGGCCAAGCGGCTCGGCTTCCCGCTGCTGGCCGGATCCTCGCTTCCCGTCACCTGGCGACTGCCGGACGTCGATATCCCAATGGGAGCGCGCGTCGATGAGGTCGTGATGGTGGGTGTCGGCGCGTTCGATGGTATGGATTTCGACGCGCTCGAAGCCATGCAGTGCATGATCGAGCGGCGCAGTGGCGGCGAAACCGGAGTGAAAGCGGTACAGTTGCTCGAGGGCGACGACGTGTGGGCGGCTGGTCGCGCGGGACGCTGGTCCAAGGAACTGCTCAGCTCCGCTCTCTCCCGCAGTGATACTCCGCTCGGCCTCACCTTGCTTGATGGACGCACCCAGGATCTCGTGGGCTCCGGCGTTTTGCCGCAGTTGGTAAAGAACCCGGCCGCCTATTGCATTGAATATGCCGATGGCACGCGCGCCACGCTGCTCATGCTCAACGGCGCCGTGATGGACTTCAACATCTCGGCGCGCGTGGCGGGCCATGGGCTGGTTTCAACTCAGTTCTTTCTTCCGCCCACACCCAACGTCACCGACACGGCTTGCCTGGCGGCGAAGATCGCGCAGATGTTCATCACTCGCAGCGTGCCATATCCGGTCGAGCGCACCTTGCTCACTTCGGGGCTGCTCGAGGCTTGCCTGGAATCGAAGCGCCGCCTCAACCAGCGGCTGGAGACGCCGCACCTCTCGCTGAGCTATAGACCGCCAGCCGAATCGCAGTACGCCGACGCCTGAGAAGCTGCTCTAATCAAACAGGTTGCTGAAAAACACCCGGGATCTGTCATTCCGAGGAGCCGCAGGCGACGATCCTCGCGTTGCTCGGAATGACAGTGCTCAGAATCGTTTTTTCAGCAAGCTGCTAAAGAGAATCGACTGGCAGCGCCTGTAGCAGTGAACGATGTTCTCCGGTGCGAGAGATCATAGGGGTCGGCGATCCCCTCCCTGCGTCCGGCTGGCTCCGATCGCCGCTGCAGCAACTAAGCGCGCGCAGGACGCGAATCGCGATAGGAGGCCAAGAGGTTCAGCCACTCGCTCATTCCCTCGCCCGTTTTCGCCGACAGCTTGATCAACTTCATTCCCGGCCGCACCGACTGAACGTTTGCGGCGACCGCGGCCCAGTCGTATTCGACCGCAGCCGCGAGATCGATCTTCGTGATCACGGCTGCGTCGGCGCTGTTAAATATGGTGGGATACTTGAGCGGCTTGTCTTCTCCTTCGGTTACTGAGAGCAATACGAGGCGGAGGTTCTCGCCCAAGTCATACGCTGACGGGCAAACGAGATTGCCCACGTTCTCGATGAACAAGAAATCGAGCTCGTCCAGCTTCCAGCCGTCGAGGGACGTCTGAATCATGGCCGCTTCGAGGTGGCACAGCGTTCCTGTGGTGATTTGCTTCACCGCGGCCTGGCTGCGCGCGAGGCGCCGGGCGTCATTTTCGGTGGCGAGGTCGCCCACCAACGCGGCAACCCGATAGCGCGCCCGCAGGAGCGTGAGCGTGCGTTCGAGGAGGGCGGTCTTGCCTGACCCGGGGCTCGAAACCATGCTGACCACAAAAACTCCGGCGTCGCGAAAACGTTCCCGAAGAGCGCGCGCCACCACGTCATTGCGGCTCAGGGCGCTCCGCCTCACTTCTACGAGACGCGGTTCCATGCTATTCTCTCAGCTCCAGAGCCACCACTTCCAACTCTCTGCCTTGCCTGACGTCGGGCGTAAGAGTCCCGCACTCGGGACAACAAAACGATTGGATTGACTTCAGTACCCGCTGTGCCTGGCAGGCGGGGCAATACACGAGGACCGGGATCGTCTCAATCATCAGCTTCGATCCAGCCAACCTTGTACGCTCACACGCCAGCTCGTATGCGGAAAGCAGCGCCTCGGGAACAATGCCTGAAAGCGGGCCGAGCTTCAGGTGGATGGCGTCGACCCGAGCGTTACCTCGGCGCTCCGCTTCTTCCTCTGCCATTTCGATAATGCTCAGCGCGATGGAGAGCTCGTGCATGTGAGAGTCGTGAGATTACGCCGACCTCGCCGAGAGCGAGCGCGCGGATGTAATCGTCGCGGCGCGGGCCTCCTCAATTCGGTTCGCCGTCGATGGATCGAGCGCAGCAAGAGCGGCTTGGCCCAGGCTGATCCCGCCGTCGTTCGGAGGGACGACGTGGTTCGTCCACATTTCGAACGACCCGCGATCAAACAGAGATTTCAGCTCTTGGAGCAGCAGCTCGTTTTGAAACACGCCGCCGGAAAGAACCACGGTGTCGAGCCTTCGTGTACGACCGAGGCTCTCGACGGCGTGGTAAAGACCCTCGGCAATACCTCGATGGAAGGCCCGCGCGATCTCACGCCGATCGCGCCCGCGCAATCGATCGTTCACCATCGCCAGCAGCAACGGACGGAAGTCCAATTCACCGTCCACCAGCGGAAACGGGTAGGCTTGGTTCGAAGGCGCTCGACGCGCGAGGTGCTCAAGCCACACCGCGGCCTGACCTTCGAAGGTCACGCTGCGCGTAAATCCCAGCAGAGCCGCCGCCGCGTCAAAGAGACGCCCTGCAGAAGTCGTCCGAAAGACACGAACGCCGCGGCGCAGCAGCTCGAGCGACTGCCGATAGAGCGGCGGGAACGCGAACGGCGCGGCGGCGAGGTCAGGCATCCCGTATTCCTCATCGACTTGCCCCAGAAACCCTGCCGCCGCCTGGACCGGGTGCTTTGCCGCAGCGTCGCCGCCCGCGAGGTCCGCGGTGCGCAAGTGGGCCAGCCGTTCAAAGCCCGTGGATACGCTACCGGCAAAAATCTCGCCGCCCCAGATCGTGCCATCGTCGCCGTAGCCCGTCCCGTCAAAGCTGATGCCCAACACGTGCTTCTCCCATTCTCCACGCTCGGCGAGTACCGAGGCGAGGTGAGCGCGGTGGTGTTGGACAGCGCACGTTCCAGAGGCAGGAAGTTCGAGCGCCCGCGCGGTCGAGATATACTGCGGATGAAGATCGTGCGCCACCAGCACGTCGTCCCATCGAACTTCATACATCGAAATCAAATCCTCGACCGTCTCTTGAAACGCGCGAAGACACTCGTACTGATCCAGGTCGCCGATGTGCTGGCTGACGAATGCCTGGCCATCAACCACCAAGGTAATGGTGTTCTTCAGGTCCGCGCCCACGGCGAGCAGCGGACGCTCCGCCGGCAGAGTCGCGGCCGCGCCAGGGGCGTATCCACGCGACCGGCGCAGGATCGCGGGTCCGCACACTCCCGCCCGCACGACCGAATCGTCGACGCGGCGCGCGATCGGGCGCTCGCCGACGAGGAAGCCGTCGGCGATTCCTGCGAGCCGTTCGAGCGCCTCTTGATCTTCGTAAGCGATCGGCTCGCTCGAGCGATTCGCGCTGGTCATGACAAGCGCTTCCGGAGCGCCCGCCGCAAAAATCAGGTGATGAAGGGGAGCGTAGGGCAAGATCACGCCGAGCTCGTCGTTGTCGGGAGCCACGTCCGGCATTTCCGCCTTGGCCGGGACGAGAACAATAGGGCGAGCGTCCGAGGTGAGGAGCGCTTCGCTTTCGTCCGTTAGACAACCGAGACGGCGAGCCGCGTCAACGTCTCGCGCCATCAACGCGAATGGCTTCTCCTTGCGGTATTTCCGCTCTCGCAAAGCGCGCACCGCCTCGGCTTTCATCGCGTCGCACGCCAGGTGGTAGCCTCCGATTCCTTTAATCGCCACGATCGCGCCGGAGCGAAGCAGCTCAACAGCTCGCCGGATACTGTGATCGTCGCCGCTCACCCGCTCGCCGCCGGCTAAGAAATGGTAGTGCGGCCCGCATTCCGGGCAAGCCACCGGCTGGGCATGGAAGCGGCGATTTGCCGGGTCGTGGTACTCACCGGCGCAATAGTCATCAAGCGGCCAGCGCTTCATCGTGGTGCGGAGGCGGTCGTAAGGCAGCGCCTCGATTACTGTGTACCGCGGGCCGCAGTCCGTGCAGTTGATGTAGGGATAGCCGTAGCGCGAATTGGTGGGATCCGCGAGTTCGTCGAGGCAGGCATCGCAGATGGGCAGATCCGGCGAGATGCGAACCGTCGGCCGCGTCCGGCTCCCGCTCTCGCAGATGGTGAACTCGCGGTATCCCGCGAATTCAGCCGGCCGGGTGTCAACCGCCGAGATTCGGGCCGCACGAGGTGGCTGCGTTTTCAGATCTTGGATGAACCCGCCGAAAGCCGTCTCAGGTCCTTCGAGATGAATCTCGACGCCGCATTCTCCGTTCCGCACCCAACCGGAAAGCTGGTGCGACCGCGCCAAGCGATAGACGAAAGGGCGAAATCCAACCCCCTGCACAATCCCGCGGACATGAATGGAAATCGCGCGCATCGCCGGTTCTCGTCGATTCCCGCCGGTTTCGTCAGCCACCGGCGATCACGCAGCCACGACCTTGCCATCCGATCCGTGTCACCCTGCCGTCCTCCACCAGCGTGGGCACGGTGAGGGTGCCCGGCACGAGAGCTTGTATGCGCGCGCGGGCGGCGCGATCCATCTCGACGTCGTACTCGGCGAACTCCACTCCCCTCCATTCCAGCCAGTCGCGCAGATCTCGCGTGTAGGGGCAGGTTGAGCTTCCATAGAGTTCAAGCCGCGGCATGGTCATCCACCTCCAGAGCCGCACAAATCGTGTGGTAGATTGACGCCTGCACTTCCTGAATGCGAGGGATGTAATCGGAATGGACCACTAGCGGCCAATCCGCCAGACCTCTCCGCATAATTTCGCCGCCGCCGCAGCCGAGCAGCGCCACGGTGAGAAGTCCGCGCTTCCGAGCCTCCTCGAGCGCCGCGATCACATTGCGCGATCCGCCGCTCGTCGAGATGCCTACGGCCACATCTTCAGGCCGAGCCTGTGCGATCAGTTGCCTGAGGAAGACGACATCAGTTCCGACGTCGTTCGCGATCGCCGTAATATTCGCGGGCTCAAGCGAGAGCGAGATCGCCGGGATCGGACGGTAGCCTGCGGGAGGAAGGACGCAATCGATCGCCCAATCGTTTGCGTCGGTCGCCGAGCCCCCGTTGCCGAAGAGGATGAGCTTGCCGCCTGCGCGGATGCGCTCCCGCATCGCCCGAACGGTTTTGTTGATCTGCGCGGTCTCCTCGGCCGCCACCTGGGCGCGAAGCTTCGCGTCGTCTTCAACCTTAATGCGGATCGATTTGGCAACTTCCGCGACCACGCCGCCGGTTTCCTGCTTCTGGCGGCCGAGAAACGGGTAGAGGAACTCGCTCTCGCCCACTTCATGGCCAAGCTCACGGTGCTCGAAGAAGACGTGAACGGTCTCCCAAAGCGTATGGTAGAGAATCTCGATGATTTCCTGGTGAATAAAAGCATCTTCAGTCGCGGCCTCGACGGCGTATGAGCCTTCGCGCCCCGGAAGAGCAAACGTCATCGCTCCGCGCGCTCTTCCCGCTTCGAGGGCGTGCCTCACCTCCGGATCGCCTGCGGGCGGACCGAATCCCATCACGACATCCTCCGGGCGGAGGATGACTTCCAGGCCGTCTTGAAAGAAAGCCGAAAGGTCGAGCGCGGGCAGGGCCCGCTTGCCCACGATCACCGGATGGACAAACTCTACCGAAACGTGCTGAGCGTCGGTCTGATAAGGCCCGCGGCCAAAAGCAAGCAGGCGGCCTCCCCGGAGGAAGCGTTCCGCCATTTCCCGGCAGGCGGACGCCAATCGCTCCGCCTCGCGCGAAAAGAAGTGTTCGCACAATCGGTTCCGATCGAGCAATTGTTCCTCAACGCGAATTGTCCGGCGCTCCGCCGCCTTCAGCATATCGTTTTGCTTCCCCACTGCGGTCCCGACCTGTTCCCTATTCCCCTGTTCCCTAGCATATTCGCGGCAGGGGATCACCGACCAACATGTCAATCACCCGGCTGCCGCCGTAGCCGGTGGTCACAAGGACCGTTCCCGCCGGCTCTGCCTGAATCTCACCGATGATCCTCGCCGCATCGCCACCGGGGCTCCGCCGTAGCGCATCGAGTGCCGCCTCGGCGCAATGCGGCGCCACAACGGCCAGAAATTGTCCCTCATTGGCGATGTGCAGTGGATCGAGCCCCAGCAGCTCACACGCCCCGCGCACCGCGTCCCGCACCGGAATCTCGTCTTCGGCCAAATGAACGCCGAGCCGGCAATCGCGCGCGAGCTCGTTGAGCGAGGTGGCGACGCCACCGCGCGTCGGATCGCGCATCCAGCGCAGGCCGGGTCCGGCGACTTGAGCCAGCGCTTCGACCATAGGCAGGACGGAGCGCGTGTCGGAGCAAAGGTCAGCCTCCATGTCCAACTCCCCCCGCGCCAACAGGATGGTGATGCCGTGGTCGCCAATGGGACCCGACAGGATGATCTTGTCGCCAGGCCGGACTGACGACGCTGCAATTCTGATCCCGCCGATCAGCCTCCCAATGCCGCACGTGGTCACGTACATCTGATCGGCCTTGCCGTGCTCCACGACTTTGGTATCGCCTCCAACGACAGGAACTCCGGCCCGCCGCGCCGCTGCGGCCATTGTTTGAACTTGCGCTTCCAGAACCTCCGTCGAAAGGCCCGCTTCGAGCACATAGGTCACCACCAGAGCCTCGGATCGCGCGCCGGAAACCGCGAGGTCGTTGACAGTCCCGTTCACCGCCAGCTCACCGATCGACCCGCCGGGGAAGCTCAGCGGCTTCACCACAAAGCTGTCGGTCGTCATGGCGATCTGAGTGCCGTTGATTTGAACGTGCGCGGCGTCGCCCAGTGGCTCGGCGGAGGGTCCGAAAAGGATCGGGGCAAATAAACCTTCAGTTAACCTGCGGCTGGCCTTGCCTCCGGCGCCGTGAGCCATCTCGATCTGCGGGTCGCGGAATCGGATCTTGGACAGGTTGGCCCCCATGGTCGCCTCACGCCGACGAGCTCACGGTCGCTTCGAAGGCCGTTTTGCGGTACTCGTAGTTGTAATAGGCTGCGCAGGAGCCTTCCGAGGAAACCATCAGCGCTCCGACTGGGTGTTCGGGCGTACACTCACGGCCAAACAACTTGCACTGAGCCGGCTTCAGCACGCCCTTCAGAACTTCGCCGCACTGGGCCGCTTTGGGATCGGTAACTCGCACGCCGGGAACGGTGAAGCGCCGCTCAGCATCCCAAGCGGCGTAGGAATCGCGGATCGCGAGAGCCGACTGCGAGATAAATCCCATGCCCCGCCATTCAAAATAAGGCCGCAACTGGAAAACCTCGGCGAGCGCACGCAGCGCCGCGCGATTGCCTTCCCACGGGACCACCCGCTTGTATTGATTCTCCACCGTCGCTTCACCGCGAGCGAGCTGGCGCAGCAACATCAGGATCGATTGCAAGAGATCCAGCGGTTCGAAGCCCGAAACAACGATGGGCTTGCCTTCGTCTTTGGCAATCCACTCATATGGCCGGCAACCGATTACGGTCGAGACGTGCCCCGGCCCGATGAAAGCGTCAATCCGCATGTCCGGCGAATCCAAGATCGCGCGGATCGCTGGAATAATCGTGACATGGTTCGAGAACACCGAAAAATTGCGAATGTTCAGCGCTTTGGCGCGCATCAGCGTCAGCGCGGTGGAGGGCGCCGTGGTCTCGAACCCGATAGCGAAGAACATGACGTGCCGGTCGGGATTCTTGATGGCGAGCTTCAGAGCGTCGGCCGGGGAGTAGACGATGCGAACGTCCAGCCCACGAGCCTTGTATTCGAGCGGGCTCCCATGCGCTCCCGGAACGCGCATCATGTCGCCGAAAGCTGTGAACGTCACGCCGGAGCGCTCTGCCAAGGACAGGCCGTCGTCAATGCGGCCCATGGGGAGCACGCAAACCGGGCATCCGGGTCCGTGCACCAGTTCGATATTCGCGGGCAGGACGTCCTTGAGGCCGAAGCGATAAATGGCGTGCGTGTGGCCGCCGCAGACCTCCATAAATCGATAATGGCGCTGGGGGTCGGCAAGCCGGCGGATTTCCTCCGCGGTGCGCGTGATAACTTCCGGGTCGCGAAACTCATCGACAAACCGCATGGCCGTTCCTTCTGGAAGCCCTGAGGATGATGCGAAAGATCGTGATCAGGTCTTGATCTCGGCCTCGCCCAGACCGTAACCGCGGACTTCTTCCATCGCCGCCCTGTCCTCGCCCAAAATCCTGAGAGTTTTCATCTGATCGAGGGCATCTTCCTCGCTGATCTTGCTGAGCGCGAAACCCACGTGAATCAGAACCCAGTCTCCAGGCAGCGCTGATTCGGGTTCGAGCAGGCCAAGATCGACGCGGCGGCGGACGCCCGCGACTTCGACGAGCGCGGTTTGGGGGTTTTCATCCACGAGCTGCAGAATCTTGCCCGGTATGGCTAAGCACACGCACGCCTCCTTGCAGCCCGGTTCAATCGATTGCCGCGGGCGCCGGTTCGCCGAGCATCCTTGCAACGAGCGACTCGACCATGTTTGCCGCCTCATTCACGGCGGCGTCTACCGGTTGGCTCAGCCCCATCGCGCCCTCTTCGGGTACGAGGCTAAGGGGCTCGCATCCGACGATGAGCATCCGCTTGACGCCGCCGCCCATTGATTTCACCAGATTCAGCACGCGCAACGGATCCATTGCGTGAGCCTCGATCGCCGCCGGGTCTGGCGCCTGGCCGTCGGCAGAGTTGAGGTCCGGTTCAACGACGTACAGGGTGCCGGGCGCTTCCCCTCGCGGAAGCGCGTCAACCAGAATGACCGCGTCATAGCCGTCAAGTAGAGCATAGGCTAAGTCAAACCCGCGGATGCCAAAATCCGCCACCTGCACGCCGTCGGGCATCGGCCGCGCTGCCAGGCGTTGCACGACCTCGACGCCGAAGCCATCGTCGCCCAGAAAGACATTCCCGATTCCGGCAACGAGAATGCGCGGGGAATTCATCGTCGCGGCCCCCGATCGAGATCTAGTTGATCCCGGCCCTCCCGCAGCGGTTCAATCTCTTCCGGCCGGAAGAAAAAGCGGTGGCCGGGCTGACGGAGCATCCCCAAGTCTTTACCCGGATCGTCGTCTAACACAATCGCTAGATGAAGCGCGCCCTCATAATCCTGCTCGATAGCCTCAATTGTGCCGGTCTTCCCGGCCAAAGCGATGTCGAGGATGTCGCCGCCTTTTCTCGGAAAGAGCCGGACGCGACCGCCGGCTCGAAGTTCTGCGCCGGAAATGCTCACCGAATCGACCGTGTTTCGATCTTCCAAGAGCTGCCATTCCCACTCATTCATCAAATCTCCGGCTTGGGCGCCGCGCTCAACCCCCGCAGCGCGCCGTGTAGCTTCATCAGGTGCTCGGGAGGGAGCGCCTCGGTGATCTCAAGAATGCGCCGCGCTCGCTCATCTCCGTGGCGAATCTCGCGCTTCTCATCGTCGGTGAGGGTCATCACGCGCAAGGCCAGCATCTCGTCGATTTCGGTTCCGTCAAAAAAGTCGCCGGCGCTTTCCGGGGCCACCTGCGGATAGTCGTACAGAATGATCGGTGATGAGAGCATCGTATCGCGCCGCCCTTCCTCCCCGGTGAGGACCGGGTAAGTTCCGAAGTTCCGGCACGAAGCGGCGAGTTCCTTAAACGGCTCCGGCGGGTCGAGCAATGACACAAACGCGCCTCCTTTCACGCATAGGACGGTGTGAGCCGAGATCATCGACTGGAGCAGCGCCTCGTCGCGGGACTGGTCGCTCTCGATGGAACTGAGATTCACGAGCCGGACCGTGACTCTGAAGCAATTTCCTCGCTCGCGTTTGGCCGCCACCTCAACGGCGCCCGCGATCTCCCGCTGGCGCCGGATGATCAATCCCGCGACGTTTCCTTGGGTGTCGCGCAGCGTCTCCAGCTTTTCCTCGGCCGCGAACCTGAACTCCCGCCGCAAAGGCTTCCGCGTAAGTTCGGCTAATTCAAGACCGCTCACCGCGATCTCGCGCTCGACGGCCTCCTGGCATGATGCGCAGGTTTCCTGTCCTGTGCCGAAACTTGACATTCGATTGAACTCGGCCAAATCACCGCCCGGGCGCACCGCGGCCGCAACCAAGGGCTTCGCGACGGCGCGAGAC
Organism: Terriglobia bacterium; assembly: GCA_050745265.1. Classification (GTDB taxonomy): domain Bacteria; phylum Acidobacteriota; class Terriglobia; order UBA7540; family UBA7540; genus RH2-MAG17b. Next base: position 45,820 of record JBOGKE010000137.1, read on the forward strand.
GCGAGCTGCAGGAAACGCGCTTTCACGTCGAGCTGAATTCGAGCATCCCCTTCAACGGGGCATTCCGTCTGCGTCGTCCAGGCGTCCCCATCGGCTTTCGCCACGCTGTATAGTCGCGGATATACGACACCGAAATTGAAACGCTGGCGGTTCTTCACCGCCGAGGCGCGGTAGGGATAGAGAATATAGCCCTCGTAGAGCACGGCGTTTGCGATTTTCTCAACTGGCGCGGTGTTCATCATGAGATCGCCTCTTGACAGGCGGGAAGGATGCCTTCGGGAGCTCCTTCCCACATCGGAATTCCACTTCGAAATCGATTGAAGACGCTGCGGCGCAGGCAAATCGACGCGTTGTTCGGGGAGTACAGCCCCATCATGTCTCTCCACACCGGACGGCCAAGCCGGTTTCCCGCCTCCTTCTCCCGTGAAATCGGCGCGATCCGCCAGATCAGCTCGCGGCGTATCACATCATCTCGGTCTTGATATACCGCTGCAGATCCGGCCACATGGTGACGAACGCGGCAACAGCTCCTAGCAGCGCGAGTACACCAATTATTTTCAAACCTTTGGACCCGCTACACATGCTACGCTCCTCTCGTGGTGCTAGCTAACAGGTTGCTGACAAGCGTGTAGAGGCGGCTTTATGCCGCCACGTGATGCTTGACAGCGTTGCACTTATGGCGAGATAAACTCGCCGCTGCACGCCTGAACCCGGGGTTTTCAGCAAGCATGGAGTTCATAAAGCACCCCGTGCGCGATCGCTCGGACGCCAAGACGGCATCAGAGCTCCTTCGATCCGGCGCGGAGCACCTGATCGAGCATCTCCTGCCAAGTAGGCGCAGCGCTTCCGAACCCGCTGGCCGGGTTCGCAAAACGATTCATTCCCTTCCACACCGCTTCCGAAAGCCGACATGCCGCTTCGAGCGAGCGCGGAATCGGCGCCATCTGCAGCGAACCGTAGTTCGTGTAGAGCACTGTTCCGCTGAAGAGCAACAGCACTGGGACGTCGCCTTGACGGATGCCGCTGAAGTACTTCGTGGCGGCAGCGTTGGGGTCAACAGGCCAGGGAACGCAGACCTCCGCCGCCGTGACGCCTTGAAAAGCGGAAACTGTAACAAACGAATCAGCCCAGAACAGCGGACGGAGGGTGGTACTCCACCGCTCCGGCTCTCCAAACAGGTCCTCTAGCGCCGCCTGCTCGGCCGGATCATAACGCCGCCTGCCGGCTTGAAGATGGAATTGGCAGCTTAGCGCAATCGTCTGCACTTGCTCATGCTCGGGAGCATTGGAGATTCGCAGGCCAAACACGGCGGCTGCCGCGGTGGGATGCTCCACAGCCTTGATCGAGCTTACGGAAATCAGTAACTCAGGCATCCGTAGTTTCCGCGATGCTGGATTCCTGGCGCAGCCGATCGAAGAAGCGGCCCACCTCCTGCCAGACGTCATCGCCTCCCGTGAAGCCCCGCCAATGCTTTCGCAGCGAGCCGGTTAACTCATAGCACCGATCGATGGGCGCCAGGTAGTATTCGGCGGGATTGCTCACCCGGTTAACCAGGAGCGCTTCGACGTCCGGTTTCATCCGCTGGAGACGCGGATGCCGGGCTGCGATTTCCTCCCAGCCTTCGAGCGCCAGCGCGGCTTCGGTGGCTCCGGCGGGGCTCGGGTAAAGCGCGATGAACCGGCCGGCCGCTGTGCTGAAAAAGAAGAAAGCCAGGCCAGTTGGGATCGACAGGGCCTGCCATTCCGTCTCAATTCGGAGGTCCATGAATCTGACCACGTCGCGAGGAATTCGGCGGAATCTGCCCGTATCGCCTTCGAACAGCAACGCGCACGCATCGCAGGAACAAACAATGAGTCTCGCGAGCGGCTCGATCAGGTGCGCGTGCGCGTGCTGGATTTCACAAGCACAAAATTCGCAGCGCTCCAGGTTCCGGCGCGCTGACCAGGCTTGCCTCAAGCGGGCCAGCGCACGGGCATCGCTTTCTGCGCATGCGGCTTCGTTCATGGGTCACTTCATTCCAGCTCATCTGGCTCTGCGGAGCCCTGGCAGAATCTTCGGCTCTGATTGCTGGCCCGCCGGCACGACTTGGCCCTTTCCGCCAATGCTCGGGCGGTAAGCGTCTCCTGCGGGGCACAGGCGCGAGCATTTTTCCGATGCTGCCCTTCGCCGGGCGGCCGGCCACTCAGGCCGGATGGATGTGCGGCATGCGTTTGTCAATCGGATCCCGGCTCTTGGGGTTAATGGAAGTTGAGCTGCGCGCGGTTGGAACGTCACCTTCCCGGCCGGGTTCTTTTCCGGCGCTTTCCAACCGTTCTTCACCTCGCTTTGTTCCGCGCGTATGCGAGGGTAAGGTTGTCTTCGACGTGTATCGCTCTCCCATCTGAACACCTCGCTAGCGAGCCGCTCAGGCCGAGTGTGCTGGCCGCGCGGCAAGCTGAATTGAATCAAGCGGTACAAAATCGCGCCTTGGGCCGGTCAATCCAATTTCAATGCCGTTCGCATCGGGCGCCGCATTGTCAAGCGCCGCCCGCAGCATCGAGCTGATCTCCTCCGTGCTCGAGCCGCAGGAGGGAGAGCAGAAAACCCGTACCTTGACGCCGGCTTGTTCTGCGCTGACCACCTCAGCCCTGGCCCCGAGCCGTTCGAGCCGTAGCCTCCCTACTGCATTATCGACGCGCTCCCTGATGGTCAAAGGATGCAGATCGTGGAGCAGCAAAACGGTCCGGACGATCTCGTCCTGGTCAAAAGCGGTGAACACCGAGGGTTTATTTCCCGCCTGATCCTTAAGGATGCGCAGCAGACGATCGAGGGCCGTGGCATGAAGCTGAAGAACTGAGGCTACCAAGTCCATCGCCAGCGCGCGCGTCGCCGGATCGGCGATTGACTCCAAACGCAGGATCTGCCCCTCGATTTCTGCGGCACGAACGTGCGAGTCCTCTGTTGCCATACTTTCGACTCCCTCAGCGGTCCATCAGGCCGAACATGGGCACGTGACGAGCTTCGAGAAGCTTACCTTTTCCGGTGTACATATGTACGCCGCAGGGAAGGCACGGGTCGAAGCTGCGCACAGCCCGCATAATATCAACGCCTTTGAATTTGTCCGGACCGTTCTCTTCGAAAATCGGCATGTTCTGCACCGCATCCTCGTAGGGACCAGGCGTACCGTACACGTCGCGCGGGCTGGCGTTCCAAGGGGTTGGGGGATAGGGATGGTAGTTGGCGATCCGCTTCTCCCGGATCACGACGTGATGCGAAAGGACGCCCCGAACGGCCTCATGGAAGCCGACCCCAATCGCTTCTTCCGGGACCTGGAACGGCGCCCATGTCTTCGTATGTCCCTTTTGGACTTCGGTAATCGCCTTTTCGACAAAGTACATTGCCGCAGCGGCCGCATAGGCCTGGAAATACGTTCTGGCGCGGTCGCGCTCAAGCGCGTTCGACCACTTGGGGATTTTCCACTCAAGTTCCATTTCCGGAAGCGAAACGGTTTTCGGCAGCGTAATCTTGACGCTATGGCCGGTGGCCTTGACGTAGCCGATATCCACCAAGCCCGCAAGAGCCGTAGCCCAGAAGCGTGCGATGGGCCCGCCGCCCGTATCCAGAGCCAGGTGCTCCCCTTTGTGAAGCCACCGCGGCGACATGACCCAGCTATAGTTCTTGCTGAAGTCGCGCTTTTGCGGCCAAGGTGTCGTGCTCTGGTTCCAGGGATGCCGCCGGTCAATCGGATTCCCAAGCGGATCCTCTTTCACAAATATTTCCTTGTCTTCCCAATCCTCGTAGAACGAGCTTCCGAGCAAAATCCGCATATTCAGGTTTATGTCAACCAAATCGGTGGTGACCAGTTCGCCGTCCACAACAACCCCGGGGGTGACGAACATCTTCCTTCCCCACTTCGACATGTTCTTGTACTGGTAATCGACGTGTTCAGGTTCCTGCCATGCTCCCCAACATCCCAGCAGGACTCTCCGCTGGCCCACCTTTTCGTATCCGGGTAGCGCCTCATAGAAAAAGTCGAACAAGTCGTCGTGCAGAGGCACCGCCTTCTTCATGTACTCAATGTATTTCATCAACCGCACCAGATAGTCCGTAAACACCTGTATGGTAGCCACCGTTCCCGTGCCGCCTGGATAGAGCGTGGAAGGGTGAACGTGACGTCCTTCCATCAAGCAGAACATCTCTCGGGTCAAGCGGCTCATCTGCAGCGCCTCGCGGTAATAGGCGCCGGTAAACGGGTTGAGCGCGCGCATGATGTCTGCAATCGTGCGGTAGCCGTGCACGCCACCATGCGGTGCCTCCGTCGTCTCAGCCTTAGCGAGAACCCCGGGGTTGGTTTCCTTCACCATCTGCTCGCAGAAATCCACGCCGACGAGGTTATCCTGGAACAGATTGTGATCGAACATGTATTCGGCGGCTTCGCCCAGGTTGATGATCCACTCGCCGGTAGGAGGCGTTTTTACACCAAACGCCATGTTTTGAGCATAGACGGCGCACGTCGCGTGGTTATCTCCGCAGATCCCGCAGATGCGGCTGGTGATGAACGGCGCGTCGCGGGGATCCTTTCCCCGCATAAAAACGCTGTAACCGCGGAAAATGGAAGACGTGCTGTGGCACTCGGCCACCTGCCGGTTATCGAAATCGATCTTCGTGTAAATACCCAGGCTGCCGACGATGCGGGTGATCGGATCCCAGTTCATCTCGACCAGCGTGCCTTTTTTCTCGCCGCTCCGCGCCGCGAACTCAGTCGTGACTCCCATGCCGCACGTCCTTTCTGCCGTAGGTATCCGGTTCGTAACCGGTCGTCAATTCTGTTCCTTTGTGGCGCCATTTCGGCTCACGATTGGCACCCGAGTTGGTGATGCCGCGCATGGCGCGGATCATCGGGCCGTAGAGCTCGACAACCGCTCCTGAAAACCGGGCGCCCGGAGGCTCATCCATGAACGGCATGAATTTGTCAGGGAACCCTGGCATGGTGCAGCCAATGCAGATGCCGCCCACGTTCGGGCAGCCGCCAATCCCGCGCATCCACCCGCGCTTGGTAACGTTGCAATTCACCACCGGACCCCAGCAGCCGATTTTGACGAGGCACTTCTGGGAGCCGTATTCGTGCGCGAAATCGCCCTGTTCGTAGTAGCCGGCGCGGTCGCAGCCTTCGTGGACCGTTTTGCCGAAGAGCCACGTTGGGCGCAGCTTATCATCCAGAGGAATCATGGGCGCCAAGCCAGCCGCCTCATACAGGAGGTAAAGCAGCGTCTCCATGAAATTGTCGGGCTGGACGGGACAACCAGGGATGTTGATAATTGGGAGACCGGCCTTGGACCGCCAAGTCCAGCCGAGATAATCCGCCAAGCCCATCGAGCCGGTCGGATTGCCGGCCATGGCGTGAATTCCGCCGTACGTGGCGCACGTTCCGACAGCTACGACGGCGAACGCCTTAGGCGCCAGCCGGTTTATCCACTCTGAAAGGGTAATCGGCTGCCCCGTGACGGGATCAGTCCCTATCCCGGTCCAGTATCCTTCGCTCTTGATTTGCTCGTTCGGGACAGATCCCTCGATCACGAGCACGAAAGGAGATAGCTCCTCGCGTTCCGCCTTGTAGAGCCACTGCATGAATGCGTCGCCGCCTTGTTCTGCGGCAAGCACTCGGTTATGGAGGACGACCTTCGGGATGCCCGGGATTGCGCCCAGGATCGCATCCTCTATGGAAGGCTGTTCAGCAGCGGTGACCGAGATGGTATCGCCGTCGCAGCTCATGCCGTCCGGCAGCCATATTACGTGGACATCCTCGACCGCGGGCTTTTTCTGCGTCTTTCGGCCATGTGGAACCGTTTCCGTTGGCATGAGGACTCTCCTTCTCGGCCGCAGTCGTGGAGATTCTCTGGTTTTTATCTACTCATGTAACGTACAAGAGACACTTGCCGCGCTCAAGCGGGTACAATCCTACTCTTTTCGCAATCTTTTTGCGGCAGGAGTGGTCGGGGAATTCCCTATGTGGGGCCGCTTTCGCCGGGGCATAAGGCGTGGTTTTCAGTTGTAACGGAGCGGGAAGCCGGCCACAGCGGGCTTCAGGCAGCCTGCCAAGTTCGAAGTTTCTTGAGAGAGAGTGGAGCCGAAGGGCTCAGAATGACGGTTCGAAGTGCATTTTTCCGGAGCCCGTACAGGTGGCCCGAGCGACCCCCCAACCGAAAAAACTCTTGCCAAGCATAGGCAGCCAAGAGCAAAGACGAGGCGGGAGTGGGCGACCACACGCGGTTGCCGATGGCTGAGAAGCCTTGGCCAGAGAGCGCTGGGTGCGGATCGCGGCTGCCGGGCGGGGATCAGCCCTGGGTTTTCCCGCCAATTACCCACTGCACGGCGTGTTGCACCAGTTCGCGGGCGCTGTGAAACGACAACTTCTCCTTGATCCGGGCCTGGTGGGATTCAACCGTTTTGACGCTCAGACGCAACTCCTCCGCGATCTGGCGCGTTCCATATCCCTCGCCAATTAAGCGAAATACCTCGAGCTCGCGGTCGGTGAGAGAGTCGACGGGAGACTGTGTCACCGGCTTCGGACGCCCGAGGTATTGGTGCAGTAGTCTGTCGGCCACCCGCTCGCTGACGTAAACCTCACCGCTCAAAGTGCGGCGGATTGCAATCAACACCCGTTCCGTCGCCTCCTGCTTCATGATGTACCCGTTGGCGCCGGCCCTGAGTGCGCGCTCCGCGTACGTCGATTCATCGTGCATGGAAAGCACGAGCACCGGAAGCTGCGCATCGCGCAGCCGGATGTTCTTCAGCAGCTCGAGACCGTCCGGTCCCGCAAGAGAAATATCCAGAAGCAGGATGTCGGGTCTGGCAACCGAAATCGCGTCGAGTGCAGCTTGCGACTCTCCGGCTTCCCCGCAGACAGCCAGGTCGGGCTCGCGATTGATGAGCTGCGCCAGCCCCTGGCGGACGACCGGATGGTCATCTACGATGAAAACTCTGCTCTTGGTCTGCGATGCGTCGGGTTCGGCCTGATCGCTCACGAGGTCTCTCCAGCGGCTGCGTTCCGGATGGGAAATACGCAGATCACGACCGTGCCGCGCTCGCCGCCTCGCTGAACATCCAGCGTGCCGCCGACCGCTTTGGCGCGGTAACGCATAATGTGCAACCCCATGCCGGCATGGTTCTCCGAAGCTTCGGGGAAGCCCAAGCCGTCATCCTTCACGCTCAACATGCCCGCGCGCTCGCGGGCGTGGAGGCTGATGACGATCCGGGCGGGTTTTCCGTGCTTGATCGCGTTGTTGGTGGCTTCCTGAGCGATATGGTAGAGATGGGCGGCCTGCGTTTCATCATGAATGAGCACCGCGTCGTCGCACTCGAAGCGGCACGAAATCCCGAACACGTCCTCCACCTTGCTCGCCCATTGTCCAAGCGCGGACATCAATCCTTGAGCTTCTGAAATCACGGGAAGCAATCCTCGCGCGAGTTCCCTCGTTTGCTGGATCGCTTCGTTGACGAGATGAACGATTTTGGCGGCATCAGCTTCTTCGCTGAGCGCTCTCTCCGCCAGCTTTTCCTCCAGCACCTTGCTCAGGAAGGCAATCCCCGTCAGGTGCTGACCCAGTCCGTCGTGAAGATCTTGCCCGATGCGCCGCTGCTCGCGGGCGCTGACGTCGAGAAGTTTGCTCTCGAGCCGCTTTCGCTCCGTGAGATCAATGCCCGTGGCGATGACGTGTGTTACCGATTCCCCGGTATCGCGCAACACCGTCGTCGACCAGCCGATCAGGCGGCGCTCGCCGCGCCGGTTCACCCAGAGACCTTCGTAGTCGCTCCCCGGCAGGCCGTCCAGCATGCGGCCGAATTGCTTTCGGAACGCTTCCCGCTCTTCCGGAAGCATGAAAAGGTTCCACACGTAATTCCCCATCACCTCGGAGGAGGAATAGCCGGTCGTCTGCTCGCAAGCCCGGTTAAACCGCACGATCCGTCCCTCGTGATCGAGTACCACCACAAGCGCGCCAACCGTATCGAGGATCGCGGCGGCAAGGTTGCGTTCGTCCCGGAGAGATTCTTCCGCGCGCTTGAGATCCGTGATCTCAAACGCAGCTCCGTGGATGAACCACGGGCGGCCGTCCTGGCGGCCGACGATCTGGACGCCACAGCGAAACCAGACCACACGGCCGTCGCGAGCGATCACGCGGTACGCGGAGCGAAGGGGCTTTCCGGTGACAAACATCTGGGCGGCTTCGACGCTCCAGCGCGCCTTGTCGTCCGGATGAATCCGCTCGTACCAGCGGACAGGGTCTTCCAGCCACTCCCGCTGAGAGAATCCGAGCGCAGCTTCAATCTGAGGACTGACGTACGCCTCACCAACGCCCCGGTCCAGATAGGCCATGAAAATCACCGCGGGAATTTGTTCGACCAGCGCCCGGTACCGCGCCTCAGGACTCAGCCGCGGTTCGTCAGAATCAGCCGTCACAGGGGCGTCGTCGCTGAAACCCGCCGAAGATAATCCGGGAAAGATCGAAAATGAATTGACAACGCTCGCAAGTTGGTTGAGCGTCGCTTCCGCCTCGCTCAGGGTCGGGGAGGCAGCGGCCGCAGCAGGCGGTCTGCTCTCGCCGCCGCTCACTTTTGGATTTGACTCGGCTGCGGTTCCCATCTCGCTCCCGCCGAATGGTGCAGTTCCCTCCCGCCCCGCTCTGTGCATTATACCGGATGTTCTGAAATTGGGAATGGTAGGTGGGAGAAGCCGGCCGGGAGTGACGAAGCTTCCGAGGCGGGGAAGCGCCCGAAGCTCAACCCGCACGGCAGGAGCGCGGCTTTCGTTTTTCACGCCCGCGGCTTCTCGTGCGTCCCGGCGGACTTCTGATGGAGGACCCTCAAGGAGGTCTCGGCCTCCTTCGCTCTGAGTTAAGAGGTGCCTGAACTCGAAGCGGCACGCCCGCCGCCCGATTTCATCAGAGCAAGCGCTTTCGACGCGAGATGGTCCGCCTTCTGGAGATCCGCTTCGCGGGCGTCGCGGTCCGTCTCAATATCGGCCTTTTGGCGGTACATGAGGTTCAGGTAAGAGTAGGCGTTGGCGTCGTTCGGCTTGAGGTCAATCGCCTTTTGAAGCATTTGGATGCCTTCATCGATTAGCGCGCCATTCTGCTGCGCGAGTTGGTCGCGATCTCTTGCGGGCAGCGGCGGGTAGCTGTCATGATCTCCCGTATTCAATCGTAGAATATTCAGTTTGGGATGGTCGACGTTGAGCTGGTTCCTCAACTGCATCTGCCGCCGCTGGCAGGGAATGTAGTTCAGAACCCCGACCCAATAGTACGGGTCTGGATTATTCGGTTCGAGCGTCATGAGCTTCTGCTGATACTGCTTTGCCTGATCGTACTTGTTCATCTGATAATAAATCTGCGCAATGCTCTGCAGAGCGTTGATGTTCTTGGGGTCGAGTTGCAGGACCCGCTGGAAAGCCTGAATGGCGGCATCGCCCATCCTCATGTTTTCAGGCGCTACGCCCCCGGGGACATACTGCTGCTCGAGCGAGACGGCCAGAAAAAGCCGCGCATTGACAAGCGTCGGATCCAGCGTGACGGCCTCCTGAAAGTGATCAACCGCCTGCGCGTACTGAGCGTTGCGGAAAGATAAAACGCCCTTATTGAGCTGATCCCGCGCTTTGAGCTTGTTGCACGAGGTGGAAATTCCCGCCAAAACCAGCGCCATCCCCACGAGGGCGAGTTTGTAGGGTCTCATTTAGCATTCTCCGTCGATTCTTCGAGGCTCGCGAAGGTGTTACTGGCTTTCGAGCGCCTTCGTAATGATGCCGATCTTGTCGACCGCAGCCCCGTGCGCGATGTCAATCACCTGGGCCACGATTCCGAAGTCCAGGTTCGGGTCGCCCTTAATGAACATGATGCGGTCGTTCCGCGTCTTGAAAATGTCGAGCAGTTGGGTTCCCAAGTTCTGCATCGTCACGGGCGTCTGATTGATCGCGACTTGGCGGTTCTGGTCAATCGTCACGACAATGGTCCGGTTCAGGACGTCCTGATTTTGCTGTTTGTTCTTATTCGGCTGCGGGACGAGCGCGCCCAACCCGTGCGGCGTGCGCGGCACAATGATCATGAAGATGATCAACAACACCAATAGGACGTCGATCAGCGGCGTCACGTTGATGTCGTTCATCGGGCCGCCCTTCTTACTAACGGTCATGGCCATAGCGCTATTCTCCTCGATCCGAGTTCGCCCGAAATCGTGCGGCCGGGTCTTGCGTCAGGGGGCTCCGGTGCTTCCTCCGGCCACGGTAGGCTCCGCCTCATACTGCTGGGTGAGGAACGCCAGATCCTCGACTCCGGCATTGCGGATATCATCCACGACGCTTTCCACCTCGCCGTACTTCGCTCGAACATCGCAGCGCAGGAACACCGTTTTATCGGTGGACGTTGCGAGCTCGTCCTTCACCCGTGACGTCACGTCGTTCTCGGTAATCCGGTCCTTGTGGAAGTAGATCGTTCCATCCCGCGTGATCGCAATCACGGCAGCGTCCGTCTTATTGGCGGCGTCCATCTCGACGGCGTTCTTCGACTTCACCATCGTGACCGTGACGTCGTGCTGAAGCATCGGCGTGATCACCATAAAGATGATCAGAAGAACCAGCATCACGTCGACCAGCGGGGTGACGTTGATGGTTGAGATTTCTTCAGGCGCCTTCCCTTTGAGCGACATTACTTTTTCCTTCCCGTTCGTTTAAGAAAGTAGTCGACGAGCTCGGACGAAGAGTTGTCCATCTCGACGTCGAACGCCTCGAGCTTACTGCTGAAATAATTGTAGAGCCACACGGCGGGAACGGCTACCAGAAGCCCGATCGCGGTGGTCACCAGCGCCTCAGAGATTCCTCCGGCCACAGCGCCGATTCCGGTTTCGTGTTCGGTAGAAATCCCGTTGAACGCGTGGATGATGCCGAGCACCGTGCCGAACAAGCCGACGAACGGCGCCGTCGACCCCACGGTTGCAAGAGCGGCAACGCCCCGCTTGAGCTCCGCGTGAACGATGGCCGAAGCCCGTTCGAGCGCCCGCTTGGACGCTTCGATCTCGTCTCCCGAAATTTCGGCCGAGCTTTGGTGCGCCTGAAACTCCTGCAGCCCTGCCGTGACGACCTTCGCCAGGTGGCTGCGCTTGTTCTG
>JBOGKE010000138.1:0-5168 GCA_050745265.1 Terriglobia bacterium
TGTTCAGCTATTTCAAGCAGATGTTCGCGCAGGTCACGAACCCCGCGATTGATCCGATCCGCGAGGATCTCGTGATGTCGCTCAACTCCTACATCGGCAGCGAGGGGAACGTGCTCGACGAATCGCCAGGCAACTGCCACACGCTGAAGCTGCGCCATCCCATCATCACCAACTGGCGCCTGGAAAAGCTGCGCCGCGTGAGCTGGGGCGATTTTCTTGCCACGACGCTTCCCATGATTTTTCCCGTCGAAGGCGGCGTCTCAAAACTTGAAGATGCGGTGAATACGCTCTGCCGGCGCGCTTCGCTGGCGATCAAATCGGGTTACACGCTGCTGATCCTCTCCGACCGCGGCCTCGACGAAGGTTACGCTCCGATTCCGAGCCTGCTCGCGCTTTCGGCGGTGCACCATCATTTGATTCGCGAAGAGACGCGCAATCAGGTCGCCCTGATCGTCGAATCGGGCGAGCCTCGCGAAGTGATGCATTACGCGCTGCTGCTCGGGTACGGTGCGAGCGCGGTGAACCCCTACCTCGCCATCGAAACGCTCGAAGACCTTTTTAAGGACGGCTACTTCCCGCCCGATCCGGCGGCTCCACGCCGCAACTCGGACGGCGAAGTAGAATCACCGCCATCGCGTGCGGCCTTCGACAAGGTGATGAAGAGCTACATGAAAGCGGTCGACAAGGGACTGCTCAAGACCTTCTCGAAGATGGGCATCTCGACGCTGCAAAGCTACCAGGGCGCGCAGATTTTTGAAGCCATCGGCCTCAACCGCGCCTTTGTGGAGCGCTATTTCACGGGCACTCATTCGCGCATCGAGGGCGTGGGCATCGAAGTGATCGCGCGCGAGGCGCTGGCGCGGCACCAATTCGCCATGCAGCCGCCCGGCGAGTCGGAAACCGAGCTGCGCGTCGGCGGCGAATATCAGTTCCGCGTGCGCGGCGAGCGACACCTGCTCAACCCGGATACGGTGAGCAAGTTGCAGCACGCCGTGCGAGGTGGAACGTTCGAGACCTTCCGCGAATTTGCGGATACCGTGAACCAGCAGAACCGCGATTTGCTCATGCTGCGCGGCATGTTCGACTTCAAGCCCGCGGGCGAGCCGGTCCCGATCGAGGACGTCGAGCCGGCGTCTGAAATCGTCAAGCGCTTCGCCACGGGTGCGATGTCGTTCGGATCGATCAGCAAAGAGGCGCACGAAACCCTCGCCATTGCCATGAACCGCATCGGCGGCCGCTCGAACACCGGTGAAGGTGGCGAAGATGCGGCGCGCTACCAGCCCGACGCAAACGGCGATCTGCGCCGCAGCCGCATCAAGCAGGTGGCCTCGGCGCGCTTCGGCGTCACCACCGAGTACCTGGTGAACGCGGACGATCTTCAGATCAAAATCGCCCAGGGCGCAAAACCGGGCGAGGGCGGCCAGCTTCCCGGCCACAAGGTGGATGAGGTGATCGCGCGCGTGCGCCACTCGATTCCCGGCGTGACGCTCGTTTCGCCGCCGCCGCACCACGATATCTACTCGATCGAGGACCTCGCGCAGTTGATCTACGATCTCAAAATGGCGAATTCGCGGGCGCGAGTTTCCGTGAAGCTCGTGGCCGAGTCGGGAGTCGGTACGGTCGCGGCCGGGGTCGCCAAGGCGCACGCGGACGTGATCCTGATCAGCGGCTACGATGGCGGCACGGGCGCGTCGCCCGTCAGCTCGATCCGTCACGCGGGAATCCCGTGGGAGCTGGGGCTTTCGGAAACGCAACAGGTGCTGGTGATGAACGATCTCCGCAGCCGCGTGCGCCTTCAGGTGGACGGCAAGCTGCAGACGGGCCGCGACGTGGCGATTGCCGCGCTGCTCGGCGCCGAAGAGTTTGGATTTTCGACCGCGCCGCTCATCGCCATGGGCTGTATCATGATGCGCAAATGCCACCTGAACACTTGCCCCGTCGGCGTCGCGACGCAGGACCCTGCGCTGCGCAAAAAATTCAGCGGCCAGCCCGAGCACGTGATCAATTACTTTTTCTTTGTGGCCGAAGACCTGCGCCGCATTATGGCCCAGCTCGGATTCCGTAAGGTGGACGAAATGGTGGGGCGCGTCGGGTGCCTCGTGCAGCGGAAGGACGTGGATCACTGGAAAGCACGGGGCATCGACCTTTCGCCGGTCCTCTACAACCCGCCCATGCCCGGCCACGTGGGGCGGCGCTGCTTGACGGCGCAGGACCACGGCGTCGAAAAATCGCTCGACGTCAGCCTCATCGATCACGCGCGCGACGCCATTGAGAACCAGGCGCCCGTTTCGCTGCGCCTGCCGATCCGCAACGTCCACCGCTCGGTCGGAGCCATGCTCAGCGGAGAAATCGCGCGCCGGTACGGGGCGGCGGGCCTGCCCGACGATACCATTCAGATTCGCTTTGCGGGATCGGCGGGCCAGAGTTTCGGAGCGTTTCTCGCGCACGGAGTCATGCTCGAACTCGAAGGCGAAGCGAATGACTATGCCGGCAAAGGACTCTCGGGCGGCTGCCTGATCGTTTATCCGCCGCGCGAATCGGAATTCGTCGCGGAAGAAAACATTCTCATCGGCAACGTGTGCCTTTACGGCGCGACCAGCGGCGAGGCGTTCTTCAACGGCATGGCCGGCGAGCGCTTCGCGGTGCGCAACTCCGGCGCCACGGCGGTTGTCGAAGGCGTCGGCGACCACGGCTGCGAATACATGACCAAGGGACTCGTCATCGTGCTCGGGAGCACGGGGCGCAATTTCGCGGCCGGTATGACAGGCGGGACCGCCTTTGTGCTCGATCGCGTAGGCGACTTTGCCGGTATTAAATGCAACCGGCGCGAAGTGGACCTCGAGCCGGTCGCCGATTCGAAAGATATCGATACGCTGCTCGACCTCATCACCCGCCACGCCGAGTACACCGGCAGCACGCAGGCGCGCTGGATTCTCGATAACTGGGAGTCGTCGCTTCCGAAGTTCGTGAAGGTGTTTCCGCACGAGTACAAGCGCGTGCTCGGCGTCCCGCGGTCTCCCGCTCCTGCGCTCGCCGCCCATTAGTTGGGATCTGGAATCTGGAATCTCGAATCTGGAATCTGGGATTTGAAATTTAACCGATGGGAAAAATCACCGGCTTCAAAGAATACGCGCGTGAAACTCCTGAGCGCCGACCCGCCTCGGAGCGCATCAAGGATTTCCTCGAGGTGTACGAGCCTTTTCCCGAGGAGAAGGTACGCACGCAGGCGGCGCGCTGCATGGATTGCGGCATCCCGTTCTGCCACACCGGCTGTCCCGTCGCCAACATCATCCCGGACTGGAACGACCTGGTTTACAAAGACCGTTGGAAGGAAGCGCTGCGGGTGCTGCACTCGACCAACAATTTCCCCGAGTTCACCGGCCGCATCTGCCCGGCGCCCTGCGAAGCCGCGTGCGTTCTCGGCATCAACGAACAGCCCGTCGCGATCAAGCTGATCGAGAAGACCATCGTCGAGCGTGGCTTTGGCGAGGGCTGGATCGCGCCCGAGCCGCCCGCTGTCCGCACGGGAAAGCGCGTCGCGGTGGTGGGATCGGGGCCGGCCGGGCTCGCCGCAGCCCAGCAGCTCAACCGCGCCGGCCACGTCGTGACTGTCTTCGAGAAGTCAGACCGCATGGGCGGACTGCTGCGCTACGGGATTCCCGATTTCAAGCTCGAGAAGGAGATCGTGGACCGCCGCCTCGAGCAGATGATCGCGGAAGGCGTGCGGTTTGAGACGCGCGCGCACGTGGGCGCGAACGTTCCCGTCGAGGACTTGCGCCGCGACTACGATGCCGTGCTGCTCGCGGGCGGCGCGGAGCATCCGCGCGACCTGGCGGTTCCCGGCCGCGAGCTCAAGGGCATCCACTTTGCGATGGAGTTCCTGCCTCAGCAGAACAAATTGAACGCAGGCGACAAGTTAGACAGTCAGATTGTTGCGACAGATAAGAGCGTGATCATTATCGGCGGCGGCGATACGGGCGCAGACTGCCTCGGCACATGCCACCGCCAGATGGCGAAATCGATCCAGCAGTTTGAGATCATGCCCACGCCGCCCGCGGAGCGCTCGCCGCTCACCCCGTGGCCGCTGTGGCCGCTTCAGTTGCGCACCGAGAGCTCGCACGAAGAGGGCGGCACTCGCAATTGGGCGGTGAACACCACTCGATTCACGGGTGACGAAAACGGAGGCGTCAAGCGCCTGCACGGCATCCGCGTCGGCCCGCCGCCGAAGTTCGAAGCCGTGCCCGGAAGCGAATTCACCATGGAAGCCGAGCTGGTGCTGCTCGCCATGGGTTTCACAGGCCCGGTGAAGAACGGCATGATCGACCAGCTCGCCGAGGCGGGCCTTAAGCTCGATGCGCGCTCGAACATCGCCACCGATTTCAATTACATGACTTCCCTCCCCGGCATCTTCGCCGCCGGCGATACGCGCCGCGGCCAGTCCCTCGTTGTCTGGGCCATCGCCGAAGGCCGCAAAGCCGCCCGCGCCATCGATCTTCAACTTATGGGAACAACCCGGCTGAAGTAATTCCTCCATAAAAAAATAGTAATTCTGGGGCGGAATTGAGCGGACAACGCGGAGTGTGTTACGCTTTCGCCATATGAGTCGTACAGTCACACTCCGCGTGAACGATGAGCTCGCAGAATGGCTGGAGACGACATCGCTGAAGACGGGTTTACCTGCTGGAAAGATTATCCGAGAGCAGTTGGAACGTGCCAGGGGTTCGAATGGAAACCAGGGCTTCCTGCGGCTTGCGGGAAAGATTAGTGGGTCTCGGAAGCTTTCGACGCGAAAAGGGTTTTCCAAGCGATGAAGGCGATTGCCGACACGGGCTTTGTCGTCGCCTTCGGCAACCGCAATGACCAGCATCACGCTTGGGCGATGGAAATCGCCACGTTGATTACCGAGCCGCTACCCACCTGCGAAATGCTGCTCGCCGAGGCGGCGTTTCATCTCCGATCAAGTTCTTACGTGCTTGCGCTGGTCAACGAGGGAATGCTGCGCGTCGCATTCGACTTTTCTGCGAATATACCTCACTTGGCCAGCCTCGCCAAGCGTTATTCAGACCGTCGCCCCGACCTCGCTGACCTCTGTCTAATTCGCATGAGCGCGATCTTCCCCGCTCACGTCGTCCTTACAGTTGACGAGGATGACTTCCGCGTCTACCGCC
>JBOGKE010000139.1:0-5803 GCA_050745265.1 Terriglobia bacterium
CTGCTGGACGTTTCATCGCCGCTTCAGCCAGCAGTCGCTCCGGAGCCGCAACAGGCCGTCGCTTCGACCATCGTGATCAAGCGGCTGCGTTTCGGCACCATCCCTCTTGACCAGATCGCCCCCGATCAGCGTCAGGGCTATCCCTCGGGCGCGTGGGCTATTGTGCCGATCACTGCCCTGTATTGGTGCGACGGACGCCGGAATTTGGCGGCGGTAATCCATCAGACCCGCATGGAACTCGGCCCCACGAACTTCGACTTCGTAGGCTACTTCCGCTTCCTGCGCGATCACGGGTTCGTTGAGTTTGTGAAGGGGAAATAAAGCCGAGTTGAGTCTCGCTTGCGGCAGCGCTGAATCTGTTATAAATATCACCGGCGATCACAAGGCGCCGCTCCGGCGCAAATCGCCGCAATTTAAACCAAGGGTACGTCAAAAAATGGACCAGAACAGTTCCACCTCACGCCGCTCTTTTCTGCAGACCGCGTTCGCAGTGCCGGTGCTCGGCGCCGCGGCTGACGCGGCCAAGGTATCCGCTCAAACTGTTCCGATGAGCGCCGGCAGCGGCAGCGTCTCCCGCGTAGATTTGGAGCAAGAGGTTTATGACTCCACCGCCATTCTGAATGGACAGGTGCTCTTCCGACTGCCGGCTTCCGGCCCCGTTCTGGTGCGGTGGGTCGACAGCTTCGGGCGAGTCGTTCAGGAGCAGCCGATCCAACCTTCCAGCTCGGGCGTGGCGCCAGGGAAGTTTTGTTTCGATCTCACCTCAGGATTGACCTACCAGAACTGGATCCGGGTTTGGGTCAATGGCGAGGCGCAAACCGCAGGAGCGCAATTCCTGATTTCGCCGCCGCGCAAGCCTTGGGATGACTTTCACACCATCGAGTACGCAACTTATCCAGAAGGCTTATACGACAAGCTGCGTGAGGCCGGCGTGGACGCAGAAATCGCTCCTCGCGAGGGAAGCTTTGCCTACATCCTGGATAACAACTTCAACTTTAACGTGGAACAGATGGCCTGGGAGGTTTTCGCTATCTACCATAAGAACCAACCGCTGTGGAGAGGCTTGCTGGCTCAGATTCAATTTGAGCGCAACAACATGAAGCTTTGGGTCCGCCAGCCGTGTCTGAACGATCCGAAGACTGACGAATACGTGCGCGAGCGCCTTACGCGGTACGTGCGGCAACACCGCGCCTTTCGGCCGCTTTTTTACAACATCGCCGACGAGCTCGGCCAGGGAGACCAGGTCCAACCGAACGATTTCTGCCATTCGCCGCACTGCACCATAAAATTTGCGGAGTACCTTCACAAGATGTACGGTCCGTCGTTCGGATCGGTGTACCGTCAACGGCCGACGGGCGAGTTAAACCGCTGGGATGATCAGGACGTCGAGAACGGCAAAGGATGGCTCGACGGCAGCTTCGTGATCGACTACACCACCACCGACCGCGCTTTCGACTCCGTGGCCGTTGCGAATCTGCAGTCGAAGTACGGTTCGGTTGCGCGCCTGAACGCGGCGTGGGGAACGAATTTCCCGGTTCCCAGCGGCAGCGAGGATCAGGAAGCGTGGGCGCCGGTGCTTGCGGTGGTGCGTGAGACGCGATCAGTTCCCGAAGGCACGGAACAAGCGCTTGAAAAGCGGTTGGGCCCGATCGAGAACGCGAACACGCTTTGGGGAAGCCAAACCTCCTGGGGCGCCACGAACCGACCGACGAGCTTTAAGTCTTGGGCGGAAGTTTCCGCGTTTCTTCAGCGGTACTACCGCGAGCTTGCGCAGGTCCGCTCGACCGACGGATGGGACGTGACCCGCTGGTGCGATTTTCGCAACTTCATGGATTTGAGCTTCGCCGATGCCATCCAGCGCGCCCGCGCGGTATGCAGGGCTGAGGATCCCCAGGCTCGCTGCTCCACGGAAGGAGGTCAATCGCCCTTCGCTTTCGGATGGTACAACTACGAGAACGTGGTGAAGTCGATTGACGTCATCGAGCCTTACAACATCGGCAACAACGTGGAGGTCATCCGCTCGCTCAACCCGGAAGTGATTATGATTTCCACGCACGGTTTCGAACATCAGCCGGGTGCGCCGTTGACGGAGCGAGACCGGCTGTTCCAGAAGCGCGCCATCCGTCCCATCTGGTGGGGATTGTTCCATGGTCACCGCGCGTCCTTCATTTGGGACGAAGTTTATCCCGACTACCGGTTTGTCGATCCCGAGACGCGGCAACTAACGCCGTCCGCGCAAACCTTCGCCGCCACGTTCAATGAGCTTCACAATGGAATCGCCAAGCTCTTCATCAACTGCCGCCGCCTGCACGACGGCATCGCCATCCACTACTCGCAAGCCTCGATGCAGGTCCACTGGTTACTGGATAACGTCCAATTTGCGCGAGAATGGATGGCGCATAGCGGAGGCTATCACGACAGCCACTTTACGGGAGTGCGCAACGGTTGGACAAAGGTGATCGAAGACCTGGGCCTGCAATACGAATTCGTAGGTCGGGGGCAGATTGAGGATGGAAAGCTTGGCTCGGGCGAATACCGCGTCTTTATCATGCCGCAATCGCTCGCCATCAGCTCGCACGAGGCGGATCAAATCCGGGAGTTTGTTCACAGCGGTGGATTACTGATTGCCGATTATCGCGCCGCGTCCATGAACGAACACGGCAAGGACCTCGGTCGCGGTCAATTGGACGACGTGTTTGGGACCGCCCGAGTGAAGGGCCAATCGAAAGCGGAGAAAGCCACGGGCGTGGCGGATCAGCAGTCGATCCACTTGCTGGGAAAATCGCTCAATCTCGTTGTGGGCGATGAGCAGGTGGGCGTTTCCACGGGAAAGGCTCTGGCCAAGAGCGGCAACGTGCCGCTGGTGATCATGAATGATTTCGGGCGGGGCAAGGCTGTTTTCTTGAACGTCGAAGTTTTCCGATACCCGTATGAACGGCTGCAGCCTGATTCTTCCACAAGCCTCCCGCAAGTCATCGAAGACGTTCTTGGCCTGGCCCGAATTGAGCCTCAGATTCGCGTGACGGATGCCAGCGGCAAGAGCCTGCCCGGAACCGAAATTGTCCGTGTCGGCAATGGTGCTTGCGAGCACGTTGCCATTTTCCGGAATCCGCAGTTCGATGATGGAGGATGGGGGAGTTTTCCCACCAGCAAGGCTCCCGGATGGGCCGGCGAGATCGATAATTCTATCTTCGAGCAGCCGGCCCCAGTCACTATCGCGTGGACGGCCGCGATGCAGACCTATGACGTTCGCGGCTGCAAGGACCTGGGAAATACTGACAAGCACAAGGCGGTTCTGGACCCGTGGTCGCCGTTGGTGTTTACCCGCAGCGCGAATCCCATCCCGCAGCTTCGGGTAGAGGCGCCAGAGGAGCTTCACGCAGGCGCGCCGCTTCTGCTTACCTTGAGCGATGAGAGCACGTTTCCCGAGGGCGCCTTCAGAGTTGTCCGGCTGGAACTCATTAGCCCCGGCGGCCTGCCAAACGATCTCTATACACGTAACGTGCTGATCACGACCACGCCTCACACAGAGCGGATTCCCCTCGCTTATAGCGATCCGTTAGGCCAGTGGATCCTAAAGCTTCGTGACGTGATGACGGGCCAGGTTCTTCCGCAAACGTTTACCCTCCGCGGTTAAGCGCTTACCGCCGAGGAGCAGAGGTCCTGATGCTTGTACGGAATACAGTATTCGCGATGACCGCAGGAAGCCAATTTTACGATTCAATACGAACTGAGTGCCCATCAGAGCATTTCGGCAGCGTATGTCGGATCATTTGGGCGGCACCTGATGGCGCTTCCGGGGCTTAATCTTCCGTCCGAGATTCTTCGTCGCACCGGTCCGCTACAGTGCCTCTCTGCACTACGACAATCGGGAAACACTCCATTTCCGACTGAGGCAAGAAACCTGAGCCTGCAGAAGGAGTTACTGCGCCACGCGGACATTCAAGCGACGAAGAACATTTACACCCAAGCGGTCACGCTGGCAAGAGAGAAGCGGCTTCGGTATCTGCGCGGTTGGGATTTGGCAGGCAATATGTTAATTTGGAACATGCATCACGCTGAGAAGGCCGGGCAGGAGAGCGGTTTCAGCGCGAGGAATTTGCTTGGCACTGGCAAAATTTGAGACGGGCCGGGAAATCTTTGACCTCGTGAAGGCGGACCTCGCTCGGGTTGAGGAAGAGATCTGCCAGCAGAGCGTCTCGAGCGTGCGGCCAATCACCGAAATCGGCCAATACTTGCAAGTGAGCGGCGGCAAGCGGCTGCGGCCCGCGCTGGTGCTGCTTTCCGCCAAGCTGTGCGGCTACGAAGGCGCGGCGGCGATCCGGCTGGGGGCCGTCATGGAGCTGATCCACACGGCCACACTCGTCCACGACGATATTATTGATGAGGCTGCAACCCGCCGCGGACGGCCCTCGACCAATTCGCGGTGGGGAAATCATACCAGCGTTCTTGCGGGCGACTGGCTTTACATGCAGGCGTTCAATGTCGCGCTGGCGGAGCGCAATTTCAGGATTCTGGACATGCTCATCGGCCTCACGCAGGTCATGGTGGAGGGTGAGCTGCTTCAGATCAATCAGCTCAAAAGGATCGATCTCACCGAGGACGACTACCTGGAGCTCTGCTACCGCAAAACGGCGTGCCTTTTCTCTGCCTGCCTGCGTATGGGGCCGGCGCTCGGCGCGCGCGGCGAGGATACCGAGCTCAAGCTGGGCGCCTACGGCTCGAACCTGGGCCTCGCGTTCCAGGTGATTGACGACCTCCTCGACTTCACGTCTTCAACCGAGACCCTGGGTAAGCCGATCGGCAGCGACCTGCGCGAAGGCAAGATCACGCTTCCCTTGATCTATCTTCTTTCCCGGTGCAAGCCGAGCGAGTCCCTGAAGATTGCCCGTGTGCTCGAAGAAAATGGGTTTCATTCGGTCCACTTCGACGACGTCCTCGATCTGATCGAGCGCTACGGAATCCTGCAGGCGGCGCGGAACAAGGCTCGGCACTTTGCCGCTCAGGCCGAGCGTTCGCTTGAAACCGTCCCCGATTCTCCTTACAAAGACGCGCTGCGCTGTCTGGCGGAATTCGTCGTCGACCGCGAATACTGAAGGCCGTCCGCCGCTGCGCCGCCCGACCGTGCCGAAGAACGATGGCCGCACACGGGCCCCGCGGAATTCACGGGCTCACTGCCTTGTACATCCCCGAATATAACCGCCTGAATGATCGCGAGCTTGCGGTGGCCTTTATGAAGGCGCACCCGTTTGCCATTGTGGTTTCCTCGGCTGGCGGCTCGCCGTTCGCGACTCACATTCCCGTTCTGGTGAGCGAAGCCGGAGGCACGATCACCTTGCGGGGGCACGTCGCGCGAGCGAATCCGCAGTGGGAGCGGCTTAAGGAAGACCTCGAATCGCTCGTGATCTTCCACGGCCCGCACGCCTACATTTCGCCCCGCTGTTACGATTCGCGCGAAAGCGTGCCGACATGGAACTACGCGGCCATTCACGCTTACGGAGGGGCGCGCGTTTTCTGCGAGCGGGAACCTCTGACAGCGGTCCTGCTCGAGACGATGGCGACTTTCGATGCGAGTTATCTCGAACAGTGGAGAGAGATGGACGACGAACTCCGCGCGGGAATGCTGCGCCAGATCGTGGGCTTCGAAATTACTGTTGGGCGTCTCGAAGCGAAGTTCAAGCTCAGCCAGAATCGCTCGAAGGCCGACCAGGCGCGCGTGATCGAATCTCTGGAGAGCAGCGCGGACTCGGCTGCAGCGGAGGTTGCAAAACTCATGCGGGACCGGGGACTGGGCCGCTGAGCG
>JBOGKE010000140.1:0-3082 GCA_050745265.1 Terriglobia bacterium
CGGCGCCCGAGCAGCGAGAAGGCGTGCTGGCAGAGCTGAAGATGGTGGGGAGAATCTTTCGCCTCTTGCCTCGGGAGCCTGAAACGAAGCGACGCTGGACGACGCGCGAGTGGGCGCAAGAGCGGAAGGGATGGCTGTTCCTGACGACGACGCCCGAGACCAGGGAAAGACTCGCGCCGCTGGTGAGCCTGTGGCTGGACACGCTGGTGCTGAGGCTCATCAATCAAGGGCAGCCGGGGCCGCGACCGGCGTGGTTCGTGCTGGACGAACTCGCGAGCCTGCAGAAGCTGCCGCAGTTGCACACGGCGATTACCGAGAACCGGAAATCGGAAAACCCGGTGGTGCTGGGGTTCCAGGGGCGCAAGCAAATGGAAGAAACCTACGGGCCGATAGCCGAGACAATGCTGTCGATGCCGGGGACGAAGATTTTTCTGCGGACGAGCGAGCCGCGCTCGGCAAAATGGATCAGCGAGGCGATAGGAGAAATCGAAGTTGAGCGGATGCGGGAGAGCCGGTCCGACGGCTATCGGAACCGGGGCGAGGGAAAGAGCTATATGCTTGATCGGCACATCGAGCCGTTGGTGATGGCTTCCGAGATTACCGGACTGAAGAAGCGGCGGGGTTATCTCAAATCCGGGAACCTAGTGGTGCGGCTGAGCTTCCCGTATATCGAGCTTGCGAAGAAGCAGCCTGCGTTCGTCGAGCGAACGATCCCGGAATCACCGAAAGCGGAAGATCTCGCTTCTCTGCCTTCCGCGACTCCAGACGGAGGAGCGGCGAAATACGTCGAGAAACCGGAGCAAGATCACAGCCACGAGCAGAAAGTGAAACGGGCGGCAGCCGGCAAGGGACGGAAGGCGTTCTTTGAGTAGGCGAATATGATCACCATTTCGAAGCCATTGAGTTCAGGCCAGGCGAAGACGTATCACCGCGAAGAATTCGGGAACGCGCGGGAGAATTATTACACGGAAGGCGAGCGGATACGCGGCGAGTGGCAAGGGCAACTCGCGGCAGCGTGGAATCTCACGGGTGAAGTTAAGGAACAACAGTTCGCGCGCCTAGCTGAGGGGCAGCACCCGGAGACGGGCGAGCAGTTGGTGCGGCATCAAGTGGCGCGGGAATACACGAACGAGCGCGGCGAAAAAGTGAACACGATGGAGCACCGGGCGGGATGGGATGCCACGTTCTCAGCGCCGAAGAGCGTTTCGCTCACGGCGCTGGTCGGTGGAGATGAGCGCGTGCGGAAAGCGCACCACGAAAGCGTCCGCGTGGCCTTGGACGAAATGGAGCATTACGTTGAGGCGCGCATCGGCGGCAATCAGCCGGCAGAGACGACGGGAAAATGGGTTGCGGCAAAGTTCCAGCATGACAGCGCCCGGCCTGTCGAGGGTTACGCCGCGCCGCAGTTGCACACGCACGTCGTCTTTTTCAACTTGACACAGACGGAAGACGGCAAGGCGCACGCCTTGCAGCCACAGGAGCTCTACCGCACCCAGCAATACGCGACGGCGGTGTATCGGTCGGAGTTGGCGGGCCGCCTCAAAGAGTTGGGTTATGAGATCGAGACGGGCCGAAGCGGGCAGCCGGAGGTCAAAGGATACACGCGGGAATACCTGGAAGCGTCGAGTCCGCGCCGGCGAGAGATCGAACAGCATCTCGAAGGACGGGGCTTAAGGGGAGCAGGTGCGGCACAAATTGCGGCGCATCAAACTCGCGAGGCGAAACTTGATGTACCCCACGAAGAAATGCAGCGCCGGCACCGCGAGATGGCGGCAGCGTTCGGCAATCAGCCTGAGCGCGTGGTGCGGGAGGCCCGGAAGTACCTCCGCGAGGAGAAGGAGACGCCAACCGACAACCGCCAGCACAAAATCATTGAACAGGCGATCAGCTACGCACGTGACAGGAACATCGAGCGAGAGGCCGTGGCCGATGAACGCGCGTTGATGCGAGACGCACTGAGACGTTCGATGGGCAATGCGAGCTTAGTCGAACTCCGAAAACAGTTGGAGCAGTGTATCAAAAAGGGCCAATTCATCGAAGTTGACAAGCTGAGGCCAGGCTTGCCCGCCCGCACCTTCACGACGACAGAAATGATTGGCTATGAACACGAGATCATTGAGTGGATGCGAACAGAACAGGACCGGCATCAGGCGCTCGCGAGTTATGCGACCCGCCAGGTGATTGAGCGCGAGCATCCACGCTTAAGTACAAGCCAGCGAGCCGCCGTCGAGCAAATCCTATCGAGCCGCGACCAAATCACGGCGCTTGAAGGCAAGGCGGGAGTAGGCAAGACAACATCTATAACTGCGATCCGGCAGGCCGTCGAGCGCGAGGGCTACAAGGTGGAAGGGCTGGCGCCCACTTCGCGGGCGGCTCACAAGCTGCGCGAGGCGGGGATCGAATCGGGCACATTACAGCGGCATCTCGTACGCGCCAAACAAGACCACGACGGGGAGAAACGCCTATACATCCTGGACGAATCGAGTCTGGCGAGCACGAAACAGATGAACGAATTCATCCACCGCTTGCACATGGATGACAGGGTATTGCTGGTGGGCGACGTTCGCCAGCATGAGGCGGTCGAAGCCGGACGACCCTATCACCAGTTACAAGAGGCCGGAATGCACACCGTGAAGTTGGATGAGATCGTACGCCAGCAAGACCCGGCGTTGAAAGAGGTTGTGAAACAGCTTGCGGCTGAAGACGTGCGAACAGCGATGCAAAATCTTGACCGCCAGGGGCGTGTGCACGAGATCATCAACCGCGGCGAGCGGCTCAGGGAAATCTCGCGTCAGTATGCGGCGCGCCCAGAAGGAACGCTTGTGATATCGCCAGACAATCGTTCCCGCCAGGAAATCAACGAGCTTATCCACAAAGAGGTGCAAGAGGGGGGACGCGTAGAACAGACAGAGCACCGAGTGAAGGTGCTGGTGCCCCGGCAAGAGATGACCGGCGCGGACCGACGATGGGCAGGACAGCATGAGCCAGGAGACGTGGTGCGCTACACCAAAGGGAGCAAGGTCCTTGGCATCGAGGCGAGGGAATACGCGCGCGTCAGGAGCATTGATCAGGAACAGAACCA
>JBOGKE010000141.1:0-22477 GCA_050745265.1 Terriglobia bacterium
TGGGACACCTGGACCGCAACGTTCACAGGTTCGGCCGCCACCGCAGGCGATGCGATCGAGATCGAGCTTTCAACTTCCGGCGGGGGTCAGGGCAATTTCGACAACGTTGTATTGACCGGCCCTCCCGCTCGATCCGCGGTCCCGGAACCCGCTTCCGTGTTGCTGTTTGCAGCTGGCCTCGCCGGGCTTGCTGGCTTCGAGCTGTACCGGAGACGCAATGCGTTTCAGAACTAAAGCCCTGGTTCCGTGAGATTACTCACCGGGACGCTCAGACAGTGAAGGTCTAACCAAAAAGCGAGAGGTCCCGCGACAGCGGCCCTGGCTTCTCGCTCGTTTTTTCAACGCTACTGACACCAGCCTGCTCGGATACAAACAGTCCCTTCCCTACTCATTTGAGCAGCGAGATGGCCACCCGCAAATCAAAAGAGATTTTCCTCCCAGAAACTGATTCCATCATCCATACCGCCATAATGGCCGATCCCTGATACACCCGTTCGAAGCCGCCTTCAGATCGGGAAACAGTCTCGACTGGCGCCACCCACCAAGCTCTGGCGCCGGGCGCTTCCAGGCTGATTTTCACGTGGCGCGATTCATCCACAATGGAAAGCTGCGAGCCGGCGAACTCACCGCGAAATCCAAGAGGATGTCGCCCCTGGCCGCTCAAGAAGTAGCGGTCTGGGCTGTTCGGCGCAAGCAGATTTAATATGACTTCGAGGCCAAGCCACAACGGCGCGAAGCTTCCCGTGCCCGGTTACAAGGCTCGCCGATGGGTGGTGGAGCGGAGATCGTCGACAACTACGGCACGCACAAGCATCCCGGGGTAGAGCGTTGGTTGCGTCGCCACCCGCGCTTTCATCTGCACTTTACCCCCACGTCCTGTTCCTGGCTCAATTTGGTCGAACGTTGGTTCCGAAACCTGACCCAGCAACGCCTGCGTCGCGGCTCCTTCCAGAACGTGAAGGAGCTGACCAAGGCCTTTGAGGATTACATCAGCAGTCATAACCAAAAGCCGCGCGTCTTCGTTTGGAGTGCCCCAGTCGAGCGTATTCTGACCAAGGTCGCCAAATGTAAAGAAGCGTTGGACGCACTACACTAGCTACCGAGCGGCGATTCCCTGAGCGTCTGCGGGCACACCACTTGCGGAGCCCACCGGCGTAAGGCTGCCGTCGGCTTCCACCCGGAAGCCGTCTACCACGTTCTTAAGGCCATCGCGGACGTAGAGAAAGCGGCCGTCGGTGCTCAGCGCCATGTCAATGGGAGCGCTCCCCGTTCCGGTCACCCCAGCGGTGGCATCGAGCAGACTCAACACGCCATCTGCAGAAACGGTATAGCTCGAGATGTTTCCGGTTCCCGTGTTTGACGTATAGGCGAAACGCCCCCCCTCGGTGGCCACGACCCAGCAGTTTGCTTTCTGACCATCCCCGAGCGATCCGGTGACCAGCTCCACGTCCCCATCTTCATCGACTTCATAGGAGGAGAGTGCGCTTGGCCCTGCTTCGGACACAATCGCAAAGCCGCGATGGATGAATGTAAAGCCGAAAGGAGTGGCTCCGTTTGAGTTGACGGTCGTGGCGTTCTCAGCGTAGCCGTCGTCGTTCACGCTGTAGGTGTCAATTTTGCTCGTACCCTTCTCGGTGACCATCAAGACGCTGCCGTCCGGCGAGAAGGCCACTTCGGCCGGCGCCGCGGACGCGCCTCCCGGGAGCATTCGCCGCGAGCCGCGCAGAGGAAAGAGATGGCCGGTAAACGGGCCAATGATGAAACCCTTAATGTTGGGAGTGCCGCCGGCGTTCAGAACGTACAGCAGGCGCCCGTGAATCGCGATGCTGACGGGCATCTGGCCGCCTGAGGGCGCCTTGTCGAGTAAGTGCAGTTTGAGGCCTTCGACCGCGAAGACCGAGACGCTATTGCTCCCGGCATTCACGGCAAAGAGCAGCCGATGGCCGCGCCCAAGCACGAGCGAGCCCTGGGACCCCAGCGGGTCGGCCCCCGTTCCTACCCCTTTGCCGCCGGTCGAAAAGCTGCCCGAAAGGGAAAGTCCTCCATCCGGTGCACGGCTGTAAACCATGACGGAATTGTTGGTAGACTGATTGGTGAGGACATAGACCGCGCCCGAGTGGCCTCCCGCCACGCTCACCGCCGATGAAATGCATACGATTGCAGCAAACACAGCGACCCTAACGATGCCTTGCACCATGCGAATCCGCATTGCAGCCATGTCGTAACCTCCATTTAGAGTGAGATGAGTCTGAGCGAAACCGGTGGGATCATGGCTCGCGCCACCCGAAGAACGCCGCTTCGATCGTGAGGCTGATCGAAGCGAAGAACCCGATTTCCCGAGTCGAACAAAAGGTTCTGCACCCAGTTGCCGGCTTACGCGTGCCGGTGCACGGGGGGCTGCGAGAACCAGAGTTTCTGCCCAGCTATAGTGAGTCGCGTTTCGCCCGCAAATCCCCCTCGGTCGCTTGATAATCTGCGGTCGTCGCACCGTTGGGGAGGATGAAGTCAACCCGTCAACGGAGCCGGTTCTCTACTGGGGTGCGAACGGATCACTTGAAGAGAGACACTACTCAACCGCTGGGATTTCGGCGAGGCGGGATTATAATAATGCGTGCCGAATCGCGGCTGGGAACGGCTGTTGAAACATAAAGCGATCTTGTTAGCGGTGGCTTACCTTATCCCGTCGCTGGTGCTGGCGCAACGGACGATTTATCTCGGCGCGTTGGGAGGGCTGGCGACACTTTCCGGCGATGGCCGCGCCGCCGTGGCTTCCTCGGCCGCGGCGACTTCTTTGTACGATCCCACGAACGGCGGAGCAGCGAGCCTTTTCTTCGGGGTCGACGTTTTCAACTACCTCAGTTTCCAGGCTAGTTACGTTTGGAATCAGAATAACGTCACCCTGGTCTCAACCCTTACCGGTCCGGGCGCGCCGAGTTTCTACCGGCTGCCGGCGTTGGTGACGCAAAACGCTTTCCTGGGAAACGTGCTGGTCTATTTTCGAAAGCGCAGCAGCCGCATCCGACCCTACCTTTGCGAGGGAGGCGGGGTCGTTCACATGCGCAGCCGTCTTGAGGCCGGAGGCCTCGCTCGTGGCGGACTGCCGCTGCCTCCCGCCACGTCCGCTCACGTGTCACCTGCACTGCGCACATCCGTCGGCCTGGATGTTCGCTTACGGCGCGGCTGGTATTTTCGCTACAGCTTCGGTGAAACGATCAGCCGCAACCAGTTCGGGGACCAGCTTTCGCCTCCGGAACACCGAATCCCCAAGAATTTCCAGAGTTTGTTTGGCATTTACCGCACGTTTTGAGGCTGCGTCATTTTTTGCCGAAAGCGGCGTAAGGGCAGCAGTGCCAATAGATGGGCGCTCGTTCCAAATGCTCGGCGAGCACCCGCGCATGGCACAGGCTGCAACAATTGAAGCATTTCGCTGCATCCCCTGACGGGAGGCGCTCCCAGAAGCTCTCGAAGACGCACAGCCCGTGCCCTGCCTTGCGTGTTTCGTCAAGACCCCGAAGAGGCCCTGACGATTCCTGCCCCCGGAGGAGCGCTGAGTAGAGTCTTGCTTTTAGGCGCGACGGCGCCCGCTCTGCTTTCAGATCACCGGGCTCCTGTGCGAGAAGCTCGAAGAACTCATCGTCTTGCCGAGGAGTGTTGCTCATTCCACCTCTTCTTAAATTGGTGCCGGGCCCGCGCGAGAAGCCGCTCGATGGCTTTTTCCGTCTTGCCCGTTTGTGCTGCAATTTCGCGTAGGCTCCGCCCTTCCCAATATTTCCACAGAAGGATCACGCTGTAGGATTCCGGCAGGCGCGCGAGAATTTCCCGCGCACTGTGTTCGGTCTGACGCCGCTCAAAGACGTCTTCCATGCCGCGAAAATCCACTGGATCCGCGCCTGGATTCTCGTCGTCTTCGCGAAGCTGGAGTTCTCTCAGCCGTTTGCGATAGTGGTCTTCCACCTTGTGGTGGGCAATTCCGAGGAGCCAATCCTGAAGCGGAGAGTCGCCGCGAAACTTACCGAGGTCTTCCCAGGCTGCAAGGAAAACATCCTGGACCAGGTCCTCAACCAGGTCAGCTCGCGGGAGCAGCCTGCGCCGGACGTAACCGTAGATGCGATCCGCGTAGCGCGCAACAAACTCAGCCGTCGCCTTACGATCCTTGCGCAGAACCTCCGCGACAAGGTCCTTGTCGGAGAGTTCCTGCACCTCGGCAGACCGTCTCTTGGTTCCGCCAATTTCCCCCTGCGTTTGATCCATTCAGTTAGTAAGTCGCGTTTGGCACACCATTCCCCCTCCGTCAAAGCAGGTCGAGGCGAGTCTTTGTTTCCCGATTTAGGAGCAGCATGAGGAATTCCGATGTCGGCGAAATAATAGAGGCCACCGGAGTTGTCCGGCGCGAGACCCCGCCTGCTCATGGAATGAGATATTGCGTGTTGGAGGCGTGTGTCGGATAGGAGTAAATCGTTTCCTTCAGGTCCGACGCCCGTAGTCCTTTATGGATTGCCAGCGCAAACAGATTGATGTACTCCTCGGCATGTGAGCCAAGGAGATGAGCTCCCAGGATGTGGTCGGTGTCCTCCTCTACGAGCATGGGTCGCAGTAGGGGCAGCGGGTGCCAGCTGCCCCTACCGCGACCCATAATGAAAAAAGCCCGCTTCGAGCCTGCTCAATTCCTCATCGCGTTGGAGGAATCTTTGCGGGACATCTCCGAAGCGGTGCTGTACGGGGATGAACGCGGATTCCAGGGTGCTCTGCTTCATGAGCTGAATGCTCGCCTAGCTAGCGGCCCTCGGCTTGGCGAAACGCCGCAGCAGGCGGCGCAGAGTCGCTGGCCACCTCTGAGCTGTGTGTGCTATGCGCCTACGATTCGTCCCGGCGATGTTCGCCGAGCGCATCATCTGCAGGGAACCAGACCTGACGACGGCACGTGCCGCCTCAGCGGCGCCTACTCTGCGGCCTCGCCTCAGAGTGTGAAGGACGGCTCTCCTGACGCGCGGGGCGGCTCTCCTGGCGCGCTGGACGGCTTGCCTGGGACGCTGGGCGGCTTGCCTGCGGCGCGGCGTGGGGAATGTATTCGCGGTCGCGCATCGGTCCGGCGGGTCTGCCCTGCCGCAGGTTTTGAACCTGCTGCGGTTCGAGCGGGCGGCCCGGATGCTGCTCCCTAGCTCTTTCCCGAGCGGCAAATGGAACGCTTGGCGCGGCGGGCTGCCGACGCGTGAATAGCTGCGGGCGGCTCGTAGGGGGCATCCGTGTCTCAGGAGCGCGATAGGGTGCCGGCTCCCCTGCCCGCGCAGCCGGTCTTGAATAGATCGGAGGCGCGGCTCTCTGCGTTTCGGCTGCTGACGGAGGCACGGCTCGGCGCGTTTCGGCCGCCGAGGGAGGCACGGCTCTGCGCGTCTCGGCTGCTGAGGGAGGGGCCGCTCGGCGGGTTTCGGGCGCACGAGTGGTAATCGGCCGCGCCCCAACCACCGGCGCGAACCTCGCGGTGCGAACCGGCGCCGCGATACGCGTGCCTCCCATCACTGCGCGTTGAGCGGGATTAACCTCGGGGTGAGGGATCACCCTCGCCGCGGTGAGTTTTGCCGGGCTGACCCTCACCATCGCGCTCCGCACTGGCGCGCCGCTTCGAAATGTATTCGCGCGCACCACGGTGGTGGCCAGGCGCTGGTTCGCGTATCGGACGGTCGTCACGTTGCGCGCGTTGACAAAATTTGTGACGTTGACGATGTTTCTGACGTTCGTGACGTTCACCTGCCGCACGTACCGCGGCCCGGAGTGATACCAGGGCAGGAACGGTTCTCTCGGCCCCAGCGGGAACCAGCCCGTGAAGCCCACGCCCCCTCCCACACCTACAGAAAGCCCGGCGCCTCCCACAAACGCCACCAGCGCAGGAGCGTAGTAGGGCCGCGAAACTACCGGCCCTGGCAGCCAGCCCCAACGCCCGCGGTACGATACCCAGCGACCGTAGTGAAAAGGCGCAAAGCCCCACGGCTCGTCATCCACCCATGTCCAGCCCCACGGCGAAACCCAAACCCAGTGCCCAAACCGGTAAGGCGCCCAACCGGCAGGCACCCGCGTGGGATACCATACCGGCCCGTACGGCAGCGTTTCGGACCAGACGCCGTAGCCGTCGAGCGACGAGTATCCTGGCGTCTCAGGGCTCACGTATCGAAGCGAGGCGGAGTCGAGGCACGCGCGGTCCCGCTCGGCGCTCCACCGGTCCAACTCGTCCTCGCGGGGAAGCGAAACATACGTCAGATCGATGGGGCCGCTGCCCGTCAGTTTCACCGCCTGCCCGCCCCCGACCGTGCCAGAAAGATTCGCTCCGCTCAACTCCACCGCGCCGCGGTCTACGCGCACCAGCGTGGTGTTCTGGTCAGGGTAAGTTTCGACCCGGTAGTAGCCTTGCTGCGTCAGGGTGAGCGCGCCGTTCGGCGTATCGACCTCGACGGAGTTCCCCGCGAGCAGATGATAAATGCTCACGCGGATCGTCCCTTGCGCCAACCCGAGCTGCATGAACTGGTCGCTCAGGTTGGCGATCGTCAGATCCGTGGCAGGACCGAGGCGCACCGCCGAGGAGCCGACTTCGAGCTCCGCGCGCGCGCCTTGATCCGTGTAGATGCGGTCATTCGTCGTCATCGGATAATTGAGCGTTGCCTCGCTCCAGTCGCTCACGCCGGCCGGCTGCAGCGATACCTTGCCGCTGATGAAGCTGATCCGGGCTGCGCGATCCGGCGGATCGCTTTGGTCGCCCTGCTCGATCTGGTTGCTCTGATCGGGCGCAGCGGTCTGCGCGGCGAGCGCCTCAATCATCAATCCGCACGAAATCAATAACAGGATACAGACCCGCCACAGCTTGCCAACTCGAGGGGAACTCATATGTTTCCTCCGCAACCCGCCGGTCCGGCCGGGATCTCAGCCGGATCATTCGCGAGGCGTTTCGCACCCCGTCTACTTTGACGTTCCGCCGTGAGAGCGGGTTGCGCCCCCAGGTATCTAAGTCTCCCGCCAGCGTGCCGCCCGAGGTGGCCCACCCGATGTATTCCGCATCGCGGGAATTCGTCTCAAACATCCCAAACGTTGCCAAAATCTCACGGCGCGGAAGTAACATCGTCCTTCGTATGTCGCGGGTCTTGGGGCCTCGGCCCCGCCGTCTGGACGGGGTGAAGAACGCGCGCTCAAACAAAAACTGACGGAACGAAGCCTACCAAGTCTTTAGAATCAATCAAGTGACAAAAATTGTCACTTCACCGCTCGCGGCCGCAGCGTATCTGCTGTGAGACGTACGAGATTAAGCCCAAGGTACCGCGCTTGCGATGAAGTCCGGGCCGGCGAGAGCTGCCGCGATTGCCGGCTGTCCTCCCAGCGGCTCGATCAGAGCGCTGCAGTTCCCTCGCAGCTTGATTCCGTTCGCCTCTCCACTACAATAGCGGAATGCTTCGCATACGCGCCGCAGAAGTCTCTGATATTTCTCTTCTACTCGAGTTCATTCGTGAGCTGGCGGAATACGAGAAGGCGCCGGCCGAAGCGGTGGCGGCAGCGGAGGACCTCGCCCGCGATGGCTTCTCCGCGTGCCCGCGCTTCCGCGCCGTGATTGCGGAATGGGACGGGCAGCCGGCGGGCTTCGCGCTCTATTTCTACAATTACTCCACCTGGCGAGGGCGCCCGGGCATTTATCTCGAGGATCTGTTCGTGCGACCTAAATTCCGCAAGAACGGCATCGGCAAAGCGCTGCTGGCGCACGTCGCGAGCACCGCGGTGAGCGAAGGCTGCGGCCGGTTTGAGTGGCAGGTGCTCGACTGGAACACATCCGCGATTGAGTTCTACGAAGCGGCCGGCGCCCTGCCGCTCAAAGAATGGATCACCATGCGCGTGACAGGCCTCGCCCTCGATGAACTGGCCGGCGCAGCGAAAAGCCGGTAGGCCCGGGAAACGGGAGGCGTGAGGGCATCGCAGACAGACGCTGCGGGAGGTCAACATGGGCCGGAGGGGCAAGAGCACTAGCCTCGGCATGGCGGCCCTCGGGAACGCAGTCCTAAGGCCCGTCGGGGGCGCAAGATGTTAGCGCCGGGCATCAGCCTCGGGGTAGGGGCGGCACGTCACAGCTTTGCCCTCCTATTCCCTGGCGGGCGGCACGGCGGTTTCCGATTTCGGGACGCTTGCCTTGAGTTCCTCGAGTTCGCGCCTCATCCTTGACTGGCGGCGCGCAAGACTCCACGCGTAGATCATGAAAACGATCCAGACCAGGCTGTAGGCCAGAAACAGGTACGTGTTGTTCGAATTCGTCATGGTGTCTTTACCAGAGCCCGCCCTAACCGGAGAGCTCGCGGCGAAGCTCGCGCAACTTGCGAGCCGACTCGAAAGTTGAAACCCTCTGGCGCAGAAGATAGAAGAACAGGCACAGAAACGCTCCCACGCTGGTGAAGAAGGCAATTTCCATCTTCGGCGGCAAGCCGGAATTCGGTCCGCCCATGATCACCGGCTGCGGGTGCTGCGTCCTCCACCAGCGGATCGCCATGTAATCGATGGGGACATCGACAAAGCCGATGATCGCGACCACAGCGCTCAGCATTGCGGCGCGGTTCGGATTCACGAAGAAGCTTCGCAGCAACAGGTAGGCGATAAAGAGAAGCCATAAAATAAACGTCAGCGTCAGTCGCGGATCCCAGACCCACCACACTCCCCAAACCGGCTTTGCCCAGAGTGGGCCGGTAATGAGAAGGCAGCAGCAGAAGACAAACCCCACTTCGGCCGCGGAGTAAGCGAGATCGTCGGCAAAGGGCGACCGCTTCCAGAGGTACCCCACGCTGCCGATGAAGAGCACCGTGTACCCGACGAGCGCCGCCCACGCGCACGGCACGTGAATGTACATGATGCGATAGACGTTCCCTTGGTTCGCCTCGTTCGGAGCGTAAATGAACGCCAGATAAAGCGCGGCAATGATCCAGACCGCCGTGAGGACCGCGTGAACCGTCATCGAGGAATGGTTCGGCACGAGGTGCGTGATCCGTGGTCCGTGGTCCGTGGTCATAGCTTCGGTTTCGGACTTCGTCATTAGGAATTCGGCTTTCGCGATCAGTGGTCCATAATCCGGGGTCCAGACTCCGCAGCTTGCACTCGCACCGCCTCAGACCGCATCATCTGAGAGCGGACTCCGGACCACGGACGCCGGACTACTCTTCCAGCACATACTCAAACAGCAGATAGGACAACACAACAAATATAACGCTGAACGCGATCAGCAGCTTGACCCAGCTCAGAAATTGCGCCGGCGGATCGCGCCGCAGCACGCTGCTCGTGGATTCGATTGCGCCGATGAACAGCGGAATGATCACCGGGAATTGCAGCACCGGAAGCATCAGCTCCCGCATCCGCGTATTCGCGGCCACGCCTCCGAAGGTGACGCCCACCGCCACGTAACCGAGCGTTCCCAGGAAAACGACACAGACGAACCAGCCGAGCGACGGTAGAAACGAAAAGTTATACCACAGCGAGACGAAGAACACGATCACCGCTTCCGCAACGGCCAGAAACGCGAACGTCGAGAGCACCTTGGCGACATAGATCAAGCCGGGATCGATGGGCGCAAGGCGCAGACCTTCCAGGCACGCATTTTCCCGCTCGGCGGCGAACGTGCGGCTGAACGCGAGGATTCCCGCGAATGCGAACGCGATCCAGAGAACGCCGGGCAGCAGCCGGAGCGATTCCTCGCCCCCAGGCGCGAACGCGAAATCGAACAGGAACACCACCAGGATGCCGAAGACGCAGATCGCGGCAAGCGTCTCGCGCTGGCGCCATTCGAGGCGCAGGTCTTTTTCGAACAGCGTCCAGAGGATTTTTAAGCTTTGCATGGAAGGTGGAGCGCGTAAGAGGATGCTGAAAAACTCTTCGGGCGTGTCATGCTGAGCTCTTCGGCTCCGCTCAGGTAAACTCCGCGAAGCATCTTGGAATTTTTGAATTGAAATACCGGGATCCTTCCTTCGCGCTGCTCAGGAGCGCCTTCGGCTCCTCAGGATGACAGCTCCGCGGGTTTTTCAGCAGCCTGCTGCTCGAGGATCGCAATCCCCGACGGCTCGCGGCTGGACACGGGCGCTCGATCGACTGGGCCGTCATAGCGCACGCGGCCGCGCTCGAGTAGAACGCAGCGGGACGCAATCGCTGCGCCCTGGGCGAAGCTGTGCGTAGAAAAGACCACCGCCTTGCCCTGATGCGCGAGAGTCCGAAGCAGAGCTTCGAGGCCGGCCGCAGACTGCGCGTCAAGTCCGGTAAAGGGCTCATCGAGCAGCAAGATTTCAGGATCGTGGAGGAGCGCGCGCGCGAGCGTCACGCGCTGCTGAAAGCCGCGCGAAAGGTTCCGCACGCGCTCGGCGGCCCGCTGGCGCAGGCCGAATTGGTCGAGAAGCTCCGCGATTCGCGATTCGAGTCTTGAGAGACCGAAGAGGTCGCCGGCAAAGCGAAGGTTTTCGCGCGCCGAGAGATCGCCGTAAAGGTACGTCGCGTGTGAGACAAACCCGAACTTCGCTTTTGCGCTCGGCGGATTGCGGCCGATCCGCGCCCCGGCGAGCAGCAGTTCACCTTCGCTGGGTTCGCACAACAGCGCGAGCGTCCGGAGCAACGTGGTCTTGCCCGCGCCGTTCGGTCCGTAAATCAGCACCGATTCGCCGCGCGAAATCCGCAGAGTGACGCCCTTTAGCGCGGGAGTCTCGCCGAAATACTTCGCCAGGCCGCGCGTCTCGAGAACAGGCTCAGTCGCGGCTGCGTCGGGTGGCATAGGACTCGATGAACGCCGGCGGCGTGGTTTTCAACGCGACAACCAGGCGGGCTTTCAAATCCAGCCGCTCGCGCCAGTATTTTTTCTCGTGAATTTTTCCGGCCTCGAAAAGCTCATCGAGATTGGCGACGGAGTCGAGAAGCTTGCCGATCTTTGCCTCGAGCTCCTTCTGCGCCGGGCTGCCCGGGCGTGAGGCGCCGCGGCGCGCCCATTCCTTCGAGACGCGCACTCCCATGCCCCACAGCAGCACCAGCAGGAAACAGCCAATCAACGGGAGACCGATGCGCGACATCGCGTTCGGCGCCTCCTTGACCGTCTCATCGCTCGTATCGCCTGATGCAGCGGCCTCGTACGAGCCCTGCACTCCGACGCCGAACGACTCGCCGGGTGTAATGCTTGCGGCGATGAACTTCTGTCCGCCCGTGTCTTCGTCTCTGCCGGCAGGTTTGAAAAGACGTGAAGCGACGGCGAGCGACGACGGCACCACATCGAGCTCAACCTGGTCGACGGCATAAGGCACGCTGTCAGCCAGAGTAAAGCTCGACGAAGCGTAATCCGCCTCGTAGGCCACCATCACCACCGTAAGTCCGGGCTTGATCGGATACGCGATCGAATACTCGCCGCGCTGCGCGCCCGGCTGCGCCACCTGCGGGAGAGGCATGTTCAGTTCGCCCGCGACGGCGACGGTGGGCTCTCCCGCGTCCTTGCCCAGATTAAACCGAAACGTGCCGCCGCGGCTCACGTAAGCGACCGGCGGTGTGGCGCTGTTTCGCAGCGCGTAGAGTTCCTCGACTCGGAGCCTGCTGCCCTGGGCGCGAACCAGAAGGCGCGCCGAAGTGACATGAAAAACCGGCGGCGCAGGCGACGCGTCATAGATGCGCAGATCCGTCCGCACGTCCGGCTTCGATCCCAAGCGCACCGGCGCATGATAAGCCACGCCCTCGTAGCGCGCCTGAAGCAGATAGAACGTGTCCGGCAGAATCGAATCGCTCGAAAACGCGAAGCTGCCATCGGCAGCCGTCCGCGTCGCCGCCACCTGTCTCATCCCGCCATTTCCCGGTTGGAGAAGCTCCACTTCTTCGCCCGCCGCGGCGCGGTTTGTCGTGCCATTCATCGCGCGGCCGGCAATGTGACCCGCCGCCAGCAGCGGAAGCGGGAACAGCAGGGATGCCAATGCCGCGAGCACAACGCGCAGTCGCGCCGGAGGGCGAACGCTCGCCTGCCTCGCAAAAGAAGCGCCATCAGAATTTCGGTTCATGACTGCTAATGTTGCCGCGCGGCAGGCGGGCCGCAGGCCAATGGACACCAGAATTGCCGCTTGCCACCGGCCGTTTTCCAGGAGACTTCGCGTTCTGCTCCGTTACAGCTTGGGAGCCGGAAACGGCGCCCCGCAGTTCCCGCAAAACTTCACCGGGATCGGATTGTTGAAGCCGCATTTGCTGCACACGTACATCTCGGCCACCTTACTTTTCAAGCGGGCACGCCGGGCGGCGACCTCGTTTTCGATGAAGCGGTCCTCTGGAGTGCCGCGCTCGAGATCGCGCGAAGCCACCATCAGACGCGCCGCCTCGGCCTTGTACGCGTCACGCAGCGCAAGATAGTCTTTCGAAGCGAGCTTCTTCGCCTGGTATTCGAACTCAAGGTCCTGGAGGTTATCGTAAACGACCATCCTTCGCCGCTTCAAGTCCTCGGCCGGCGTGACGTCCACCGGCAGCGTCGCCTTCTCATCGTCGCCGGCCGACAGCACGGGATAGATCATAAACACGGCGAAGGCGATCGCGATGCCAAAAACGATGACGAGAGGCATAGGCTTAGAGGCGAACTTCCCGATTGATGATGGAATGCCGGGGCGATGCCGGCTTCATTGAGGTTACGCCGTGACGGCATCAGCCATCATCAGTCACCTGACCATTCAATGTTTAAGCGGCCCTATTTGATTCATCTCTTCTTCCACCGCGGCGAGGATTTTCGGATCAACAGGCGGCGCCTCGGCGCTCGCGGCCGCAGCCGTACCGGCAACTCTCGCGCGCCACCGTTTCACGATCAGGAGGACGATGACGAGGCCGGCAATCAGTGCCACGCCGGGCAGCACCCACACCGCCAGATCAAAACCCGCGGCCGGCGGCGACGCCAGGACCTTCAAACCGTAGCGTCGAACCAGGTCATTCAGGATCGCCGGGCCGGTTTCGCCCTTTTGAATCCCCGCCCGGATCACCGCCTGCATTTCGGCGCGGCTCTGACACTCCGAGGGCAGGTGAGGACAACGGTTGAGCAGCGTCACGCAGCCGCACAAGCAGTAGACCTTGTTGCCGACCTGCTCCAGCGTGGGCTTTGCCGCCGGGGCGCTTGCCATGGCCGGCGCGAGAAACAACACGGCAACACCGCACAGCATGGCGCAATACGCCGCGGCCCTCGTGGGCCGGGAGATTTCATGACGCATTGCGTTCTTCCATAGCTTCGAGCTGCGCCTGACGCATCAGCGCCATCTCGCGCTCGACGCGGCTCGGGATCAGCGCGATGAGCGTGCCCAGCACCATCACGATCCCGCCAATCCACACCCATACGACCAGAGGATTCACAAACACCTCGATCACCGCTTTGCCTGTTCCCGGGTCCTGCCCGGCGAGCACGACGTAGAGATCTTCCAGGAAGGACCGCCGGATCGCCACGTGACTGATCGGCTGCTGGCTGGCTTTGTAGAACCTGCGCTCGGGCTCGACGCTCGCGTAAGCTTTCCCGTCCTTGAGCACGGTCAGCACGGCGCTCTGATAGGTGTAGTTCGGATTGTCCCCACTGGTGAGGCCGTCGCATCGCAGTAAGTAGTTGCCCGCGCGCAGGATGTCGCCTTCCCGCATCAAGGTCTTCGCGTGCGTCTTGAAGACGAGGCCCGCGAGTCCCACGAAGATGAGCACGATCCCGATGTGAACGACGTAGCCGCCATAGCGGCGCGTATTGCGCGCGAAGAGGCCGTAGAGCGCCCGCAAGAATCCCTCGGTGGTGCCCCTCTGCCGGGTTCGCGCGCCCTTGTAAAACTCTCCCAACACTGAGGCCGCGACAAACGCGCCAAGGAAGAAGCTCATCCAGGAAAACAGGTTCCTGAGTCCCAGCGCGAAGAGAACCACGCCCACCACCACCGCCACGACGACAGGAACGGTAAAGTTTCGCTTCAGGCTTTCGAATGAAGTCTTTCGCCACGCCAGGAGCGGCCCGGCGCCGGTCAGAAAGAGGAGCATCAGGCCCATCGGAATCGCAACTTTGTTGAAGAAAGGCGGCCCGACGGTGACTGTCTGGTGTTCCACGGCTTTCGAGATGATGGGGAAAATCGTCCCCCACAAAACGGCGAATACCAGCGCCAGCAAAATCCAGTTATTAAAAAGAAAGCCGCTCTCGCGCGAGACCACCGAATCCAGCTTGTTCTCGCTCTTCAGGAAATCCAGCCGCAGAACGATCAGTGTGATCGAGACCGCGGCAATAATGCCTAGAAACACCGCGAAGTACGGACCGATGTCGGATTGCGCGAAAGCGTGAACGGAGCTGATGATCCCGCTGCGCGTCAGGAACGTGCCGAAAATGCTGAGAAAGAACGTCAGCACCACCAGCCCGACGTTCCAGACCTTCAGCATGCCGCGTTTTTCCTGCACCATCACCGAGTGAAGAAACGCGGTACCGGAGAGCCACGGCAGCAGCGAAGCGTTCTCGACCGGGTCCCACGCCCAATAGCCGCCCCAGCCAAGCACGTCATATGCCCAATGCCCGCCGAGAATGATGCCCGCACCCAGAAACAACCACGGCACCATGGTCCAGCGGCGCGTCACGCGAATCCAGTTGTCGCCAAGCTGTTTCGAAACCAGCGCCGCCATGCCGAACGCGAAGGGAATCACCATGCCGACGTAGCCCAGGTACAGCATGATCGGGTGAATCAGCATCGAGGGGTATTGCAGCGCCGGATTCAAGCCATTGCCGTCCGGAGCCGTGAAGGGCACCATGCCGCTGTGCGAACTGAGCAGCAATTCTTTGAACGGGTTCGCAACGAAGAACGTGATCGAGGAGAAGAAGACGCCAACGCCCATGGCGAACGCGATCACGTATGGCATCAACTGGCGGTTCTTGCGGCGATTGAGCAACACCACCAAGCCGGTGTAGATCGAAAGGAGCCACGTCCAGAAAAGCAGCGAGCCTTCCTGGCCGCCCCACATCACTGCGAATTTGTAGTAGAACGGGAGGTCCCGGTTGGAATGGGTGGCGACGTAAGCGCTATGGAAATTGTTGGTGAAGATCAGGAATTCAAGCGCGACCACCGACAGCGTGATCATCGCAAAGAACCCGAGCGTAGCGCGCTCGGCGCTGCGCGTGATCCTGAGGCTGCGGAGCTTGCCCCCCGCGACGCCCGCGATCACGGCGTACACCGCAAACGCGATCGCGGCGATCAAGCCAACGCTTCCGAACTGGTCCATGAGTTACACCTTCCCGGTCCGAACCCCGAGCGCTACTCGAGGCGATGGTGTCGCGGCGCAACGCTGCCAGAAACTTACGGCGAGGAGCGGAGCGAGGCGGAATCTCGATTCGATGGGTGGCGCATACATCGCGCAGTTTGCGCTG
This sequence comes from Terriglobia bacterium, assembly GCA_050745265.1. Classification (GTDB taxonomy): domain Bacteria; phylum Acidobacteriota; class Terriglobia; order UBA7540; family UBA7540; genus RH2-MAG17b. The sequence continues at coordinate 15,365 of JBOGKE010000141.1, forward strand.
TGTGCGACCCGTGAAAACCGCACACATGGCAGAACGGGGCCATGTGTGCTCCACCCGGGTCCTGTGCATACCGCTTTCGGGGGCACTGGACCAGCACGCTCAGCCCTTCACTGCATTCCGCCGGCGTCTTTTTCGAGCGCGGTCATGCTCGGCATCTTGGCTGTCTTGGGGCCGGGCGGCGCCGCCTGGTACTTCGAGGCGCACTTCGCCTGTACGTTCTCGGCCCGAAAAGTTCCCCCGGAGCTGTAGTCGCCCTGGACGATCGCCTGCGCGCCATCCTTGAATGTATCCGGCAAGGTGTCTGTCCCGACGTAGACGACCGGAATGGATTTCGCATTCTGCGCCAGGCGGAACCATACCGCGCCATCTCGCCGGGTGATGGTCCCATTCTCCACCGTTCCGCCCACGCGAATGTGCTGGCGCGCCGTGCTGGCTCCGAGCAGCTCATTCACGGTGACGTAGTATGTTTTGCTTTGCTGGAAACCGGAAACTGCCTCCCAGAGCGCTACGACGAGGATAATCGCGATGCCGATGCCAAACTTCCAGCGGCGGTTTCCCATGAAGTCTCACTTCCCCCGGCGGGTTAAGGTTCGCTAAAAGAAATTGTGCACCCGAGGCGTCAGCGAGTCAACCCGATTCACCCGCCGCTCATCGCTGACAGGGCGAAACAATTCGGCCAGGACAGCCTCGGAGTTTAGCAGCGGTAGCCGAAGCGGATGGAAGGCCTCGACGCACGGCTCGTGCCAGCGGTCAGTCCGGTCAAGCAGCGCCGGGATTGCGCCCGTGTCAATGAGGGCGTCAGCGAGCATAGCGCCGCCCTAAACGCTTGCCGGATCCCTTCCCGCGCGGTCTCGGCGCGGCGCGAGTGGCCGCCCGCCAGAACTCCGAGGCAGCGCCCGACAGCGGTATCAAGCCGACGCTGCGTCTCTTCTGTCGCATCCTCCGTGCCGCTCGTCTTCAACCAGTCGCGGACAGCAACACGGAGGACCGCCGCAACCGAAACTCCGCGGGCTCGCGCCTCGCGTTCCAGGTCTTCCCCGATTTCGGGAGATAAGCGCCAGCTATACACCGCTGTTTTCATGTACCACATTGTAGTGCAGGAGGCAGAATGTTTCGACGGCTTCCCACGAAGGGCCCCTCTGTTCACTGTCTTTCGCAGGCGAGCACGATGAGCGTTGCATCGTCCTGAAATTCCGTTACTCCGTGCGCCGCGATACTCGCGAGGAGGGCCTTGTGCAGATCGTCAGCGCCGAGACGGCGATGTTCGATGAGTGTTTCGATGAGCCGCTCCTCGCCGAATTCATCGCCCGCTTCGTTTTGCGCTTCGGTGATGCCATCCGTAAACAACGCCACGCGGTCTCCGGGCGCCAGGCGAACGCGGCCTTGCTCGTAGTGGGAGTCCGGACGGACTCCGATCACCGCGCCGCCCGCATCGAGCCGGGAGAGCGTCCGGTCCTCGCGAATCAGGACGGGCGCATTGTGGCCCGCGTTCGTATACACCAGCTCGCGGCGGCCGGCGTCCAGCAGGGCGTAGAAGAACGTTATGAATTTATCCGGCGTGACATTCCCGTAGATGACGCGATTCACCTTGGAGCACAACGCGTGCGGCTCGATCTCGTCGGCGGCAGCGGAGCGCACGGCCGCCTGCAGGTTCGACATCAACAGCGCCGCGGGCCATCCTTTGCCGACCACGTCGCCCACACTGAGGGCCACACGCTGCTGATCCACCTGCCGAATGTCGAAGTAGTCTCCGCCCACGGCCTCCGCGGGGCGCCATAGCGCGGCGAAATCAAAACCCGAAACCCGCGGCATCTCTCTCGGCAGCAGACCGCGCTCAACTTCCCTGACCTGTTCCAGCTCGTTCATTTTCCGCCGCTCGCGTTCGCGATCCTCACGGCCGCGGAGCACCTGCTCGCGCAGCGTCGCCAGAAGATGCTCGTTCTCCCAGGGTTTCTGAACGAAGTCGCGCACCCCGCGACGCATCGTCTCGACGGCGAGGCCGACCGTGCTCCATGCCGTCATCACCACAATCCGCACCGGGCTGTGGATCTCCTCGATGCCCGCGAGCAGGTCGAGACCGTCCTGGCCCGAGGTCGTATCGCGCGCGTAGTTCAGGTCCATCAGCAGAACATCGAACTCGCGAGCCCGCAAGGCGGCGATCACCGCGGCGGGAGCGCTCTGCACTTCCACCTGATAGCCCTCGCCCTTGAGCAGGATGCGCAGGGCCTCGAGCACGTCCGGCTGGTCGTCAGCCACCAGGATTTTCGCCGGAGCTTGCATGAGAACTGCCGTTGTTTCGTGCAAGAGCGCCTCCACTCGCGTCGTGCGGGCCTCCTGAACCAATTCAGGACTCGGTCATTCATTGCCGGGCAAGCGCCATGCTCTGGATTCCGCTTGCCCGGGATGAGGGCAGCGGGAGGACGTTGCACCTCGCACCGAAGCCGCGCCGCGGCTACTGGTGCACCACCACCGGCGCGCCCGGAATATTCGGGCGGCGCGGCACTTCGCCGCGCACGGCGTCGGAAAGTTCGATATGGTTGCGCGCCAGAATCGTTCCCGTGGCCTGCTCGTAAGCGACCAACGCCTTCGCGTAGCCCGCCCGCGCGGTCACCTCGCTGGCCTCGGCCGTGGCGAGCTGGCTTTGCGAGGTGATGACTTCAGACACCGTGGCCTGGCCCATCGTAAATTTCGTGTGCAGCATGTCGTAGTTCTGGCGCGCCAGCCCGCTCACCCTGACCGCCGCGCCGAGCTGACCCTGCGCCTGGTGAACAAGCGCCACGGCCTTGCTCACGTCCCAGACAACCTGGTTTCTGGCCTGTTGGAGTTGCATCTGCATCTGCCGTTCCTCGAGCAGCGCGCTCGCCGCGTCGGCTTGCGCCTCGCGATTTCGAATCGGAATCGAAAGCCGCACGCCGTATCCGTACCCGGGATAATGGTTCCGCAGCAGCGGCCCAAAGGCGCCACCCAGGGCGCCCCCCTGGCCTTGCGGCGAGAATGCGGCGAAGGCGTTCAGGCTCGGCAGCAGCGCGTTGCGGTCCGCTTGAATCGTGATGTGCTGGTCCTTCAGGTTCACTTCGGCTTGCTCGATTTCCGGCCGGTCCTTCAGCCCCTCGCGCAACGCTTCGGCCATCGGCGGGATATCGCCGGGATGCGGCTCGGGAAGCTGATCGGTGGGAGCGATCGCAACGGCGGCGATTTCTCCGCTGAAGCTTTTTGAGATCAGCGCCTTCATGGACTGCGAATCCTGCTCGAACGTATTCCGCGCCGTCAGCAGCGCCTCTTCGCGATTGGCGAGGTCGAGTTGCGCCTGCGCTACGTCAAACTGCGCCGCCGCGCCGATTTTTTGCTCCTCCTGGTTGTCCTCGAGCAGCTTGCGCGAATACGCCGCGCCCTCCTCGGCCACGTGAATGTCTTCCAGGTCCGCGAGCAGATCGTAATAATTCGACATCACCTTGGCCGCCGTCTCAATCACCTTCTGGCGGAAAACGCTGTCCGAATATTGCAGCTCGTTTTGCGCGATACGAATGAACTTTTCGTTGGCGCGGCGGCCAAAGCCGTTGAGGAAACTCTGGGTGATGCCGAAGGTGTAGCCGGAGGTGATGTCCGGATTGAACAAGTCCGTAGTCGCGTTGCTGGTGCCGCGCGTACCGATGACGCTCAGCGATACGCTCGTGCCGGTCAGGAAGCCCTGCGAATATGAGGCATAAACATAGTCGGAATGGGCGTCGAAGATCGGCACGCCCGAGGTCGTAGGATAATTCAACGGCGTCACCGTGTAGCCCCACCCATACAATATGTCCAGGTAAGGATCGCAGCAACTCGTGCTGCCCACGCTCGGCACGCCGCCTCCCAAGCTGCCCCCGGCGTTGCCTCCCCCGCTTCCGCCGCCGCCGCTCACCCCGGCGCCCAGCGCGCCCGAAAAGAGCGCCGAGGAGAGATTGGCCCCCGCCACCGTCCGGGCGGCGCCCCCCGCCCGCGTGCGCAGCAGGTTGGTCTGCGCCAGGGGCAGGTTGTAACGTGCCACCGCGATGTCGAGGTTGTTCTCGAGCGCGAGCGCGATCGAATCCTCAAGCGAAAGGTTCAGTTTCCCCCCGCTGATCAGGTCGTCGAGCAGGCTGGAGTTTTTCAGCTTCGCCTGCGGAACGAACGGCGGCGTGTAGGTCGATAGGACGTGGGGAAATGACGAACTGTGCGTATAGTTGTAAAGCGTCGCCTCGGCGGGTTCCGCGCTGTTTTTGGTGGCCTTCTGCGAAGCCCATGCCGACGCGGCGATCGCTAGCAGCAGAATTCCCGTTTGCGCGATGAAGCGAAGCCTGCGATGTTCCATGCCAACCTCCCGGACGAATGCTTATTCTCGGCGATCTGGACGCGGTCGAAGCGTCTGACGTGCACGCGCCCTGCCGATTCGAATGCAGCCGCTATTCAGTTGATAATAGTTGATTTACTTAAGAAACTGCGCGCGAGGAAACGCCCTTTGTGTCCGCTTCCGCAACACGGCCGTCCGAAACCGGACAGGGAGAAAGCCAGTGATGAATTATGAGTGATGAGTGACTCTGCGTTTGCCTTTTGCCTTTTGCCTTTTGCTTTCTGGTTTCCGCCTTCTGCCTTCTGGTTTCTCGTTTCTGCCTACCCATCCCTCATCCGCTGGTCAAGTCCTTTGTAGGCATCAATGCGGCGATCACGAAGAAAGGGCCAATTGCGGCGCACTTCTTCGATGCGAGCCGGGTCAACCTCGGCAATCAGAATATCCTCGCGGCCCGCCGGCGCCTCCGCAATCACAGCGCCGAACGGATCGGCGACAAATGACGAGCCCCAGAACTCGATCCCGCTCCCGCCGCCCTCCGGCTTCTCATGACCCACGCGGTTCGCCACCGCCACGTAAACGCCGTTAGCAATCGCGTGAGCGCGCTGGATGGTGCGCCACGCGTCAAGCTGCTGCTCTCCGTACGCTTCCTTCTCGCGCGGGTGCCAGCCAATGGCGGTCGGATAAAGGATGACCTGGGCCCCGCGAAGCGCGGTGAGACGCGCGCCCTCAGGGTACCACTGGTCCCAGCAGATCAGCGTGCCGATACGCCCTACGCGAGTCTCGAAGGCATCAAAACCGAGATCACCCGGCGTGAAGTAGAATTTCTCGTAATAGCCCGGGTCGTCGGGGATGTGCATCTTGCGATACAGGCCGGCGGTTTCGCCCGTCGCGTCGAGCACGGCCGCGCTGTTGTGATAGACGCCGGCTGCGCGCCGCTCGAAGAACGGCGACACGATCACGATACCGCGCCTGCGGGCAAGCGCGCCCAGCGCCTGGAGCGTCGGGCCGGCCGCCGGCTCGGCCAAATCAAAGTGCTTCGCGTTCTCGCTTTGGCAGAAATATCGGGAACGAAAGAGCTCAGGAAGGCACACGAGCAGGGCGCCGCTTTCGGCCGCGCGCTCAATGAACTCCACCGCGCGCGTGAGATTCTCTTCCGGGGAATGGCCGCACGCCATCTGCACCAACGCCAGCTTGAACTTGTCCGCCATGAAAGTGATCGTACACAAGACGAGAGACAAGAGACAAGAGTGTAGCCGCGGTCAGTGCTTTCCTGAGGCTCTTCTTTAAGCGATGAGGTCCCAGCGACAACGGACAGTATCCAGGGGTTCCCATTCAAATGAGGCTTTGCTCGTCGGTCATCACTCGCCACTCTTCACCCGTCTCCTGTCTCTCGTCTCTCACCTCTATCTTCCACCGGCTTGACTTCAATATCGCCCCAACTTACATTGAGGTTTATCGCAACCTGATAATCCTTCGTTCGAGCCAGGAGTTTCTTGAGTTACCTGAAGCGGCAGGTCCTTGCGTTCCAGGACTTCATCTACCTCACCCTCCGCGCGTTCGAGAGCGCCTTCAGCCCGCCGCGATACTTCGCCGACACGCTCATTCAGATGGACACGATGGGCGTGGGCTCGCTCGGAATCGTGCTGCTGGTGGGGTTCTTCACCGGCTTCGTGCTCGCGCTCCAGACCTACCGGACGCTCGAGACGTTCGGCGAAGTCACACTGATCGGCGAAGCCGTCGCCATCTCGGTGGTGCGGGAACTCGGCCCCGTTTTGACCGCGCTCGTTGTCGCCGGGCGCAACAGCTCCGGGATTGCGTCGCAAATCGGCTCGATGCTCGTCAGCGAGCAGATTGACGCCTTACGCGCGCTCGGCACCGATCCGCTCCGCAAGCTGGTAGGGCCGCGCCTCTACGCCATGCTTATCACGCTGCCACTGCTGACCATCCTGGCGGACTTCACCGGCATCCTGGGCGGCGCGCTCGTGGCGGCGTCGATCGCGCGGATCAGCCAGTATCAATACTGGACCATCGCTTACCAGTCGCTGACCCTGCGCGATCTCACGCAGGGAATCATCAAGCCCATCCTCTTCGCCGTGATCATTTCCATCGTGGGGTGCTACTACGGATTGCGTACCGAGGGCGGCACCGAGGGCGTGGGCCGCTCGACCACCCGGGCCGTGGTCGTGGCCTCGGTGCTCGTCATCATCATCGACGCCGTACTGACACGCTTCCTGATCGGAATCAACTTCGCGTGAGGTCTTACGCGAGCCACCTGAACTAGCGGTTTGCGCAGCGTCTCAGCGGTAGGCCTCACGGCGGTTACGGACGGCGGCGATATCGATGGCGTTCTCTTCCCGGTGATCGAAGAAAACCCGGTAATCGCCACAACGCAGCCGAAATCCGGTGAGCGGAGGCTTGAGCTTTCTCACGTCGCCGGTCCGATTAGCCAAGTAGCGATCCAGACAGTGAAGAATCTGTATTGCGATTTCGCGTTCGATGGCGCGGAGATCAGCGCGCGCTTCTGGAGACCAGACCGCGGTAATCCGCGGTAGCGGTTCCGTCATTTACTGTGGCCGAACTCACTCAGAACATCTTCGTGGGGAACACCTTCTCCGCGAGCGAGCGAAGCACGAGACCGGTCGAGTGCGGCGGCAGTTTCTGGGGTGACTTCTTCTTCTTCCACGGGAGCGGAAGCCAGCGAGCGCGAGAGTGGTTCCACCAATACTTCGAGCAACCCGCGGACGGCAGTCAGCTTCTCTTCCGGCAGCATATCGAGCAGCGCGTGGGCGTTTTGGCGTTCTCGTGCG
>JBOGKE010000142.1:0-45118 GCA_050745265.1 Terriglobia bacterium
GAATGGCTCTGCCACGCAGGGCCTGGCCTACAGAGGCCAGCAAGCTGGCCTTACGAAAGCGGGGGTGGCGCAGACGCGGCGTCCCTTGCCGTGTCTGCGATGAATCGTGCTAGAATCTCACTCATGCGTCGATTGACCCGTTACTACGGCTTCAATCACGCGCACTTTATCACGACGTGCACTTACCGCCGCGCCTGCCTATTTGATTCCGAATCGTTCAAGCGAATCTTTGTCCGTGCCTTGGGCGATGCCCGCGACGCCCTCGACTTCAAACTCATCGGATACGTCCTGATGCCCGAGCACTTCCACCTTCTTCTGTGGCCCTCCGCCGCGGCGAATCCTTCAGCCATTTTGCGATCCTTGAAAGTGCGCACCGCCCTGAAGGTGCTGGAAACCCTTCGTGAACACCAGGCGCACTCTTGGTGCGGCCGGATGCTCGAGCGGCTGCGCTTGCCGGCGACCGTGCAACTCCCGCCTCCCACCACGTCTGGCAACGGCGCTTCTATGATATGAACATCTGGAGCCAGGCGAAAATCCTCGAAAAACTGGATTACATGCATGCGAATCCCGTAAGGGGAAGGCTGGTCGAGTATCCTGATCAATGGGCGTGGTCGAGTTACAGATACTATGATCTTCAGGACGCCTCGGTCCTGGCGATGAATCGCTTGCCCTGATCGCAGACACGGCAAACGGCGCCGCGTCTGCGCCACCCGCCCGCGCCGAACAAAACCTAGAGTGAAAGGCGTTGAACCAGTCCTTGTCGATCGCCCGGCGATGATTGTCAACATCCGCCGATGTAGGCGTAGAGGCGGCACGCATCGCAGAATTCGGCGAACCGCCGGTGTTCCACAGTCTCGACCAGCGGAAACAGGTGATGACTATTCGTTGCGGTATCGTTTGAGAGTGATTGCTGCCCGCACTGCGCTGGCCGCCAATGAGCTCAGGCTGCCGGCCGCGAAACCCGCCGGCTCCAGATGAAGTAGATGGGAACGCCGCTCAGGATCAGCAGCAGGCCGAGAATTGACTCGCGCGGCTCACTCACCAGCGTGTTTCCTACAACGGCAAGCGCGGCAGCGCAAAACGCGATGGGAAGGATCGGATAGCCCCAGACGCGATACGGCCGGTCCTTGTGAGGCGCGCGGCGGCGCAGCACCAGCACCCCGAATACGCACGCGGCGAAGAAAATCCACGCGGTGAATACGACGTAAGTGTAAAGCTGCTGATAACTGCCGCTCGCGGCCAGCACTCCGGCCCACACGCTCTCAATAACGATCGCCAGCACGGGAGTCTGAAAGCGCGCGTGGACGCGCCCGGCGGCGGAGAAGAAAAGGCCGTCGCGAGCCATGGCGAAATAGGTGCGAGGGCCGGTAAGTATCGTACCGTTCAGCGCGCCGAAGATCGAGCACAGGATCAGCACGGAGATGAAGGCGGCTCCAGCCGGCCCGGCGAAAACCTGCATCGCGCGGGCGGCAACGTCTTGGTATTGGGCCAGCGCGCGAAGCGGCAGCGCGTGCGCGTACGCGATGTTGGCGCTCAGATATGCGGCCATGACAATCAGCACGCCGAAAAGGTAACTTCGCGGCAGGGCCTTGCCAGGATTCTTTACCTCGCCGGCGGAGTAAGAGAGCTCGTGCCAGCCTGTATACGCCCACAGCACGCCCACGAGGGCGACACCGAAAGATGCGAACGAGGTGTGCGGCGTGGGTAGGGCGGGCAGCGAGTGAAAGTGATGGGCGCCGTGATAAACAACTGCACAGCCGATTATCGCGGCGATGCCGGTCAGCTTGGCGGCCGTGAAGAGGGTTTGCACGAACGAACCTTCGCGCGCGCCTGCGATGTTGACCATCGTGAGCACGCCGATCACCGCGCACGCCGTGATCTTCTGCCCGGCCGCGGAGAGGGGCGCGATCCTTGCGGCGTAAATTCCGAATCCTACCGCGAGCGTCGCAACCGCGCCCGACTCGATGACCAGCAGATTTGCCCAGCCTAGGAGGAATGCTGGGAGCCTGCCGTACGCCTCACGGAGATAGACGTAAAGCCCGCCCGCCTCGGGCATTGCGGCTCCCAGCTCCGCCAGTGAAAGCGCCCCAGCAAGCGCCAGAGCGCCCCCGACCGCCCAGACGAGTAGCAGATCGCGAACGCTTCCCACCTGCTGCGCTACGTCGTGGGGCACCAGGAAGATGCCCGAGCCGATGATCGTTCCGACGACAAGCGCTGTGGAGCCCAGGGTCCCGATGACGCGCGGAAGCTCCTGCGGTTTTACCTCCTGCGCATTGGGAATCATTGGGCGATTCCGCACGGCCATACGCGATCCCGCGCGTGGCGCATACATGCCGCAGTTTGGCATGTGTGCGGCAATCACATTGGGCCGAAGCGCGGCTGATTAAGGTGCATTCGGGCACGACGGCCACCTACACCTACAACGCGCGCGGGCAGCGGGTGGAGGAGTGGGTAGCCACGGTCAGCGCCTTTCTGACCGTGGACTTTGGGTTGCAACAATAACAGCCCACGGTCAATCAGAAGCCGATTGACCGTGGCTACCATTACTGCAGAGCGCTGCGCGACATACTAGCTAGCTCCACAGCCGGTCATCCCACGATTCGCGCTCGTTCCACTCCGTGGTTGGCTCGAAGTAGCCCGTGCCGGGCTTCAGATGCTGCCGCACGACGTCCTCGTTGAGAGTGACGCCGAGCCCCGGCTTATCCGAAACGGTGATGAAGCCCTTGTTGATGATCGGCTTGTCGATCCCTTCGACCAGGTCTTGCCACCACGGCACGTCGAGCGAATGGTTTTCCATGGCGAGGAAATTCCGGCTCGCCGCCGCGCAGTGAGCGCTCGCCATGCAGGCCACGGGCGTGCCGGCCATGTGCATCGCCATCGGAACGCCGTGCCTGAAGGCCATGTCGCTGATGCGATGGGTCCTGAGAATGCCGCCGGACGTCGAGAGGTCCGGATGAATCTTGCTCACCGCGTGATTCGCGCAGAGCACTTCGAAATCCTCCTCACGGTAGATATCTTCGCCCGTGAGTGTCGGCGTGGGGCTCTCGCCAGTGATGCGCGTCAGAAGATCGGTGTAGTACCACGGGATCACGTCTTCGATCCAGGCGAGGTTGTACTTCTCGTAGGCTCGCCCCAGGCGAATGCACGACTTCACGCCGACGTGGCCCAGATGATCCATCGATAACGGAATCTCCATGCCGACCGCCTCGCGCACCGCGGCCACGTACTCGCACAACTTGTCGATTCCCTTATCCGTCACTTCCGTGGCGACAAATGGGTGAGGCTGGTCGAAACGCTCCCAGCGCGTCAGGCCGGACGGCTGCGTGACCGTGCCGGGAATGTCCTGAATCAGATTGATGCCCAGGTCCATTTTCAGCCATGTGAGGCCCATCTCCTCTTTTCGCGCTTTCTCGCGCTGGGCGTAGATCTTCGGATCTTTCGACTCCGTGGTGTCGGCGTAAATCCTGACCGAGTCGCGCCACTTGCCGCCGAGCATTTGATACACCGGAACACCGTAGACCTTGCCCGCGAGGTCCCAAAGCGCCATTTCGACGGCGACGACTCCGCCGGCCTGGCGCGCGTCGCCGCCGAACTGCTTGATCTTCTGGAAAATGAAATCAACGCGCAGCGGATCCTCGCCCAGGATGCGGCTCTTGAGCATCAGCGCGTAATCCGGGCCGGCGCCGTCGCGGACCTCGCCGAGCCCGTACACGCCCTGGTTCGTGTCGATGCGAATGATCGGGCAGGGGCTCGGTCCGGGCTTCACCACAATCGCGTAGCGGAGATCGGTGATCTTCAGCGCCGAGGGGCTCGACCGGGTGTTCACGTTCTGCTGGATTTGCTCTCCTTCGCTCGGTGCGGCGTCTGCCGCGAGCAGCGCCCCGCCCAGCACCGCCGCCGACGTTTTGAGAACTCCGCGGCGATTAATCAGGAACTCGTCGTGTTTTGACATGCTTTCCATGCACCTCGATTTGGATTTATTCAGAGCGCCGCGAGGAGCGCAGGTTTCCGCGGTTCAAGCCTGGTTGCGGCATCCGGGGTCGTCCTCGGTAAAGGCCGCGGACTCCGAGTCGTACACGGCCCCGGAGCGCGTTGGGCTCGCACTCGCCAGAAGTCTTGGCAGAATTAACGGCCTCTCGCAAAGACGCCAAGGCGCAAAGAAAGCGCAAAGGGTCACTCGTGCCGCTTCTTCATGCGCTGCTTGGATCCTTGGGACGCGGCCCAGCGGTTGAATTCGTCAATCATCTGGTCGGTCCAGCGCCCGTCGATCTGGCCGGGCGTGTACTTCTGCTCGCGCAGCATCATCTCGCCCCAATCGTCCACAAGGTGATCCATTTCGGCGTGATCGGCCACTTGTTCGGCGAGCTGCGGCGGAATGAATGTGACTCCCTCAGGATCGCTGACCGCAATATCGCCGGGCATCACGGTCGCCTGGCCGATACGAATCGGCACGTTGATCCCCATCAGCATCACGTTCCTGATCGCCGAGGGGTCCGTGCCGCGGCAAAAGACCTCGAATCCCTTGATCTCCTCGATTTCGGCCGTGTCGCGCACCGAGCCGTCGACGATGAGACCGTCGATCGGACTTCCGCTACGCTCCTTGGTTGCGACCGACGTCCCGAGGTTCGAGCCGATAATGGTCCCGCCGACGATCTTCCCAAAAAGATTCACTACCATCACGTCGCCCGGTTTGAGCGTATTAATAATCCAGGAATTTTCGCCCCTGACCGTGTTCCCCTCCGCTGTGCCCTTTGCTCTGATCTCCGAATCCACATCGGGGCGGTACGGCATAAACACGGCCGTCACCACGCGGCCGATGAGCGGCTCGCTTTGCGGGTTGATCGCCTTCCACCCGCTTTCAAACTGATTGTGATAGCCCGCATGCTGGAGCACCTCCCAGGCTTCTTCGGCCGTGGCGTTCTTGAGGCGCTGTAAAACGGAATCGGGAACGTCGGGGCGGCCGTCGGCAAACCGCGCGCCGTGCCAGCCTGAGCTGAAATCGATGAGCTGTTGTTTGGAAAACATGCCGAGCTGGGCGTGCGCGATGGAGCTGAGTCCAAAAGCCAGAACGACCGATGCCAGCACACAGAAAGCTTTTTTCACAGAGTCTTCTCCTCGATGAATCCGCGTCGTAGCGGCGAACTGTGTTCGCGGGATTTCAGGCGCTCGCCATTGGGAATCAGACATAGGGAATATGGCGGCTTTCCATAATCCCCTTGATGTAACCGATCGCGAAGATCTTTCCCGTAACTCCGTATCCCGGGCGTACGTCGACTTCGCCGTCGAGGATCGGATCGTGATCGGGGCGCAAGGGACCGCGGAAGCCGTTGTCATAATAGATCTGGAACATCTGGCCGAAATCGATAGCGCCGTCGTCCTGAAACGTCTCAACGAAGCGATCGCGCGTGCCCCTCAGATTGCGGGCGTGAATGTAGAACACCTTCTTCTCGCGGCACCACTCGCGAGCCAGCGCCTGGATATTTTCGCCCATCAGGTAAATGACCGACTGCTCGAACGTCACGCCGTTCACCGGGCTCGGAACGAGATTCATCACGCGCCGGTAATTTGCGGCACTGATGATAATGCGCGCGATCCCGCGCAGCTCGGGCACCGGCGGATCGTCCGGGTGCAGGGCCATCCGGACGCCCGCTTTTTCCGCGGCGGGGATCACCGCCCTAAGGAAATATTCGATATTCTGCCACATCTGCTCTTCGCTGATGCGTCCCCAGCGCGTAAGCCCCTGCCGGTTCGCGTCCTGAATATCAAACGACATGGTCATCGCGCCGCCGCGCCCAGGGTAGTGCAGGTTCGTGCGGTCCCAATCGATGCCGGCCATGAAGTCGTAGCAGATCATGGGAATCCGGGCTTTGCCGAACGCTTCAATCGCCGCGATGTAGTTCTCGATCTGCTCGTCGCGCCCCGGAAGGCCCAGCTTGATTTTGTCCGCCGGTACCGGATGGCTCTCCACGCCCGCAATCGTGAGGCCCGCCGCCTCGTAGTCGGATTTGATCTTCGCCACGGTATCCAGGTACTGGCTGCGCGAAACCCGCGCGAGCGCGCCCGCCGTACCCGCGATCGCGTGCGTGACGCCGATCTGTTTCGAAAGCTTCACGCGATGTGCATCCTGGTCGCCCCAGATCAGGCAGATCTTGATCCGCTCTTCGCCTCGCTGCCCGTTTGCGCTTGCGCGAGGTCGTGACGTTGCGGCCGCCGATGAAGGGACGACCCCTGCCGCAGCCGTCGCGAGCATTCCTTCCATGCACTGTCTGCGAGTTAATCGGATCATATGATAGGTTTCGCTCGGACGCGGTACCCGGTTCAATCGGCCGCTTTTTGCTGCGCCGTGTCTGCTGATAACTACCAAAGCTACTCGGTATTGTCAAGGACACCTTTGCACATTTTGGCGGCCCGGACAGTGACCATAGATCGCCGGGCCACGCAGGCTACGGGAAAAAGCCCTGTGAACTGTGATCGAGGGGGAAGCGAAGAAGCTCTGCATTTAGGAATCAAACAAATCCGGAGATTCTTCATCGTCTGCGCCTGCTCCGAAAAGTTCGGCCGGTCCGGCCCTCCCATTTCGATTGACATCGCCGTCGTCGTCGTGCAGGCTATTCAATCCTATGCACGCTGTGAGAGCCAACGCGATGATCCTGTGGCACCAGCCTGTCAATCCGCTGCACGCGATGCCGTTTTCGGCGATTGCAGCGGCAGCCCCGCTCGCGCTCCTTCTCGTGCTCATGGGAGGACTACGGAAATCCGGGTACGTTTCGGCCGCCTGGGGCCTGCTTGCGAGCTTTGTGCTGGCTGCTGGCGTTTGGCGCATGCCGCTCAAGCTCGGCGCGCTCAGCATGGGGTTCGGAGCGGTGTACGCGCTCTGGCCCATTATGTGGATCGTCTTCACCGCGCTGTGGCTTTACAACCTCGCCGTCGAAACCGGCAAGTTCGAGCTGTTGCGGCGCTGGATGGAAGAGCACGCTTCGGGCGACTTGCGGATTCAAGCGGTTCTCGTGGCGTTCTGCTTCGGCGCTTTGCTGGAGGGCACGGCGGGTTTCGGAACGCCGGTCGCAGTCACCGCGTTCCTTCTGGTTGGACTCGGGTTCGCGGCCAGCCGGGCCGTCACGGTGGCGCTGATCGCTAACACCGCGCCCGTGGCGTTCGGAGCGCTGGGGATCCCGATTGTCGCGCTCGCCGCGGTCACGGGCCTTCCGCAGGCAAGCCTCTCCGCGATGGTGGGGCGGCAACTGCCGTTCTTGTCGCTCTTGATCCCCGCCTATCTCGTCGTTGTCGTTGCCGGACGCCGGGGTCTTAAAGGAGCCTGGCCTGCGGCTGCTGTAGGCGGCGGAAGCTTTGCGCTCGCCCAGTTCGTCGTCTCGAATACGTGGGGGCCGTACGCCGCCGACATCATCGCGTCGCTCGTTTCTATTCTGGCCTTGGTCTTCTTGCTCCGCTTCTGGAAACCGAGTGACGAATTGAACCCGCGCGCAGCGCCATCCCGAATCCCTGCGCCGCAGCTCACCTGGCGTGACGGAGTGGCGGCCTGGACGCCCTGGGTTTTGCTCGCCGCTGTGATGATTGTCTGGTCATACCTGAAGCTCTTCCAGGAGGGCCGCCTCGCGATTCCTGTGCCTGGGCTCCACGAAGCCATTTTCATTTCGCTGTACGGGAAGCGCTACGCGGCGATTTACAGCTTCGAGCCGCTGGCCGCCGGGACGGCAGGTCTGGTGGCGACGGTGATCACGGCGTTCGCCGTCCGCGCCAGCTTTCGCGTGTTCATCCGCTCGGGCGTCAAGACGGCGAAGCAACTTCTGTTTCCCGGTCTGACGGTGGTGCTGATCGTTGCTCTGGCGTATCTCTACAATTATTCGGGGATGGCTTATACGCTGGGCGCAGCGCTCGCCGCGCTCGGCGGCGCGTTTCCTTTGTTCAGCGGCTTTCTCGGGTGGGCGGCCTGTTTGCTGAGCGGAAGCGACACGGCCAGCAACATCCTCTTCGGCAACCTGCAGGTTGCTGCAGCACACCAGATCGGCGTCAACCCCGTCCTGCTGGCGGCGACCAATTCGTCCGGCGCGGTGTGCGGCAAGATGGTCTCTCCACAAAATATCGCGGTGGGCGTGACCACGGTGGGCATGGTGGGCCAGGAGGGCAGCGTGCTCCGCTCGACGATTTGGCACAGCGTTCTTTTCGCCTTAGGGCTCAGCTTGCTCGCTCTCGCGCAGGCGTACTGGTTGAAATGGATGGTGCCCCCGCTGACTCATCATCCGTGAGGCCGGCATGGGAACGTGCGGACGCCGGTGCGGCGCGGCAGGGCCGCAACCCGAAGGCGTTGCCACGCCGTCATTCCCGCGCAAGCGGGAATCCGCAAGCGATGCGCCCCGCTTCCGGGGTGACTGTCGCGAGCGTTTGCGGCGGCGCGATAGCGGCCGTCATCGGACCAGAGTTGGGAATCACGCGGGAATGGCGGGGCTGCGCGGAGGGGAGCCTACGAGTAGCGGAGATTCGCCTTGGGCGGGGCGAAGGCCGCTTCGGACCCGGCGTTCGACGTGGCGCCGGGCGAGGGCAGAGTCACGAGGCGATCCACCCAGGAGGTCACGGCTTGCTCATTGCGCAGCAGATCGCCGAGCGTAATGTTATTCAGAACGTTATCGATCACCATCTGCACGCTCTGCCACACCGGCCGGATCGCGCAATCGGTTGAATTCGCGCAGGTGCTCTCCACGCCCGCGTGCTTTTCGCAGAAGTCCGGCTCGAATAAGCGCCCGCCGAGGAGCGCCAGGAGTTCGCCGATGCGGACTTGATCGACCGGCCGGGCGAGGCTGTATCCTCCCGTTTTTCCGCGCGCGCTCCCAACGTATCCGCTGCGGCGGAGGACGCGCATGATCTTCGCCACGTAGGGTGTGGAAATGCCTTCGGCGCGGCTGATCTCGGGAATCGTAAGGCTTCCGTGCAGCCCCTCGCGTCCCAGGCGCAACAGGCAGCGGAGTCCGTATTCTTCACTGGAGGTAAATCTCATCACGTAACCTCCGCGCGGGTGCGAAGTGCTTCCCGCGCTCCGCGCACGTCTCTTCGCCAAGTCACCACATTCCCAACTGCAGCCTCGCCGCCTCAGACATCTTGCTCATATCCCAGGGCGGTTCCCAAACGACCTCCACCTTGGCGCTCGAGATGCCGGGCAATTCTTTCACCTTGGCCTCGACTTCGGGCGGAAGAGTTCCCGCGACCGGGCAAGTCGGCGCGGTGAGCGTCATACGGATGTACGCTGCGCCGCTGCGCTCCACCTTCACTTCGTAAACCAGCCCGAGCTCGTAAATGTTCACCGGGATCTCGGGATCATAGCAGGTGCGAAGTACATCAACGACCCTGTCCTGCAGTTGAAACGACTCGGCAATGGTCAGGCGAGGCTCGTCAGAGCCTGTCGGGCTTGTTTGATCCGCCGCACTTGCGGCCGTTGCATCGTTGTTGATCATGGCGCGAACACCTCAAGAGCGTGGAGAAGGAGACTCCACGAAGCCGTTACAACGCGCGTCACTCCGTCGACACCACGCCTTCGCCGCCTTCGATCGCGGAACGCAGCGTGTGCCAGACAAGCGTCGCACACTTCACGCGGGCGGGATAGTCGCTGACGTTCGAGAACACCGCAAGCTTTCCGAGCGGCGCCCCGCCGTGCACTTTGCCTTCCGTTACGAGGTCGTGAAATTCCTCGAACAGCGCCTTCGCTTCGCCTGCGGTTTTCCCCTTCAGCGCCTCGGTCATGATGGAAGCTGAGGCCGTCGAGATGGCGCAGCCGGCGCCCTCAAAGCTGATGTCGCTCAGGCGGTCATTTTCAATCCGCACGTGCACCGCGACGCGGTCGCCGCACAGCGGATTGTAACCTTGCGCGGTGCGGTGCGGCCCTCTCAGCGCGCCGAAGTTGCGCGGCCGCTTGCTATGGTCAATCACCACTTCCTGGTACAGATCGCGAAGATCAGACATCAGGCGAAAATCTCCTTCACGCGGCGGATACCGCGGGCCAGTGCGTCAAGCTCCTCTCGCGTGTTGTAAAGAGCGAGCGAGGCCCGCGTCGTAGCCGGGATGCCGAAGCGCTCCATCACCGGCTGCGCGCAGTGGTGGCCGGTGCGCACCGCGATCCCTTCTTGATCGAGGATCGTTCCTACGTCGTGCGGGTGGACACCGTCGAGCACAAAGGAGAGCACACCGGCCTTTTCCTTTGCGGTGCCGATCAATCGCAGTCCCGGAATCTCGAGGAGACGTGCGGCGCCGTACGTGAGCAGATCGCTTTCGTAAGCTTCGATTCGATCGCGGCCCAGGCGCGTGACATAATCGAGCGCCGCGCCCAGCCCAATGGCGCCCGCGATGTGCGGCGTGCCGCCCTCAAACTTGTGCGGCAGCGTGTTATAGGTGGTCTTTTCAAATGTCACCGAGCTGATCATCTCGCCCCCGCTCTGGAATGGCGGCATCGATTCGAGCCGCGCAGCTTTACCGTAGAGCACTCCGATTCCGGTGGGACCGTAGACCTTGTGGCCCGAAAAGGCGTAGAAATCGCAGTCGAGCTCGCGCACGTCGATCTTGCGGTGAGGCGCCGCCTGGGCGCCGTCAATCAGCACCGGGACGCCCTGCTCGTGACTCAGACGCACGATCTCGCGCACCGGATTGATCGTGCCGAGGGCATTCGACACGTGAGCGGCGCAGACGAGTTTGACGCGCGGGCCGAGCAGCTTGCGGAATTCGTCGAGATCCATCTCGCCCGCATCGTTGATGGGCGCAACGCGCAGCTTCGCTCCCCGCTCCGCGCACAGAATCTGCCACGGCACGATGTCGGAGTGGTGCTCCATCGCGGTGATCAGAATCTCGTCGCCCGAAGCGACATTCTGCCGCCCAAAGCTATACGCCACCAGGTTGATCGCTTCCGTGGTCCCGCGCACGAAAATGATTTCCCGCGACTCGGCGGCATTCAGAAAATCTCGCGATTTCTCGCGCGCCGCCTCGTACGCCGCCGTCGCGCGCTCGCTGAGGGCGTGCACACCGCGATGAATGTTCGAACAGTCCACCGCGTAAAAGTCGAGCAAGGCATCGAGCACCACCTGGGGCTTCTGGCTGGTGGCGGCGCTATCAAGGTAGACCAGCGGCTTGCCGTGGACGGTCTGGGCGAGAATGGGAAAATCCGCGCGGACAGAAGCGATATCCCAGCCCCGATCCGATGACAGAACCGCGGAGGTATTTCCAAGTGTCGCTGCGTGCATGTGTTTGACCTTTCGCGCCCAACGCTCGCCGGAGGGGCGCCGTCGCGCCTGATTCAGCTCGATCCGGTCGAGCCGCGCGCGATGGTACGATGGATCTAAGCCGACTCTTTCATCTTCTCGTCCCAATCGTCGCGCTTCCTCTAACGCCCCCGTTTCACTTCTTGCCTCGTTTGGGCCGATGCCCGTTGCCTTCCAGCCCTCGAATGAACCGGTCCATACGCTCGAAGAGAGCGTGCATGGCATCCTGCATCACCTGCATGTTGCCCTGCATCGCTTGCATCCTGCCCTGCATCACTTGCATATTGTCCGTCAGCACTTCCAAATTGGCGTGCATGCCTTGGACGGCGCGGTGGAGGCCCTGCACCGACTTCGCAAGCTGGGCGATCGTCCTCTCGTTGCGGCTGATGGCTTCATCGTGCTTCGCCACGGCGTTCTCGAGCTTGTTCAAGAGCTCGCCCTGGACCGCCTGATGATCCCTCATCTCCTTCAGCTTCTCGTCCCATTCCAAATCAGGCATTGTCATTCCCCAGGCCGGTCGCTGGAGCGGCGATCCGCCGTCGTCCGTCGGCCATCACAATACTTCTTCAGGTCTCCACGAAGCAGAAAGCCGCGCGAGCAGACGCGCTTCCATGCGCTCGCGCACCGGCTGAACTCGAATGCGCGCGAGCACATCGTTGGCAAAAGCGCGCGTGAGCAGATGCCGGGCGGCCTCGAGTCCGATCCCCCGCGCGCGCAGGTAGAAGAGGGCGTCCGCATCCAGTTGGCCGATGGTCGCGCCGTGCGTGCATCTCACGTCGTCGGCGAGGATCTGCAGCTCCGGTTTTGTATTGATCACCGCCTGCTCGGACAGCAGAAGGTTCTTGTTGCTCTGGATGGCGTCGGTCTTCTGCGCGTCCTTGCGTACGATGATGGCGCCGCTGAAGACGCCCATCGATTTCCCATCCAGCACGCCGCGATAATACTCGCGGCTGCTGCAATGCGGCATCGCGTGATCGAGACGGGTGTGATGGTCTACGTGCTGATTGCCGGCCACCTGGAAGAGCCCGTTCAGCGTGCACTCCGCGCCCTCGCCCGCCAGCACACCGTTGATATCGTGCCGCGCCAGGCGCGAGCCGAGCGAAATCGAGTGCGAATGGAAGCGGCTCGACCTCGCCTGCTGCGCCTGCACGGTGCCTACGTGAAAGGCCGCGTCGCTCTCCTCCTGAATTTTGATGTGATCGACGGCCGAGTTTTCACCCACCACCACTTCGGTCACTGCATTGGTGAAGTACTCTTCCTGCGACAAGCTGAGGTAGCTTTCAATCACCGTTCCCGCCGCGTCGCGCCCGGCAATCACGAGCGTCCTCGGGTGCGTAACCGTACCGCCGGCGCCGCGGGTGCGGACGTAGATCACGTGGATGGGATTTCCGAGCGCGACGCCATCTGCAATCTGAACGAAAGCTCCGTCGTAAAGGAAAGCGGTGTTCAGCGCCACAAACGGATTGCGGTTCGTCTCAGCGTAGCGCCCGAGGCGCTCTTCAACGTCGTTCCCAGAGCTCTCGGCCGCCACCGCGAGGTTTGTCACACGCACGCCCTGCGTTACGCCTTCGAGGGACGACAGCGCCGGCCGAAAAACACCATCGACGAAAACCAGGCGCGCCGCTGCGTCCTTGAGCAGCACACCGTCGAGTTGCGCCAGAGTGAATCCGTCGCCGTCGGGTGTCGCCGGTTTGAAAGGCGTCTGCGCGATGGGAGAAACGTTCGTGAATCGCCAGTCCTCCTGGCGAACCGTCGGGAACCCGGCCTCGGCAAACTCCTCCATCGCCGCCTTGCGCATAGAACCTATCCACGCCGGGAAGGATCCCGTTTCGTGCTCTAAACGGTCGAAATCAGCAAAGTAGGTTTCGGTAGCTTCTCTTATCATTTCTGGCATCTGCTTTCGACGATTCCTCTTTTATCAGAAAATGAACGCGGGCTGCGGATGTTAAACCGCTTGCAATTCTTCCTCGAGCCAGCCGTAGCCCTTCTTTTCAAGCTCGAGCGCCAGATCTTTCTTTCCCGACTTCACAATCCGTCCCTCGTACAGAACGTGCACGAAATCCGGCACGATGTAGTTGAGCAGGCGCTGATAGTGAGTCACCACAATGATCGAGCGTTCCGGGCTGCGCAAGGCGTTGACGCCGTGCGCCACCACGCGCAACGCGTCGATGTCGAGCCCGGAATCCGTTTCGTCCAAGACGGCGAGTCGCGGCTCGAGCACTGCCATCTGAAAAATCTCGTTGCGCTTCTTTTCACCGCCGGAAAAGCCCTCATTCACGGCCCGGCTCATCAGGGCCTCATCGATTCCGAGCAACTTCATCTTCTCCCGCACGAGTGCCAGGAAATCTATCGCGTCAAGGTCGGGCAGCCCTTGGTGCTTGCGAATGTTGTTGAGCGCCGCCTTCAGGAAATACATATTGCTGACGCCCGGTATTTCCATCGGGTACTGGAAGGCCAGGAAAATCCCCTCGCGAGCGCGCTCCTCGGGCACCATTCCAAACAGGTCCTTCCCTTCGTACAGGATTTCGCCTCCCGTGACTTCATACACCGCGTGGCCCGCGAGCACCTGGGCGAGCGTGCTCTTTCCCGAGCCGTTCGGGCCCATGATGGCGTGGACTTCGCCCTTGGCGACCTTCAGATCCACTCCGCGGAGAATCTCTTTGCCCGCTACTTTCGCGTGCAGGTTTTTGATCTCAAGCATTCAACGTCTCCCAAGTTAGCGATTGGCAATCAACAGCGGTAGTGGATTCTTGCCGCGACAGGCGAAAAGCCCACTACCTCACTCGAACAAGCTTGATACCTTCAGCGAAAAACCGGGCAACAATTCGGGATCGTCCAGCGCCTCGTCGCCGGCGCGGCGAGTGACGCCCCGAAAGGCCGTGGATATAAACTTCCCGCTCTTCCGGGTAGACAACCCAAACGCGCTTGCAACCCGCGGTGAAATAATGACTGATCTTCTGGTCCATCTCGCGCATCGTGTTTGAAGGCGAGATCACTTCGACGGCTAAATCGGGCGCACCTTCGGGGAACTCGCGTGGAGGAAGCTGCCTGCCGAGGCTTACAAACGCGATGTCCGGAAACCGGACAGTGTTGCCAAACAAGTGAAACGGCTGCTTCGAGACCGCCGTGCCCAAAGTGTGGGTATCAAGAAAGGTCATCAACAGATGTAACAGCTTATCCCGGACACGATTGTGCTCGAACATTCCCGGCGACTCGGGGACCGCCTCTCCTTCAACAAGTTCGCACCAGCCTTCGCGAGACTCAAATACGGGCTTAAAATCTTCAACTGTCACAAGCGCCTTCGTCGCCATGTCTGTGTCCAAATCAATCGAAAATCTGAAATCGCAAATTCAAACTTAGCTCCACCCCATCCGCTGCCGAAGCGAAGCGATATGGGCCACGTGATGCCGCCCGTGCCAGGCGTACATCGCGAGGTGATACTCGATCGGCATCACCCCGTGCTCGGGATGGTTGATGGTTCTGGAAAAATCGCCGGCTTCAAGCGACTTCAGCAGAATTACGAAGCGCTGGTGCAGAGCATCAAACAATTCGAGCGACGGCTCGATGGGAGCTGTGCGAGCGTCCGCCAGCTCAGCCCAGCGTGTTTGGTCATACGGCTTGATTAAAGGCTGCTCTTCCGTGAGCGCCAGGCGCACGCGGACGTAAGCGTTCAAGTGGCTGTCTGCCAGATGATGCACCACCTGGCGCACCGTCCAGCCGCCTTCACGGTAGGAAGTATCGAGCTGCGCGTCTGAAAGCCCCTCAACCGCAGCCCGAAGGCGCGCCGGCGCTTCCGCAAGCTCGCCGATCATGTGCTGGCGCTGCGCGTAGTTGAGCTTGCCGCCGAATTTGAACTTGCCCACCGGGTAACGTAAATCCTCTGCCGCTGCGGGCTCCATATGCCACCTCGATTCGTCTCATCATTCTCATTCGTCTCGGCACCTCATGCCGCTCGCGGTGAGACGAAACATTAGAAATGTTGATTGTAAAGACTTGCTAGGCTTCGTTCCGTCAGTTTTTATTTCGCGCGGCGCTTCTCCGCAGAAAACTCATCTCATTTGTCTCATTTGCCTCAATAACGAAGCGCCCGGTTCGCAGCGCGGGCAGCCGCCCTGGCTCGCTCACACACTCTGTTCCCGTTGACCTGATCCCAGCACTTGCTGGAAGGAAAAATTAGGGATGTCCGCCCGCTCTCGCGCGTGCTCAATCGTCATACTGACAAGATTTCCTCCAGCATCAAACTCAGCCAATGTGTTTTCATCTAAATCCCTGCTCTCACCGACTTCGGTTTCTTTGAAGACGATGTAGAGGGTGTCGGTGTCCTCAAAATACTGAACTGTCATTTCACACCGCCTCGGAATGACCGGTCGAAGAACGCGTTGTGAACCGTTTCTCCGTCTGGCAAAAGCACGACGCGAAGAGCGCGGTTGGCCATCTCAGGCACCATTCCCCATCGCCGAATTCGATGATCTCGTTGCGTTACTTCAGCAATGGGATGTTCAATCACTCGCTCAATCCAATCATCAAGGATGATCTTGCGGTCCGGCCTGGTACGCACCTTCTTGAAGTACTCCGTCGTTTTCACCCAAATACGCCTTGTGTCACTTCAATCGCCAACCCCCGCCTGGCTTCAAAGCCGCGGACTTAGCGAACAGGTCCGCGCTACCGTGCTCCGCTTCCGCGCGACCGATTTGTCTCATTCGTCTCAATCGCCTGAGCCCCGCAAGGGCCAGATGACCGCGCCCTTCCCGGGCACGCCACTGACTGATTAAACAAGCTCACAATCGCTCCCGGCAACAAAGTCTTCAAAGCGGAGGTAATCTATTTGTATCCGGTGGCGCTCGAAGCCGCGCCTAACGAACTCATTGGCCAACATCGAAGTTTGTGATCCGCAGCATACGGTCAATGAGCAATTTCTGTTGCTCTGGTCAAATAACAGTTCGGGGCTTGCGTGTCGGCATCTGGGCAGCTATATCCGAACGGTCCTAACAGTATCGAAAAAGCCGCAAATCGCTTATCGCAAGCCAGCGAGGTTCTGCCCGTGCTTCTCTGACTGCTCTAGTTTAGTAACAAGCTCTTCAATATCGCTGGGCGGGCAAGAAGTTGCCAGTTTCTCCACATCCCGCCCATACGGATAGTTCGCAGGTCCAGGGTTCAGCTTCACATAATTAAAGAGTTTCGGACCGAGGTCCCTCGTGAGAGGGTATCCTGCATGCTAAGGATGCTCCCGCACCGAGGACGAAGACTCGCATCGAATTACCCCACGCTGCCTTCCAAGCTCACACCCAGCAGCTTTTGCGCTTCGACGGCGAACTCCATGGGCAGCGCCTTGAAGACTTCTTTGCAGAAGCCGTTGACGATCATCGACACGGCGTCTTCGGTCGAGATGCCACGCTGGCGACAATAGAAAATCTGGTCTTCGCCGATTTTCGACGTGGACGCCTCGTGCTCCACCTGTGTGGTGTTATTGCGGACCTCGAGATAGGGGAACGTATGCGCGCCGCATTGATCCCCGATCAGCAGCGAGTCGCATTGCGAGTAGTTCCGCGCGCCCGTAGCGCCCTTCAGCACCTTGACCATGCCGCGATACGTATTCTGCCCTTGGCCCGCGGAGATGCCCTTTGAGACGATCGTGCTCCGCGTGTTCTTCCCGCTGTGGATCATCTTCGTGCCGGTATCCGCCTGCTGGCGATTATTCGTGACCGCGACGGAATAGAACTCGCCGACGGAGTTATCGCCCATCAGCAGGCAACCCGGATATTTCCAGGTGATTGCCGAGCCCGTCTCAACCTGAGTCCAGGAAATCTTCGAATTCACGCCCAAGCACTTGCCCCGCTTCGTGACGAAATTGTAGATGCCGCCCTTTCCTTCTTTATCGCCCGGGTACCAGTTCTGGACGGTCGAGTACTTGATCTGCGCGTTGTCAAGCGCCACTAGCTCGACCACCGCGGCGTGCAACTGATTCGTATCTCTCATCGGCGCGGTGCAACCCTCGAGGTAGCTGACGTAAGCGCCCTCGTCGGCGATGATCAGCGTGCGCTCAAATTGACCGGAGTCCTTCGCGTTAATGCGAAAATACGTCGAGAGCTCCATCGGGCAGCGCACGCCCTTGGGGATATAGGCGAAGGAGCCGTCGCTATACACGGCCGAGTTCAGCGTCGCGTAGAAGTTGTCGGTGTAGGGAACCACCGAGCCAAGATATTTCCTCACGAGCTCGGGATGTTTCTCGACCGCTTCGGACATCGGGCAAAATATGATTCCGAGCGAAGCCAGCTTCTCGCGGTAAGTGGTGGCTACCGAGACGCTGTCAAATACCGCATCCACCGCGACCCCGGCCAGCAGCTCTCGCTCCTTGAGCGGAATTCCCAGCTTTTCGTAAGTTTCGAGCAGCTTCGGATCAATCTCGTCGAGGCTTTTCGGGCGATCATTCTTGGTTTTCGGAGCCGAATAGTAGCGGATCGCCTGGTAATCGATGGGCGGGAAGTGCACGTTCGCCCATGTCGGCTCGGTCATCGTCACCCAGTAACGGTAAGCCTTCAGCCGCCATTCGAGCATCCACTCCGGCTCGTGTTTCTTCGCGGATATCGTGCGGATGACCTCTTCGTTGAGCCCCGCGGCAACCGTGTCAGCCTCAATGTCGGTGACAAAGCCGAACTTGTAATCCTTGCTGGTCAACTGCTCAATCGTGCTTATTTCAGTGCTCATGAATCGTCTCCCGGACTCGATTTTTATTTGCGCCCCGGCGATCCGCTGTTACGAACTCCCACGCCCGCCTACTTCCAGTCTATTGATACTATACTTGGAAGTCAATAAAAGCTAATCAATTCCAGATCAAGGGGATACCATCGTTAGTTTCCTCACGCCCGCCACTCTATTCCATACTCTACTAGAGTGTCAAGATTCTACGGGCGGATCGCCGGTGCAGTGCGCCGAACGGCAAAAGCAGTGCCTCCAGTGGAAAGAAGATTAGCGCAGCCTAATCGGCTTGTGGTATGGTATCGGTGCTAAGGCGGGGAATCGGCGGTCGCTCTTCCGTGGCTTGACCGCCAAGACCGCTCAGTTCCGTTCTTCCGGCGGGTCGTACGGTTGACCGTCCGTCGGATGCGCGGAAGCCCGTTTGGATGTAAGATATACGCCGTTCGCTGGCTTCCGTTTCACTTTGTTTAGCCAGTATCTGATAATTTGTGTCTTCTAGGGAACACGGTCTCGCGCTGATTAAGGATCGTTGGCTATTCGCGTTGGAATCGCCAGATGAGCCAGGCAGCAGCGGCAAACGGTGCGAACAGGCAGTTTGGGCGTACCCGAAATGCCTGCTCGGCCTTTCATTCTCATCAAAAGGACTTGATCGAGTCTACTTTCTAAACCCACGAGGTGAGATATGAGCACCATGCCATTTACGAAAGCTCCGGAAATGGACGGACTGGTTCAGATTGGATCAAAGGAAGATGTGATTCGCCACCGTCTGCAAGAAGAGCGCCAGCGGCTCGAGGCCGAGGCGGGAATGGAGCCGCGGCAGACGGCGCGATTTCAGCGGCCGACGGAGAACGCCTTCACGCGGTCCCAGCGCGACAAGACGACCATTCTCTTCGGCGGGCTGACGTGGAAGCATGAAAAACTCGTGCACGGTACGCTCGAAAGCCTCGGCTACCGGTGCGAGGCTCTGCCTGTCCCCAACAAGCAAGCTTTCCAGCTCGGCAAGGAATACGGCAACAACGGCCAGTGCAATCCTACCTACTTCACCGTTGGGAACCTGGTCGAGTACGTGCAAAGCCTCGAGGAGAAGGGGCTGTCCAAGCAGGAGATAATCGACCGATACGTCTTCTTCACCGCCGGCGCGTGCGGCCCGTGCCGCTTCGGCATGTACGAAGCGGAGTACCGCCTGGCGCTGCGCAATGCCGGGTTTGACGGCTTTCGGGTGCTGCTCTTCCAGCAGGGCGGCGGATTGAATCAGGCGGAGGCAGCGGCCGGGCTGGAGATGAACCTGGACTTTTTCCTGGGCATTCTGAACGCGCTGAATATCGGCGACGTCGTAAACGACGTGGCTTACCAGATCCGCCCCTACGAAGTGAATCCCGGAGAAACCGACCGCGTGCTCGATGAAAGCATGGACCTGCTTCACGAAGTGATGGCGCGCAAGCGGCCGTACAGTCTGGAAGGGAAGCTCGGCTCCATGCTGAGAAACAGTTCGTTCTCGGGAACGGCCGAGCTGCTGGGCAAGTTCATGAATCAGCTCTACGGCGATGATTACACTGCCTCCCTGCGGGAAGTCCGCGACCGGTTTAACGCGATCCCCATTGACCGCACGCGAGTGAAGCCGCTGGTCAAGATCACGGGTGAATTCTGGGCCCAGACCACCGAGGGCGACGGGAACTTCAACATGTTCAGATTCCTCGAAAAAGAGGGTGCGCAGGTGCTGGTTGAGCCGATCGGGACCTGGATCATGTACATGATTCACCAAGCCAAGCAGAAGATACAGGACGAGCGGGGGCTTGATCTGATCGCCAACCGTGTTCCCAAGTGGAACCTCGCCAAAGTTTTCGGCAGCCATTTCGATACGAAGCAGAAGCTGATGAAGCTCGCGTTCGCCGAAGCGGTTTTTAAGCGCGAGTATCATCGCCTCGTCGACGCGCTGGGCTCGGTGGCCCACCATCTGACGGATCAGTACGAAATGCAGCGGCTCGGACATCCGTTCTACAATTCCCGCGCCGGCGGCGGCGAGGGGCACCTCGAAGTCGCAAAGAACATCTACTATTCGAATAAAGACCTCTGCCACATGGTCCTGAGCCTGAAGCCGTTCGGCTGCATGCCTTCCACTCAGTCCGACGGCGCGCAGTCGGCCGTCGTCTCCCAGTACAAAGATATGATCTTCCTCCCCATCGAGACTTCCGGCGAAGGAGACGTGAACGCGCACAGCCGCGTGCAAATGGCGCTCGGGGAAGCCAAAGTGCGAGCCAAGAATGAAACGAAGGCGGCGCTCGATGAGTCCGGCTATCGGTTGGAAGAGATTCAGGACTTCGTCAAAGACCACCCCGAGATGCAGCAGCCGATGTAT
Organism: Terriglobia bacterium; assembly: GCA_050745265.1. GTDB lineage: Bacteria > Acidobacteriota > Terriglobia > UBA7540 > UBA7540 > RH2-MAG17b. The sequence goes on from JBOGKE010000142.1 coordinate 20,308, forward strand.
AAATTCGGCCACCGCAAGGGGGTTGTTGGCGTGGCCGCGAACTTCATCCTTCACGCGTCAGAGCGCATGAAAGCGGAGATGCGCGAAGCCGTGGCGGTGGGATAGATGCATCGGCAAGTTTACACGACGGGGCTGTTTGGCTCATCACCGGGTTCGGACGTGAATCGCTTGGCCCTGTTTCACCCGAATGGCTGTATCTCTTAGAAGGCGGAACAGAGGCCGGTAATCCTGGATCTTATTCTTCCTGGTATGAACGATGATGACGCCGACCGAGAACCGGGCCAGATTGCAGTGATATTGGATGTGGCTATCCGCTGTCACAAAAATTCGAAAACGGCTCTGTGCCGCTTCGAGGAGATTTGTATCCGTGAGTCCCTGCCAGCCCATGTCGGCAACGGTTCTGACCTCAAATCCGTGGAACGCGGCCTTGACCCCGGCATGAACGCACTCGTCTAGAAGAATGTCCATGCCGCGAGACTAGCGGCTGCTTTTTGAGCGTGCAAGCAAAAAAGGAATGCTTGTTACGCGGCGAGGCCCAGGAAAGGCGGGAATCACGTTCTAGCGCGATACGGTGGCGAGCAGGTTTTCCTTGGCGAGTTCGATGAACTGCACTGCTTGTTCGCGAGTGACGGAAGGAAAGCCCTTGAGGAAGTCTTCAAGCGTTGCGTTTCCTTCAATGTGATCGATGAGCGCCTGGATTGGAACTCGGGTACCCTTAAAGCATGGTTCACCGCTCATGCGGTCAGGGTCGACCCAAACGACCTCCTCAAGCCTTAGGCTGGAAACGGATGCCATGAGTTCAGCCTACCCTGAACCGGCTTCAGTTGGCAACTCGGAACGGCGAGGGAGAAAGGCAGATACGATTATGGCGGGCAATGTAAAGGCAGTTCCGGAAGGCTTGCGGACGGTGACGCCGACGATCACGGTAAAGGGCGGCGACAAAGCCATCGAGTTTTACAAGCAGGCGTTCGGCGCGGAAGTGAGGGGCGCCCACCACGGGCCGGATGGCAGGGTGGCTCACGCCGAAATCAGAATCGGCGACTCGGTGGTCATGCTCGCCGACGAGTATCTGCCGTTCGCGTCTTCACCGCAGACGCTCGGCGGCACGGCGAGCACGCTGTGCATCTATTCTGAGAACATCGATCCGCTGTTCGAGCGCGCGGTCAAAGCGGGCGCAACGGTCACCACGCCGCTTGCCGACCAGTTCTGGGGAGACCGCTACGGCGTGGTCACGGACCCGTTCGGCCACCGCTGGGCCCTCGCGCAGCACGTCGAGGATGTTGCGCCGGACGAGATGGAGCGGCGCAGCAAAGAAGCGTTCGCAAAGATGGCTGCGGCGGCCAAGGCGCAGTAGGGCCTCCGTCTCGGACCAGTTCCGAGGGGGAGAAAGAGGAAAGATCATGGCAGGTCAGGTTAAAGCAGTTCCCGAAGGGATGCACACAATGTCCGCCCACCTCGTCGTGAAGGGAGCGGATCAAGCGATCGAATTCTATAAGAAGGCGTTCGGCGCCCAGCAGCGTGGCGGGATTTTTAAGGGCCCAGACGGCAAAGTGGTCCACGCCGAGCTCAAGATCGGCGACTCGGTGTTTATGCTCGCTGACGAGTTTCCGACGAGCTCGGGTTGCCAGTCGCCGCAGACGCTCGGAGGCACCAGCGTGGTTCTGAATGTTTATGTGGACAACGTCGACAAACTCTTCGATCAGGCGGTGAGCGCGGGCGCGAAAGTTTTCATGCCACTCGCCAATCAGTTCTGGGGAGACCGCTACGGCCAGGTGTCCGACCCGTTCGGGCATCGGTGGGCGCTCGGTCAGCACGTCGAGGAAGTAGCTCCCGCAGAGATGGAGCGTCGCGGCAAGGAGTTTTTCGCCAAGATGGCTCAAGGCCAGCGCGCGAGCGGCTGAGGTTCAAAGCCGCAATGCAGCTTGTTTTCAGCGGCTTGATTCATCCAGCTCACGCTCCACCCATTGCGGATTGAAGTAGCCGCGGCACGCTCTTTGTGCCGTGGGTTTTTGCCGGAAATCAAGACCCACGGCGCAAGAATTGTGCCGTGGCTACCAAAATCTGCGCGATCCGTGAACGGAAGCGAGGAATCATGGAAATTCCGAGCCCCAAAAAATTAATGGTCGGCCTTGACGTCGGCTCGACCACGGTCAAGTCCGTCGTCGTCGACCGTGAGACCCAGAAGATCCTGTGGAGCGACTATCAGCGCCACGACACGAAGCAGCCGGAGAAGTGTCTGGAGTTCCTCAAGCGCATGGAAGCCGACACCGGAATCAAGGCCGGTGAAACGAGAATCTTCATCACCGGATCGGGAGGCGGCGGAATTGCCGGCCGCATCGGCGCGAAATTCGTGCAGGAAGTGAACGCGGTTTCGCTTGCCGTGGAACACCTCTATCCCGAGTGCGGCTCGGTGGTGGAGCTGGGCGGGCAAGACGCAAAGATCATTATCTTCAAAGAAGACCCGGAGACGGGGCGCAAGAAAAAAATTCCCTCGATGAACGACAAGTGCGCCGGCGGCACGGGCGCTGTGATCGACAAGATCAACGCGAAGCTTCGCATTCCTGCCGACCAGCTCTGCCAGATGGGTTACTACGGTCTGAAGCTGCATCCGGTGGCGGGCAAGTGCGGCGTGTTCGCCGAGACCGACGTGAACGGCTTGCAAAAGAGCGGCGTTCCGCCCAACGAACTCATGGCTTCGCTCTTCGAGGCGATCATTCAGCAGAACCTGGCCGTGCTCACGCGCGGCAATACGCTGCGGCCGGTGGTGCTGCTTCTCGGCGGCCCCAATACTTACATCACCGGAATGAGGGACTGCTGGAAGCACAACATTCCCAAGGTATGGGAAGAACGCAATTATCCGATCCCCGAAGGCAAAGACCCGCAAGATCTCATCCGTGTTCCGGAGAATGCGCAATACTTCGCGGCGCTCGGCTGCGTGCGTTACGGGATGGATGAGGACGACGAGATCGGAATCTACCAGGGCCACGAAAAACTCGAGTGGTACATGAATGTGGGCCGGCTCGAAGAGAAGAAGAAGCGCGGCGGCAGCGGACTTTGCAAGAACGAAGACGAGCTCACCGGCTTCAAGGAGCGCTACCGCCCCAAGAAATTCGTGCCCCGGACCTTCCAGCCCGGCGAACGCGTCGAAGCGTTCATGGGCATCGATGGCGGATCGACCTCGACCAAGGCGGTTCTGGTGAATCACCAGGGCGAAGTGATGGTGAAGTGCTATCAGCTTTCGAAAGGCAATCCGCTCGAAGACACGAAGGAGATGTTCTCGAACCTGCGCAGCCAAGTGGAGTCCCAGGGCGCGACCGTCGAGCTGCTGGGCGTCGGCAGCACAGGATACGCGAAGGACATCCTGAAAGACGTGCTTCAGGCGGACGTGGCTATTGTTGAAACCGTGGCCCACACCGAAGCGGCGCTGCACTTCTATCCCAAGGCGGACGTGATCTGCGACGTAGGCGGGCAGGACATCAAGCTGATCATCTTGCAAGACGGCCGCGTGAAGGATTTTAAGCTCAATACGCAATGCTCCGCGGGCAACGGTTATTTTCTGCAATCCACCTGCGTAGGTTTTGGGCACGACGTGATGGAGTATGCCGACCTCGCTTTCAGCGCCAAGGCGATGCCAATGTTCGGCTACGGTTGCGCCGTCTTCATGCAGTCGGACATTGTGGACTTCCAGCGCCAGGGCTGGAAGCCGGAAGAGATCATGGCAGGCCTCGCCAATGTCCTGCCGAAAAACATCTGGCTCTACGTCTCTCAAATTCCGAACCTCGCTTCGCTGGGCAAGACGTTCGTGCTGCAGGGCGGCACGCAGCACAACCTGGCGGCGGTGAAATCGCAGGTTGACTTCATCGAATCGCGCTTCAAAGACAAGGGCGCGAAGCCCGACGTGATCGTACACGAGCATTGCGGAGAATCGGGCGCCATCGGCGCGGCGCTTGAAGTGCGGCGGCTCTATAACAACGGCATGAGGACCAAGTTTATTGGCTTCGACGCCGTGGAGAATATTTCTTACGTCACGCACCGCAGCGAAGACACGCGCTGCTATTTCTGCAAGAACAAGTGCATGCGCAGTTTCATTGACGTGAACATTACGGGCGCCGATGAATCCTGGAAAAAGTCGAAGATTCCCCTCGTCAAGGACATCAAACGCCTGATCGTGGGCAACAGTTGCGAAAAGGGTTTGGTGGAAGACATCAACGACATGCGCGGTATCAAGAAGGGCCTCGATCAGATGAAGGATCAGAACCCGAACATGGCGGAAGTGGGCGCGCGCTATGCCTTCCGCGCTTACAACCCGCCCGTGGTGGCCGACCCGCTGCCCAAGCACGCGTTCACCAGCTCGGCAAAACATCGCGTGGAATTGATGAAGCGCCGCAAGACTCTGCGCATCGGGATTCCGCGGATTCTCAACATGTACTCCGTGATGCCGATGTTCAGTGCCTATTTTGAGGCGCTGGGCGTTCCGGAAGAGAACCTGATCTACTCCGACTACACCAACGAGCAACTGTATAAGGAAGGCGCGAAGCGCGGCGCTATCGACCCGTGCTTCCCGTCTAAAGTCGGCATCCCGCACGTACACAACCTGCTCTACGTGATCCACAAGAAGAAGCCGCTCGACATCATTTTCTGCCCCATGATCGACGACCTGCCGAGCGATTTGAAATTCGTGCAAGGGCACCGCTCGTGCCCCACCGTCTCCACCACGCCCGAAGCGGTGAAAGCCGCGTTCACCAAAGAAAGCGACATCTTCAAGGAAAACAACATTCGCTTTCTCGATACGTTCGTGAATCCGGGCGAGCCGGCGCTTTTTGCGAAGCAGCTCTACGACGAATTCCGCGACATCTTTGGCCTGTCGATGGAAGAGAACCTGCGCGCCGTCGACGCGGGCTACAAGGCGCAGGATCAGTTCATGAACGGAGTCCTGCGCGCGCAAGGGCGCGAAATTCTGAAGGCGGTCGAGGCCGAGGATCGCATCGGCATCGTCGTGCTCGGCCGGCCGTACCACAACGACCCGGGAATCAACCACGAAATCCTGGAAGAGTTTCAGAAAATCGGCTATCCGGTGCTCACGATGCAGTCGCTGCCGATCGACGATGAGATCCTGTTCCCGCTTTTCAAGGAGGACATCGCCGCAGGCGTCATTGAGCATCCCTGCGATATTCGCGACGTTTGGAAGAACAGCTACAGTGAAAACACCTCCCAGAAAGTCTGGGCCGCGAAATACACGGCCCGTCATCCGAACCTGGTGGCGCTCGAGCTGTCGAGCTTTAAGTGCGGCCACGACGCTCCCATCTACTCCGTGGTCGAAGAGACGGTCACCAAGTCCGGCACCCCGTATTTTTCCTTCAAGGATATCGACGAAAACAAGCCTACCGGCTCGATCAAAATTCGCGTCGAAACCATCGGCTACTTCCTCAAGCGCTACCGCGAAGATTTGGTGCGGCGCAAGAAGAAGGAGCGGGAAATCAATGGCAAGCTGCGCGAATTTGAAGCCAGGCTCCGCGCTCAGATGGGAGCCGATTCCCTCCCCATAGGCCCCCCGCCCGCACCCTACGAAGCCGAAACGCCGGTGAGCATTAACGCAATCCGCACTGAGGATTGAGGCGCTGCGGAGGGCTCCATCCAAAGGCGCTCCGCTCAAGCATGGAGCGAGGATCACGGCGGATTGGAAGACAATCTTTGCTGGACCGCTCGGTCCTGACCGCGCTCTATCTCGTGGAAAACTGATCCGGCCATTTGAAATTTGAGATTTAGGGGTTTGGGATGACCTGCGACCGCTTCGAGCAATTACCCGTCTGGCAAGCGGCGATCACGTTGGGGCAGCGGGTCTACGCGACGACGAAACATCCGGCGTTCCGTCGTCAACATAGTCTACGCGATCAGCTCGAACGCGCGGCGGTTTCGATTTCGAACTATATTGCGGAGGGTTTTGAACGAGGAGCTAAGCAAGAGTTGCTAACTTTTCTGTATATCGCCACGGTTCGGCAGGCGAAGTCCGGTCGATGCTGTGCCTGATTGACGGCATTCCGGAATTCGCCGACCATCAAGCTCAAATTTCAAATCTGAAATTAGAAGCGGAGGGAACTTCCCGTCAACTTCGCGCCTGGGCGGACAAGCTGCAAGACAGCGGTATCAAAGGCCAGCGATACCTCGACGAGCGGGGGCGTAAACGAGAGCACGCGGCGCAGGACCGCGAAGCGTTTCTGAAAGAGCTGGAGAGCTTTCGGCAGCGGCCCGTGAGCGGTTGAGGCCGAGACTGCCTCCGAGATGCGCCTCCGCCAACGGTGTTTCGTACCCCGGTCCCGCGCGATGCCTTCCGCGGCGTCCGCCCCAAGGGTGATTCTCCGCGCCTCCACCAAGCAATCGAACGGTGTGACTCTGCTTTGCAAATCCCAATCGTGAGGAAGGAGGAAGTGGGTAACTCGGTTGCCCTAGCGCTGCCCACCTCCCCAGGTAGTCATAAGTGTTGGTTACTCATACAGACGCCCGATTGCGGGGAAAGGTTGCAAGCAAAGTGGCGGCGCTCGGGATTTTTTTTCGGCTGCTGCGCGGGCTTCGGATATATCGTAATACGATGCACGCTGCGGCCGGCTGGCGACTTCTGCCGGCTTGACCCTCCCTCACTGAACCGCTACTCTCTTTGTCATGTGTGGCATCGTCGCGTACACCGGGCAGCAGAAGGCATACGCGATCCTTATCGAAGGTCTGAAGCGGCTGGAGTACCGCGGCTACGACTCGAGCGGCGTCGCGATCCTCGGCTCACCGCCTTTCCTGGCGAAAGCGGTGGGCAAAGTTTCCGAGCTCGAGACACAGGTGAAAGAGCGCGAGCCGGAGGGCTGCGCCGGGATCGCGCACACGCGCTGGGCCACACACGGCAAGCCCACCGAGCTCAACGCGCATCCCCACACAGACTGCGGACGCTCGATCTTTCTCGTTCACAACGGAATCATTGAAAACTACCTGCCGCTGAAGAAGAAACTCGCCGCCGCCGGCCACCGTTTTTTCACCGAAACCGACACGGAAGTGGTCGCCCACCTCATCGAAAGCTATTACCATGGCGACCTCGAAGCGGCCGTGCAAAAAGGCCTGCAATACGTGCAGGGGACCTACGGACTCGCCGTGCTGCACACCCAGCACCCTCGCCAGATCGTTGTCGCCAGGCGCGGAAGCCCCATTGTTCTGGGCATCGGAAAGGAAGCATCGCTCGCGGCTTCGGACGCTTCGGCGCTCGCCCAGCATACGGATCAGGTCGTCTATCTCGAAGATAACGAAATTGCGCGGCTCGAACCCGGCCGGTTCTGGATCAAGACGCTCGACAACCGCGCCGTGAGCCGCGAGGTCCAGGCGCTCGAAACGGGGGCGGAAGCGATGGACCGCGGCTCGTACCCGCACTTCATGCTGAAGGAGATTTTCGAGCAGCCGGAGGCGGTTGAAAACGCGCTGCGCGGGCGGCTGAACCATTCGGAAGGCGTGGCGAAGCTGGGCGGACTCGAATCCGTGATGAACCGGCTCGACAAGGCGCGCCACCTGATCATTGTGAGCTGCGGCACTTCTTACTACGCCGGCCTTTACGCGCGCTACGTCTTCGAAACGCTCACCGACCTGACTGTTGAGACCGAGCTCGCTTCCGAATTCCGCTACCGCAAGCTGAACATCCGCGAGAACACCGTGGTGCTCGCCATCAGCCAATCCGGAGAAACCGCTGACACGCTGGCCGCGCTGCGCGAGGCGAAGCGAAAGGGCGCGCTGGTGCTCGGGCTGGTGAACGTCGTGGGCAGCACGATCGCGCGCGAGACCGATGCCGGCGTCTACTCCCACGCGGGAATTGAAATCGGCGTTGCCTCAACGAAATCGTTCATATCGCAACTGACGATCCTCGTGCTGATGGCTCTGCTGCTGGGGCGAAGCCGGGACCTGTCGTACGAAGAAGGGGAAGACCTGCTGCGCGGCCTGGAGGAGATTCCGGAGCAGATCCGCACGGTGATCGAGCAGTCAGGCCGCATCCAGGATCTGGCGCGGCATTACTGCGACGCAACTCATTTTCTCTATATCGGACGGAAGTACCAGTATCCGGTAGCTCTCGAGGGCGCGCTCAAGCTCAAGGAAATTTCCTACATCCATGCCGAAGCCTACGCTGCGGGCGAAATGAAGCACGGCCCCATCGCTCTCATCGATCCTTTATTCCCGACCATGGCCCTCGCGCCGGACGACAGCTCTTACTGCAAGATTGTGTCGAATATCCAGGAAATCCGGGCGCGCGGCGGCCCTATCCTTGCCGTTACCACCGAGGGAAACACGCGGCTGCAGCCGCTGGTCGAACACGTTCTCGAGGTGCCCCGTGCCCACAGCATCCTGATGCCGCTCCTCACCGTGGTGCCGCTGCAGCTCTTCGCGTACTACTGCGCTGTGCTGCGCGGCTGCGACGTGGACAAGCCCCGCAACCTCGCGAAAAGCGTTACGGTGGAGTAGGCGCCCGCCGCAGTTTGGGACTGAATCCCTCACTCGCTCCTCCCCGAGCTACGCGCCGGGGCTGCCCGCGCCGCCGCTACGCTCTTCCCCCGCTTCCCGCACATCGCCGTGCCCAGCTTCGGCCGCCGCCTTCTCGATTTCGGAGTTTGCTTCGCCCCCAATAAAAATAGCCGCGCCTGTGAGATAAAGCCACGCCAGGATTATAGCCGCCGCACCGAGTCCTCCATACATTCTTTCGGAAGAGCTGGAGTGCTCCAGGTAAACGCGAAGCAGCAGCGTAAAAGCGGTCCAGAACGCGACTGCAATTACGGAGCCGGGATTACTCCATTGCCACCGCCGATCCTTCAGGTTTGGCCCGAAGCGATAGAGTAAAGCGAATGAGAGAAACAGCACGACGACGATCACCGCCCACTGTATGATTCGCCAGAGAAACCCAAGGTGCGCAGGCACGCCCAGATGCTGGACCATGGCGGTCCCGGCTCGACTCCCCCAAAGGATGGCGATGAGCGCGATCAGACCCAGAACGGTGAAGGAAATCGTCAGTCCGAAGGTGATATACAAAAGACGCCACCATGGGCGCTCTTCTTTGACCTCGTAGGCTTTATTCAGGCCGGTCATGATGGCCCAGGTTCCATTCAGAGCGCCCCAGGCCGCACCCACGGCGGCTATCGACGCTGCAGCGCCGAAGGCGTTACTCGCGCTGAGGTTTCGAATCGTCTCCGCGACACGAACCCACGCGTCCGGCGGAAGGACCTGTTTGAACGTGCCGATGAGGGCGCTGCGCAGTTCAGATCCTCCAGGGGAAGTGCCGAGCAGGATGAAGGGCAACAGCAGGGCGGGGAACATGGCGAAGAAAAAATAAAATGCCAGCCGGGCCGACTCTCCGAAAATTCTATCGTTCCAACTGTCGCGGCAGGTGCGCTTTGCCAACTCTGGCCAGGAAAGCCCTCGCAGACTCCAAAACCTCGCCATAATTCCACCGACGCCAGATTCCCCGCGCCGCTGCGGCGCAGCGCTCTCACCTGCCGATCCCCTGCGCCATAAATCCTCCGTCCACGCAGAGAATCTCTCCCGTCACAAAGCTCGCGGCGTCGGAGGCTAGAAATACGGCCGCACCCGCAATCTCGCTGAGATCACCAAAGCGTTCCATGGGCGTGCGGGAAAGGATCGAGGCTTTGCGCCGGGGCTCGTTGATGATCGAGCGGTTGAGCGCGGTTTCGAAGACGCCCGGAGCGATGCCGTTCACCCGAATGTGGTGCGGCGCCCATTCGGCCGCGAGCGTCCGCGTAAGCGCCGCGACCGCGCCCTTGCTCGCCGAGTACGCCGCGGCCTCATGAGCGCTAACGAACGAGGCGACCGACGCCAGATTGATGATCCGCCCGCCGCCCTGCTGCTTCATCGCTCGCCCGGCCACCTGGCATGCGATCCACGTGCCCCGCAGGTTGACGTCGAGAATGCGGTTCCACGTTTCGTCGTCGAGCTCGAGCGAAGGAACGCGCCTCGTGACACCGGCGGAATTGACGAGGATATCGATCCGGCCCCACTCACGAAGCATCAGGTCGACGACGCTCTGAATCTGGTTTCGGTCGGTCACATCGGCCGTGATCTCGAGCGAATTGCGCCCGGACGAACGGATTTCGGCCGCTGTTTTCGATACTTCTCCCACACGGCGGCTGACCGGAGCGACATCGGCGCCCGCGGCCGCGAGTCCGGTCGCAATCGAGCGACCGAGACCGCTTGTGCCGCCGAAAACGAGCGCTCGCAGCCCCTGAAGATCGAAGGACGATGCCATGAAACCCCTCTCCCGTTCCCGTCTATTTCCGCCGCGGCACTGTCGGCGCCCGGACGGGCATATCGACGCCGGCCTTGGAAATCTCGACCCGCGTGAACCGAGCCGTGGTGAGCGCGTTGGCGTCGTGCGAACAAACCGCCAAACCGATGTACACCGGATCGTGAAGTTCAACCACCGCCGATCCGACCGTCTTAAGCTGCCCGTCACCTCCGGCGACGAAAAGGATAAACGTATTGCCGCGGCGCTCGAGTCGGATGACCTGGGGAGACGATATCGGCGACACGACTTCCAGCGTGTTGGCGCGCGCGGTCTCCCGGTATTGCAGCGCCATCAATCCGACGCCGTGCAGCAGAGCGTCGGCGAACGCGTCGCCCGGTCCGAGTCCTTGGCGGACCATCAGGCCTGCCTTCCGATGCGGGTTGCCGCTCGCTGTGATGATTTTCACCTGCGCGGTAATCGTCACATCGCCGGTCCATCGGCGCCAGACAAAATGGAACGCATCGGTCGCGCCCCACATGTTCGCGCCGCCCCCCGTCACTGTGTATGTGTCTGCCGCGGGATCAGCCACCACGGAGCCGCGCATCGGCGTGATCCCGACGTCGGTCTGGCGTTGGAAAATACCGAGTCCCGGCCGCGGGCTCGCGCGTCCGCTGGGCGCGCTCAGCGCAAGAGTCAAGCATGCGATGGCAACGGGGACTCCGATCCGGCGCTGCATGCTGAGAGGTGAATCCGTTACTTCCATCACGCTACTCCTTTCAGCCATTGCGTAAGTTGGGCCCTGACACGCTGCCATGGCCTAAATTTCTCGGGGCGGAATGGCGGGTTTACTCACCTGTTAGCGACCGCCCGCGAGAATCTACTAATATACTCGACCCGGTGAGAGGGCGGCGCCCGATTTGCGAGCAACCCCGTCGAACTCACTTCTCATTAACTCATGATATAATGCGCGAAGGAATAACGATGGAAGTCAAGGTCCTCATCGTCGACGACGAGCCCACTTCTCGCCAGCTCTGCCAGGAAGTTCTCAAAGAACTTGGATATCATTCGCAGGCGGCCGATTCGCCGGCGCAAGCCATCGCCATTCTTGAGGACGGGCAGATCGACATCGTAGTCTCGGACGTGCGCATGCCGGGCGGAAGCGGCATCGATCTGCTGCGCGCGATTAAAGAGCACCATCCGAGCGTCGACGTGCTTGTGATGACGGGTTACGCCACGATTCCCGAGGCGGTTGAGGCGGTGAAACTCGGCGCTTACGACTACATCGCCAAACCGTTCCAACTGGAGAAATTCCGCACTGTGATCGCGCGCCTTGTCGAGCGGCAGCGGCTGGCGCAGGAGAATCGCCTGCTCCGCGAAGAGATGAAGACGCAGCGCGGCTTTGGCGACTTCGTCGGGACCTCCGCGGCGATGCAGCAGATTTACCAGATGATCCTCAAGATGTCAGGCAAGCGGCATCCGGTGCTGATTCTGGGGGAGAGCGGGACCGGAAAAGAACTCGTCGCACGCGCGATTCATTCCTACGGGCCCTTGCACGAGAAGCCGTTCGTGCCGGTGGATTGCGGCGCGCTCACGCCGAGCCTGATCGAGAGCGAGTTGTTCGGGCATATCCGCGGCGCCTTCACCGGCGCGACGCAGGCGCGCACCGGCCTCCTCGCAACCGCCGGAGGCGGCACGGTATTCCTGGACGAAATCGGAGAACTGCCGGTCGAGCTCCAGGCGAAGCTTTTGCGCGCGCTGCAGGAGCGCGAAATTCGCCCGCTCGGCAGCAACGAGGCGGTACCGCTGCGGGCACGGGTTCTCGCGGCGACGAATCGCAACCTCGAAGCGGCGGTTGAAAAGGGCTCGTTCAGGCAAGACCTCTATTTCCGCCTCAACGTGGTTGCCCTCGTGATCCCGCCGCTGCGCGAGCGAAAGGCCGATATTACGGCGCTCGCGCAGCATTTCGTCGAGCAGCACGGAGGCCCTGCCGAAGGCGTTACGGGCTTTGGCCCCGCTGCGTTGGATCGCATGATGAGTTACGCGTGGCCCGGCAACGTCAGAGAGCTCGAGAACTGCGTTCAGCGCGCGCTGGCGCTCGGCTCGGGACCGCTGCTCCAGCTTCAGGACCTGCCCCCCGCGATGCTCGGGTCCATCAAAAGCGAAACAGAGCGCGGAGAATCTCACACCCTCGAAGATCTCGAACGCCGCGCGATCCTGAACGCCCTCGAGACCGCCGGGGGCGACCGTCTCCGCGCCGCCAAGCTTCTCGGCATCGGCAAAACCACCATCTACCGCAAGCTCAAGGAATATGGCATCGAAGATGCCACCCCGGTCGACACTACGACACTGAGCGATTGAATCAGCGCGTGCATGGCCGACGCTCCGTTCGACTCGCGGCAGGCCGTGCGCGACGGTCGCATGGTCACGCCGCAAATGTGGCAATCCCACCCGGAGTTCTACCGCGGGCTCTTCGCGTGCCTCCGCGAAGCCGGATCTTCCGCGCAGGCTTCGACCGCCGGTCGTTTCTGAGGCCGCCGCTGCCGCAGGGCTAGCTAGCTTGCCCAATTAGGCCTCCCGCCGCATCGAGACTTTTGAGATTAGAGCCTGTTTTCATCAACATCTTGGCTTTCAGTTTTTCTAGCCGTTTTTCGCTAGCCTTTTAATATTCCTGATTCCAAAGCAGATGGCCGATTGAAGGCAAAAAGCTTGGCTTTGTTCTTGGCTTTGTTCGTCATTACCAGTTCCTAATGTGCTGTAGTTTCATACATATAGTGGCTTTGTCAAAAAAACAATCCATTACTTTGGTTCGAGCTCGCTAGCCCCAACCTATAGGCGGTTTCGGCCGAAAACGGAGCGCCGCCGAGGCGCCGAGCGTCGCAGAAGATCGTAGCCTGCCGCTTGTTTTCAGCAGCTTGGCCTTTTGCGGCTCTCACCGAGCCCCCATCCCGCGCGGCGCCGACCTGTAGGCTCACGCCCCCTGTTTTCCGCATTCATTCATCATTGGAGACTTGTTATGTGAGCTCAAGCTATTAAATTCTCTTCAGGTCCCATAGATGGTCAGCGGCGATGTTCGGCTGTTTCACCATCACAATATATGGGCTGCGCAGTGAGGCGCCGCTGCCCCAGGCCGCTGTTAAAGCCGCTGCCGCGAGCCGAGTGTAGCAAATGGGAATGAGAAAATGGAGACAGTCGAGATGAATGAGATAGAAGCTTGCTCGGCATCATGTGAGGGCTGGCGCAGCCCTTTCTTTTCAGGTCTGCGAGTCGCCCGCGATCTCGGCGGCATTCGGGCCGACAAGGTGCCGGCGCTAAGGCATGAACATCTGGAGCGGGAAGAAGCAGGCCGAGAGGCTGCGTTACATGCATCATCATCCGGTGAAGCGAGGTCTGGTAGCTCAGCCGGGGGACGGGCCGTGGTCAAGCTGGAGGTTCTATCGCCGGGACGACGCCTCCTTTTGGCGATGGACACGATGTCATGAAAGCCGCCCGGCAGCGATCGCAACAGGGCGCATACATCCAAAACAATGTATGCGCCACCCGCGCCTGCGCCCAATGCGCGCGGTGTTGCCGGTTCGCAGACATGGCAAGCCACGCCATGTCTGCGCCACCCGCGGCGTTGGGACAACGCGCACAGGAATGAGACAATGAACCAGTCCTGTCAATGTCCACCATCGCGATCGACGCCACCTACGCTGTTGACCCGCGCCCCACCGGAGTGTCCGTCTATTCGCGACGGCTGATCGAATCTCTCGCCGAACTTGAATCCTCGCATCGTTTCCTGGTGGGTTATCGGGCGTCCCGATGGCGGCGCCGCCATGATCTTCCGCAGTTCAATCATCGCTTCGGCGGCATGCGCGCTCGGTTCTCGGCGTGCTTATTTCAAAATCCATGGACTTTCTGGCTGCCCTGGCGCGCGGAGCTGTTCCACAGCGTGGCGCAGCGCCCGGCGCCGTTTCGATTCCGCAAGGAAGTCGTCACGATCCTGGACGTGTTCCCGCTGACGGGACGCGATTATTCCACGCCCGACTTCCGGCGGAAATTCTCCGCCCTGCTCATCGAGGCAGCCGCGAGAGCCGATCGGATTATCACGCCGTCGCAATACACCGCCGACGAACTGGTTCGCCACGCCGCGGCGGACAAGGAGAAAATTCGCGTGATTCCGCTCGGAGTGGATCCCGTTCCGGAAGCCGCTCTCCGCAACGGCGCAAGCACGCGCGAGCCGCGGCAAGAGGACGGAACCGATCTGATTCTGGAGGTCGGCGTCGTCCAGACGCGCAAGAATACGCTCGGCGCGATTCAAGCCTTCGAGCGCCTTCCGGCGCGATACCGAATGGCGATTGTGGGCGGCGATGGTTACGGGAGCGAGGCGGTGCACGATTACATCCGCAGAGCGGGGCTCGCGGACCGCGTCAAGGTGATGGGATATGTCCCGGCCGAAGAGGTGCGTCGCCTGTATCGTACGGCGCGCGTTCTTCTTTTTCCGTCGCTCGAAGAGGGATTCGGGCTGCCGGTGCTCGAGGCGATGGCCCACGGCTTGCCAGTCGTCACTTCGGCAACCTCATCGTTGCCGGAAGTGGGCGGCGACGCGGTTCTCTACTGTGATCCACGCGATGAGCGAGACGTGGCGGAGAAAACCCTGCAGGCGGCGGAGGACCAGAAGCTTCGGCAGGAAATGATTGAGAAGGGACTCGCGCGCGCGCGCGAGTTTACCTGGAGGCGCACCGCTCAGCAGACTCTTCGCGTGTACGATGAAGCGCTCATTGAATAGCGCGGACTCGCGCGATCTCGGGGAATAGCGCGAACTCGGAGCGAGCAACGCGTTCATTCACCAGCTCAACAAGCCCTCTGCGATTTCGAGCGTGAGCCATCCGGCGCGGGGAACCACCTGCACCGGAAGCTGATTCACCCAGAGCGAGACCTGAACCGAAATCCGCTCCTCGGGCTCGAGGCCCAAAATCTCCTTGTCGATGCCCATCTCGAAGATCTGCCTGTAGGCGATTTTTACGCCGGCGGTCGATGGCGCGGCCGAGGCCAGTGATTCCCCGCCTTTCCAAATCTCGACCTGTTGCAGAGCGTGCTGCGCAACGGTCGCGGTGAGCCGCGCCCGGCTCTTTCCCGACAGGTTGACGCGAATCTGAAAGTCTCCGGTCCGCGCGATGAAATCTGGCTTCAGGTCAAGCCTTAGGAAGACGCCTGTATCGCTGTAGCCGTAGAAGAGCTCCTTGATGCAATCCGTGGGCGCGTGGATCGAGCCCGATCGGGCGTCGGGCATGTACACCCCGGCGCCCAGCCACTCAAAGTAAGTTGTCTCGCGTCCGTCGATCACGGGAGAGATGAGGTCCGAGGGAGGAACGTTGTAGCCCGCCGTTCGCGGGCGCTTGATAGGCAGCGCGAGCTCGTCCGGCGGCTCGCCGCCAAGCAGGCGGTAGATATTTCCAAGGTGCTTCCGATAGAGATCGTCGAACTCTTCGTCGTTGGCGGTCGAGTGCTCGGGACCGTACCACCAGCACCAATCGCTTCCCTCGGCGATCCAAAGCTCCTGGCGCGCGAGCGCAACGCGGTCCTGGTCCTGATCGGGCTGGGCGGCAGCTCGAGCCAGGAAGTCGCGTGCGCCACTCAGCAAGTCCCAGGCGCGATTGTCTTCCTCGGCCCCGATCCAAACGTTAAAGTTCGCGTGGATCCAGGAGCCGGGAGTCAGGCTGGGAAGAGCTTCCGGGGTGACGCTGCGGAGGATCTCGGTGGGCGTCGTCGCTTGAATCTCGCCGTCGGAGGCGATGAGGCCGTAGAAGCGCTTGAGGAACTCGCGTCCGTTGCCTGAGTAATATTCCCACGCGTTTTCGCCGTCGAGAATCAGAGAGACCACTGCCGGCCGGCCCGACACGCTGCGCCCCGCGGCGCGGATTCGCTCCACGAGGTCGTGTGCCGCGGCTTCGGGATCCATGCGCGAATAGACGAACGCCAGAAGGTCCGAAAGATGGTGATCGCGAAAGAAGAGAGCAATCGGCCCGCCGTCTGTCGCGAACCGGTAAGGCTGATAAAGCCGGTTGCCGTCCTCAACGGCGCCGTCGGGATGCCGGTGAAAGAAGGCGTGAATGGACCGGCCGAGCACGCCTTCGTCCGTCGCCGCCCAAACGAATCCTTCCTCGGCGGCGAGGCCCAGCGTTTCGGCGGAAACGCTGCCTTCGCTCGGCCACAATCCGGCGGGTTTCTGGCCGAACGTTTTCTCGTGCAGACGCATCGCTTCGCGCAACTGCGCCGTCGCGTCCTCCGGATGACGGAACCTGAACCGCGGCAGGGGCAATCCGGGCGTCGATTCGGCTCCGGCTTGCGTGTCGCAGATGAGCGGGAGGATGGGGTGATAAAACGGAGACGTCGAGATTTCGATCTGGCCGCGCTCGGAGGCGCGGGCATACTCCTCAAGAACCATCTTGAAGACGCTGATCTCCTTCTCTCGCAGACGACGCTTATCTTCCTCCGTATATCCGTGCTGCTTCGCCGCCAGGGAGCGTATTTCCGGATCGCCGGCGAGAAAGATCTCGTCGAACCATGCAACCTGCGAGAGGACCTGAAGATCAAGCAACTCCTGCGGCGTGGAAATCGGCCCGGCGCTTGGCTCGCCGTCCGGGCCCTTGGCTCGCTCGAAGAGCTGGCGAAAGCGCGGGTAGCGGCTCATCAGGTGTTCGTGGTTGATCTGGAACGAGTACTTGACGAGTTTCTGCTTTTCTTCCGCGGAAAGGTTCGACGCCGGCTTAAACGCGAGCTCGTAAGCCTCCTCGTGCGCCGTATCGCTCGCGTAGTCGAGCAGTTGTGCAACCAGGGAGGGCACCACGTTGAAGGTCATGTGCAGGTTCGGAAACTCCCGCAGCATCGCCACCATACCGTAATAATCTTTGAGAGCGTGCAGCCGGACCCAGGGCATGGAGTAGCGGTCTTCCACCAGGTCCTTGTAGTAAGGCTGGTGCATATGCCACAAAATCATGAGCTGGGTGGAAGACATGTCGCGCTACGGTATACTCCTTGATGAACGGGCGGGATGGGCCTGTGAAGCGATGAAGATTCTGACCCGGTACATTTCGAAAGAAGTCGCTTCGCACTCACTGCTGGGTCTGCTCATTTTTACGTTCGTGATTTATTTTCCCAAGCTCAACCGCCTGGTCGAGCTGGTGGTGCGGCGAGACCTCTCGGTTTCGAGCCTCGCGTTGCTCTTTCTTGCTCCCATTCCCAGCGTCCTCGTACTGACGATTCCGATCGCGGTTCTGCTCGGGACAATGATCGGCCTCAGCCGGATGGCGGCGGACGGCGAAGTGATTGCGGCGCGGGCGGCGGGCGTGAACTTTGCGAAATTCGCGCGGCCCGTGATGCTGTACGCTCTCATCGGCTGGGTCGTGGCTTCGGGAATGAGCTTGGTGGTTGCGCCCGCATCGTACTGGAAGCTGTTCCAAATGGAGAACGAGATCAAAACCTCGCAGCTTCCTTATCAGATCAAGCCGCGGGTGTTCATCGAGCAGTTTCCGGGCCTCCTGGTATATCTAAAAGATGTCACCCATGCGGGGCTGCGCTGGAAGGGTGTTTTCATTGCGGATACCACGCATCCCGAAACGCCGAAAGTGACCTTAGCCCAAAGCGGCTACCTTGTCAATGCCCGGGGCGGCGGTGGACTGGTGCTGCACCTCGATCACGGAGCGATTCACGAGATCGGTCCGGGCTCGCCCTCGGCGTACTCGATCGCCAGCTTCGCCCAAACCGACATTCACATTCCGCTCCGGGGATCTCAGTCGGCGCTGCCCTCGGTGCGCCCGGCGGAGGCGCAGACGATGCCGCAACTGATCCGCTACGCGCGCGATCCGCGTTATCGCCGTGACGGGCTGGTGCAGCTCAACTATCGGCTCGCGCTGCCCCTCGCCTCGCTCGCGCTCGCCTGGGTCGGAATCCCGCTGGGGCTTTCGACACGCAAAGGCGGGAAGGCGGTGGGCGTCATGCTGGCGGTGCTGCTGGTGTTCATCTATTACGTGATCATGGCGCTCGGTCTGAATTTTGCGAAACAGGGGCGGTTGAATCCCGTGGCCGGGCTGTGGGCGGCGAACGCATTCTTCGCCGCCGCGGGCCTGATCATGGTTCTGCGGGGCCGGCGCGTGCGCGCAAACTCCCAATGGCCGATTTGGCTCGGATCGAAGCTGGCTTGGCCCTTCCACAAGATGAAAGCGGCCCTCGGGGGTCCGGCGCTCTCAAAACCCCAGGAGGTACTGCTGACGCCGCGCGTGCTGGGCAGCCGCCTGCTCCAGATTCTCGATCTTTACATCGTTCACGACTGGATCGTCTATTTTGTTCTGACGCAGATCGCGCTCACCGGGATCTACATTATCTTCGACTTTTTCCAGCTCATGACGTACATGGTTCGCAACCACACGCCCGCCGGCCTCGTGATCTCCTACTATGGCAACCTGCTGCCTTACATCACCTACCTGGTGCTGCCGCTCAGCGTGCTGGTAGCAACGCTTGTCAGCTTCAGCATCATGACCAAGACAAGCCAGGTGACGGCGATCAAGGCGGCGGGGATCAGCCTTTACCGAATCGCGGTTCCCGTGGTCCTGGCGGCGGCGCTCGTCAGCGGCGCAATGTTTGCCATGGGAAACCGGTACCTTCCCTCGGCGAACCAGCGGCAGGACGCGCTGCGCGACCAAATCCAGGGCCGGCCCGCTCAGACCTCGCTTCGCGCCGGATGGCAATGGATCTTCGGCGGCTCGAACCGCATTCTCAACTACCGTTTCTTCGATCCGGACCATAACATCTTCGCCGGGCTCTCGGTTTTCGATTTCGACTCGTCGTTCAATATGACGCGGCGCGTTTACGCCCAGCGCGCTTTCTGGGAGCCGCACGTGGGGCAATGGATTCTCGAGGACGGCTGGAGCCGCCGATTCGAGGATGGCCGCGTTGCCGGGTTCAAGCCGTTTTCGGTCGCCGCGTTCAAAGACATCGGCGAACCGCCCGATTACTTCAAGCGGCAGGTCCGCACGAGCGAACAGATGAGCATCCTCGAGCTCGGCCGCTATATCCATGACCTGCGCCAAAGCGGCTTTGACGTGGTGCGGCTTTCGGTCCAGTTCTGGATGAAATTTTCCTATCCTCTGGTTGCGCTGGTGGTGGCGCTGATCGGAATTCCGTTCGCCTTTTCTGTAGGCCGCAAGGGCGCGCTTTCCGGGATTGCTCTGAGTTTGGGCATCGCCATCGCCTTCTGGGCGGTGTCGAGCCTGTTCCAGGCTATGGGCAATCTCAACCAGTTGCCGGCGCCTGTCGCCGCTTGGTCTCCCGATATTCTGTTCGGTATTGGCGGCGCGTACCTTTTGCTCCGCGTGCGAACGTAGCCAGGCGCGGCTTGTGGAGCCGGAGCCGCAGGGTTGCCTGAAATGCGCGTCTCCGTCAGTGATATAATCGATGAAATCGCCTGAGCCGTGGCCCAGGAGAACACGTTCGCTGACGCCCATTTGGCGCGGAGAGTGGCTGATGCCAGTCGATTACTATGAGACGGTTTGGCACAACGGAAATCTGATTCACTGGAACGACGCGACGCTGCACGTCGCTTCGCACGTTGTGCACTACGGCTCGGGAGTGTTTGAGGGCATACGCTGCTACGCCACGCAGAACGGCCCGGCGATTTTTCGGCTTAAGGAACACACCGAGCGCCTGATCAACTCGGCGAAAATTTACCGCATGGAGCTTCCTTACTCGTCCGGGGAGCTTCAGCAGGCGATGGTGGAACTCATTCGCGCGAACCGCGCGGGCCAGGCGTATCTTCGCCCCATAGCTTTCCGCGGGCTCGGCGAAATGGGCGTGAACCCGCTCAATAATCCGATCGAAGTTTTCATCATGACTTGGCGGTGGGGCAAGTACCTGGGACACGAGGCGCTCGAGAACGGCATCGATGTGTGTATGTCATCATGGAACCGCCTGGCGCCGAACACCATGCCCTCCATGGCCAAGTCGTCCGCCAACTACATGAACTCGCAGCTCATCAAGATGGAGGCGATCACCAACGGCTACACCGAGGGTATTGCGCTCGATACCAGCGGAAACGTCAGCGAAGGCAGCGGCGAAAACGTCTTCTTAGTGCGTGACGGACGGCTCTTTACTCCGCCCCTCGCGAATTCGATCTTGCCCGGGATCACCCGCGACGCGGTGATCGCGCTCGCGGCTGCGCTGGACCTTCCAGTCTCCGAAGAGCCGGTTCCGCGTGAGGCGCTCTACATCGCCGACGAGGTATTTTTCACCGGAACCGCGGCCGAGATTACGCCGATTCGCTCCGTCGACCGAATCGTGGTCGGCGAAGGCAAGCCGGGTCCGATTACCCGACACCTGCAGGAGCGGCTGCTCTCGATTGCGACCGGCAAGGCCGAAGATCAGTTCGGATGGCTCACCCACTGT
Organism: Terriglobia bacterium; assembly: GCA_050745265.1. Lineage (GTDB taxonomy): Bacteria > Acidobacteriota > Terriglobia > UBA7540 > UBA7540 > RH2-MAG17b. Next base: position 40,979 of record JBOGKE010000142.1, read on the forward strand.
AGCCAGCCCGTTGCGGTGTGATATGGCGTCCCCGCGATGTTAAAACAAGGGCACAGCGAGGAATCCCGCCTTGCGCTCTGCCTGGCCCACCCAAAACGCTTCGCACCACCCGCCGCCAAGAATCCCGCCTGGCGCTCCGCACGCGGCGCCGCCCGTAAAACCCAGCGCAGAGCTGACCGCTTCCGCGCCCCAGGTTGGGCTCGCTACGCGGTCCGTGCCGGACACCTGAATCCGCTCCAGAAGATTCGGTGCCTCTCCAGTCCACCGTCGCCTGCGTTCCGGGCTCCTGCCCAAAACAGAGTAGTCGGTCGCTCCCAGGTGGACCAATTCAAATGATCAAAGTGGGCCAATTCAAGGTATCGAACTCACCTCAACCGCGAAACCTGGAATCGGGCTTGAAATGCCACGATTTTCGCCATCCTCGCGCCTCGACTCCGGCTAATTTGGACAGCAGTGACCCCAACTACAGAAACCGTCGCAACCTCGGTCATGACGGCTACCTGGAACTGTCCCGTGTGCGGAGGCCCAATGGAGATCGGGCCCAATCTTACCGCCTCGGAATTGGCTTTACGACGCGAGTTCGTCGACACTTCATGATCCCGTCGAGCAGCATTTACTCTTTGGCGCCCCGACGCGACAAAGCGCGCCTCCGTGTTTGTGCGTTCGCCGGGGCATATTTCTCCGCCTGTTGGCCTTGCGACGCCGCTTCCATCGTCACGACGCTATCCGCCGATGGTCACCATTCTCGATGCCAGACATTTCCGTCGTGTTTCCCGGCTTTGTCCAGCAGGCTCGCTACCGCAAAACCGCCCTTTCAGCTCCATAACGCATCCGCCGCGCTAGCGGCTTCCTTCCAGTCTCGTTATCGAAAGCGCCTCGGAGCCTAGGTTGCGACGCATCCCGACTGTGTGGACCGAGGCGCGTCCGATGAACGCTAACGACAAGGCAGGAGTAATCCGCGAAGGCGTGGATCGACTTTCAGATGGCCGACTCGTCCTGAATCTACGCTGTGTTGACCGCCCAGACTGAAAGATTCTCCTTGACAGCTTAGGAAAGATCGGTTTATTCTCCTAGTCGTCTTAGGAGGCATCGTGAATCATCAAGCTCAGCTTCTTCCCGGCACTCTCGACCTGCTGATCTTGCGGGCGGTTTCCCTTGGCCCGCAACACGGTTACGGCATTCTTCTGCGCATCGGGCAGATTTCCGATAATTCACTGCTGATCGAACAGGGCGCGCTTTATCCCGGCCTTTTTCGGCTGGTGCGCCAGGGACTGCTGAAGACCAATTGGGGCATCTCTGAGAACAATCGGCGCGCCAAATTCTATGAGTTGACCGCCGCCGGCCGCAGACGCTTGCGGGAGGAAACCGAAAGCTGGAATCGCCTCGCCACGGCCATCGCGACCGCCCTCGCCGCGCATCCGGAGGTCATATGAAACTCTTCGCCTCTCTTCGCTCCTTTGCTTCCGCTTTGTTTCAGCGTTCCGGGATCAGCCGGGAAATAGACGACGAGCTTCGCTCGCACATCCAGCACCGTGCCGACGATCTCGAGCGCAGCGGCGTGCCCCGCATGGAGGCCGAGCGCCGGGCGCGCATTGAATTCGGAGGCATGGAGGCGGTCAAGGAAGAATGCCGCGAGGCGGCGCAGTATGGCGTCGATCCGCGCCCTTAGTCACGTAAATGCTGACCCGGGTGGACGCTACAACCGCCGGCCGGTTTGCATCAAAGGCGGGCTTCCGCTGCCGTTCCCGCCACCTGTCGCCGGCCTCGAAGTCAACCGGCACGAGCCGCAGGAATGACGGGATGCCGGGCTGATGCACTAGTCATCGGCGAGAGCCTGTACTGGCGATATCCGGGCGGCACGGTGAGCCGGCAGCAGACAAGCAGCTATAGAGACCACCGCGATGATGCTGGCGGAGCCGGCGAGTATCGCCGGGCTGTGAGTGGGCACATGGAATAAGATTCCCTGCATAATGCGGCCCGTCAGCCAGGCGCCTAACAGCCCAAGCGCCATGCCGACGGCGAGTAAACGTAAGGCGAGAGAGAGAAACTGCCCGCGAATCTGCCCAGGCCGTGCTCCTAACGCGATGCGCACTGCAACTTCCTGGCGGCGCTGCGCCACGGCGTAACTCAAGACGCCGTAAGTGCCGACGGCGATGAGCAGCAGAGCCACTGCCGAGAAGACGCCAGCGAGCAGCGCCGGAGAACGGCGGGCCACGAGGCTTGCGGTGATCCTTTCATCCATTGATTGGAGGCCACTCACCACCAGGTCCGGGTCGATTCGCCGCACCACGCGTTGCAGTGTGAGCGCCAGGGATTGCGGGGGGACGCTACCGCGCACGATCACAAAGATATTGTTGTCCGGACGGTAGATAAAGGGATAGTAGACCGCGCCTTGGGCAGCGTCGTCCGTAAGACCGGCTTGCTTTACGTTGCTAACCACTCCAACCACTCTAACCCGGATAATTCATGTTTTTGGAGACAAGAAAAGCCTCCGGTGCTATAAACATGTTGTGAACACAGTGTTTGAAGCACACAGGGAGGCTTTTACTTGTCCGAGAATACCACATCACAGCGTTTTCTGTTCCCCGATGTTTTTCCGAAGCCGGTGGTCGTGAAGTTTGACCAGCGGCAGGGCAGTTCCGACGGCGGCGCGATCCTGTTGAAGGCTGCGGACCGGCGCCTGCAGTTGACCCAGGCGCTGGCAGCTTGCCTGGTCGACAAGAGGCAGCCGGGAAAGGTCGACCACGAAATCGAAGAGCTGCTGGTGCAGCGCATCTATGGCATGGCTTGCGGCTATGCCGATGCCAATGACGCGGCTCGCCTGGGGCCAGACCCGGTGCACAAGATGTTGCTGGGGCGAGACCCGGTCGAGGGCGCGGACTTGGCGTCGCAACCGACGATCTCCCGCTTTGAGAATGCCCCGGACCGCAAGCAGCTTTACCGGATGGCCGAGGCGCTGGCGGACCGCGTGATCGAGCGGCACCGCCGGCGGCTGCACGGGCGGGCGCGGCGCGTGACCATCGATCTGGACCCGACCGATGATCCCACCCACGGCGCGCAGCAGTTGACCTTCTTTAATGGTCATTACGACACCTGGTGTTACTTGCCGATGGTGGGTTTCTTGAGTTTCAACGACGAGAAGGAGCAATACCTGTTCACGGCCGTGCTGCGGCCGGGCAATGCGCCGGCCAAGCAGGGGGCGATCGGCATCTTGTGGCGCATCCTGGAGCGGGTGCGGCGGGCTTTTCCCAAGGCGCGCATCCGGGTGCGGCTGGACGGAGGATTCGCCGATCCGCTCGTGCTGGAGTTCCTGGACACGATGGGCGTGGAGTATGTGGTGGCGATGGCCAAAAATGCGGTGTTGAACCGGTTGGCCGAACCGGCGATGAAGGAGGCGCGGCAGCTCTCGGAGGAAAGCGGCCAGACGGCGCACGTCTACGGCGAAGGCCGCTACGCCGCCGACACCTGGCTCTCGGAACGACGCGTGATCTTCAAGGCGGAGGTGGTGCGGTGTGGGGAGAAAGAAGCGAAAGACAATCCGCGGTTCGTCATCACCAACTTGAAGCAGAGCCCACAGTGGATTTATGAACAGGTTTATTGCGCGCGGGGCGACCTCGAGAACCGCATCAAGGAACTGCACCACGGAATGGAGATCGACCGCACGAGCTGCTCGAAGTTCTGGGCGAACCAGTTCCGAGCGCTGATGACGGCAGCGGCCTACGTGCTGATGCAAGAGTTGCGTCTGCGGGCGGCACGGACGGATTGTGCTCGGGCGCAGGTCGGGACCCTGCGCGAGCGCTTGCTGAAGTTGGGAGCGTATGTGGTTGTGTCGGTGCGCCGGGTGGTGATTCATCTTCCCGTCTCGTTCCCGTTTCTCGCCAGCTTCCGTCAAATCGCCCTCAGCTTTGGTGCTTTGAGCGGATAGCCTGTCGACTCTTTCCCAAACATCCTTTCTATCTTTGACGCCGAGCCGCACCGTGGCCGCAGTGTCTCCGGAATCAGCTCGACTCTCTACCCGATCCCGCCCTCAACTGAGGAAAGGCGCCCCCGGCGGCCGGTCGACCTCCAAGACCAAGCGCATGCGGCTCCAAACTTCTCAAATCCGCGATTCGCGGCGCGTTCATGAATAATGCAGATTAG
>JBOGKE010000143.1:0-58973 GCA_050745265.1 Terriglobia bacterium
CCGTAGCGGCCATCGGCCGGGCGCCGCGACGGCTGGACGTAGGCGACACGCCAAGGCTCCCGCCCGAGCACGCGGAAAAACGTCTCCGGGCACATCGTTCCGGCGCCGACTTCGAGGTCGTAGGGCAGCGCCAGAACGCAGCCGCGGCTCGCCCAATACTGGCTGAGCCGGATCATCATATCCTGGAAATTAAGCATAGGAAGTGGCGGTTTACGCTTCGCGCGTTTGCGGCGCAGCCGCGCTGGCGGCGACCGCAGGGCGTCCGGGACGGCCGCGCTTGGAAAGCCAGTAAATGATCGCGCCGAGCAGCAGCCCTATCGCGGCAATCGGCACAAAGGCGATGGCATGCATCAGGGCGTGTTGCGTGGGAATAGGAGGAGCCTGGCCGGGCCGCTGCATGGTATCCGAATAGTAGGTTGTGGCGCCGGTTCTTGCGGTCAGCAGGATCCCCGCGATCACCAGGATCTCGCACCACGCCGCCAGGGGCACGAACCACGTGGCGGCGCGCACGTAACGCCCTCCGGCGGCGAGCCCTTCACGCACGAAGAGCACGAAGAGCCCGACCAACAGGAGAATCGTCAGGCTCGCGAACAGAGAGCCGATGCGCGTCGAAATGCCGAGCGGCGCGACCCATCCTTCCATGAAAAACCGCAGAATGGCGATGACCAAAGCGATCAAGGCCAGAATCAGAAACGCCCGGAATTGAGACTTCACTTAAACCTCCTGCGGCGCCGCACCGTTCTTCAGCAATCAGGATTGTTCGCTGCGCTCGGCATAGCGATCAATGTTTCCACACCTTCTCTATGACGGCGATCGGAGCTTGCCCTGACGCAGAAACGGATCGCCGGCCCCTTTTTCAATGCCTCCGTTGCCGGTGATCGGGTTGTGGCTGATCCGCGTCTACGGCGGTTGTAGAAGCGATCTGTTGTAGCGGCGAACTGCGTTCGCCGATCCTCGGCGATCATAGATCGCCGCTTGTATCTACAGCAGCCGAAAATGTCCATCTCACTTGAGAATGGCGGGCCACAATTCCGATTGCAGGATAGAAATCTTGATTGTCACATTTCCTGAGCCATCAACTCGCGCGTAATGAGCTTCTTGTCGGCATGAAGCTCAACGAGTGCCTCAAATACGCGGCGGGCGGTTTGAACCGTGCTGGTCTGCTCCGGCGTCGGTTCCCAGCGCGCGAGTGGCAGTCGCCGAAGCTGTTCGAGCAGCGCGACGGCGCCCGCGGGAAGCCGGAACGCGTCCGGCGCGGACCCGCAGCGGGAGCAGGCGATGCGGTGAGAGCTCGCATCGTAGCTTGCCGGCTGGTTTTCGATAGGACACCCGCAGCCCGCGCAGCGATCGAACTCCGGGAGAAACCCGCCGAGCCGAAGCAGCCAGTAATTGAAATAGAGAAGCGGCGGGTCCACGGGCCCACCCGCTTTCAAGCCGCGCAAGACGCTCAGGAGCAGCCGGAAAGCGCGCTCATTCACTTCGCGCTCCGGCAGCAGGCGCTCGGACGCTTCGGCCACGTACTGCGCGGCAAGCTGCACCGCGTAGTCGCTCTGCATGGCGAAAAAGGACTCGACGAGCTCGGCCGAATTGAGCCGCGCCAAGTCTCGATTCTCGCGCTCGAAGAGCCAGACGCGTATGTAGGTGAGCGGCTCGAGCACGCCGCCATACCGGCTCTTAGGCCGCTGGGCGCCGCCTGCGACGGCTCTGATGCGACCAAGCTGGCGCGAGAAGAGCGATACGATTTTGTCAGCCTCGCCGAGGCGGTAAGTCCTGAATACGATGGCTTCGGTTTCGCGCAGAGGCATCAGAGGCCAGCCCGCGGCCCGCCCATGTCGACGCGCCGACAACCCAACAACGTTAGCACAATCAGACGGCCTCCCGAAAGCGAAAAGCCCGCCGGGGCGGCTCGCGGCAGAACGATTGCGGAAAAGCGTGGATGGAAATTATGTTAACCTCCGCTCTTCCACTACAGAATATTATCAGACGCGCCTGTGGACGTTTCGCGATTCCGTTTGCGCGCCGCGCCCGCAGGGGTTAGAGTAATCGCTTTAGCTCGGAAACCCGGCGGAGGAGACTCGATTGGCGGAACAGCGCGTTGACGTGGTCGGCTTGGGACTGAACGCCACAGACACGGTGCTGCTGGTCCGGGCCTTCCCTGCCCTGGGAGGTAAGGAGCGGGTTATTTCGGTTTCCCGGGAAGCGGGCGGCCAGATCGCGACCGCCGTGGTGACCTGCCGCCGGCTCGGCCTCAACGCACGGTATATCGGCAAAGTCGGCGACGACGCGGCGGGGCGGTTCCAGCTCGAAAGCCTCGCGCGCGAGGGCGTGAACGTTGACCACGTGACCGTGGTCTCGGGCACTGCGAACCAGTTCGGCCATATCATCGTTGACCAAGCGACGGGAGAGCGCACGGTCTTTTGGGATCGCGACCCGAAGCTCAGCGTCCACGCCGATGAGATTCCTGTGGAGGCCGTGGCGTCCACGCGAGCTCTGCACCTCGACGGCTGCGACGTCGAAGCGTGTCTCTCGGCCGCCGGGATCGCCCGCGAGCGCGGAATTCCGGTGATTGCCGATCTCGACACCGTTTATAAGCAGGTAGAGCGCCTCTTCCCCTGCATCGATTACCTGCTCGCCTCGGCCAATTTTCTTCCCTCGGCGACGGGCGAGAACGACCCGTTTCGCGTGCTCGAATACATGGCGCGGGAATACGGCACGAAAGCGGCCGGGATGACGCTCGGGCGCGACGGCGCGCTGATCTATTCCGAGGGACGGTTCATCTATTCGCCCGGGTTTGTGGTGGAAACCCTCGACACGACGGGCGCGGGCGACGTTTTCCACGGCGCGTTCATCTACGGCCTGCTTGCGGGCTGGCCCCTCCCGCGCATTCTCGATTTCTCGAACGCTATGGCGGCGCTCAACTGCATGGCCTTGGGCGCTCGCGGAGGAATCCGCAGCGAAGGCGAGGCAGATGCGCTCATCCGTCAGGGCAGTCGCCACGTTAACGCCTCCTATAAACGCGACGCGGCGGTCGCAGGCTCGTAGAAGAGAAGGCATATTGCTGTGGCGGCGGCTGAGCCTGCCGTGACACAGGACGCCATCGCCGCTCCCTATTGCTGTAGCGCCAATCCAGGATCGGCGGTTTGTAACGCCCGGCGAACATCGTTCGCCGCTACAACGGCGGGGGCAAACACAGTTCGCCCGCTACAGAAACTTTGGTGTGACAATGGCCTACGCTCTGGTGACGGGCGCTTCCAGTGGAATCGGGGAGTGTTTTGCGCGGCAGCTCGCCAGGCGCCGCAAAGACCTGGTCCTCACGGCGCGTTCCGAAGACAAACTTAAAGCGTTATGTGAGGAATTCTCTACCGCGGCGGGTGTTCGGGCCGAGGCGATGGCGGCGGACCTCGCCGAGCCGAAAGCCGCCGAACGCCTGGTTCGCTCGCTGAGGCAGCGCGAGATTGAGATTGACCTGCTCGTGAACAATGCCGGATTTGGCGCGCAAGGCCGTTTCTGGACGATACCCTTCGAGAGGCAAGCCGGGATCATCCGTCTCAATGTTGAAGCGTTACTTGAGCTTACGTACCTGCTGGCGCCGGCGATGGTCGCGAAGCGGCAAGGCGGCGTGATCAACGTCTCCTCGACGGCCAGCTTTCAGCCTCTTCCGTACACCGCGGTTTATGCCGCGAGCAAATCTTTCGTGACGAGCTTCTCTATGGGTCTCGCCGAAGAGTTACGACCCTATGGGGTGAAGGTGGTGACACTGTGCCCCGGAACCACCGAAACGAATTTCTTCAAGGCGGGCGACTACCGGGCGCATCGCTTGCGGGGAAAATTCCAATCACCCGACGCGGTGGCGAAGGCGGGGCTGCGGCAACTTGATCGTGGCGGCGGCCTGGTGCTCGCGCGCAACATCGATAAGGCGATGGTGTTCGCGGAGCGTTTTTTGCCGCGCGGCTGGGTGGCGCGTAGCGCGGGCGCAATCTTCAAGGTGGATTGAAGCCGTCCCGCGCGTGCTGGGCCGCCGGAGCAATCCCGGATTTTCCGGCGTTTGCGGCCGCGCCCCACCGCCTGACCCACACCGATGAACGCGCCCCTCACGCCCCTAACGATTGACCGGTTCTTAGGCCGTGATCTCGATGATCGGTCGGCGCCGCGAATTGTCCTGCTCGGCTTTCCCTCGGACGAGGGCGTGCGCCGCAACAACGGCCGGGCCGGAGCCTCGCTCGCGCCCGCAGCCATCCGCGATGCGCTTCGCGCTGCGACGATCGAAGACGATCCCACTCTGACACAGCTTCTCGCGTGCACGCGCGATGCTGGAAACGTTCCAGTGCTCGGCCAGATGGAGCTCGACCAGAAGAGACTCGGCCAAGCCGTGGGCAGCTGGCTCCGCCTCGGGAGCATCCCGATCATTCTGGGGGGCGGACATGAAACCGCCTACGGACATTTTCTCGGTCACGTCGATGCCGGGCAAACGGTCGCCATTTTGAACTGGGATGCGCACGCCGACGTCAAAAATCTCGCTGAAGGCATGGGCCACTCCGGCACACCGTTCCGGCAGGCGGTTCTTCATTCCTCGCGCGCGTGCCGCCAGTACGTCGGCGCCGGGCTGCTTGAGGAGCGGCTTGACCCGAGCTATCTCGAATTCATTGCGGCGCACGGCGGGAAATATGTCATGTGCCGAGATCTTTCGCCCGAAGTCGTTGATCGCCTTTACTCCGAGCTGCATTCGCCGCTCATGGCTACGTTTGACATGGACGCTGTGGATCGCGCCTTCGCTCCCGGCGTCAGCGCGCCCGCTGCGGGCGGCCTCGAGCCCAAGTTGTGGTTGCGTGCCGCGTTCATGGCGGGGCGCTATTCGCAGACGTTATCGATGGATGTTGCAGAAATAAATCCGAAATTTGACACCGCCGACGGCCGAACCGCTCGCCTCGCCGCCGCGACGGTTCTCAGCTTCATCCGAGGCATCGCGGCACGGGCCGCCGCCGGCCCAGGCGACTGCTGAACGACCGGGAATGTCGCTGATAAACGGCCAGGAGCTGTCATTCCGAGGCGACCCTCATGTCGCTTTGCGACACCCCGAAGCACGAAATCGCCCCTCACCCGCCCTTGTTCCTCGGGCACCCTCTGCCAGAGGGAGAGGGCTTGAAGAACCGGGAACTCCCGCCCTCTCCCCGCGGGAGAGGGTGGCGAGCCCCTCGGCTGCGCTCGGGATAAACTCCGCGAGCCGGGTGAGGGGTACCGACCGAACACTTCGGAGCAGCCGCGGGCGACGAGGAATCTCGCACTTCTTTTGTTTTCAGAGCCAGATTCCGCGCTTCGCTCGGAATGACAGTGCTTGGCCCTTTTTCCGCAACCTGTAGGGGCGGCACGCCCATCTTGACGGGGTTCTGCGGCAAAGCTATCGGGCCAATCACCCGCTCTCTTGTGTGGGCCGCACCAATTCCGGTAGAGTGAGTATTCGCCGCACGCATAAAGTTGCATGGACCACTTATACCGGCGCAGTCAAATTCTGGATATCCTGGGCTCCGAAAACCTGTCCACCCAAACCGAGCTTCGCAAGGTGCTGGCCGGACGAGGCATTCGTGTGACGCAAGCCACCGTTTCGCGCGACATTGAAGAACTGGGGCTCGTGAAGACGCGTGAAGGATACCGGCTGCCGGGAACGACTGGCGCTACGGCCGCGACTCAGCCCGCCCTTTCGGTGATCTTGAAGGAATTTCTTCGCGACGTGCGCCTCGCGTCGAGCGTCGTGGTGGTAAGGACACACCCCGGCAACGCTCACACCGTCGCGGTGGCTCTCGATTCGACGGGCTGGCCCGAGGTCGCGGGCACAGTGGCGGGGGATGACACGATTTTCCTCGCCACCGCCGGCATCCGCGCCGCGGCGCGTGTGCGCAAGAAGATAATGGACGCGCTCGCGGAATAGCGCGAGATCAGGCGCCGCAGAGTCTACTTCACGGCAAAGGGTCCGCGGCCCGTGAAGCTCAAGGAGGAAAAACTGGGATGACCGATTCTGCAAACGGACGGGTGAAGCGAGTGGTCCTCGCTTACTCGGGAGGCCTGGACACGTCGATCATCATTCCGTGGCTCAGGGAAAACTACGGCTGCGAGGTGATCGCCATGATCGGCGACGTCGGCCAGGGCGACGACTACAAAGCTGTCCGGCAAAAAGCGCTGAAGACGGGAGCGGCGAAGGCCTTCGTAGAGGATCTGCGCCAGGAGTTCATCACGGGTTACCTGTGGAAGGCGGTGCAAGCGGGCGCTGTGTACGAGGGCAAGTACCTGCTCGGCACGTCTCTTGCCCGTCCGATCCTGGCGAAGCGACAGGTCGAAGTGGCGCTCGAATGCGGCGCGGACGCGCTCGCGCACGGTTGCACCGGAAAAGGCAACGATCAAGTCAGATTCGAGCTAGCCTACAAGGCGCTTGCGCCCGAGCTCAAGGTGATTGCTCCGTGGCGCGAGTGGACGATCAAGTCGCGCGAAGATGCGCTCGAATACGCGCGCCAACATAATGTTCCCGTTCCTGTGACGAAAAAAGATCTCTACAGCCGTGACCAGAACATCTGGCACCTGAGTCATGAAGGCGGGCCGCTCGAAAGCTGCCTCGGTGATCCGCCCGAGGACGCGTGGAAGCTCACCCGCAATCCCCGCAAGGCGCGCGACCGCGAAACCGTGGTGACGATCGGCTTCGAGCGAGGCGCGCCCGTATCGCTCAACCGTCGCGAGGCCGGACCGCTCAAGCTGCTTCAGCAGCTCAACGAAATCGGAGGCGAGAACGGCGTCGGGCGCACCGAGCTCGTGGAAAACCGGGTTGTGGGAATGAAGTCGCACGGCGCGTATGAAACTCCGGCCGGAACGCTGCTCCACGCGGCGCATCACGAACTTGAGGCGCTCTGCCTCGACCGCGAGATGTTCCACTACAAGCAGCACGTGGCCCTGCGCTATGCGGAGCTCGTCTACTTCGGCCAGTGGTTCACGCCGCTGCGGGAGGCGCTCGACGCTTTCGTCGAGTCGACCCAGCGAAACGTCACGGGCTCGGTCACGCTGGGTCTTTACAAGGGCGGGGTCCGCGTGCTCGACCGCGAGTCGCCGCACTCGCTCTACGATACGAGCATCGGAGGATTCACCATGGGCGCCGATTACGATCAGAGAGACGCAGCCGGGTTCATCAACATCGTAGGCCTTCCCGTGAAGATCGAAGCACTGCGAAACGAAGGCAGAGATCGGAAAGCAGTCAGAAACCGGTAAGCCGCACCTGTGCGGGCCGCTATTCGTTCGGGCACTCGAGGGCGTTCCAATCCAAAATCGCAAATCCAAAACCCAAAATGAAGGACGCTTGTGGGGAGGCCGCTTCGATAGGGGACGACGCGATCCGCAGTTCGAACAGTTTTCGCAATCGTTCTCATTCGACCAGCGGCTGATTCATTACGATCTGCGGGTGAACCAGGTTTACGTTCGGCACTTGGCCGCGGCCGGCGTGCTTGCAAAATCCGACGCTCGCAACATCGCGCGCGGCCTCGATGCGATCGGCAAACACGTTGAAGCGCATCCCGGCTGGGCTGCGCGCGAGTCGAGCGAGGACGTCCACACGTGGGTAGAAAATAAGCTGGAAGCGGAAGTGGGGCAGGCGGCGAAGAAGCTCCGCACGGGCCGCAGCCGCAACGATCTCGTTGCCACTGAAACGCGCCTTTTCGCGAAGGATGCGATCGACGAGCTTCTCACGGCGCTCGCCGCTCTCCTCGATGCGGTGCTCGAAAAAGCCACGCAGCACCATCAAGTGATTATGCCCGGCTACACGCACCTGCAACCGGCTCAGCCCGTGCTTTGCGCGCATTACCTCCTCGCGTATTTCGAGATGCTATTGCGCGACGAAGGACGTTTGCGGGATTGCCGCGACCGTGCCGACGAGCTTCCCTTGGGCGCGGGGGCTCTCGCGGGAACCACCGTGCGCATCGATCGCTCGGCGCTCGCCGCCGATCTCGGTTTCGCACGCGCCGCACGCAACAGCATCGATGCGACTTCCGACCGAGATTTTGTGTGCGAACTCATCTTCGCCTGTTCGCTAATTCAAATTCACCTCAGCCGCCTCGCCGAGGACCTCATCATTTTCTCCTCGCCCGCCTTTGGTTACGTAGAACTCGCGGACGATTATGCGACAGGAAGCAGCCTGATGCCCCAGAAGAAGAACGCCGATTCGCTGGAGCTGATTCGCGGCAAGACGGCGCGCGTCGCAGGGCGGCTTGCTTCGATGATGATGCTGCTCAAGGGGCTGCCGCTCGCGTACAACCGCGATCTGCAGGAAGACAAAGAGGCCCTCTTCGACGCGGTCGATACGGCGCGAGAGTCGTTGCGGCTCGCCGCTCGGGTGGTCGCGACTTTGCGCGTGCATCCGGAGAGAATGAGAGCGGCGACGCAGCTCGGCTTCCTGACCGCGACCGATGTCGCTGACGAGCTCGTCCGCCGCGGACTGCCTTTTGCGGAGGCGCACGAGGCAACGGGAAAGCTGGTGCGCTACTGCTTGAGCTCGGGCAAAAACTTTGCTGAGCTTTCCCTGGAAGAGGCCCGAGGAGTGATCCCCGGCTGGGATCAGAGCTTGCAGCAAATCGCGGCTTCGCCGGAGCGATCCATCGAAGCGAGGAACGTAACGGGCGGGACGGCCCCGGCCCAAGTGGCCCGGCAACTCGGCGCCGCGGCGGAGAATCTCGCGGAGCTCACGCGCCGCTTGCACGCTCGCGGACCGGCGGGGCAAGAGCGGAAGCGACCGCGGCGGCCCTGATGCGCTTTCGCCGGTTCGCGCCAGTCCTTTCGCTCGTGCTTGCACTCGCTCTCGGAGCCGCCGCGCGCCGCGCCCTCGCTCAGCACGGAGGTGCTCAGAGTGCGCCGAGCCCCGATCTTACGTCCGACCAGATCTTCCGGCCTCCGATGGCAGACCCGTTCGAGGCGGCGAGCCGAATCCGTTTCGGTGGAATCAGCCTCGATTTCGGCCTCGCCCTACCTCTCGCCGTTTATACTTCCGAGAGTAAAAGCTTCGATTGGCAGTTGGGTTTCCTCGGCGGAATCACGGCTCGTTTTGGATCGGAGCGGACCACGCTTTACCTGAAAGCCGCGGATTTTCATGCCGGAATCCCTTTTGCGTTTCGCAAAGGAAGCTGGTCCGGCCGCGTTCAGTTCTATCACGTCAGCTCGCATCTTGGCGGTGACTATGCGAACCTCACGGGCTTCCAGCCATTCCATTACAGCCGCGAAGCGCTCCAGGGCCTCATCGCCTATGACGCGCCTCATCACATCCGGCTTTACGGCGGACCCACGCTGCTCGTCCGCACGTATCCGAAAGTCGGCAAATGGACGCTGCAGGCTGGGAGCGAGTGGTTTCCCGCATCGGGTAAGCGGTGGCGGTTGTATCTGGCGGACGATTTTCAAACGCGCGGGGAAGTGGCGTGGCAAACGAACGTCAGTTTCGAACCAGGCGTCGAACTGATGATGAAATCGGGCGAGCCCGTCGCCCGTATTGAAGCGTGGTTCTACAGCGGCCAGGCGCCTTTCGGTGAGCTGTACCGCGAGCGCGATCACGTGGCCGGCGCGCAGCTCATTTTTACGCTCGAGCCCGCGGTGAAATCGCTCATCACGCACCGCCGCCGGACGTCACTGAGGTAAAATAGCGTCCATGGAGCGCGTGATCGCCAAGTTCCGAACCTACCAGGAGGCCGACGAGGCGACGCGTGAATACTACCGAAGCCTCTCTCCAATGGAGCGGATTGAGATTCTGTTCGAGCTGCGAGAGCGTAGCCAGGAGGAGCGCGATGAGACTTCCGGCAGATTGGCGCGCGTTTATCGAATCGTTCAACTCAAATCAAGTTGACTACCTGATCGTCGGAGCGGTGGCACTCGCGTACCACAGCACTCCGCGCTACACGGGCGATCTCGACCTCCTCGTCCGCAGGTCGCCGGAGAACGCCCTGCGGATCGAAGCAGCGCTCCGGGGCTTCGGGTTCGACGCATTGGGCCTCAAGGCATCAGACTTCGTCGACTCTAGCGCGGTGATCCAGCTAGGACTGCCGCCCAACCGTATCGATCTTTTGACCGATATTGATGGCGTGCCGTTCGACGAAGCCTGGAAAGGAAGAATCGAAGCGGAGCTTGACGGGATGCGAGCGCCGTTCATTGGCCGGCGCGAGCTCGTCAAGAACAAGCGATCCGCGGGGCGCCTGCAGGATCAAGCCGACCTCGATGCGCTGGGGCCAGACACTTAGCGTAAGTAATTGACTCTCGGAACGGCGGAAGGGCACGGCTTCACAGGCTTCGGAAAAACCTCGAACGTGTCATTCTGAGGAGTTTCCCATATCGCTTCGCGACACCCGCCAAGCATGAATACTTAGCCCCTGAGGCCCTCAGCGGCTAAAGCCGATGCGACCAATTGCCAGCAAACGGCGCGACTAAAGTCGTGCCCTGATACGCTGCATTGGCCAAATTTTTCTGAGGAGCCGCAGGCGGTCCGGTTCGCTCCGCTCAGGGCAGGCTCTGAGCGAAGCCGAAGGAAAAATCTCCGTATTTGTTTGATTCTTTATTGCGCCGCGGCGATGGCTCGCACGGATGCGGGTCCTGCGAGCAGCGACGGAAGTTGCGGAAACAGTGACGCGGCTTTAGCGACCTGCGGGTCGCTGCGCGCCTCCTGCTGATTGCTGAAGTCGAGGCCGTAGACGAGGTCGAACAGCGCTTGTCGCACATGATTTGTCAGGGCTCGCTGATCTTTTGCCCAATACCGATCGGGCGACCGGACTCGTTGTGCACGGAGGAAATTGCGGAACTCTTCGAGCGTTGTGGCGTCCGGCTCGAAGGTCTTCGTAATCTTACTGTGATACGTAACGTACTCCGACGCAAAGCGGGTGAAGAGGCCGGCCTGATCGAGAAAAGCCAGCCAGGAGTCGGGCGGCGCAACAGCGGCGAGCACGTCGGGCGTGATTCCGCCATGGGCGGCGAGCGGCCGTCCGTCTGCCGTATGGAATATGGTCCCTGCGGCCGAGAGCCCGCTGATAGGATTGCCGAGCGCGGTGCCGGGCAGCGGCTTCTGGATGGACCGCCCGCTGGGGGTGAAGTACTCGGAGGTCAGCAGCGCCAGCGCTGTCTCGTCGCTGAGCGGCATCACCGACTCGACGACGCCTTTGCCGAACGTCGGCTCTCCCACAACCAGCGCGCGATCGTGATCCTGCAGCGCCGCCGTCACCACCTCTGCGGCGCTGGCCGTGTTGCCGTTAACGAGAACAATCAGCGGCAATCCGGCCTCAATGGGCGCGGGAATTGTGGAATACGATTTTTCGGGAATTTCCCGGCCGCGTACGGTGAGCACGAGCGTGCCGGGTTTGGTGAAAACGCTGCACACGCCAATCGCCGATGCCAGCAGTCCGCCGGGATTATTACGAAGATCGAGGATCAGCCCGCCAAGATGCGCGGAGTCGAGCTTCTTCAGCGCTTCGACGAGCTCCTGAGGAGTTTTCGCCTCGAACGATGCGATGTGGATGTAGCCGATCTCGGCCGAATATCGAAAGGCGAGATCAACCGTGGGCAGCGCCACCTGCGCCGGTCTGAGGTGAAAAGTGACGGGCGCGCTCTCGCCGGGCCGCAGAACACTAAGAGTGACAGGATGCGACCTCGCCTGCTGCAGCAAGTGGATGAGATCCTGAAAAGCCAAGGTGCTGAGCACCACGCCATTGACAGCTACGATTTCGTCGCCCGGACCGAGGCCCGCGCGCCACGAGGGCGATCCCTGCTGCGTCTGGATCACCATCACCTTGCCGGTCGAAACGTAGAGAATCGAACCGAAACCCAGCATTTCGCCGCGTGTTTCCTGCTGCAACTGATCGTACTGCTGGCGGTCGAAGAAAGAAGAAAACGGATCGAGAGACGAGAGCATGCCGCGCACGGCGCCTTCGAGAATCAGCCGGTCGGGATTCGTGCCGTCCATGTAGTTCGCCAGCAGATCCTGATAAACCTGCGCGAACTTCAGACTCTGATCGGTGACGAGATCCGTCGGGACCGCGGGCGGGGAGTTCTGAGCGGCGGCGATGGTGATACCGCCGGAAGAGACGCAGAGAAGTGCGATGATGAGATACCGGTCCAGTCGCGCCATGGGAATAATTTTAAGTATAACGCCGCCGTTATTTTCGCCAGGAGTTTGGGTTGCGGCGCTGTGCAAAAGCGGATAACCTTGGCAAACATTGTTGAAACTGTCATTCTGGGCGTGCCGAAGAAGCCCGGCGCTTGCCTCACCCGCAATTACCGTGATACTTCGCTTCGGTAATGGCTCAGTTTCGGCGGCGTTTGTAGCGGCGGGTTTACCCCGCCACGCAGAATGGCGGCATAAAGCCGTCTCTACGCGCTCGAGATTGGCATTACTTCGCTTCGCTCTTTACAAATCAACTCGGATTCGATCACGGAGGAGCCGTGAAACAAGATGTGGCGAACCAAACACTCAACCGGCGCAGCTTCATCACGCGCACCGGCGCCGCGATCGGCGGAATATCAGCCGCCGCAGTTCCCGGGCAAGCGGCGCCGCCTGATGACGCGACCCGCCGGAAATTCTACACCATCCTCAGCCTCAGCCGCCTCGGGTTCAAGAGCGACTTTCGCCAGTCAGTGAGCCTCGCTCACGAATATGGCTTCGAAGGCATCGACCCCGACGCGGCGCTATTTGCAAGCCTGTCGTACAACGATCTCCGGCGCTTACTGGACGACCTCGCCTCGAAAAAGCTAAAATTTGGCGCCGCCGGCCTTCCGGTGAATTTTCGCAAGGACACCGCAAAGTTTAATCAGGGACTCAGCGCGCTTCCCGCCGCAGCCCAGGCGCTCCAGCGCGCCGGAGTCGCGCGCGTGAGCACATACGTGATGCCGTGCAGCAACGAGCTGACGTATCTTCAGAACTTCCGCCAGCACGCGTCCCGCCTGCGCGAGTGCGCGAAGATTCTCGCCGATCACGGCCAGACGTTCGGGCTCGAATACGTCGCGACGCGCACGGTGTGGCGCAGCGAGCGGCAGCCGTTCATTCATACGCTATCCGAGCTCCGGGAGCTTGAGGTCGCCATCGGCGCGGATAATCTCGGCGTCCAGCTCGACAGTTGGCACTGGTACAACGCCGAAGAGACGGCGGCGGATATTGAAAATTTGCGCGGGCGCGACGTGGTCACCGTCGACTTGAATGACGCTCCCCGCCTGCCGCTCGACGACCAGCGCGACAACCATCGCGAGCTGCCCGCCGCAACCGGAGTCATCCCGGTGCGCCAATTTCTTCAAGCGCTGGTATCAATCCGGTACGAAGGGCCGATCCAAGCCGAACCCTTCAACGCTCAACTCCGCGCCATGCCTGTCGATCAGGCGGTCGCCGCCACGGCCGCTGCAATCCGCAAAGCCTTCGCCGAAGCCAACCTCGCGTAACCGGCCTCTGTGGCGGCGCGGCGGCCACAACCTCGCATTGCGGATCGGCGCATCGGCCCTCCCGCACGGGCGAATCCGCTATAATCCTCAGGGATGCAGCCTCCGTTCGCTCCGATTGCGTTTCGAGAACCGGCGAAGGCGGCCGTGAATCTGGCGTCGGTCGAGCAGCTTCTCCCGGAAGCGCTCCGTCATCCCCTCGTTGCGCTGCTCGCTCACTCGCCCGATCCCGACTCGGCGCTGAACCTGCTCGAGCGTTATCTCACGAAGGCGCCGCGCGAAACGCCGGCGGAGCTTGCCGCCGCTCCGGCCGCGCTCACCTATCTCGTCTCCATCTTCGGTTACAGCGCGTATCTGGCCGAAACATTTCTCGCCGAGCCCGGCCTGCCGCTGCAATTTGCGCGCGACCGGAACTTCACCAAACTCAAATCGAAGGAAGACCTGATGCAGGATTACGCGCGGTTTGCCACGGCCGCGCCGGATCCATGGCTCTCGGCGCAGTTGGGCCGATTTAAGCAGCGGCTCTACCTGCGAATCGTCCTGAAGGACGTGCTCGGCATCAGCCCGCTGGCGGAAACCACGCTCGAGCTTTCCGAGCTCGCGGACGTGCTGCTGACCAATGCGCTAGCCTATTGCGATCAGGAGCTGCGCAAGCGTTACGGCGAGCCGCAGTACCGAGACGCGCAGGGGCGCATCGTGCGCAGCCAGTTCGGCATCGTCTCGCTCGGCAAGCTCGGCGGCAACGAGCTGAATTACAGCTCCGACATCGACCTGCTGTTCCTCTATTCGCACAACGGCGAGACGTCGGGCGGGAGCGAGCCGGACTCTGTGATCTCGAACAAGGAGTATTTCGTGCGGCTCGCCAACGCCGTGACGCGCTCGATCACGCAGAGCACTCCTTACGGTCCGGTTTTTCGCGTAGATCTGCGGCTGCGGCCCGAAGGCGACCTAGGCGACATGACCATCTCTCTCGGATCGGCTCTCGAATATTACGAACATCGAGCCCGCGATTGGGAGCTGCAGATGCTGATCAAGGCCCGGCACTCAGCGGGCGACGAAAAGCTGACGCGCGAATTCCTGCGCGCCGTCGACGACCGGATCTATGGCTCCGCCGCTGACTTTGGAGCGATCGAGACGATCCTCCGCTCGCGCGAGCGCATCTCGAGGAAGCTTCGCGCCACCGGCAGCGAATCGATCGACGTGAAGCTGCACCCGGGCGGAATCCGCGATGTCGAATTTCTTGCGCAGTGCCTGCAGCGGCTGCACGGAGCGCGCGACCCGTGGGTGCGCTCGGGCGGAACACTGCTGGCGCTGCGCAAGCTCAACGACAAGGGTTATCTTTCCGACAAAGATTACGCCGCGCTGATGACCGCGTACGAGTTCCTGCGCAAAACGGAGCACCTGATTCAACTGGATCGCGGTCAGCAGATGCACCGCCTTCCGACCGATTCGAATGCGCTCGACCGGCTCGCCCGCCGCGCCGGGATTGGGACGGATGGACCCGCCGCCTCAGGCCCGAACGCGAAGTCGGGCGGCGCGCCTTCGCCGGGCGCAATCCTTACGGAGCGGCTTGAGGAAACCTTCCGTCGTGTTGGCGAAATCTACCGAAACCTGATTCATCCTCGCGCCGCGCCCTCGCAACGCGAAGAATACGCGCTGAAGCCTCCCGCTGCCCTGCTCCCGGAACAGGCCAGCGCCTCGTTTGAAGCGGCGCGGCGTTTCCTGGCGGAGCACACACCCGCGCTCGCCGCCCGCATCGCCGCCGTTCGCGTGCCCGAACGGGCGCAAAAAAGCGCTGGTATGTTTCTAGGGAAGGTTCTGAGCGCGCCGACGTGCTTCGATATGGCTCGAGATCAACCCGAGAAACTGATTCGCGCTTTGCAAACCATCAGCGCGAGCGGCTACTTCGCGGGGCTCCTCATTCAGCATCCGGAAGATTTGGCCGCGCTCGAACCCATCCCGCAGGCGGCGCCGTCCGGACAACTGGAAATGCAGCTCGAAGTCCCGGCAGGCCGCTCAGATTCGTCGCCGGCGTTTGATTGGATTCTCGAATCAGGACGGGACCTGCGCGAACAGATGGCGCTGCTGCGCCAGCATTACCGCGCCCGGAAGGTGGCGCTAGCCGCGCAGGACGTAACCGACGGCGAATCCGTATTCGCGTCGCTGCGAAGCTGGTCGGGGCTCGCGGCGCAGTCCGTCGGTACCGCGCTCGGCATCGCCTGGCGTGCTCTCGCTCCAGACGGTTCGGCATCCACAGCCGGTGAGGCTGGCCGCGATCTGCCGTTCTGCGTGTTGGGGCTCGGGCGGCTGGGCGTCCGGGAATTCGATGTCGCCTCAGACGCCGACCTCGTGTTCGTGGCTGCAGCCGGAACTACAACGCCCGAAATCGAGCACCTCACGCGCCTGGCGGAGAAGCTGATCGAGGTGCTTTCGAGCTACACCGGCGACGGCACGTTATTCGCGGTTGACACGCGCCTGCGGCCGCTCGGCCAGGAGGGTGAGCTGGTGATCACGGAAGACGCGCTGCTTCGCTATGCCGCCAGTCAAGCCCAGGTGTGGGAGGCAATGGCATATCTGAAGAGCTTACCCGCGGGCGGGAACACCGCTCTCGGCGACCGAGTGGCCGCCGGTTTGTCGGAGGAGCTGCTCGAACGCTTCAGCCGATATCCGCAGCTCGAGGATGATCTTCTCCAGATGCGGCGGCGTCTCGAACGCGAACTGAAAACCGCGCCGGTTCACCTGAAAACTGCGCCCGGCGGCTATTACGATATCGAGTACACGCTCGCCTCCCTTCAACTGCGCCACCGAGTGGCCATTCCGCCGGGAGCAAATACTCCGGATCGCATTCACCGTTTGCGGGCGGCGGGGTGGCTCGAAGAGGGCGACGCCTTGTCGCTTACCGGCGGGGCTCGCTTCTTGCGCTCGATGGACCACGCCGTCCGCCTTGTAACAGGGAGAGCTGCGAATGGACTGCCTGAACACGTGGGCGACGCCGCACGAGTGGAAGATCTAATGCGCCGCTGGAACCTGCTTCAGGGGAAGGAAAATGAACAATCTCTCGGCCGACAACTGCGCGCCGTGCAGCAGGAGGTCCGCGATATCTACCGGAGACTCGCGGGGTCGGAGTAGCGCGGCCCTATCTGAAGCTGACGTAGGTCGCCGAAGCGGCGGGAGGGTTTTGGTTCCAAGTCTGGGGAAGGTGCTCAAAAACCAAGTGCAGTTTGCGCGATTCGCCCGGTTTCAGCGGTCGCGCGGAGTGCGTGATGGGCTGTTCGTTTTCGCGCTCGATAACTTCTCCGAATGGGTCCGTAAAATTCAATCTGAGACTGACCTCGCGCACGGTTTGGGGACCCTTGTTTACCAGCGTGCCATCCAGGTAGAAAACTTGGCTGCCGAGGATATTGCTCGCCTCGCTCATCTGCGCGTTGATGATTTGGATGTCGGGGAGATAATTCTCCTCGGCCGCTGTCATCGGCGGGCCGGCCTTCACGTGCGGCTCTGCGCGCCGGTGCTGAATCACCACGTAGGCGGTAACAGCGATCGCGAGCAGAGCGAGCGCCAGGATGAAATACTCAATCGAGGTCGATCGTTCGGTCATCAGGTTCCCGCCACCGTCAAGCCTTCCACCAATAGCGTGGGTGACGCGATCGAGCTCCGGAATTCCAGATCGGAGCCGATCATGGCTACATTATGAAGCATCTCCGGCAGGCAGCCCGCAATCGTGACTTCCTCCACAGGATAAGCGAGTTCGCCGTTTTCGATCCACAGCCCGGCGGCGCCGCGGGAGTAATCACCGGTGACGATGTTTACGCCGAAACCGATCAGCTCGGTAACGTAGAAGCCGTTGTTGACCGAGCGCACGATCTCTGCCGGATCGTGAGGACCAGGCGCCAGATAGAGGTTCTTCGGACCAATTGCGGGAGGTCCAGCCACGCCGCGCGCCGCGTTTCCCGTGGTCTTCAGATTCAGCTTGCGAGCGGCGTATGTATTCAGCAGGTAATTCTTCAGCACTCCGCGCTCAATCACGGAAGTGGTTGCGGCCGGAATGCCTTCATCGTCGAACGGCCGCGAGCCAAACCCGCCGGGGCGCAGCCCGTCGTCGACAAGGGATACGTTTTCTCCCGCCATGCGCTCGCCCAGCTTCCCCGCGAGAAACGAGGCGCTGCGGTAAATCGCGTCGCCGCGCACCGCCTCAAAGAGATGGCCGGCGAGCGACCGCGCGCATTCGGCGTCAAAAACCACCGGCACGCGGCAGGTGGAGATTTTCCTCGCGCCCAATTTGCGAATTGCGCGCTCCGCCGCCTTTCTTCCGACGGACTCCGGCGACTCCAGCGCGCCCACGCCGCGCCCCACCGTGTACCAGTAATCACGCTGCATCGGAGTTCCGGGGCCGTTCGCCGCGACCGGAACGACTGACAAGCCGCAATAAGACGAGGAGTAGCGCCCAACAAATCCCAGCGAGTTCGCGTAGACCTTCGTGCCCGTGCTCGCCTCGAAGGTCGAACCCTCGGAGTTCCCGATGCGGGAATCGGTTGCGAGCGCGGCTTCTTCGGCACGGCGCGCCCAGCCGATGCGCTCCTCGGCGGAGAGTTTTTCGACGCTTGCATCGTAGAGCTGGAGATCGCCTTCCCAGCGGCCAAGCTCGTCGCCGGCGGGAAGGCCCGACGCCGGGTCTTCGGAGGTCGCGCGCGCCATGGCGAGCGTTCTCTCGACGAGCCGTTCGAGAGAATGCACTGAAAAATCCTGCGAATACGCGCTGGCGCTGCGCGTCCCGGCAAAGATCCGCAAGCCCAGCACCTTGGACGCAGCTTCCTTAAGACTCTCGATCTGCTTCATGCGAACCGTGGCCGTGAACTCGTCGCCCTCGCGCACGATTACGTCCGCCGATGTCGCGCCCGAGCGCACCGCCCGGCTGAGCAGATCTCTCGCTAATTCTTCAGTCGCTCCGGACATTCGTCTTTACCTTCTTACCGGGACCGTTCGCACGCCTCATCCCATCATAAGAATATAACTCCTCAGCCGCCTGGCACAAACTCTCCCGCAGCGAGACGCCGCAGGCGCGCTGGACACGCCGCACGGCCTTTAGCCCGGCCCCTCGTTTCTGCCGCCCTGAAGGGCGGCGCTACTCGGCTGCCGGCACAATCGTCACGCAGATTCTTTGGGCGGGGTGAAAGATAATCGGCGGAGGGGAAAGCGCAGATTCGAATCGCCCGCGCGGCCTTCGGCCATCGCCGATCCTGAGGGTATTATGTCGCTCTGTCGAAAATCATCGGTCATTCCCGCGAAAACGGGAATCCAGTGAACTGCCCCGCGCTTCCGCGGGGGTGACGATGGCATTGATTTTCATTCCAGTGGGTAGGCCGCTGGCCCAGGTGGCACTCAGAGGAATCAGCTACGCCAAAGTGGGAGGACTCATTCGCGAATGTGTTCGGAACAGCCGATGGGACGAAACGCCTCCGGAGTGGGGCGGCTCGCCGGCTTGCAGGCTACTATAGCCTGATCGCTCCGACAGAAGACGGCCGGCGCCGTTCACCGCGCCGCTGAGCCTACATCTGCGGTCGCCGCACGGGCGATCTTCCAGATTGAACTGAAAAGCTCGTTAACAGGCGCGTCCTTGGATATGAAGGCGTCTGCGCCGCTTGCGAGAGCGGCGCGCTGATGCGCGGCATCTCCCAACAATGACATCAGAATGATCCGTATGGGAAGCCGGCGAGACCTGACCTCTCGTGCGATGTTAAGACCGTCCACTTGAGGCATATCCATATCCAAGAGCATCAGATCGGGCTTGAGGAGCTGAGTGAGCTGAACCGCCTGTTCGCCGTTGGCGGCTTCCGCCACCACGCTCACCGCGGGGTTCGATTCCAGCATGCGCCTGAGAAAGTCCCGGTACTGCTTTTGGTCATCAGCAATCAAGATGTTTACGTGCATGCCGTCCTTTAAGAACCACGGGCTGTGCCCTCCCCTGATGACGATCCATAATCCGCCGCACTTCGACAGTAAAGCTTGCGGCGAGGTTCGGCAATCCGGCGGGTCCCTTGAGCGCGCGGCTAAAGCACCCCGCCCGTCTATTAGGGATTATACCTTATGAGCAGTAGGTAAATACCCAAGATGTATCGACTCACACCCGCTGTGCAGGCCGCGGTTCTCTGCTCGCCGGCGAAGCTTTCGGAAGCCCGATCGAATCGCAGTTTGTCTACTCGGCGGCGCGTTTGGACCTTTGGAAGTTGCGGTT
The DNA here is from genome assembly GCA_050745265.1 of Terriglobia bacterium. Classification (GTDB taxonomy): domain Bacteria; phylum Acidobacteriota; class Terriglobia; order UBA7540; family UBA7540; genus RH2-MAG17b. The sequence continues at coordinate 19,652 of JBOGKE010000143.1, forward strand.
CCGTGTCAAGTCCGCGGTCCCTCAACTCAATTTGGTATAATCGCATACAGGCGCCCGCGACCCGCAGGAATGGGTCCGGAGTTCCATCGAGAGAAGGCACATGGCAACAACAGAAATTGCGGCGGCGCTCGGGCAAGCTGCGCCCGAACAGCCCGCGACGGTCAACGACTTGAGTCTTCAGGTGGCAACCGTCAACGGGTCGGGCAGCCAATCCGCCAATCTGGTCTTGCTTCGCGCCATCTTTCAAATGGGAATTCCCGTTTCCGGCAAAAACCTGTTCCCTTCGAATATTGCCGGACTGCCGACCTGGTTTACGATTCGCGCGTCACACAAGGGCTACATCGCGCGCCGCCAAGAGATCGATTTCCTGGTGGCGATGAATGCGGAAACCGCCGAAGACGACCTGCGCAGCCTCGAGGCCGGCGCCGCCGTGGTCTACGACGAGAAGCTGAATCTCGACCGGCTGCGCGACGACTTGGTGTTCTATCCGGTTCCCTTCGACAAACTGGTGGCGCCGGTCTGCCCGGACGCGAAGCTGCGGAAGCTCGTCCGCAACATGGTTTACGATGGCGTTGTCGCGAACCTGCTCGGAATTGAGACGGCGGAGGTGGAGAAGGCGTTGCGGAAGCAGTTCAAGCGCAAGGTGAAGGCGGCTGACCTCAACTGGAAAGCGGCGCAGGTGGGATTCGAGTACGCCGCGCAGCATCTTGAAAAGCGCGACCGCTTTTCGCTCGAGCGAATGAACGAGACTGAGGGAAAGATCCTGATCGAAGGAAACGCGGCGGCAGCGCTTGGATGCATGTTCGCGGGCGTTACGGTGGTGGGCTGGTACCCGATTACGCCGTCCTCCTCATTGTGCGAAACGCTCATCGGCTACATGAAGCGCTTCCGGATGGATCCTGAGACCGGCAAGGCGACCTTCGCCATAGTTCAGGCGGAAGACGAAATGGCGGCGCTCGGCATGGTGATGGGCGCGGGATGGGCGGGCGCGCGCGCCATGACGTCTACCTCCGGTCCCGGGATTTCCTTGATGGCGGAATTCACCGGCCTTGGTTACTACGCGGAAATTCCTGCAGTGATTTTCGACATTCAGCGGACCGGACCTTCGACGGGGCTCCCGACGAGAACTCAGCAGGGAGACATTCTCTCGACCGCCGTGCTGTCCCACGGTGACACCAAGCATCCGCTGCTGTTCCCCGCCTCGGCCGAGGAGTGCTACGAATTGTCGCTCGAAGCGTTCGATCTCGCGGAGCGCCTGCAAACTCCCGTGTTCGTGATGAGCGACCTCGATCTCGCTATGAACCATTGGATGTCCGAGCCGTTCAAGTACCCGGGGCGTCCAATGGCGCGCGGCAAGGTTTTAACCGCCGCCGATGTGGGCCGTCTTGGCGGCTTCAGCCGATACAAAGATGTCGATGGCGACGGCATTCCGTACCGCACGCTGCCCGGAACTAACCACCCGCTCGCGGCCTACTTCACGCGCGGCAGCGGCCACAACGAGAAGGCGATTTACACCGAAAAGTCCGACGTCTACGTGAACAACATGGACCGGCTGACCCGCAAGATGGAGACGGCGCGCGGCGAGGTTCCATCTCCGGTGATTGAGGAACGGCCCGACGCCGATTTCGCCATCCTCGCCTACGGCAGTTCGCATTGGGCGGTTGTTGAAGCCGTCGAGCAGCTCGAGCAGGAACGCGACTTGAAAGCCAGCTATTGCCGAGTTCGGGCGTTTCCGTTCCATCGTGACGTTCTCGGTTTCATTCGCCGCCACCGCCGCGTTTACGTGGTGGAGCAGAACCGCGATGCCCAATTACTGTCGCTCCTGCGAATGGAGACGGAGCACGAAGACGCCGTCAAGCTCCGCAGCGTGCGCCATTACGACGGACTGCCGCTCGACGCGCGCAGCGTCACCGACGAGATTCTTCGACAGGAGGAGAAAGGCTGAAGATGGAGACCGTCACACCGGCCCCGCCTAAAAAGGTAAACCGCGCGGGACTCGAAGCGCAGGTTTATCGCGGGAACAAGTCAACGCTGTGCGCGGGCTGCGGCCACAACGCCATTTCCGAGCGGCTGGTGGAGGCTTTCTACGAGCTCGGCGTCGAGCCTTACCGCGTGGCGAAGCTTTCGGGCATCGGCTGCTCGTCGAAGAGTCCCGCCTACTTTCTGGGCACGGCGCACGGTTTTAACGCGCTTCATGGACGCATGCCCTCAGTGGCCACGGGCGCGATTCTCGCCAATCGAACGTTGATCGCCATCGGCGTCAGCGGCGACGGCGACACGGCGTCGATCGGCATGGGCCAGTTCGTTCATCTCATGCGGCGCAATTTGCCGATCGTCTACATCATCGAGGATAACGGCTGCTACGGGCTCACCAAGGGGCAGTTTTCGGCGACCGCCGACCTCGGCTCGACTCTCAAAAACGGCGTCGTGAACGAGCTTCCGCCCGTCGACACGTGCGCGCTAGCCGTGCAGCTTGGCGCGACATATGTGGCGAGGTCTTTTTCCGGCGACAAGAAGCAGTTGCTCGCGCTGATCGAGGGCGCGATCGTTCATAAAGGGACGGCGATGCTCGACGTGATCTCGCCGTGCGTCACATTCAACGACCACGAGGGGTCCACCAAGAGTTACGCGTACGTGAAGGAACACGAAGAGAGCCTGGAGGAAGTAAGCTTTGTTCCCTTCTTCGACGATATTTCCGTCGAGTACGATCCCGGGACTACCCAGGACGTTGTTCTGCACGACGGCTCGCATTTGCTGCTGAAGAAGCTGCAGGCGCGGTACGATCCGTGCAGCAGGATCGAGGCCCTGCGGGTGCTCGAGGAATCACAGCGCGAGGGCGCGGTGCTCACCGGGCTGTTCTATGTGGACGCGGCCCGGCCTGACTTCATCGATGTCCTCAACCTAGTCGATCAGCCGCTTGCGGGTTTGCCGGAAGCGAGGGTGCGACCGCCGGAATCGGCGCTCGCGCAAGTGATGGACGAGCTGAAATAGCGATCCGGCCTCGGGAACTGGAGACTTGTTCGGGACCTGGAATTTGAAATTTGAAACTTTGAGATTTGATATTTGAAGCAGGAACTGCTCCGCCCTCACTGCCCTTCCCTCCTCACCGCTTGCAATCGTCCGTGATCCCATCTCCATCGATGCCGGAGCCCGGCGCCACGTCCGCCATCTGATCGAGTTTCGCGCAGCCGTGCTTGATCACGGTCACATAGTTCGTGCCCGGGATCATGTTCACCACGGCCAAGCCCGTTTCGTTTGCACTCGCTCTCTCGCTCTCCGTTACCGACCCGTTTGACCAGAGGATTTTCAATGTTGCGCCGGCAACCGGGCTGCCGTCGCTGCGGGTCACGCGGATGAGCACCGGCTTGTGGAGCATTTGCTTGCCTTCGTAAGTTTCCTGCTCGAGCATAATGAGCTTCATCGCGGCAGCGGGCTGGGACGCGTCGAGGTCCGCGTGCTCGAAGAAGCTCGTGTCGTGATCCACACCCGGCCAGCGGACGGTGACCCAGTATCGCCCGAACGGCAGCTCACCGAATTGGAAAGATCCGACCGAATCAGTGACAGCCTGCATCACCAGGCGCTGCTGATCATCGGCGAGCGATACGAGAACGCCCGGATCGAGACGGCCCTGGCGGTCCGTGACCGTGCCCGAGACCGAACCCTGGCTCGTCGCCGACGGCGGCCGGAGCGTAATCTCAACGGCATTGGTCGGCACGGAACCCGTCCAGACCTTCACGCCGGTCGCACGCGCAATCGATTGAAGGTTCGCATACGCGGCGCGATAGATCAGCGACATTCGATAGCCGCCCCAGACGGGCGCATCGGCAGCGCCGGACGTTTGCGTGGCAGGCTCAACGTGAATCATTGCGCTTTCCGTCGTGTCGCCGCCGGGCTGAAGAGCAAAAAGATCCGGATGGGGAAAACCGGCAACGCGCAGGAGCGCGCCGACGCCGGGAATCGCGGAGCTGCCGCGAGAAGGTGAGGTCTCGAGGTGGACTTCCACCGCCGCGCCTCCGGCGCTGCCGCTCATCGACGCCGCATCAGCGAGCGGGCGGTAGAGCCAAATGACTTGGTTGCCGGAATTGTGAAAGTGCAGCTCGATGAGCGCGGGGAATGGAGCGGTGACAACTGGCGATTGGATCGACAGCGATACTTGCAAAGCTTGCTGAGGTGAGGTGGCCCGCCCCTGACCGCCGCCGGCGAGCGCGACAAGCGCAACAGTTAAAATCGATGAGACGGACGCGGCATGCGCCCCGCGGCTGGCTAGGGTCCCGCGCCGCAAACGAATTCGCCCGAGGTGGAGCGAATCCGTCAATGGCCGCCCCGATGCGTCGCCCTCCAGCGCTGGCGGAAGGATTTCGCCGCCAGCCCCGGGAAGTCGCGCTGATCCGTCCAGCGCGACAAGGGGAAGAACGGAAACCGCCGGATCCAAGCGTTCTCGCCCGTCCCGCCGTGCTGATCCGGCCGCGCGTAAAATCCCTGGACCCATCGCGCCGCCCCGGCGCCCAGCCGATAGGCCCACGGGCGCTTCATCGACCAAGCCCAAGCGCGCATCGAAGCTCGCTCGCCGCGCGGGCGGGCGGCGGAGCTTTCAGGCGCGGTTTGAGCCCGAGCGCGAAGGTGAAGCAATAAATCCGGTATGTTGATACGCACCGGACACACCTCGCGGCACGCTCCGCACAATGATGAGGCGAAGGGAAGCTCGCGAGCCGCTCCAATTCCGTTGAAGGCGGGAGTGATCAGCGCGCCGATGGGACCGCTGTACACCCAGCCGTAAGCGTGCCCTCCGATCTTGCGATAAACGGGACAGGCGTTGAGGCAGGCGCCGCAACGGATACAATAGAGCGCCTCGCGCATCTTTTCATCGGCGAGCGCCTTAGTGCGGCCGTTGTCGACGAGAACAACGTGCATCTCGTCGGGCCCGTCTTCGCTTGCGCGGCGCGGACCGGTGAGAATGGAGGTGTAGGCCGTCAGCTTCTGGCCCGTGCCGGAGCGCCCGAGCAGGCGCAGAAAGACGGCGAGATCCTCGACGCGCGGAATGAGCTTCTCGATCCCCACCAGCGCGATGTGGATGCGCGGCGCCGTTGTGCACAGGCGGATGTTTCCCTCGTTCTCCACCAGCACGATCGAGCCGGTCTCCGCAATCGCGAAGTTCGCGCCGCTCAGGCCCAGCTCCGCGCGCCCAAACGATTCGCGCAGCGCGCGGCGCGCAATCGCCGTCAGCCGCTCCGGTTCGGTGGTGCGCTCGGAACCTAGATGCCGAACAAAGAGCTCGGAGACGTCGCCGCGGGTTTTGTGGATCGCCGGAGCGACAATGTGCGCGGGCCGGTCGCCAGCTAGTTGAATGATGAGTTCTCCGAGATCGGTCTCGATGCCGCGAATGCCGGCGGCTTCGAGCGCGTGGTTGAGCTCCACTTCCTCTCCCACCATAGTTTTCGACTTAACGAATTCCCTCACCCCGGCGTTCTGCGCGATCTCGCGCACGATGCCGCAGACCTCGGCGCCGTCCGCCGCCCAGTGGACCTTCGCCCCCTGGTGTTCGGCGCTCTCCGCGAACTGATCGAGATAGTCGTCGAGGTGCTCAATCACCTCGCGCTTGATCGCTCGGGCGCGGTCGCGGAGCCGCTCGAAACCCGGCACTTCGCTGAACGCCAGAAGCCGGTGAGAATACAAGCGCAGCGTCGAGGAGCGGTAAGCCTCCTGCAGGCGCGCATCGCCCAGCGTTTGCGCAGAGCGCGAATGAATCTCCGAACTGTGGACTCCCGTTTCGGCCATGAAAATACTCAAGAACTTATTCCTGCCGCGCCAGCACCTCCGCCAAGTGCATCGTCCTCAATGGATACTTCTGGCGATGGATCAGGCCCGCGAGATGCATCAGGCAGCCGGAATCATTCGCCACCAGGAACTCCGCGCCCGCCTCCGAAGCCGCTCGGAGCTTGTCCTGACCCATGGCGACCGAGACCTCGGGAAACTTCACCGAGAACGTGCCGCCGAACCCGCAGCAGAGCCGGTAATCCGCGATCTCGAGCAGATCGAGGCCCTCGACGGCGCGCAGAAGCGCTCGTGGCTCTTCCGAGATGCCGAGCTCTCGCAGCAGGTGGCACGAATCGTGATAGGCGACGCGGTGCGGGAATCTCGCGCCCACGTTTTCGGCGTGCAGAACTCTCACCAGGAATTCAGAGAATTCATAGAACTTCCGGCGCAGCTTCTCCGCCTTCGCGAGCCGAACGGGATCGCCGGAGAACAACTCGGGATAGAACACGCGCACCATCGTCGAACACGAACCCGAGGGAGCGACCACGTACTCTGCGTTCTCGTAAAGCTCCAACACTCGCGCCGCCACGTCACGCGCTTCATCGACGTAACCTGTGTTGAACGCGGGCTGACCGCAGCAGGTTTGAGCGGGATTAAACTCCACCCGCGCGCCCTGCCGCTCGAGCACCTTCACGGCGCATTCGCCAACGTCAGGAAAAAACTGATCGCCAAGGCAGGTGATAAACAGCGAGACGCGCGGTTTTGGCGAGGTCATTGGATTCGGTGCGCGGACGAGGCGCGATGCTCAGCGCAGCGCGTCACATCAAGCGAGTTGCGCGGCCGCCGCAAGACGTCGCCTGAACGTGATGCCGCTTGGATAGTCGTGCTGATTGCATCGTCCCCACGTTTCAGGATATGCTCGTTTCACCTCCGGTTCAAACGCACAGAAAATGAAGCGCCCAGCCGCCGCCGCAGTGCTCGCGGCCGATCCGCGGAAACGAGCGGCACGAAATCGGAAGGCGCGCGGGGCGGCGGGAACCGCCGAGCACGGATCATTGTTCGGAACGACACAGCAAAGGAGCGCTCACAAGGATGAACTTCCTCGTCGAAGACCTCGAAAACCTGAAGCAGCGCCTGGAAAACATTCACCTGCTGCCGAAGCCTCTGGAAGATGTATTGCTTTTTCTGCGCGCAAGCGAATATCAGTTGATCCAGTTGATGATCGAGAACGCGCTCTGGCAGCCGCCGGTCGCGCCCGCTGCGCCGATTCAGCCGCCGCCCGCCGCACGAGGGGATCTCCACTGCAGTCTGTTTCCCTACTGGGTGAATCATCCCCCGCAGGTGATCCTGAACTTCTTGAGCGGAGACGATCCGATCAAGCGAGCGCTCAAATTTCTCTGGAACGCGGTCGCGCTGCGCCTGCCCAGCCAGATCAGCGTCGCCAACTACGATGGGCTTGTGGCGTGCGCGCGCGGCGCGGGTCTCGTCGCGCCCAACGGCATTGTCTACGGCGAGCGCCAGTACGAGCAGCTCGACATCCGCTGGATTTGGGCTTGGATCAATTATCTCATTACGCATCACATCTTGCATCCAGTCGCATTCGGCGCAACGCCGGCGAGCCCTATCGCCTTAACCGGAGCGGCAGCGGGCGAGGTCCGAATCGCCCTGGTCGGCGATTGGGGAACCGGCGATGCGGTGGCCTCGGCCGTGATGTCTCAGATCACGGAGCTCAAGCCGGATTACATCGTTCATCTCGGCGACGTATATTATGCGGGTACCGGCGGAGTCTACTGGCCCCTCCACGAAGAGCGCAGCAACCTGCTGGGCTATTGGCCGCCGGCCTACGCCGGGAGATCGTTTACGTTGAACTCAAACCACGAGATGTATAGCGGCGGCGATGGTTACTTCGAAGCGCTGAATGCGCCAGGCTCTCCGTTCACGACGCAACGGGGCGCGAGCTTCTTCGCGCTCCAGTTCGCCGGCTGGACGATTCTCGGTCTCGATTCGGCCTATTATTCAACCTCGCCGATGATCATGGACGGCAGCATCGGCGGCGCGGCCGGCGCGCAGTATCAGTGGATCCAGAACCTCGGTCTTCCGCCCGAAAAGGTGATCGTGCTCACTCACCACAACGGCCTCTCCGACGATGGCGCGGTAAAGCAGCCCCTCTGGGCTGAAATCAACGCCGCGCTCGGCGGCGATCCGTTTGCCTGGTACTGGGGCCACGAACACCTCGGCGTCGTGTACAAGGCGCCGGCAGGGTCGCGCACGCTCGGGCGCTGCCTCGGTCACGGCGCGCTTCCCTTCGGCGATGCCAGCGAGTTGCACGGCGCTCCCGCAGTCGAGTGGTACGCGCACACACCCCAGCCTTCGAGCAAATTAGCGTACAACGGCTCGGCCCTGCTCACGCTGAAAAGCGCGGCGGGGCAGCTTGCATCAATCGACGAGGCGTTCTATGACCTCGAATCCCCGGCGCCGAAATGGACTAAGAGTCTCTATCCGTGATGCGCTTGCACGTTGCGAGCGGTATTGATATCGTGGCTGAGGTAGGAAGTTTAGTTACTCTCACCAGGGACGGATTCACCAGCCAAAGGGCTCAACATAACCGCCACATCGGCGCATCGAAAAAATGTTGGGGGAAAGACTGAGTTCGAATACGGAGGTGTACCTTGAGAGTCAAAGCACAGATTGGCCGGATTGCCGCCCTGCTCTCGCTCTGCGCGATCGCCGGCACCGCCGCTCTCGCCCAGACGCGGGCGGGCGGATCGTTCACCCTGCATTGGGCGCCGTACTCGCCGATCATCGCTCTGATCGCCGGCATTCTGATTTTGATTTTTCCCAGGATTCTGAACTATGTCGTCGCGATCTATCTGATCCTGATCGGAATCATCGGTCTCCTGGGCCGCTGACCGGGATGCCGTGTTATATAGATTCTCAGGCAACGGGCGCGGCGTGTCCGCCGCATCCGGCGCCCAGCGGCTAAAGCCGAAAACGTCGTGGTCGACAAACGGCACGACTGAAGTCGCGCCCTGTTACGCTTTATTGGTCGGACTTTTCGGAGCAGAATGACGGCTCGAGCGGCTTTTTCCACGAAGAGAATGCTCACAAAATAGGAGCAAATGATGGGACGCGCGCAGGAACTACTGCCCGAGTTTGATCGCGAGATGGCGGGGCTGCGGAAGACTCTCGAACGCGTGCCGGAAGAGAAGTTCGAGTGGCAGCCGCACCAGAAATCGACCAAACTCGGCAGACTGGCGGCCCACTTGGCAACCCTACCCGGCTTCGCCGTAAAAATAGCTGAAACCGATTCCTACGAGATTGCTTCCGGCGGCAAGCCACCCTCCGGACCACCGAAACTGAATTCGCGGCAGGAGGTGCTTGACGCCTTCGATAAAAATCGGGATGCGGCGCGAGCCGCCATTGCCGGTCTTTCGGATGAGAAACTGGGCGACAACTGGACCATGTCTTTTACGGGCAAGACGGTCTATTCCCTGCCGCGCGCGGGCGCGATTCGCACGCTGGTCATGAACCACCTGATTCACCACCGCGCCCAGCTCGGCGTTTACCTCCGGCTGAATGACGTGCCGGTGCCGTCTCTCTACGGGCCCTCGGCGGACGAACAAATTTAGGCGCGGTGAAACGCCGACTCGTAAAGAAGCTACCCTCGCATCGGACCCAACGCATCGGCTGTCGATTCCCGCGCCCCTCGTTCGACAATCTGGTGGAAGGCCGGAAAACAAGCTTGAGGCGGCCTCAACTCGAATACACAGGAGGCAAAACGATGCGATTCATGGTGCTGGTGAAAGCGAACAAGGAATCGGAAGCCGGAGTGATGCCCGATCGGAAGATCCTGGCGGCGATGGGCAAATTCAACCAGGAGCTGCTGAATGCCGGAGTGATGCTCGCCGCGGACGGACTCCAGCCGAGCTCGAAGGGCGTGCGCGTCAAGTTCTTGGACGGAAAGCAGGTCGTCACCGATGGTCCATTCCCGGAAACCGAGGAATTGATCGCCGGTTACTGGATCTGGCAGACGAAATCGATGCAAGACGCAATCGAATGGCTCAAGCGCGCTCCGTTCGGCGGAGGCGTGGAGATCGAACTGCGCCCGATCTTCGAGATGCAAGATTTCGCTGAAGTATCAACTCCCGAGCTGACAGCGCAGGCGCTGCGGCAACGGACGCAACTGGAGCAATCGGCAAAATCCGGCAAGCCGTGAGGCGATGAACGACAACTACAAACAAGGAGTGAGGCATGAGCAAAGTACGTGTACTGGTTGGCACGCGCAAAGGCGCTTTTATTCTGAATTCGGACGGTAAACGCAAAAGGTGGAAGGTCGCCGGACCGCATTTCGCGGGCTGGGAACTCTTTCACGTCAAGGGATCGCCCGCCGATCCGAACCGGCTGTACGCCTCGCAGTCGAGCGGCTGGTTTGGACAGGTCATTCAGCGCTCGAACGACGGCGGCAAGACCTGGGAGGCGCCCGGCGGCGGCCCGACCACCGCACCGAGCGGAATGCCGCAGGGTGAGAGCAATAAATTCGTCTACGATACATCACCCGAAACTGGAAAACCGTTGACGACCCACCAATGGTACGACGGCACGCAACACCCGTGGGAGTTCAAACGCGTGTGGCACCTTGAGCCGTCGCTCACCGATCCCGACACGGTTTACGCCGGTGTTGAAGACGCTGCGATATTCCGGTCGAAGGATGGGGGCCAGAGCTGGCAGGAACTATCCGGGCTGCGCGGCCACGGCACCGGACCGAAATGGCAGCCCGGCGCCGGAGGAATGTGTTTGCACACGATTATCCTCGACCCGAGCGATCCGGGGCGCATCTACATTGCGATCTCGGCGGCGGGCGCGTTTCGCACCGACGACGGCGGCAACACCTGGAAACCGATCAACCGCGGGCTCAAGTCCCAGTACATTCCCGATCCGAACGCGGAGGTGGGCCACTGCGTTCACCACGTCGCGATGAACCCCTCGCGCCCGGGCGTGCTCTTCATGCAGAAGCACTGGGACGTGATGCGCAGCGATAACGCCGGCGATTTGTGGAATGAGGTCAGCGGCAATCTGCCTACGGACTTCGGCTTCGTGATTGATGTTCACGCGCACGAGCCGGAGACGCTCTACGTGGTTCCCATCAAGAGCGATTCGGAGCATTATCCGCTCGACGGCAAGCTGCGCGCCTACCGCAGCCGCACGGGCGGCAACGAGTGGGAGGAGCTCACTAAGGGCCTGCCGCAGAAGAACTGCTACGTGAACGTCTTCCGCGACGCAATGGCCGTTGACTCGCTCGATTCGTGCGGCATCTACTTCGGAACCACCGGCGGACAGGTCTACGCGTCGGCGGATGCCGGCGACTCCTGGTCTCCGATCGTCCAGCATCTTCCGCCCGTGCTTTCGGTGGAGGTGCAGACGCTGCCATGATTCGAGTCGTGCTCCCACCCCATCTGCGAACGCTGGCGCGCGTGGACGGCGAGGTCACGCTCGAGGTCGAGGGCGCCGTCACGCAGCGCAGCGTGCTCGACGCGCTCGAGGCGCGCTACCCGGTACTGCGCGGGACCATCCGCGAGCACGCCACGCAGAACCGCCGCGCGTTCCTGCGCTTCTTTGCCTGCGAGGAGGACCTGTCCCATGAATCGCCGGACGCCCCGCTGCCCGATGCGGTCGCGCAGGGCAAGGAACCGTTTCTGATTATCGGCGCCATCGCCGGCGGGTAGCGTTCCGTCGTGGCGGCAGAATAGACTTCAGGTGAACCAGCGGCCCCCCCTGCTCCGAGAGCGCGCGGCGGCTACTCAGGCAGGGCGGCGGGTTCGGGGGCGCTCTCGCTCACCACAAGTTCGGGGATGCTGAAGCTCACCATCGTGCCTTTGCCGGGCTCACTCTTCACGTCGAGCGAGAACTGATCGCCGAAGAGGACGCGGAGGCGCTCGGTGACGTTGCGGATGCCGATGCCGGCGGCGTAGATCTCCTGGCGGCGGGAAGGAGGAATGCCGACGCCGTCGTCGCGGATTTCAACGACGAGCCGCTGATTTTCGCGGCGCGCGCGCAGCGTGATCGATCCGCCTTCGATCTTCGGCGCGATCCCGTGGCGAATGGCATTTTCGACCAGCGGCTGAAGGATCATGCTCGGCACCACCACGTCTTCCGCGCCCGGCTCGATGTCTTTCGAGATGCGCAGTTTATCGCGCCCGAAGCGGACGACTTCAATGTCCAGGTAATCGTCGATGAATTCGAGCTCTTCCTTCAGCGGGAGAAAATGCGCCTGCACTTTCAGCCGACGCCGGAGGATGCGCGAGAGTTTCAACAGGACGGTGCGCGCCGTGTCCGGGTCGACGCGGATCAGCGAGGAAATCGTATTCAGCGTGTTGAAGAGGAAGTGGGGATTGATCTGGCTGACGAGCGCGTCCATGCGCGCTTCGAGCAGCATCCGATGCTGGTCCTGCAGCTTGCGCTCGATGCGCGTGCTGTTCCAGATTTTCACGGGCAGCCCCACCGCGACGAGCGTGGTGATCACGATGAGAATTTCAAGCCAGACGTGGGGCGCGCGCAGATAGAAAAGGTTTGAGCCGACTAGCGGCCCGATGTCGAGGCGCAGCACTTCCAGCACTACCACCATCAAGGCGAAAAGTACCTGCCAATCGAGCGCGGGCTGCTTGAAACGAAGCTTGATCGAGCGGTAAAGGCTGAGATCGATGAAGGGGCTGAATTCCCAGATGCCTTCCTTATCCGGGCAGAGCCAGCGCGCCGATCCGGCGACCAAAGCGTAAAGCGCCGCCATCGGCAGCGCGAGAAACTCGTGCCCGATCAGCGCCGCCGGCAGGCTCACGACGAAACCCACCATCAATCCGATCACGGCGCCGCCGAGCAACCCTCCGAGCACGGTGATCTCGAGGCTCAGGTCCGCCCCCTGGTATTTGGCGAGCACCCTCGTTGTGACGCCCAAGGCGAACGGCACCCCGAGAAACAGCGCGAACTGCACCTTCTGCCACGAAGTGCGCCGCTCGACGAACAAGAGCCGCTTGAACCGGCCGAAGCGCGCGATGATACTGGCGAGCGAAGCGATAACACCGAGCTTGATGAGCAGCGTGAGCAGAATGAGAGCGGCAGGACGGCCTACAGCGGGATTCATAGAGCGAACCTGGCTCGCGAGGACCTCGCGTCGGTTGTAATGCAGCGCGGGCATTTGCCGCCGACCCAATCAACTGTCATCCCGAGGAGCCCTTCGGCTCCCGCAGAGCGGGACGGCGGCCGGACCTACGATGGTTGAAGTCTCGGGGCCCCGGTGTTCTCCCCGACTGCGCCGGCAGCGCTGACCGGCGATACCCTGGCGGCCTTCGCCGGAAGAAGCGCGAGCAAGAGCACGCCGACCGCAACGAGGATCCCCGAGCCGGCAAGAAAGCCCTGGCGTTCGCTCGGGTATTGAATCCCCTGGATCGTCATCACGAGCGCGTGAGCAAAGCTCGACCACGCTGTGAACGCGATCACGCCGCGATTTTCCGCTGGGTTTCTCGCCGCGATCAGCAGGAAGATTCCTAGGGCGAAATAGAGGCTAAGCATCATCGTGTCGCCTGGATCTTGGGACGGGCCCGGGTGCAACAGAGAAATCGTAATCGGGTAGATTCCCGCCAAGAAGAGCACTCCAAGCAAAACCAACACAACCTTCAGTGCGCGCTGCTGGCCCATCGTATGCTCCTTTACATTCGGCGGATCTAAGGGTGACTCACAACTCCGGAAGTGAGCTGGGTCGCGCAAGACGACACCCTCGGATATGGCTCAGAGCTGTGCAAAATCCAAAATGCAACGTCGAACATCTAAAATGGAATCATCCTCCGCCTACAAAGTGCACGATCTCCAGACGGTCGCCCGTCTCGACGCGCGCCGCTTCCCATTCGCGGCGATGGACGATCTTCCGGTTGCGCTCGACAGCGACGCGGTCGCTCGGCAGCTTGAGCCACTCGACCAGTTGAAGCAACGTCAGCCCCTCCGGAATCTCCTTTGATTCGCCATTCAGAACGATGTTGATCAGCGGAAACTCCCTCCCCACAGAAAAAGCAGATTCTTCGCTGCGCTCAGAATGACGAGCTCTCAGAATCGTGCTGCAAAGCCGGATTCCCTCCTGCGCCGCAGCCTCTGGCAGCGGTTATCCCACTATATCTTCGCCGCCGTCTACGCGGATCACGTTTCCTGTCATCCAATGCGTCTTCTCACTCATGAGCGCGGCGATGGCGGAGGCAACATCCTCGGGCGTGGTCAGGCGGCCCGCCGGATTGCGCAGCTTCGCAAACTCAAACAGCTTGTCGCTGCCCGGGATTTTGCTCGAGCCGGGCGTCACGGTGACGCCAGCCTGAATGCAGTTGGCAGTGATACCGTGCGGCGAGAGCTCGTAGGCCAGTTGCCGCATGTGGGACTCCATCACGGCCTTGGCCGCGGAGACCGCGCCGTAGTTCGGAATCACGCTGTGGCCGCCGGCGCTCGTCAGCGCGTAGAGGCGGCTCCCATGGCGCAGCATCTTGCGCGCCATCATCTCCTGAACCCAGTAGACCAGGTTGCTTCCCATCACGTCGAGGGTCATTTCAATCTGGGCCTGAGTCAGCTGCTCGGGCGGCTGCGCGATGTAGGGCTGAAGCGAGCCGAAGGCGACACTGTGAAGAAAGACCTTGATGAAGTGATCGGCGCCGCTCTCGCCCCAGCGCGCCTGCATCTGGTCGAGCGACTGGACGCGCCTGTCGGCGTCGGCCGCATTGATGTTGAAGAACAGCACATCCCGGCCGAGGGCCGCGATCTGTTGAGTGATTGCGCTCACGCGCGCCGTCGCGGAGCGCCGGTCGAAGTGCACGCCGAAGACGTTCAGCCCTTCGCGCGCCAGCTCGAGGCTCGCCGCCTCGCCGAAGCCGCTCGAAGAACCGATAATCAGCGCCCAGGGCGTGGGCGTATTGGCTGCTGCCATTCAGAAATCCTTTCTCGATGAGCACAACGCCGCAGACCTCAAAACCGGAGGTCTGCGCTACCCTCAACCGTGATGTGCCGCTCGTCCGCGCCCAAGCTCTCGAATCGCACGCGGATCAGGGGAACCGCAGGAGCGTGGGCGAGCTTCTCGCCCCACTCGATGATCACGACCGCGGACGCGCCGAACATCTCTTCCAAGCCGAGCGATTCGGCGTCGCGCGCGCTTTCGACGCGGTAAAGGTCCACGTGAAACACCCGGATCACTGCGGCGGCCGAATCGAGCGGGGCACCTGCCGAGCCGTACTCGTGCACCAGGGTGAATGAAGGACTGGTGACGTCTTCCTCGCGCGCGGCGCCGAGCCCCGTCGCAATACCTTTCGTCAGCGTCGTCTTGCCGCTGCCGAGTTCTCCTTCGAGCGACACGAGGCAGGGCGGATACAGCGCCGCCGCCAGCGTGCGCCCGAACGCGATGGTCTCTTCCGCCGAGCGGGTCACAATATCATAAAGCGTCTTTGCAGCCAAAGCTGGCATGGTCCTTGGAACCGGTCGCTCCGCGCGCTGGCCGGTGTCTTACGCGTCTCCGCCCGAGCGCGTCTCATTTGTCGCAAAAGTTGCAGACTGGCCGGCGCTCTAACCTCGAGCCGGAACGCGTCCACAGCGTGGCGTTATGCCACGCTGTGTTGATCCTAAGGGATCGCTAGGCTTCGTTCCGTCAATTTTCTCTGCAACCCTTCCTCCCCGAGCCCCGCTCTCGGATCAACAGACCCTGGCGGCCAGGAAAACCCGCCTCCATGTTACCGCGTGCGAGTGAGACGTTGGAGTAGATTGAGACGCGCGAGACTCGGCCCTTTCAGGATGGGCCGTGCCTTGCGGGCCGCGAGTTCGGCACGTCGTCGCGACGGCGCAGCTACGAACCCGGCTCACCCGACCGCGCCGGGCAGCCGGTCAAGGACATGAGGGCTTCAGGGAGCCCCTCGAGCAAATCTCCGGCGATCATCGAGGCTTCACCCTTCCTTCGCGCGGCCACGTCGCCCGCGAGCCCGTGGACGTACACCGCGGCCGCGACCACGTCGGCCACCGTCCTCGAGCGATACTGTGCCAGGAATCCGGCGATGAGGCCGGTGAGACAATCGCCTGAACCTCCGGTCGCCATGCCGGGGTTTCCGGTCGGGTTCACCATGACCTGACCATCCGGCGATCCGGTCAGGGTTCGCGCGCCTTTCAGCACGAGATGAACTTGGCGCCACGTCGCGAAATCGCGTGTGAGCTCGATCCGGCGCTGCTGAACTTCCGCAACCTTGAGGCCGGTGAGACGAGCCATCTCGCCGGGATGAGGCGTGAGCACCCGCACGCGCCCGGCGCCCGACAGCTCCTCAGACCTGCCAGCGAAGGCATTCAGCCCGTCGGCGTCCAGGACCAACGGTAACGGAGAGGCGGCAACGAGCCTGCGAACGAACTCCGCGGTCTCTGGTTCGCCTCCGAGCCCCGGCCCTACCGCAAGCACCGTCTTGCCTTCCGAGAGCCGCTCGATCAGGCCGTCGGTGAGCGCCCGAAGAGCAACCGTGCCCTGTGGCGTCTCGGGCAGCGGTTCGGTCATGAACTCCATGCCGAGCGAGGCGATTACGGGCAGCGCCCGCGCGGCTGTGGCCACCGTCACCAGACCCGCGCCGGCTCGCAGCGCGCCTTTCGCCGCCAGCGCAGCCGCTCCGGTTTTGCCTGCCGAACCCGCCACGAACAGGACGTGTCCGTACAGCCCCTTATGGGAATCCAGCTTACGAGGGGTTGCCAGCCACCGAAGGTCTTCGCGGCCCGTGAGGCGCAGAAACAACTCGGGATCGTCTTCCAGCTTTTCGGGCGGCGTCCCAATCGCCTCCACGCGCCACTCGCCCATCATCTCACAGGCGGGCGGGAAAACATGCGCATACTTCGGAGCGGTGAAGGTCACGCAAGCGTCGGCCCGAATGCATTCACCGGCAACCTCGCCAGTGTCCGCGGCGAGGCCCGAGGGCAAATCCACAGCAACCCGGCGCGCGCCGGAGAAGCCGTTCAGGTCGCGTACCACATTGAGCAGAAAGCCTTCCAGCGGCCTGCGCAAGCCCGTGCCGAGCAGCGCATCGATAATTAAGGTGGTACCCGCGAGGCTCGGCTTGAGCGCCTCCCAGGTTTCGGTGTCCCGAGCCGCTTCTGGCGCCCCCGTTTCGCAAAGGCGGTGGTAGTTAGCACCCGCATCGCCACGTAGTGTCGACGGCTGAGCAAAGAGAACCACCCGCGGATTGAGGCCCTTCGATCGCAGGAGACTTGCGACCACGAGGCCATCACCCCCGTTGTTTCCCTTGCCGCAGGCGACCAGGATCATCTCCCGTTCCAGCGGAGCATACCGCTCAAGCAGGAAATCCACAACGGTGGCTCCGGCGTTTTCCATCAGGGTGAGACTTGGCACGCCCCACCGCTCGCTCGTCAGGTGATCGATAATCTGCATCTGGGCAGACGTGACAATCTTCATATCTCACTGAAAAGAAGACCGGCTTGTGTCGTCGAGGCGTTGCACTCGGGTTGCAAGCTCCCACGACTTGCGGTGTCCATCTCATTCTAATGACTCGCGAGAACACTTTGCAACCACACACTCCTTATGCTAGTATCCACTTGAAAATAAGAGAATTGGTTGGATGCAGCGGCCCGCAAAGTCGGGTTGCTAAGTTAACTCATTTATTGTGTTTGGCTTAGGCATACAGTGAGCTCTTTCTGAGGAATGAGGAGCGGCGATCGCCGCATGGGACGGTTCAACTGATGTAGCGCTGGCCTTCACGCTGCGCCCAATGCGGGCCCGCCGCGGCTGCCGGGATGAGGCGACGGCGCGATTCGCCCCAAGACAAGACACGACACGATCCGACTCATCGAGTCGCAGCCGCCAGCCGGGTACGTTGCAGTGAAAGAGCTTACACCCAGCCAACGGCATATGAATGCTAAAGCCACGACCAGCCGATCCTGACAATGCTTCCGGCGCGCCCGTAGCGCTCCGGGAAACGAAAGGCCGAGCTGCTACGGCCGCCGGCGTGCCGGAGGGCAAAGGCTCGACTCGCAACCGGGTGCAGCATCCGCGCCGGCGCCCTGCGGCCCCTCCGCCGCCGCAGGGCGAAACGTCGAGCCTGGTGCTCCGCTTCCTGGGGTACATTCGGGTTGAAAAGGGGCTGTCGGAAAATACGATTGTCAGCTATCGGCGCGATCTCCTGAAGTTTGCGGAGTTCGCCGGCGCACGTGGCCCGGAGCGGATCGGGCGGGATGAGATTCGCCAGTTCATGGCTCAGCTCAGGCAGCATCTGAGCGCACGCTCAGCGGCGCGGCACCTGGTTTCGCTGCGGCAGTTTTTCCGGTTTCTGCTGAAGGAAGGGCGGATTCCGCGCGACGCTGCGTCGGAAGTTGACTCGCCCCAGATCGGAACCAGCCTGCCGAAATATCTCGCTTCGACCGAAGTAGATGCTCTTCTCGGCCAGCCTGATCCCTCCGATCCCTCGGGTTTGCGGGACAAGGCGATGCTCGAACTGCTTTACGCGACGGGTCTGCGAGTTTCAGAGCTCGTGAGCTTGCGCCTTGAGGACTTCGACGCGAACACCGGCATCCTGCGCTGCGTCGGGAAGGGTGGCAAGGAGCGGTTGGTTCCGATAGGCAGGTCCGCTCTGAAAGCGGTCGATGCTTACTTGCGGGACGCACGCGGCAAGCTCCTCAAGAGAGGCGCGGCGCCCTTTCTCTTTCTGAACCGTCGTGGGACGCGCCTCTCGCGCGTCGGATTCTGGAAGATCATCAAACGTTACGCGCAGGCGGCGGCGATCGGAACGCCGGTCACGCCGCACGTGATACGCCATTCGTTTGCGACGCACCTGCTCGAGCGCGGGGCCGACCTGCGGTCGATCCAACTCATGCTCGGCCACAGCGACATCTCCACCACCCAGATTTATACTCACGTCGTGACAGGGCGCTTGAAGCAGGTGTACGACAAACACCATCCCCGAGCGTGAAAAGGCGTGAGCGGGTTGCTGAAAAGCCATCTGAACGTGATTCCTGCCCGCGGGGCCGGCATGTGCTGAGCGAAAGCCCATGAGCGACTACAACTTCTTGATGGAAATCCGGCTGTCCCAGCCCCAGTTCCAGGCGCTGAACCACATCAGCCGCGTGGCCGCCGCCGCCGGCGAAAACCTTTATCTCGCTGGCGGCGCGGTTCGCGATCTCTCCAGCGGGCAAAACGGCATTCGAAACCTGGACTTCGTGGCGGAGGGAAACATCCGCAAAATCATCCGCGCCCTGGAATCGAGCAATCCTCGGAAGTCCGCCAAGCCTCTGCCGGGCGCTCCGCGCCCTCCCGCCGCTATCGAGCTGGAATGCTACTACTTCGATGAGCGCCGCCAGGCGGCCTCTCTCCAGTTCGCGAATGGCGCGATCGTGACGATCTCGATGTCCGCACGTGAGACGTTTTCGAGGCCCGGGCGGCCGCCGGAGGTCCAACCGGCCGGCATCTTCGAAGACCTGCGCGGGCGCGACTTTTCCGCAAACGCGATGGCCATTTCCCTCCATCCCAATTCGCGCGGGCTTCTGCTCGACCCGACGAATGGCGCGCTGGACATCGAGAACCATGAACTGCGCGCGCTCCAAAGCCGCAGCTTTGTCGACGACCCGTCGCGCATCTACCGGCTGTTCCGGCTGGCTCAGCGGCTCAGCTTTAAGGCGGAAGCGCGCACGGCGGGATGGCTGGAATCGGCGCTCGAAGCCAAAGCCTGGGAGTCGATGAGCCCCGAGCAGCAAGGTGCGGAGTTGCGCGCCGCCCTCCACGAGGATCATCCGGCGCGCGTGCTCAAGATGTACGCTGCGCGAGGTCTGCTGGCCGGCCTCGACAAGCCTCTGTCCGGAAATATCCACTGGGAGCGGCTCGAGAAAGTCCATTCCGTCGCCGTCTCGATGCCCGGGGTCGATCCATTCCTCGCTTACGCCCACGCGCTCCTCTCGAAGCTGCCGCCTGCGCACCGGCGCCGCCTGCTGCGCGCCATGACGCGCGACGCCAAGGAATTGAAAACCGCTCTCAGCCTGGAGCCGGAGGGCCGTAAGCTGGTGAAGGCGGTCACCGCTTCGAGAGCGGCGACTCCCAGCGCGCTCCACCAACTTCTCGAGAAGCAACCGCGCCCGTTGCTGTTGTACGTGAAGGCGAATTTTCCGCAAGCCGCCGTTCAGAACCGGCTGAAGAGTTTCCTCGTCAAGCACCCGCAGATTCGCGCCAAGCTGCCGCGCGCCGAGCTGCAATCCCTCGGCGTCGAGCCCGGCGCTCGCTTCGACAAAATCCTGGAGGAGATCTTCCTTGCGGTGCTGGACGGCAAGATCAAAACCGAGCCTCAGATCATGAAAGCCTTGCGCGAGCTCGCGGGCGTCAACGAGCCGGAAAAAACGCCCTCGGCCCGGCCCCGGCGCGACGCCAGGGAAGCGAAAAAGAAGACGGCGCAGCCCGTGAACAAAATCAGCGTGCGAGCGAAAAAGTGATGAGTGCACCGTCAACTCGCCTCGGGAGGCGAATGCAACATCGAGCGCGAAGGCGGGCTTATGAATAGGGCGGCGATCAATTGCATGGTGAGCCCCGGCAAATTTTATCGACGCCAGCATCTCCGCGCGCTTGCGATGCTGCTTGCGGCGCTCGCAACCCTTGTCCCGCTTTCCGCTTGCGCCCAGAACAGCGGCCCCGCCAGAGACAAGTGGCAGCACCCCGAAGAAGTGATGGACGCGCTCGGCCTGCGGCGCGGCAACGTGGTGGCGGATATTGGTTGCGGCAAGGGCTACTTTGTTTTTCATTTTGCCGACCGCGTGGGGCCTGCAGGCCGCGTCGAGGCGGAAGACGTCAAGCAAAGCGCCCTCAGTTTCATCACGGATGAGGCCGCGCGCGAAGGTCTCCATCAGATTGCGGTGATTCAAGGCACGCCCGACGACCCTCATCTCGCTCCGCATAGCTTGGACGTTGCCTTCGCGATGGATACGTATCACGAATGGCACGAGCACGCCTCGATGCTCCGGCACATCTTCCTCGCGCTCAAACCGGGCGGGATTGTCGGCGATATTGACGGCGTCGCGCCCACCGGGTTGCCGCGCGCTTACTATTACCAGCACCACCGCATGCCGGAGTCCTTGGAGCGCGCGGAAGTGGCGGCGGCCGGCTTCCGCTTCATTCGCAACGCCGGCAGCTTTACGCGCGCCTTGGATGGAAAGCAGTTTTACTTTCTCATCTTTGAGAAACCCAAGTAGCGCGTGGGGTGGCGCGGACTTCCGGTTTTGAAGTCCGCGGTTTTTTGCGATCGCCAGAAAAAAGCCGCGGACCTGAAAAACACAGGTCCGCGCTGCTGCCTCAGGCAAGACTCTTAATGGGGCGGCCACCGGTCGACGCCTGAAGCGTTGCGCTACAATCCAGGCGTGGATCCCATCCCGCCCGCGAACGCAAACGCCCCCAAAGCAACTCCCCGACTAATCGGCAAGGCGCGGCAAGCGCTTGCGACCTGGCGGCGCGGGAGCTCGTTCCGCCCGAGCTTCCGCTACCTGCTCGAAACCGAGGCGCACGTCTACGCCTTCGCCATCGCCGCAAACGCCCTGCTCGCTTTCTTCCCCTTCACGCTGATCCTTCTGATGCTCACCCGCCACGCGCTCCACTGGGATCGCGTCTACGCCGTGGTCCTTCAGCTCGCGCAGGCGAATTTGCCGCAAGGCGCGGAGTTTGTGGTGAAGGGGCTTACCACGATGTCGGAAGCCAGGCGCCGAATTGAAATCGTCACCATCGTCATGATGTTTTATACGAGCTCCGGCGTCTTTCTTCCGCTCGAAGTTGCAATGAACAAAATCTGGAAGTTCGGACGCAACCGCGCCCTTTGGCTCAACATTATCGTCAGCTTCGTGCTGGCTCTCGCCGCCGGTATTCTGGCTTTGCTTTCGGTGGGCGCA
This sequence comes from Terriglobia bacterium, assembly GCA_050745265.1. Taxonomy (GTDB): domain Bacteria; phylum Acidobacteriota; class Terriglobia; order UBA7540; family UBA7540; genus RH2-MAG17b. The sequence goes on from JBOGKE010000143.1 coordinate 41,318, forward strand.
GCGAGCGGGATCGAGCGTGCGATCAACTTTCTGTTTGGCTGGCTTCCCGGCCACTGGCTCGTCGCAGCGCTCTCGAGACTGACGCTCGAGCTCGTGTCGGTGCCGCTGATGATCGCCATTTATTTCCTAATTTACTATTTCCTGCCCCACGGCAAGATTGCCGCCCGTCGCGTGCTTCCGGCGGCGATTGTGGCCGGAATCGCCACGGAGATCGTTAAGCTGATCTACTTTCTGACGCTCCCGCTGTTTCAATTCCGCGCCACGTACGGCCCTTTTGCCGTTCCGGTGACGCTGCTTTTCTGGGCCTACGTCGGGTCCGTCGTGCTCCTCTGGGGAGCGCATTTCTCCGCGCAGGTTCCGAGCCCGCAACACGAGCTGCCGTTTCCGGAGCCGCCGCGCGAGACCGTAAGCCCTGAGTGACGGAAAGCAGAATTTTTTCGGAGTTTTCGGAATCGTGAATTTGAAGTCTGCGATTTGGCTGTTCGCGTCGGAGCCGCAGCCGAACATCAAACTCCAGATTCCAGACGGCGCTCGCCGGGCAGTTGCAAGCTGTCGGATTGGGAAATAGAATCGAGGCGCCATTTGAGGCGGAGACAAAAGGAGAACGAGCCGTGCAACACGATCTGATGGCGCCGCCACATGCGTTTGTAGCGGCCATCGGAGCCTGCCCTGCCGTAGAACGGGATCGCCGGCAAATCCGGGGAACGCGCTTTCCCGCTGCAGTTGCTGGCCTCGCGACGATGCTGATCGCGCTCATCGCGTGCGCGACTTCCGTTGTACTGGGCATCGCCCCCACGCAGGGCGATGCCTCGCCCGTCACGGTGATTCGCGCGGGACGAATGTTCGACAGCATTCATGGCACGATGCTGCGAGATCAGGTCGTCGTGATCCGCGGTCAGCGGATTGCCGCAGTCGGCGCGGCTTCGGCGGTAGCCATTCCTCCCGGCGCGCGCGTGATCGACCTTAGTGGCGCCACGGTGCTGCCGGGCCTGATCGACGGCCACGAGCACTTGTTCCTCACCGGCGAAGCGGGCGGCCGCTACGACGAGCAGTTGCTCACGGAGTCGTGGCAATATCGCACGATCGAAGCCGTCGTGAACGCGCGGCGCGACCTCGACGCCGGCTTCACCACCGAGCGCGATTGTGGCACCGAAGGCGCGATGTACAGCGATGTGGACGTGAGGCACGCGATCGACCGCGGCCTCGTGCCCAGCCCGCGCATGTTCGTCGCGACACGCGATCTCTCGACCACCGGAAGTTATCCGCTGCTCGGATACTCGCCCGAAGTGCCGGTGCCGATCGGCCTCCAGGAAGTCGATGGGCCGTGGCAGGCGCGCAAAGCCGTGCGTGAAGAAATTTCCTACGGAGCCGACTTCATCAAAATTTACGGTACGGGCGAATCGCATTTCGCGCCGGACGGGACGCTCGTCTCCATGCCCACGTTCACGCTCGCAGAAGTGAAGGCCATTGTGGCCGAGGCGCACAGCCTGGGAAGAAAAGTGGGGTGCCACGCTTACGGCGGCGAGGGGCTCGAGAACTGCATCAACGGCGGAGTCGATTCTATCGAGCACGGCCTGGTGCTCAGCGACGACGACGTGCGCAAGATGGCCGCTCACGGGACGTGGCTCGTGCCCACGCTTTACGTCTACGAGACCATCCGACAGGACGACCTGCGCGCGAGCGGCGGCAAGAACAGCCGCGCGGCTTTGCACGAAGGCAGTTTCAAGAAAGCGCTTGCCGCCGGCGTGAAGATCGCCTTCGGCACCGACGCCGGACCTTTCCCGCACGGCACGCAGGCGAAGGAGTTCGAATACATGGTCGCGTTTGGGATGAAGCCCGCCGCCGCAATCCAGGCGGCGACGATTCGAGCCGCCGAATTGATCGGATGGCAGGATCGCGTCGGCTCGATCACGCCCGGCAAGTACGCGGACATCGACGCCGTCTCCGGCGATCCGCTTACCGATATCAAGCAGCTCGAGCACGTCGAATTCGTGATGAAGGGCGGCGACGTGGTGAAAAACGAACTCGCGAACAACCGCTGACTTCGTCCTCTGCAGGTCGCTGAAAGTAACTCCTCGATCTGTCATTCCGAGCCCTTCGCTGTCATCTTGAGCGGAGCGAAGGATCTCTCCGGAAACTTCCATGACGAGAGGAGCGAAAGGCCCGAAGCGCCGCAATAATGTAGCTCCGGGCGTAAGCCCGGGGTTAAGGAGAGAGCACCAAACGTCTTTCCCGCGCCGGTCGCCCGGTGCATGCACCGGGCAACCGGCGCGGGAAGAAGATCGTGTGCGACTCGCGTCCCCCACGGCTCGCGCCGTGGGCCACATTATTTCGCCCGCTGCGCGGGCTGACGCCGAAGTTTCCGGCGCTGTGGATCCGCCCGGGCGAACAACTCCGGGCAAACTCCGCGAAGAATCGCTGTAATAAGAATCCAACCGGTGCGGGATTTTTCGTAGCCTACGGCTGCTCAGAATGACACGTTCCGACGTTTTTCCGCAGCCTGATAATTACGGCGCTTTGGCGAGCGCGAACACGATTGCGGCCGGCGTGCCGATCCCGAAATACCTGCCGGTGAAGGCGAGCCGACCGGAGCGCGCGTCGCGCCGAAAGAGCGTGACGGCGTCCGCGCGCTGATTACAGCAGTAGACGAACCTCTCGCTCGGATCAAAGTTAAAACTGCGAGGGTAGTCGCCGCGCGTCCACTCTTCCCCGCCAAACGATAAGGCGCCATCCCCCTCGATCGAGAACCACGCGATGCTGTCGTGAACGCGGTTCCCGGCGTAGAGGAATCGTCCGTCGCTCGAAATGCGAATTTCGGAAGCGAAGCTCGTCCCGGCGAATCCGTGCGGCAGCGAAGAAACGGTGTGCCGGTGCGCGAGCGTTCCTCTTTCGGCGTCGTAATCGAAGAGCGCAATTGTCGATGCCTCTTCCTGCAGGCAGTAAAGCCAGCGGCCGGTTGGATGAAAGGCAAAATGGCGCGGACCATCTCCCGACGGCAGCGGCGTCGCGTGCGGATCGTTCGGCTCGAGCTTTCCGCTTTCAAGGTCGAGCTTCCAGGAAAAAATCCGGTCCAGGGCGAGGTCTGTGTGCAGCACGAAGCGGCCTTTCGGATCGGACCGAATCATGTGCGCGTGCGGCCCGTCGTCATGGCCGCTGATCGCAAAGCTTCCGGCGGGAGCGTCCGTCGCGCGCGGCTTGCCCCGGGCGCCGTGATCGTGCTTCACATCCGTTGCAGCGCCGAGCTCGCCGCTCGGGCGAATGGGCAGCACGGCGATCGTGCCGCCCGCGTAATTGGCCACCAGAACGTAACGTCCGGAGGGATGCACGCTTAGGTGCGCCGGACCTGCGCCCTCCGAGCTGACGGTGTTCAGCGGGCGCAGTCGGCCGGTGGCCGAATCAATCCCGTAGGCGCTCACCGAGCCGGATGAGCCCTCGAAATTGTGAACCTCGTTGGCCGAATACAAATGCTTGCCGTCGGGGTGAAAGTCGAGCCACGACGGGCTATCTTTGGTCTCTGCGATGTCAACCTGGGTTAGTTCGCCGCTCGCCGCATCCATTTCGAAAACGTAAATGCCCTTTCCGTTCGCGCGCGTGCCCGGCTCCGGGCCTTTCGCCGCGCTGTAGGTTCCGACATAGGCGCGAATGCGCGCCTTCCTTGCAGGGCGCATGGTCTGCCCGCGCGCCGCCAGTGCCTGACCTCCCGCCGCGAGTGCGGCCGCCCCTTTCAGAAAGTCGCGCCGCGACGCGCTATTCGATATACCGCCATCGATTTCCGTGCTCACAGGTGCCTCCCAGCAGCGCAAATGAAAGCGGATTCTAACACAGGGGCGCGAGGTCCGAGGCATAACTCCGCGCCCTTTTGATTCGTGCGCATGGAATCCGGTCCGCGGGGAACCGCTGGGGCTGCCGGCGCAAACGGCAAAAGGCCACTTCGGCAGGGCTAGAGCGCTTGCTTACTTGGACCTCCCGTCGCAGTGAGACTTTTGAGATTAGAGCGTGTCTTCACGAACTTCCTGGGTTCCGATCTTTTTCGCCTGTTTTCGCTAGCCCTTCAATATCTCCGATTCGAACGCAGATGCTCGATTTTAGGGCAAAAAGCTTGGGTTCGATTGTCGTTAGCAGTTTCTAATGTGCTGTAGTTTCATATACATACTAGGTTTGCTCGCCAAAAAAACAATCCATTACTTTTGCTCCGCCTCACTAGCCCTCCGGGGCCGGCGAGACGAATCTCGGCGATCGAGAGTCGGCCTCCCACTGACGATCTCCTCGCACTCGGGCCGGTGCTCCATCCCTGGCAGCGTGGCACAACGCGATGAGAAATTGGAGAAGAACGAGGTGAATAAGGCGGAAAGTAGGGCGACCCGGCGGGTCGCGCACGCCACGCGAACTGTAGTGGTAGCCACGGTCAGTCGGATTTTGATTGACCGTGGGTGGTTGTGGCGGCGATAAAACCCCACGGTCAGAAAAGCGCTGACCGTGGCTACCACTATTATCCATGGCAATTTTACAAAGCGCCTGTCGCGCTGCCAACACTAGACGGAAATATGGAACTCCGTGCGCACCGATTCGTATGAGAAGGTAAGAGCAGTCGGGAGGAGTAACAATGGTCAGGTTCCTGCTGTGGTTGATTCTCCTCGTGCTGTGTTGGCCCCTGGCGCTTTTGGCCCTGGTTCTTTATCCCATTGTCTGGCTCGTCCTGTTGCCGTTTCGTCTGGCCGGTTTCGTGGTGGCAGGGATATTTGGACTGCTTATCGGCATCATCTTGTTCCCGGGTCGGCTGCTGCGCGGTCCCAGCCGGGTTTGAACCCCGTTTGCCTAATTGGAGATTGGATATTGATTTGGGATTCGAGCCGGCTCAGTACACGATGGTGAAGCCGCCGTCGGGGCGCGCGAAGGCGGTTCCGAAGCTCCAGGCGGCGACGGCCGGGCCGCTTCCTTCTTTTCGGATGGGCTTTCCGTTTCGACCGAAAACCTGCCAGCCGAGCGAGCCCGTCTGCCCCCAGCCGGCATCGTTGGTCCAGACGAGCAGAGTGTCTCCACGCGAGTTCACGCTGAGGGCAGGATATTTTCTAAGCCGGCTTTTTCCGGGCGCGGCAATGGCGGGTGACAGCTTGAGCGTGCCGGGATCGATTTTCGCGAAATAGACCTGCGACTGCGTCTGCCACGCCACATCCACAAAGCCGGGACCCTGGGAGAAATCGGCGCTCGACATCGGGCAGGCGCCGAGGGTCCATTTATCCAGGAGGCGGCCGCGGAACGTCTTGCCGTGGTCGCGCGACGCCAGCAGATAAAGATCGCGATGCACCATCTGCCGCGCGGAGCGATAGAGGATGTACACCGCTCCGTCGCGCGCGGCGAAAATAGCAATGCCACAGCAACTGCACGCGCCGGTGGGTTCGCTCCAGGCGCGGGATTCCCGCGTGAAGTCGCGGCCGCGGTCCTGCGACCGCCTGATCCACGCGCTGCGGCCTGCTTCGCCGGCGGGATCCGTGGGCCGCTTGCCGTGCCACGCGACGTAAACGTTCCCCGCCCCGTCAGCGGCAACCGATCCGCCGCCGTCGAGTCCGAAGGTCAGCTTCATGAGATCGCGCTGCGGCTCGAAGCCCGTCTTCGAAGCATTGAGGCGGGTAAAAAGCATGGGCGCGCCGCCGCGCAGGCCCTTGGGCGATGCGGCGGACGACCCGTTCCATGCCACGTAAACGCGGCCGCCTCCCCCCAAAGCGAGGCGCGGGCCGCGGATGGTTCCGATGGCGATGGCGCTGCCGGCTTGGCTGTTGACTCGAATCGGAGAAGAAAACGTTCTACCCTGATTGCGCGACGTGACGTAAAAGATATCACCATGAGCGGGGTCGCCCTTGAAGTAGGTCAGGTGCAGCGTGCCGCCGGGGCCGATTGCGGCCTGCGGCTGAATTCCCCCATTCGGAACGCGCATGAGGCGAACAGCGGGAGAGCCCCCGCCAGCTCCGCCGAGCGCGAGCGTCGCCGCGGCCAGTAGAAGCGCCGCCGCGGAGTTGATGAAAAGTTTTTTCATGATCAAGACGCTCTGCACTTCACAGACGAGAGGGGATCTGACTTTCAGCGGCTTGCTTCAATACAAAGGCTCAGATTCTTCGTGGCCTACGGCTCCTCAGAATGACACGTTCGGAGAATGTGCCGCAGATCGCGCGGCCGCTCACTCCCTCACGCTGGTCGCCGGAGCGGGCGTTTGCTCCTCCGTTCGGAATTGCAGCTCGTAAAGCTCGGCATATAAGCCGCCCGATTTGACGAGCTCCTCGTGGCGGCCTCGCTCCGCGATGCCACCGTCCTTGACGACGAAGATCACATCGGCGCGCCGGACCGTGGAGAGCCGGTGCGCAATCACGATGCTGGTTTTGCCTTCCATCAAGCGATCGAGCGCCTCGAAGACGAGCTTCTCCGACGCGGCGTCGAGGCCGGAGCTCGGCTCATCCAGAATGAGAATCGGCGTATTGCGGATGACGGCGCGTGCGATGGCGATCCGCTGGCGCTGGCCTCCGGAGAGCGTAACCCCGCGTTCGCCCACGACGGTGTCATAACCCTCGGGCATCTTTTCGATAAACTCGTTGGCGTTCGCCAGCTCCGCGGCGCGCAGAATTTCGTCGCGTTTCGCCTCCGGCTTTCCGTAGGCGATGTTTTGCCAGATCGGAGCGCGAAAAAGCAACGTCTCCTGCAGGACGAAGCTCATCTGCTGGCGCAAGGATTTGAGGCTATATCGCCGCACGTCGACGCCATCGATCTTCACCACTCCCGAAGCGGGCTCATAGAAGCGCGGAAGCAAGCTGACGACGGTCGTCTTGCCCGCGCCCGTCGGCCCCACGAGCGCCGCCACCTGCCCCGCCTCGATGGTCAAACTGACATCTTTCAAAACGGTGGAATCTTCGACGTAATCGAACGTCACGTGCTCAAATTCGATTTTTCCTTTGAAGCGCGGAGCGCGCCGCGTCGATCCCTTCTCCCGCACTTCGCCTTCAACGTTCAGAATATCCTGGAGGCGCTCGTAGCCCACCGCGGCCTTCGAGTAAGTGTCGGTCATCTTCGAGAGCGCCTGCATGGGTTTGTACATTTTGCCGAGGTACATGATGAACACTACCAGCAATCCCGCCGAGAAGCCGCCCGCGAGCGCCATCCGGCCGCCAAACCACAGCACCAGGCAGGTGCCAATCGCCACGATCACGGCCACGATGGGGGCGAGCTCGGCCTTGAGGCCGCGGGCGCGGAGGCCAATCTCGACCCCCTCCAGGCTCTCCTCCTCGAGCCGCTGCTGCTCGTAATCCTCGCGCGCGAACGCTTTCACGATGCGGATCGATGAAAGCACCTCAGCCATCACCGAAACGATTTCGCCCTGCTTTTTCCTCACCTCGCGCGAGGCCTTTTTGATGCGGCGCGTATACGTGTACACGACGATAAAGAGCGCGGGCGCGACCGAGAGCGCAATCAGCGTGAAGCGCCAACTGATGTAAAACATCACCGCGACCATTCCGAAGAGCGTGAGACAGTTGATGAATACGCTCAGGATTCCCGAGCCAATGAAGGTCTGGATCGCGGAAATGTCGCCCGTCACGCGGCTGATGAGGTCGCCCGTCTGCTTTTGATCGTGGTACGACAGCGAGAGCCGCTGGATGTGGAAGTAGAGAATCCGGCGCAGGTCGTGCACGATCCACTGGCTGACGCTGGTGATGAGATACTTCTCGATGTACGAGCAGACCGCGCCGAGGATGGCGATGCCGAGCACGGCGCCGGCCGCGAGCTCGAGAATCGACAGCTTGTTGTGACCCGCCGCGGCGTAGATAAGATGATTGAGCCAGCCGTGGCTGTGCTTGGACCTGAGAACGTTGTCCAGCACAATCTTCAGGGGCCACGGATCGAGGAGGTTCGCGATTCCTTCGCCCACCACCGCAACCACTGCAATGGCCAGGGCCTTTGAGTGGGGCCTCAGCAGCCTCGTCGCGCTTAAGGGACTCGGTTTTTTATCCTTTGATTCCATGTGGCCAATCCGCGCTGAATCGGAATCATCCCCATAAGCTTAACAGCCGGTGGTGTTGCTTTGCGACACCGATAATCCAGGAAAATGCGATCCTTCGCTCCGGTCCATCACCACTTCGCAGCGCGCCACAGCATGAAAAGGCGGGGTGACAGTATCAGGGCATGGCTTCAGCCATGCCGACAATGGCAATCAGCAATTGGGCTTCAGCCCCTGAGGATCTCAGCGGCTGAAGCCGCAATGATCAATGGCCCTCAGACGGCACGACTGAAGTCGTGCCCTGATATGCTGTCTGGCCGGACTTTTCAGGGCAGGACGACAGCGCCAAGCGGTTATTCCGCAACCTGTAGTAGGTGAGCGGCGCGGCTCCGCGGGCCCGGCACATCTTGCGCGGTGTTGAACGCGGTGTGCGGGTCACGTAAAATCTTCGGTGAGCCCTCCTGATGCCGAGCGAAGCCGCGATCGAATTCCGCAGCGTCAGCTTTCGCACGGATGGACGCGAATTAATCTCGAACCTCAGCCTGGAAATCCGGCGCGGCGAGACGCTCGTTCTGCTCGGCCGCAGCGGGTCGGGCAAAACCACCCTGCTCAAGCTAATTAATGCCCTTCTCCTGCCTTCACAGGGCGAGGTGCTCGTCGAACATCGTTCGACCGCCTCCTGGGATCCGATTCGGCTGCGCCGAGGCATCGGGTACGTGATTCAGGAGAGCGGCTTATTCCCCCACTTCACGGTCGAGCGGAACGTGGCGCTGATTCCGCGGCTCGAAGGATGGCCAGCACAGCGCGTCAAGCAGCGGGTCGCGGAAGCGCTCGCGCTCGCCGGCCTTGATCCCAACGAGTTTCTCGGCCGCTTTCCGCACCAGCTCTCGGGGGGCCAACGGCAACGCGTCGGAGTGGCGCGCGCGCTCGCGGGCGACCCGCCAATCCTCTTGATGGATGAGCCGTTCGGCGCCCTTGATCCGCTCACCCGCATCGACCTGCAGCGCGAGTTCGCGCGGCTCACGGAGCGGGTTCAGAAAACTATTGTGTTCGTCACGCACGACCTCCGCGAAGCTCTGCTGCTCGCCACGCGAATCGCGCTGATCGAAGCGGGAGCGCTTGCGGGGGTCTATCCCGCCGCGGATTTCCTCGGCTCCGAAGAGCCTGCGGCAAGGCAATACGTTGATGCGTTCCGGTCGGGAGAGGAAACTTTACGCGCGCGAATGCTTCCGGCCAGGGGGTCCGAATGAGTGTGCTTCAATACTTCCTTCAGCACCACGCTGAAATTCTCGAGCTGACGCTCGAGCATCTCTGGCTCGTCGGCATTTCGATGGCGCTCGCGGTGGCGGCGGGAGTCCCGCTCGGAATCCTGGTGTCGCGGCGGCCCGCGCTCAGCAAGTTGATCCTGGGCAGCGCCAACGTTGTCGAAACCATTCCGAGCCTTGCGCTCTTTGGATTTCTGCTGCCGGCGCCGTGGCTGGGCGCTCGCGCGGACAGGCTGGCGATTACGGCCCTTGCCCTTTACGCTCTGCTTCCCATCATCCGCAATACGTTTACCGGCATCGCGGGAATCGATCCTGCCGTTCGCGAAGCCGCCCGCGGAATGGGAATGACGGACTGGCAGCTCCTCTTCCAGGTGGAGCTGCCGCTGGCATCGGCGGTGATTATCGCCGGAGTGCGCGTCGCGACGGTGCTGACGGTGGGAATTGCGACCATCGCCGCGGCGATTGGCGCGGGCGGGCTCGGCGAATTCATCTTCCGCGGCCTCGCGATGGTCGATAACCGCGTGATTCTCGCCGGCGCGATTCCGGCCGCCGTCATGGCGCTCGTTGCCGATCTTCTTCTCGGCCTGCTCGAGCGGCGGCTCAGGTACGCTCACGCATGAAACGCATCGCTGTGCTGGCGGCGTGCCTGGCGATCGCGGCGTGCTCGATTCGGCCCGCGAATACGATCGTGATCGCGTCGAAGAATTTCACCGAGCAGGTGGTGCTCGCCGAAATGCTCGCGCAGTACGTGGAGAGCGCAACGCACCTGAAAGTGGAGAGGCGCTTTTATCTGGGTGGAACCTACATCTGCCAGCAATCGCTGCTCGCAGGCCGCATCGACGCCTATGTCGAGTACACCGGCACTGCGCTTGCGGCGATCCTGAAGGAGCGGCCGAGCGGCAGCGCCACGCAGGTTTATCAGCGGGTCAAACGCGAGTACGCGTCGCGCTACAAGCTCCGCGTCATGCGCCCGCTTGGGTTCAACAACACCTTTGCGATGGTGATCCGATCCGGAGCAGCAAGGCGTCTCCACCTGCACACCCTCTCACAGGCGGCGCGCTACACGCCGCACTGGCACGCCGCGTTTGGATACGAATTCATGGACCGCGCCGACGGCTACGCTGGCCTTCGACGCGCTTACGGGCTCAAGTTCGCCGCGCCGCCGCAGTCGATGGACCTAGGCCTGATGTATCGGGCGCTCGTCGACAGGCAAGTGGACTTGATCGCGGGGAACTCCACCGACGGGCAAATTGAGGCGTACCATCTCGCGGTGCTCGAGGATGACCGGCACTACTTCCCGCCCTATCAGGCCGTACCCGTCGTGCGCGAGCAAACGCTCAATCGCTACCCCGTACTGCGGACGGCGCTCGACGGTTTAGCGGGCAGGATTTCTGCGAATGAGATGCGGCGATTGAATTACGAGGTCGTAGGACTGCACAAGGATGTGGCGCAGGTGGTGCGCGATTTCCTTCGCTCAAAACATCTGATTAAGGAGTAGCGGCGCGCCGGCTGCTGGAGAGATCACGAGACTCTGCGGATCGGCGATGAGCGCCGGGAAGGGACGGCCGAATCGAGGGCAGGGCTGGCGCGGCGGTCCGGCGGGTGACCATCAAGCACCCGGCCGATTACCGCGAGCATGTCGTTTGGCAGGCAAGGCTTCATCAATACCCCCGCGCATCCTTCGGGAATGATGTCCGCGAACTCGGTGGAGAGGTCGTACGCTGTCAGAATAAGAACGGGGATGTGCTTTGTTTTATCGCTTGCCTTCAGCCGGCGTGACGCCTCCCAGCCGTTCACCCGGGGCAGCGAGAGGTCCATCACAATCAAGTCGGGTAGAAGCTCCGCGGCTTTCTCTACGGCTTCCTGGCCATCTCCGGCCTGCGTCACCTGAAAACCCTTCATGGAAAGGAAGTGGGCGTACATTTCCCGGGTATCTTTGAAGTCGTCAACAAAGAGGATATGCCGATTCGCTATGTCCATAACACTCCCTCAGGCGCGGATTAGCTGTGAAGAAACCAGGAGCGCCTTTCATCCCGATTCCCCAGCTGCTTCTGATTGCGGCTTCGCGATCATGCTGCCAACGACCGAGACCAGCTCCGGCGGTTGAATAGGTTTGGGCACGTGGCGCTCGAAGCCAGCATCGAGAAGCCGGACCCGATCGGACGCGCCGGCATAGGCCGTGAGCGCGACGGCGGGTGTCCTCCCACCGCGGTCCGACGCCAGACGCCGGACCTTGCGAATCAGATCATAGCCATCCTGATCGGGCATCTCGATATCCGCGACCAGCACGTCCGGAAGCTCCCGCTCGATGATCAACAGAGCGTCCGCAGCCGACGCGGCAACCATAACTTGGGCGCCGCCGCGCTCCAAAACTGTGGCGACGACTTCGCGCGCATCCGCATCATCGTCAACCACCAGAACCTTTGCATTGCTCAGCGGAAGTCTCAAAGCATTCGAGCCGCGCGCGTCGGAGGCCGGCCCGGGCGATCCAGCCTCCATCCCAAATGCCGCCACCGGCAATCTGGACATCGGAATTCTCACCGTAAATATAGCCCCGATGGTACCCTCCCGATTTCGCGCCTGGATCGTACCCCCGTGCATCTCCACCAGGTGGCGGGCAATCGCCAAGCCGAGGCCGAGCCCGCGATGAGCGCGCGTTGAGGACGAATCGCCCTGGCGGAACCGCTCAAAGATGTACGGCATCACCTCGGGGTGGACGCCCGGGCCATTATCCTGCACCGTCAGTTCCACGCTCGACCCGACTCTCTCGAGGCGGACTTGAACCCGGCCGCTGACCGGCGCGAACTTCACCGCATTGGAGAGAAGGTTTACGATCACCTGCTGTAAACGCCCCGGGTCGCCGGAGATGGGCTCAGCCGCAGTCACCGTCGCCTCGATTTGAACGTCTTTCGAGGCCGCGGCCGGGCGAATCGTATCGCACGCTGCCTGGATCGTCGACGCAAGGTCCACCGGCATCAGGTCCAGCCGCAGTCTGCCGGTGACGATGCGGGAAATGTCCAGCAGATCGGAGATCAGCCGCGACTGAAGGATCGCGTTGCGATTGATCGAATCCACCGCCTTAAGCTGGGTGGCCGGGTCGAGGGATCCGGCACTGAGCATGTGCGCCCAGCCCGTAATCGAGTTGAGCGGCGTCCGGAGCTCGTGAGAAAGAATGGCCAGGAACTCATCCTTGATGCTATTCGCCTTTTCCGCTTCGCGGCGTGCCTCCTCGGCGGTCTTAAGAAGGGCCCCGATCTCAGCGGTCCGCTCCGCCACCCGTCGTTCGAGCTCCTGGTTGAGCAGCCGAAGCGCCTCAGTCTTGCGCGACAACTCGGCAAACACCGACACCTTGGCGCGGAGAATCTCAGGAATGATCGGGACGGAAACGTAATCCACAGCGCCCGAGTCGTAACCCCGAAGCCGGTCCACGTCCTCCACCATCACCCCCGAAACGAGAATAATGGCGGTTTTCTGAAACCGCGGATGATTGCGAATCATGGAAGCCATTTCGAAGCCGTCCAGCTCCGGCATGCACACGTCGATGAGGACCACGGCCACGTCGTGCTGGAGCAGATGCTGAAGCGCTTCCCGGCCCGAACTGGCCATCAGCAGGTTCTCGCCGAGGCCCGAAAGGATGGCTTCATAGCTCAGGAGCTTGGAGGGCTGATCGTCAACCAGGAGGATGTTGACGGGAACCTTGAAATGCGCGCGGTCTTGGAGCGCCCGCCGCTCCTCTTCACCCGGCAGAAAAGTCGTCGATGCCATAATTTCACCTCGAAGCCTGCTGAGCAACCGATCGATGAAAAGCCCGGCAATTTGTCATTCTGAGGAGCCGGAGGCGACGAAGAATCTCTGTATTTATTTGACTCTTAAATGCAGGGATTCTTGGCTTCGCTCAGAATGACAGCGCCAAAGATCCTTCCGCAGCCTCAGTGTTCTTCTCGTTCCTCTCCGCCGGCGGCTAAAGCCGAAACAATCATTGCCCATAAACGGCACGACTAAACTCGTGCTCTGATACACTGCCCCGGCCGAACTTTTTCGGAGCAGACAGCGCCACACGCCTTTGCTGCCGCTCGCTCAGCGGTGCAGCCACGTCCGAAGCGCCGAAAGCAACTGTTCCGTGTTGACCGGCTTCGCGAGGTACTCCGACGCGCCAGCCTCCAGGCATTTTTCGCGATCGCCTTTCATCGCCTTGGCCGTGAGCGCGACGATGGGAAGGCGGCGGTACTTCGGATTCTGCCGGATAAACTGCATCGTCTGGTATCCGTCCATTTCCGGCATCATGATATCCATCAGGATGATTGAGACGTCGGGCGTATTGTCGAGCAGCGCGAGCGCCTCCTGACCCGTGGTGGCGGAGAGCACCTGCATGCCGCGGCGTTCGAGCGCGCTGCTCAGAGCGAAGATGTTGCGCACGTCGTCGTCCACCACCAGCACAGGCTTGCCGACCAGATCTTCGTCGGACTGGTGCAAGCGCTCAATCATCCTCTGCTTATCGGGCGGCAGGTCGGCCACCACGCGATGGAGGAACAGGGCAGTTTCGTCGAGCAAACGTTCCGGAGATTCGACGCCTTTCACCACGATGCTGCGCGCGATGGTATGCAGGCGCGCATCCTCCTCCGGCGAGAGCTCTTTGCCGGTATAAACGACGATCGGGACGTTGCCCCACGTCGGCTCCCGGCTGAGCTGCTCCAGCAGCTCGAAGCCCGACATCTCCGGCAGACGCAGGTCGAGCACCACGCAGTCCGCCGATTGCTCACGCATGGCTTTCAGGGCCAGCTCGGCCGACCCCACCGTCTCGATTTCAATGTCATCGTGCTCGAGGAGGGCGCGAACGCTCAACTGATCCCCGGTATCATCTTCGACCACGAGCAGGCGCCGCCGGCGCTGCTGCGCGTAGTCCTTAATCCGACCCAGGGCCGCGCTCAGACTCTCAGGAGTGGATGGCTTGCTAATGAAATCGAATGCCCCGTGAGAGAGCCCGTGCTGCCGGTTCTCATCCAGGGTGACAATCTGAACCGGGATGTGCCGGGTCGCCGGGTCCTGCTTGAGCTGATTCAGGACGCTCCATCCGAGCATATCCGGCAGGAAAATGTCCAGAGAGACAGCGCAAGGATGATATTTGCGCGCCATCTCCAGCGCCTCGGCGCCTTTCATCGCCACCAGGACCTTAAATCCCGATCCGCGCGCCAAGTCCGCAAGAACCTGGCAGTAGCGAGGCTCGTCCTCCACGATCAGCAGCGTCGGGTCTCCGGGTTGAAGGCTGTCGCGGTCGTCGCGAATGCGCTGCGCCGGCGGTTCCGGGGGCCGCTCGACAGTCACACGCGTGACGGCGGATTGCAAACCCGTGCTGCGTGACGCCCCGGCTGGCAAAGATGAGCCCGCAAAACTGAGGGGCAAGAAAAGCGTGAAGGTGCTTCCGGTACCCGGAGTGCTGCGCAGTTGGATTTCGCCCCCGAGCAGGCTGGCCAGCTCCCGGCTGATCGCCAGGCCAAGGCCCGTGCCGCCGAATTTGCGGCTGGTGCTCGCGTCGGCTTGCTGAAACGCCTCAAAGATGATCCGCTGTTTCTCGGCGGGTATCCCCACGCCGCTGTCGGAAACCTCAAACGCCAGCACCTCGCCCGCGCTATCGAGGATCGGATGCCCCGCCGTCCAGCCGCCTGGCTGCCGCGAGACCGAAAGCCGAACGCCTCCCTGCTCGGTGAACTTAAATGCGTTCGAGAGCAGGTTCTTGAGGATTTGCATCAGCCGCTTCAGATCGGTGTTCATGCTGCGCACGTTGGAACTCAGGGAACGTTCGAAGGTCAGACGGCGGTTTTCCGCTTCATGGCGGAACGTCCGCTCGACCGTTTCCAGCAGGTGCGCCAGTGGAAACTCCTCCGCATTCACCGTGACCGTCCCCGATTCGATCTTGGAAAGATCCAGGATGTCGCTGATGAGATTCAGCAGGTCTGTGCCTGCGCCATGAATCGTGCGGGCAAATTCGACTTGCTTGGGGGTGAGGTTGCCGTCGGCATTCTCCAGGAGCTGCTGGCCTAGAATCAGGATGCTGTTGAGCGGCGTGCGCAGCTCGTGCGACATATTGGCGAGAAACTCGGATTTGTACTTGGAGGTCAGCGCCAGCTCATCGGCCTTTTCTTCGAGAGCCCGGCGCGCCTGCTCGATCTCGCGGTTCTTCGTCTCAACTTCGGAGTTCTGCTCGGCAAGCTGCTGCGCCTTCTGGGCGAGCTGCTCGTTTTTCTCCTGCAGCTCCTTCTGCTGGCGCTGCAGCTCGGTGGCAAGCTGCTGGGACTGCGTCAGCAGTCCTTCCGTGCGCATTGTGGCCTCAATGCTGTTCAGCAGGATTCCGATCGACGCGGTGATCTGGTCGAGAAACGCCAGGTGGGATGACGTAAAGACGGACAGGGAGGCGAGCTCAATCACCGCCTTCACGTTGTCTTCAAAGAGCACCGGAAGCACCACCACGTTGCGGGGCAAGGATTCGAAAAGGCTGGAGCGAATCGGCACGGCCGTGGCGGGCAGATCGCTGATCAGCATGCGGCGCCGCTCGGCGGCGCATTGGCCCGCCAATCCCTCCACCACCCGAATGCGGTCCGCGCCGGCGCCGGCGTCGCCGGTGTCTGCGTAGGAAGCCATGAGCTGAAGGTACGCGTCCTCGCCGCTGGAGTTGAGCAGGTAGATCGCGCCGCGCTGCGCGCTCACCAGCGGCGCCAGCTCGGAGAGCAGTTTTCGGCCGACCGCGCCCAGATCGCGTTGTCCCTGCAGCAGGCCCGTAACGCGCGCTAAGTTGGTTTTCAGCCAATCCTGCTGGCTGTTCTGATCGGTAGTCAGCCGCAGGTTGGTGATCATGGTGTTGATGTTGTCTTTCAGCTCGGACACTTCGCCTCGCGCGTCCACCTGGATCGAGCGCGTCAGGTCGCCCTGCGTCACCGCCGTGGCCACTTCCGCGATGGCTCGAACTTGCGTCGTCAGATTCGCGGCCAGCAAGTTGACGTTACCCGTGAGATCCTTCCAAGTGCCGGCCACGCCGGGCACGTTCGCTTGCCCTCCCAACCGCCCGTTGACGCCCACCTCGCGCGCCACGCTCGAAACCTGTTCGGCGAACGTCGCCAGCGTATCGGTCATGTTGTTGATGGTCTCAGCGAGCGCCGCCACTTCGCCGCGGGCTCGGACGGTCAGCTTTCGCTTGAGGTCGCCGTCCGCCACCGCGGTGACCACCTTCACGATTCCGCGCACTTGCTCGGTGAGGTTCGCCGCCATTACGTTGACGTTGTCGGTGAGGTCCTTCCACGTGCCGGCCACGCCAGGCACCTGCGCCTGGCCGCCCAGCTTGCCCTCGGTTCCCACTTCGCGCGCCACGCGCGTGACCTCGGCGGCGAATGCGTTGAGCTGATCCACCATCGTGTTAATCGTGTTCTTGAGCTCCAGAATCTCGCCCTTCACGTCCACCGTAATCTTGCGCGAGAGATCGCCGCGCGCAACGGCCGTGGTGACCTCGGCGATGTTGCGCACCTGAGTCGTTAGATTAGCCGCAAGCAGGTTGACGTTGTCCGTGAGATCCTTCCATGTGCCGGCGACGCCCGGCACGACGGCCTGTCCGCCCAAACGTCCCTCGGTGCCCACTTCGCGGGCCACGCGAGTGACCTCAGCCGCAAACGACCGAAGCTGCTCCACCATCGTATTGAGCGTTTCCTTGAGCAACTGAATTTCGCCGCGCACGTCCACCATGATCTTCTTCGAAAGATCTCCGTTCGCAATCGCAGTGGCCACCTCGGCGATGTTGCGCACCTGCGCGGTCAGATTGCTGGCCATGAAGTTGACGTTGTCGGTGAGATCCTTCCACGTGCCCGCGACGCCCGACACCACCGCCTGGCCGCCGAGCTTGCCTTCGGTGCCGACCTCGCGCGCCACGCGCGTCACTTCCGACGCGAACGCATTGAGCTGATCCACCATCGTGTTGATCGTATTCTTCAGCTCGAGAATCTCGCCTTTCACATCGACGGTGATCTTCTTCGACAGATTTCCCGACGCCACCGCCGTCGTCACCTCGGCGATGTTGCGCACCTGCCCGGTCAGATTGGCGGCCATCAGATTGACGTTGTCGGTCAAATCCTTCCAGGTGCCCGCGACGCCCGGCACCTGCGCCTGGCCGCCGAGCTTTCCCTCGGTACCGACTTCGCGCGCCACACGCGTCACTTCCGACGCGAATGAACGAAGCTGATCGACCATCGTGTTGATGGTGTCTTTGAGTTCGAGAATCTCGCCTTTGACATCCACCGTGATTTTCTAGGTCAGGTCTCCATTGGCGACAGCGGTGGTGACGGCGGCGATGTTGCGGACTTGAGAGGTGAGGTTCGAGGCCATGAAGTTCACGTTATCGGTCAGATCCTTCCACGTGCCGGCAAGGCCGCGC
>JBOGKE010000144.1:0-37311 GCA_050745265.1 Terriglobia bacterium
AAACGCTGTGATGTGGTATTCTCGGACAAGTAAAAGCCTCCCTGTGTGCTTCAAACACTGTGTTCACAACATGTTTATAGCACCGGAGGCTTTTCTTGTCTCCAAAAACATGAATTATCCGGGCTAACAACGTACCGGAGGTCTCACGTCAATGTGTTTTCGTGGGTGGCGCACCGCAGCAGCACGGACATGCCTGCTGGAGGGTTACGAGGGCTTGCTCGATTCTTCACCGCGTTCGGAGGGCGCCGAAGCACGCCCACAGCGCCCGGCGCGCTTTGACGATCCTTTGGCGCCAAATCGCCTTGCCTCCTGCAGCAGCGGGTTCGGCGGACCGGTGAGACGTATTCGCCATATCACCGCTCCGTCGGCATACTGGCAAGCCGTCTCCAGCGCTTGCCCGAGCACGGCGGGACTCGGGTTTGCCTGCGGGTGCCAGCTTGTGGAGTGCGCGTACACGCCGCCGTAAACCGGAAAGCGCTTTCCACTCGCGGCGCGGCCCTTCTCGAGCCAGGCCCTTTGGCCAGCAGATGGGTCGAGCTTCGTCCACCATAGCCACACGCCGTCGATGCACCCGCCGTAGTGGTCCGCAAACGCCGCGTCAAGGCTGTAGATTGTGGGGGCAAACTGCAGCTTCGGATTAATCCGCTGTTTGGCTTGGTATAACGCGCAGGTATAGGACGGCGTGAACGTCTTGCGGCTGATCCCCGATTGGAAATCGTCGATATTGACGCCGCGTAAATGGGGATATTTAAGCGACAGCTTCGCCAATACTCGCATCCAACGCACGTAATCGGCGCCAAAAGGCTCAGAGTTGCCTCCCTCACTTGGAGGAATGAGCGCAACCCAAACCGAGATGCCAGCGGAGTTGAAAGCGGGCAGCAACTTTTCGAAGCCGGACAAATCCATGGTTTGTCGGCTTTCTTCGTTCTTCTTCCCTTCGCCCCATAATAGCGCCACCACACACGCGAACCCATTGGCGCGCAGGGCCGCAATTTTGGCGTCCGCGTGAAGAGCGGTTTCATCCGTGGGCCAGATGCAGGGCGCCGCACCCATCGCGCGCCAATCGACCTCCCGCCGCGGGAAAGGCGAGGGTTTGGCCTGCGCCCCAGGCGAGCTGAGCACCACGAGGCCAAGCATTGCGGACACAAGCAGCCAGATGAGGCGCTGTGCGCTTCTTGCTCTCGGATAAGAGCGTGGGCCCGTCATATGGAAAGTTCCTCCACTCACTGCATGAAAATAGCCAAGGGCGGCACACGGAGGCTCGCGGGGAGGGTCGATGCGCGCGGACCGTTCTATTTTGCCGGTGAGACTCATGTTTGGGGTGAAGGCGATGTCAAAGACGACGGCGCGCGCGTGGGCGCGGGGCGGGGAGGGCGCGAAGAGCGCTTTGAAGCGAACGCGGGCGTGATTGCCGCTCCCTCCGCTTCGTTCTCCGGCGAGGGCGCGGCGCCGATCTTCCTCCGGATGGAGGCCGCCGCCCGCTGCAGCGCCTTGATTGCAGCATCCTTCCGGCTTTCCGTGAACCGGCTCAGTGGACCGGAAATGCTGATCGCCGCCAACGGCCGGCTTCGGTCGCTGTTCAAAATGGGCACGGCGATGCAGAAACCCGATAGAACGCTCTCCTGCCGGTCCAACGCGTATCCCCTCGCCCGCGTCGCGTCGAGCTCGGGCTTTAGCGCGCTCAGCGTCGTAATTGTGTGCTCGGTCTGTGGCGGCATACCCTGTTTGCGCAGCAGCCGCCGCACCTCTGCGGAGGGCAGATGGGCTAAGTGCGCTTTCCCGAGAGCCGAACTGTGCAAGTGGTCGCGCGCCCCTACGCGCTCCGCCAGGCGAAACGGATGATGGCTTTCCCACACCCCGATATAACGAATCTGAGCGTCCTCTAACACTCCCAGATTCACCGTCTCTCCGAGGTCGTTGCGCACGGATTCCAGCAACGGACGGGCGACCGTCAAAAGGTCCGTGTGCCGCAGCTTTGCGTTGCTCAGATCCAGCAGCTTCGGCCCCAGCTCATACCGCTGCTCCTCCTTCAGAACATACCCGTGCTCCGCCAGCGTGTACAGAATCCGAAACACCGCATTCTTATTAAGGTGCAGTTGATGAGAGATTTCCTGGAGCGTCAACTGCCGTTTGGGGAATCGCAAAAAGGCTTCCAAGACATCCAACGCTTTGCCCACCACCTCGATATAATAAACATCTCCTTCACTCATGGTGTCACTCGCCATTCCTGGGTTTGCGCGATTTTTGAACGCCCATTATACCAGTCAACGCCCGTAAAGTGGGTGAGGAACCGAGTGGCGGGGCCGGGTCCACAGGATCGTACTATGTTAGTATAATCGCGTTTGTTTCTCTCTGCTTTACACAGCTCCGTTCAGAGTCGAGATCACGCTGACCTGGATTCTTCACGAACATTCCAGGCAAGGCGGGAGGGCAGGTTTGAACCGTGCCGCAACAGGTTTTCTGATCTGTCTCCCCGTTTTGCGCCGGCAGCGGCAGCGCCCCCTCGCGCCGGCTCCGCCGTTCGATCAGCGATGCTAACGCCCCAGCCGGCTGCGCGAGGCTTTTTGAAAATCGGCCCGGTGGCGACAAACCTTTGGACCTTCAATGCTCTTGATGGGTGGCCGTCACTCCGAGTGGAATCGTGCTTTGCGGCGTCGGGACGCGCCGGAGCCGAATCGTTACCTACAACCCAAGGACCCGCAAATTTGGTGAGATCGAGCCTGCCCGCTATCAGGCATCGGGCGTATCTATCCGGCCGCTGGTAAGCCGGCATTTCGTGGCCCAGCCCGGCTCGGATCAAGTTCTCGTTTACGACGCTCGTACTCTGAAGTTGCTTCACGTTTTTCCGCTTCATCGCGCGTCAGGATTTAACCTGTTTGACGCGGACCACCTCCTTTTTCAGTAGGGTATCGGGCCGATCGAGATATTGGACTTGAGAACCGGCGCAAAGAAGACATACTACAGCGCGCCCGGAAACGTTGCGGACGGCCGCTGGTATCTGGCGCGGCACGGTAACCTGCTGGGTCTTCGAGTTCAGTCTTACGTCTACGTCAACGTGAAAAACCGCCGCACGGAGCGCCACCGGATCCCTATCGACGGCCTGGGGCAGGAAGTGCTCTGGCTCCGCTCCGCTCCGCTCCAGATGGCCTGATTTATGGAGGGCCGGGGCTCGGCCAGACGATGTTTTCTTATAATCCCAAGTCCCACGAGTTGAAGTCTTACGACCAGGTCATCGATCAGGGCGGTGAGATCTACTACGGTATTCCTTACCACCGGAAGATCTATACGATCTCCTACGTCGAGGCGACGCTGGCGGTGTTTGACCCCTCCCGGCCATGGAATCAGGGGGACGACCCTGACGCAAATCCTCGGGCGATTCTGCGCATCCCGCAGCAGCAATACCGGCCTGTAGGCGGAATTCACGCCGGGCCGGGAGGCAGGCTGTACATTGGGACGCAGCCCGATTACGGCTTATTGGGCGGAGCGCTTTCAGTCTTCGATCCCATAACCGAAAAGCTGGGGGTCTATCGCAACATTATCCCCAATGAAGAGATTGGGGCCGTCGCGACCGATGATCGCTATGTATATTGCGGCGCAGACGTCGAAGGCGGTGGAGGCAGCAAACCCGTCGCGCATCGGGCTCACTTTTTTGTCTGGGATCCGGCGCGTCATACTATTGTTTTCAACCAGGCGTTGCCAACCCCTGGGGGAATTCGCGCCCTCGCAGCGGCTAACGGCCACGCCTATTTTGTGATCAACGGTCAACTGATGGATTACGACCGGACCACTCGCACACTCGCGCCGATCTACAAATTTGAAAAGGACCGACCTGTGCCTCTCGAAAGCCTCCAGGCCGCGCACGATGGCACAATCTGGGGAATTCTTGGTGGTGAGTTGGCCCACATCGACCCTTCGGCGCGCAAGGTGAAGTTTTTCTTCAATACAGCAGGGAGGGCAACGACCGGACTCACCATCGGCGGAGACGGGACGATTTATTTCGGATGTCGCACTGACGTGTGGATCTATCACCCCAAGCACCCCAGCCCTCCGGTGAGCTTTGGAGAATAGCAGGAAGCGCGGGAGTTACTTTTTAACGTCGCAGCTTTTCGAACACGCGATGAGCCAATGTTGAAGTTTCCCTTCACGCGAATACCGGCGCAGCTGGCCTTGCGCGATTTTCAAAGGCCCTCGCAGGCCAAGCCTTCAATGACGGAGTGAAGAAACAAACGCACCCGGATTATTCGCAAAGCGATGCGCACTACCACGGAAGGGCGGGGTTTTACAGGCTGCGGAAAAAGCCGCTGCCAACTGTCATTCTGAGCCCTTCGGCTCCGCTCTCCAGAAACTTCGATGAGGAGAGCAGCGAAAGGCCCGAAGGGCCGTAATAAAGTAGCCCCGGGCGCAAGCCCGGGGTGAGGACAGCACCCCAAATTGCTGCTCCGCGCCCGCCGCCCGGTGCACCCGCCGGGCGGCGGGCGCGGAAAGATGGTCATTGGAGGCTCACGTTCCCACGGCTTGCGCCGTGGGCTACTTTATTTCGCCCGCTCCGCGGGCTTACGCCGACGTTTCCGGCACTATGGACCCGCCGCCAGGCGGGCAAGCAACTCAGAGTAAACTCCGCGAAGAATCCCTGCATTTAAGCATCAAACAAATAGGGAGATTCTTCGTCGCCTGCGGCTCCTCAGAATGACACGGTCCGGGGTTTACTCCTTGCTCGCGGAGCGGCCGGTGTGGGGATCGAGGGAGTGCCGATCTGTTGAAGATCGGCCCGCGCCTGATGGAAGCGACCAGCGCCGTAGTCTTCCACGAACGACTGAATCTGAAGCGCAAGTTTCCAGTACGCCAGAGTGTCGCCGACGGTATAGCGGCCATCCACCGGCCCCCGTTTCAGCAGATTGAAGGGATGGATGTAAGCCTCCTGCGGCAGGAACGGATAATCACCCGAAGCGTTCCTGCGGTAGAGCGCGTCTCGGGCGGCAAGGAAGTAGAATTCGCGCGCCACATCCAGGCAGTAACGGCGCCGTTCCGCCATGGCGGATTTCATTGCCGCCTGTTCGTATTCGGCCGCGATCCGCGAAGAGACAAACTTTTTGCTCGCTGCGATCAGTTGTTCATCGGCGGCAATCGCCTCCGGCAGCACTCGCCGGTTGTAGTCTCCGATCAGAAACTTCCTCGCCAATGGCACAAGACGCGCATCAGGGTTGAGGACACGGCTCACCCGCACGGGGCCGGTGTGCCCCGGCTCGAACACCTCCCAAGTATCAAAGTAGCCGTCGTGGTTGGCATCAAAGGCGCGGATCTCAAGGTCCTCTTTGTTGTCCACCATGTGGCCTACCTCAAGCCAGCTTTCGCTCGCGCCGTAAAGGTGGTATCGCTTGTCGATCCCGGAATAATAGAGTTGGCGTTGACTGCCTGGCTTCGCGGAAAACTCGCGGCGCACGTTCCAGCGCATCGTAGGGCCGCCCGTATTCGGCATCAGCCGTCGTTCATAAATCCAGAACTGTCCTTCCCACCGATGGACGCCGCGCGCCTCATCCCAACTGAACCCCGTCTCGCTCGCCGGGTACGCGAGAGCCACGCCAAGCGCATGGCGCCAGTCCAGCCGCACCACCGTCTGCGGAGGACGCCGCCGTGGATTCATGTAGAACATGTTCGGAAAGCGGTAGGGCTCGGCACCCACCATATTGAACCCAAAGTTGTAGTGTGGATGGTCAAGCGCGTTGTGCCGGGGCTCGGGGTCGATGTTGAAGCTGAGCCTCCCATTGACGATGGCCATACGATCCAGCGGCAAGGGGTGCGCCTGCCACGCATAACGATAGTTGTTGGCGTACTCCAGGTCGTTACCCTTGACGCTCTCGAGGGGCGCCGTTGCGGCGCGGAAGACAATTTCCCCGAGACCGTCGTGGTTGGGGTCCCAGAATGCGAACGGGCACTCAGAGAGCGGAACCCAACTTCGTGTCTGCGGGTTGTACTTATTCAGATAGATCATCACGTTGCCGCGAAATTTGCTCTGGAACTGCTTACCGTCGTATTGCCAGTTGGTAAGGTGAAAAATCTGCGCGCCGTCGTTGTCGTAATTCTCGCCGAACCAGGCGTACCGCAAATAGCCGTTCTGGTAATAGCGAATCTCCATTTCGTCCGCTTCTCCGTCGCCGTTGTTATCCGTGTAGACCACCATGCGGTCCACGATTCCCGTGCCATGATAGCTGACAACGTATGCGGTATCCGCCCGATTCCAGATGCTCGCGGCGTGGCCGCTGTCGTCGATCGCTTCGATGATGTTGCCGTCGTGTCGCGTGATCAGGGTGTCGGAGCGGCCGTCGTGATTCAAGTCCAGGATGAAACTCCCTCCTTCGGCCAGCCGCTTGGCGCGCGGCCACCAGGCCTTGTCTAAAAACGTCAAGCGGCCGTCGCGAGTCATCGCGGTTTCCCGCATGTACCAGGGAAGCCCGTGCGTTTGGGTCTGGCGTTGAGGTTGCATGGCGCCACAAGCTATAGGCAGGGCCGCGCACCATGCCAGGAGCACAATTTGCCAGTTCCGCATGTTGTCTTCCGAGGAGAATGCAAGGTGACGCGGGCCGAGGTGCTTGCGTCGTGATTAAAGGACAGGCCCGGCAAGAGAAATTGTCATATGAGTTCACTCTGACGGCGCCGGGCGCCCTCGTGAGCGCCAAACCGAAGCTCGTAAATATTCCGGCTCAGTCAGGGGCGCTCTGGGGCCGTGGCGCCAGAAGAGTAATGGTGCGCAACTTTGGTAATCGCCGCAGCGAGCTGCTTCACCTGAGCGGGGGTGTAGTTCTCATTCCAGTGGATGGCAATAACCGTCTTCAGCGCCTTTTCCGCCCGCGGGCACAATCCGGGGCGGTAGTCCTGCGAAGGGTAAGAACTGAATGGATAGGCTGAGCTCCCATAGGTTTTGTGGCGGGCGAACAGAGGCGAGAGATACAGGGGCTCAACCATATACTGTACCCACGCGGGCACCCCCTCAGCCAGCAGCGCTTCCCCAAACTGCCTGGTGTCGATCCCAACCGTTTCTTCGTCGACACGCAGAAGATACAGCCAATACGCCGGCCGCGTATGCGCTGGCACGCAGGGCGTAAATACGCCCTGAACGTTCTCAATCAGGCGAGTCAATCGCTCAGCGCCCTCGCGGCGGCGGCGCACGACCTCGGTGACTCTCTCGAGCTGGCCCAGCGCCACCGCTGCCTGAAGTTCGCTCATCCGGTAATTCTGCGATAAAAACAGGAATCGATATGGCCCTAGCATGTTCGTGTTGTCGCGGGGCCACCCCTTGTCCGCAAAAAGCTTGGCGCGTTCGGCGTATTGTGGATTCGACGTTACCATGAACCCGCCTTCGCCGCAGGTGATGTGCTTCGACTGCTGGAGGCTGAAGCAGGCCAGGTCTCCGATAGTCCCCACCAGCCTGCCATCAAACTCCGCCCAATACGCCTGCGAGCAATCCTCAATCAGCGCCACGTGATGCTGGTCCGCAATCTGCCTCAGGGCGCGCATATCGCAGGGCTGACCGGCCAGGTGAACACTCAGGATCGCACGCGTCCGAGGGGTAACTTTGCGGGCCACGCTCTCCGCATCAAGATTCAGCGTTTGCGCCTCAACATCTGCAAAGATAGGAATGCAGTTCTGCCAAAGAATGGGCAGGAGTGAGCCGACGTCGGTGATCGGCGTTGTGATGAATTCGTCTCCCGGTTCAGGATCGAGCGCCGCGATGGTCAAGTGGACCGCCGCGGTCCCGCTCGAACACGCGACTGCCTTGGCGACGCCCAACCTTCTGGCAAACTCCTGCTCCAGCCTTTCAGCCATCACGCCGCCGTTGCGGCTGAGGCAGCCTGAATGCAAGGCTTCGAGGAGCAGGCGTTCCTCCGTCTCTCCGAAGGTGCGGCCCGCTCGCTCGAGAAAGGTCGGCAGCGGCTCGCTCACTGCCTTCGGACCGCCGAGTAGTGCAAGGCGTTCGTTCATACTGCCGCTTCTTGTCTCCTCAGTTCGACGGTCCTGTTTTCCGCCGCCGACTGGTAAGCTGCCAAAGCTACCTCGACCGCCGCCCGGCCGTCTGCCCCCGTCACGCTTGGAGACCGGCCTTCCCGGATACTATTGAGAAATTCCTCGACCTGCAGGCGATAAGAGTCAATCCGCGCCGGGTCTAGCATTCCCTTGCCCTTCCAGTCGATGGGTGCTTGCTCGGCCATGGCGCTCCAGGCTCCGTCCCGCCCCAGCCGCAAAAGGCCATAGGCGTCGAGGTCGAGAATTCCCGTTTCACCTGCGATCCAGGCTGAACAACCGCTCCGCGGAATGCCAGGCTCAGGAATGTCCCAGGATTCCCACAAGCTCGCCATGACGCCGCCGCTCAGGCCGAACAGAGCCATGGTTGAGACCTCGTTGCCCGACTTCGCATCGCGTTCAACTCGCGCTGCCACGCTGATAATCTCTTCGCCTGTAAGCCAGCGAATCCGGTCGATATTGTGGACCGCGTGGCCGAAAAGCACGCCCAGATTTTCCGGCCGGCTTTGCCACGGAGGGAGCGAGACCAGCCCGCCGCTGTTCAGCATTCGCTCCTGAATCATCTTCACGCGGCCGATCTTTCCGTCCAGGATCAACTGCCGGGCCACGATGTTGCAGATTCGAAAACGCTGGCCAAACGCGATCATGAGATTGACGCTGGCGAGACGAGCCGCATCAATGATCCGGTCGCAGTCAGCGACGCTAGTTGCCATTGGCTTATCAAGGAAGATATGCTTGCCTTGCCTGGCCGCCTCAATCGCCTGGACCGCGTGCTCGCTGTGCGGAGAATGAATGAACACGGCGTCAATGTCACGGCGCGCCACCAAGTTGCCCACCGCGGGTTCGTAGTCTACTCCATAATCCCTGGCGAGCCCCGGGCCCCGGCTCCCGCCGGTAACGGCCACGAGTTGCGCATCCGGAAGATAGTGAGTTACGGTCTCCGCGATCGTGCGTCCCATGAATCCGGACCCGACGATCCCCAAGCGAATCTCTTTCACTTGAACACCAGTCCGCCACTGATTGAAAATTGGCTCCAATCACTGCGCCGTGTCATAGAATATAACAACGTTTGTCAAACGTCACAACAAACTCGCGCCGTCCCCTGATGAACGATGCCATCTTTTGCAATGAATCTCAGTATTCTTCGCACTTGAGCCATGACACGACCCGAGGGCTTCGCCTCAGAGCCACAATTCGTTACCGCCAGTGAATCAATACGTGACCATAAAGATCGGACTTTTCCTAATTAGGTCTGCTCGCCCGGAGGCGAAGCGCGGCTTTGCCGCCTGACTTGCGGAAGGGCGTAGCCCTTCCGCCGACCGGTCTCATACGCAACCTGATTTTTGGCGGGGCGCGAAGGCTAAGCCTTCGCGCCCAGCGAGAGTAAAAGAAGACGCGATTTTACCCGGAAAGCCCCAGGCTTTCCCCAAGTCAGGCGGCAGAGCCGCTCACCGCGACGCTAAGTTCGACAGCCGTCACCATAAACATTGAACAAAAGCGCTAACCCTCCTGATTCAGCCGCAGCAGGCGGCGGGCGTTGCTGCACAGAATCGCTTCACGGTCGGAATCGGAAATACCGGACTTTAGAATTTTTTCGACGGCGGCGCCCGCGCATTGCAACGGAGCGCCGCTGCCGAACAAAAGTTGCTGGCTGCCGCACTCATCCACCAACTTCGCCATAGCGTGAAAACCCTGCACGCAGGACGTTTCGAGGTGAACCGATGGGTGGCGGCGCAACAACGAAACCGCCGCGCGCAACTCATGGAAGTAATTGATTCCGGCAAGAATCCAGGGCGCGCGGGGATGGCGTTCCACCAGGGCCACCATGCAGCCCAGCTCCAGGGACGGCGCGCCCCAGTTCATCAGCACTCGCGCGGGAAGCAGGATGGGCCAGCCTCGCGCCGCAGCTTCTTCCGCAATGCGGTCAACGAACGGCTCGTACAGCGGTTGGTAGGTGTGATGCTGGGGATAGAGCCGGAAGCCGTGAAAGCCCCGCGCTTTATAACCGGCGAAGTCAAAGTCTTCCTGACCTCGTTGGTGACTCAACTCGAGTGGGCCCAGACAAGCAAATCCTATGAGTCGCCGCGAGTGTTCCCGCAGCGCCCGGTCGATCTCTTGATTTCCGTCCTCCCAGCTCACAAACAGGCTGCGCGTTGAGCAGACTGCCGCAAGATCAATGCGAGCCTTGTCCATCACTTTCAATAGCTGCGAAGGAGTAGAAAAAGGAACCGGCCAGTACGGCCACTTGCCGACGTAAGCGTGGATATCCAAAATCATGCCGCGAGTCCCATCAGCCGCAGGATGTTGCCCCCCATAATGAGCCCGCGCTCCTCGTCGCTGATTTCGCTTTCCAGAATTTTGGTCTTCTGAACGTAGGGATCGAGCAACGGGGTGTCTGTGCCAAAGATGATCTTTTGCGCTCCCAGCGCCGCGACCGCGGCCTCCAGAAAACCCGTGTCCATTGTGGAGCTGGCGGTTTCAAGGTACAGGTTTGGAAACCGGCGCGCCGCCATGATGGCGCGGCTCCAATCGCCGTTGGCGTAAGGTTGCGCTCCCGCGTGCGCCATCATCAGTTTACATTCCGGTACCGCCGCCATTAGGTACTCACATTCCGCGGGCGTGGTATGGGACAGAACGGGCATGCCATGATCCGCGCACTTCTCGAGAATGGGAATCATCGCGGGCTCGGCGATTGACATTTCGGGCGTTGAATATATTTTGAGACCCGTCATGCCGTATTCATCGTGACAACGGTCGATTTCCTCCAGCGCCTCCTGGCCGAAGCGTGTGGAGTGGAGGCTGGCGTAGCCGATAATGCGGTCAGGGTAGCGGCGCATTTCCTGGTAGAGGAGCCGGTTGCCTTCGTGCATGTCGTAAAAGAGCGCGGTTAAGTCGGTGCAGCAGATCTTGTCGAAACCCATCTCATCGGCGATCCGCACCAGCATGCCCGCATCGGCGGCGATCTGGAGCCGGGCGGATTTTCCGATATGAACGTGGGCGTCGACGATCATGGCTCTCTTAGAGTGGCTGGGATTAATAAGCCTCTCCGTCGATCCGATCAGGCTGGGGAGTGTGTTCCAAACGCTCTCCGGTCGACTCGACGCGGGCTCGAGCCTGCGCTTGCTCCGCCGCGAGGAATTGCGCGAGATCACCAAGGCCGCTGCGGCTCCATGCGGCCGCCACCGTGTAGGAGCCCTCAACTGCTTCGCCAGGTTGGAGCCGTTGCTTAAAGATTACGATCTGGTTCTGCCCTTCAGGAGTCCGAATGGCAGCGCCCGGCGCGGCTTGGGTCGGATCATAATAAAGCGCAAGTCCCAGGGGCCCGAGGGCGGCGTTTTGCTGGCCGACGAGCTCCAGCCGGCCGCGGCCATTGTTGAGCTTTTCTGCCGGCAGGTCCCGGATGCCTGCGCCCACTTCATAGGCGTGGCCGGACGCCACGTTCAAAGGCAACAGGTGAAAGCGGCAGCGTACGAATCCATCGCCGGCATCAATGCTGTATAACGCGCGCAATGCCACTTGATCAGTACCGATCCT
Source organism: Terriglobia bacterium (assembly GCA_050745265.1). Classification (GTDB taxonomy): domain Bacteria; phylum Acidobacteriota; class Terriglobia; order UBA7540; family UBA7540; genus RH2-MAG17b. Next base: position 11,551 of record JBOGKE010000144.1, read on the forward strand.
CCAGCGTGCGAGTCGCGCCTCGATGATGGCGCGAATTGGCCCGTCGGCAACAACCCGGTAGTGCGGAACGTCAACGCGAGACGGCCGGTGGGCGTAATCAGGAGTATTGAACGGCGGCCTGTAGATTTTCCCATCGGCGCGAAGGAAAAGTCCGCCAAGGCCCAGTGTGTCGCCCACGTGAAAGGCGTCTTTCCCAGCCGCGAAATTCTTATGAGCGGCTAGAAATCCTACCAGATCGTTGTAGAGGCCAGGACGCCCGGCAGAGCGCGCTTGAACGTCGAGCAGGAAACCGCCGTAAGTGCGATACCCGATGATCTCCGATTCAAGCGTTGCTGTTTGCCGGTTGTATCCGTAGGCGTGGCTCGCGTGTACTCGTTGAGGATAAACGATGCGGCGAGAAAGCGTCGTGGAATAATAGATCTCAACCTGGCGCCGCTCCCCGGCAGCGAGCGTGATCGGGAATTCAAACTCATCAGGCTGGCCGTCACCGTCCAGATCGTCGGCCTGCGAAGGCACTATCGTCACCGGATACGTCGAGCCTGCGGGGTTCACCACTACGGTGATCGCCAGCATCCCCGGAAACCCTGGTGCGAATCGCGCCGTGGCCGCCACCGGCAAGGTCACGAGCGTATGAATTACGGCCTGGCTCGGGTTGCTGACTTCAAGGTTCAGCCGCTGCGCAAAATTCGGAAGGGCCCAGTCTCCCGAAGGATCAGCCTTGGCCGGAACGGAACTCCCGACCAATTCTAAACACAAGACCCACACCAACCATTTCATGCGTTCGTCTCGAGCTTGCACGAATTTGGAGACAAGAAAAGCCTCCGGTGTCATCAACAAGTTGCCAACCACGACCTCCAGCCCGCGTAGCGGGCGAAAGAGTTTGGCCCACGGCGTAAGCCGTGGGTGAACGGAGCCAGCCTTGTTCTCCCTTGCCCCACCTCTCGCCCGGCGCACGCGCCGGGCGAGAGGTGGGGGGCAAAACGTGGTCGGTGCCGCCCCTACCCCGGGCTGACGCCCGGGGCTAATATCTTGCGCCCCTGACGGGGCTTAGGAACAGCGTTTCGCATCAAGACGAGTTGCGTAGCGAACTTCTGACTCAGGACGTTAACCTAGCGCGCAGCTTGGCTCGAGGGTGGCGCCAAGCTCCTGCTTCAGCGCGCCGAGATGATCGTGCGCCCAATTTGCCGGGGCATTCGCCATTTGCGCGGCAGCCGGCGCACGGGGCTTTCGGGTGGGCGTGCGCTGGCAAATCGCTCGAATCGTCCCTGCAATGCGTCAGAACATTAGCTTGAGCCCTAGCTGGATGGTCCGGCTGCCGAATCGGTCAAAGATCACTCCGGCAGTAGGATCGGGCGGTGCGCCGTCGCGCGTGTCGGGAACGAACTGATCGCCGTCGGCGGTTACCGAGTTGAGATTGGGATGGTTGAACGCATTCAGGAATTCAGCCCGAAACTGCAGGCGAGTATGTTCCGTCATGGCAAAGGTCTTCATCGCGCCGATGTCCCAATTCCAGAATCCGGGGTTGAAGACCGAATTGCGGGCTGAATTGCCCATGGTCCACGGCTGCGGCGTAGTGAAAACGGCTGGATTGAACCACTGAACGCCGTTTTGTCCGAAAGCAACGACCTGATTTCCCTGGCCGGCGTAGAGGCTCCCCGGCAGCCTGTCCGCCCGCCCGCTCGTCCAGCCGACAAAGGTCCCCGGTATTTCTTCATTCACTACGGAGAAGGCCTCTCCTGTTTCATACGTGCTGATGCCCGAGACCTCCCAGCCACCCAGCAGCGCGTCCACAGCCCGGGCGCCGTTGCCCAGCCATTTCCTGCCGCGACCTACCGGCAGCGCATAGATATAGTTGAAAATCAACCGGTGACGCCGTTCGAACGAACAATACCCGTAATCCTGATCGGGGAAGTGCCAGTTCTGAAGACCGCCGATGTACTCCGCATTGTCCAGACAGCTCGTGAACTGATACTCCGCCTGAGCGCTGAAGCCGTTTGCGAACCGCTTGATCAGCTCAAACTGCAGTTGATTGAAGTTTGATTTGGCCCCACTTCGCGTCGCATCGATCACTCCCCAAGGCTGCAGCGGCCGTTGGCTCTGGACCGGCACGTCGGGTGTTTCGGTGGCCGGCATGTTGATATCGGCAAAAAACCATGGGAGATGATGCGTCTGGCTGCCGATATAAGAAACGCGCGTCATCCAGTTCAAGCCGAACTGGTGCTCCACGCTGAAATCCCATTGCTGAGCGACCGCGTTCTTAAAGTCCCGCTGGAACGAGAAAATGGTCGGATGAGGGGCAACTCCCGCCACGACCGAGTTCGTGGAAGGAAACGGGTTCTGGAAAGTGATGTCGGGCAAAAAGGGCGTTGCCGGTTTGCCAGGAAGGTTGCTGCTGTAGGTCTGGGCCGCATACCCTCCCAGCCCATTCAGCCAGGGTGGATTGAGCACGTCATCCCGGGAGCCAATAAACGCCGGCTGAAAATTGTAATACACTCCATAGCCGCCACGCAGGACCGTTTGGGTACCCGAGAACGGGCGAAAGGCGAAGCCGAACCGTGGCCCCCAATTATTCTTGTCTCCTTCGTTGTAATTGAGCGGTAATCCCACGGCCTTGGTGGTTGTAAATGGATAAGCTGCAAACTGCGCGGCAGACGCCCCCACCGCAGGCAGTGTCGGCGTGAGCGAGTTTTGGGGCAGCGCCAGAATATTGTTTTGGATATCAAAATAGGTTGCGAGATGGTCGCGGTAGGTCCAGGGGCTCTCATACATGTACCGAAGACCATAGTAGAGAGTAAGCCGCGGTGAAGCCTGCCACGAGTCCTGGGCGTAAAACTCCAGGTCGTTCGAGCGATCCACGGCCGTAAAGGCGGCGGCCGCGCCCGTCACCGAGCTATTGGCCGTGCCGAGAAGGAAATCCGCAAAGGAATTACCGATGGAGTGGAGCGCTCCCGGCCATCCACTGTTGCCGGTCCAGGTCCCGCTGAAGCTGAACGTGCCGAGCGGCGCGTTGGGGCTGGGATTGTATTCTTTGTACGCCGTGAGATCCGCCCCGGCCTTGAGAGTGTGCCGGCCGTAAACATGGGTGAAGTTGTCAGTAATTCCGATATCCGGCGCATACCCATACGCGCCTTTTCCGAGATCGGTAATATTTGAGTAGCCTGTCATGTTGATGGTCGGAAGTCCGCGGTTGGGACTGGTCGTCAACTGCGGGAATATCGACCGCGGGTCGAAATTAAGATTCTGCCCGCTGCGTATAGCCCCCGGATAGAACAAGGCGGCCCGAAACTCATTTAACATCGTAGGGCCAAAAATGTGGGTTTCGGTGATGCTCCACACCTGGTCCTTGAACCCGGAATTTGAATAATTGCCATAGCCGGGGGGATGACCTTCGAAAACATTCCACGGCAGACCCGTATTGTGATTGAATACCCCGAAGAGTTTGTCCGAGGAAGACACATTATAATCAAGCCGCACCGTGTAGTCATCAAAGTCCCGCGCCACGGGAACTGCTGCTGTGTAATTCGGCGCTTCGAGCGGGAGGCCGCTCGATGTGGAAAGAGTAGGCGCTGGAAGAAATTTCAGCAGCGCCTGAGCCTGCGCGGTAATCAAGGTCGAGGGGATCTGGTCGTTCGGGAACGGCTGGCCGGAGAATGGGTTATAAAGTTGCGTCCCCTTGGCGCAGATCCCGCTCGCGAAGGTTGTACACAACGCAGAGAAGTCGCCGCTTCGCATGGCGGTTGACGGGAAGTTCTGTGTGACCACGCTGTACTCCCTTTGCCGGAGGCCATCAAAGTCAAAAAAGAAGAATCCCTTGTCCTTACGGATGGGCCCGCCAATGTTGCCGCCAAACTGGTTCAGCCGGTACGGGGATTTGGGCAGACCCGCCAGGTTAAGGCCCCAGTCGTTGGTGTTCAGAGCGTCGTTCTGCATATATTCGAACGCTTGGCCATGAAATTGGTTGGTTCCGCCTTTCGTCACCATCGTGACCGTACCGATCATCCGATACTCTGCATTTGTGTTGGTGGCTTCGACCTTGAATTCCTGCAGGGTATCGATGCTGGGATAGGTTACCAGGCCGAGGCTGGTCGAGCCGTTGCCTCCGCCGTTCCCGGGGTCGTTCACGCTGACCCCGTTGAGACTGAAATTCGTGCTTCCCCAGTGGGTCCCGCCTCCGATTTGAGGGTTGCTGGCTTCGGGTCCTTGCCAGCCCGCTGCGAGCTGCATCAGGCTATCGACCGCTTGCAAGCCAAAGGGCAGATCGCTGATTTGCCGAGCGGTCAACGTCGTACCGATCGTTTGTGTTTCGGTATGAACAAGCGGCGCTGCGCCAGAAACCGTCACGCTTTGGTGCGTTGTCCCCACCTGCAAGGTGAGCGCAACCCGGATCACCTGAAGGCTCTCCAGACGAACGCCGGTTTCCTTGTACGTTGCGAAGCCCTGCTTCGCGGCCGAGACGTCGTAAACGCCCGCGAGGAGTCCGGGAACGGAGTACGTCCCTGCCGAGCTCGTGGTCCCGTGCACGGCAATCCCGGTGCCCTCGTTCGTAATCGTGATCTCGGCCAGCGGGATTGCGGCTCCCGACGTGTCGGTGACCCGGCCGACAATCGAGCTCGTGATGATTTGCCCGAAACCGGATGCTCCGAGCACGAACGCCATCATGCTCACCAAAGCGGCGGTCTTCGCGATATTCCACATAGCTTTTCTCCCTCTGTTTCCCGCGACACAAAGAATGACCATCAACCACGTGTTTGCCCTTGTATACACCGTCAGTTTGACCTTGTCAACCTATATTTGACGACCTGTCGGTATCAGCATGGGATATGTCGCGCCGCCACAGCCGCGACTGAGACCGAGGCGTTACCCTGATGCATCGCTTCGCGGTTGGCGCCGACCGCTGTCTTTGCGGTCTGCGAAGATGGTGGCGCGGAGTTGTTCTTTAACTCCGCGGCTGTTCGTCGCGCAAGAGCAAAAGCCGCAAAGTTTCCAAGGACAGGGAACTCTGCGCTACCTCGCGTTCAGAACGGCCCGGCGCTACCGTGGCGGTCCGGTTCGCAACCGCAAACAGACACACCCCAGGATGAGCGTAGCGGATTGGAATGAGACGATAGAGATCAATGAGACAGACGGGACGAGATCTTTCAGGGGGCTGCTGAAAGGCTCAGGAACCCGTCATTCTGAGGAGTTTGTCATGTCGCTTCGCGACAACCCTGAAGCACGAAATGACCCGCTGCGCGCGCCGAGCGTCGCGATGTGCCGTCATGCGCCTATCTGAGCTTATACGGCGCTCAATCCCAGCCCCGTGAGCTTTCCAGTGTGCAGTTTGCCGTCGCGCACTTCAAATAGGCCGGGAAATTTCTTGAGCCAGGGCCGGTTTGCCGCGGGCGCGTATTCCCGCGCATTCGATTCGAGCTCATGGATCTGGGGAACGTGGGCGGCAATGCCCGCGGACTGGACGAGCGCGGCGCCGGGGCAAGTGAGATCCTGCGCGGTCATCAACATTTTAAATTTCTGTGCGGCGGCATTGAGCAGCATGGATTGGCTCTGGCCTTTGCACGCCTTGAGCGCCACGCCCGTATACCCAACTTTCCGGCCCTGCAGGAGCGCGTCGAACCCGGTCAGCGACTCATCCATGGTGACAGGCTTGAGCTTTGAAACTTTGAATAAAAAGTGCGCCGGCGTGGCAACAAGATCCCGCGACTCCGGCTGCTCAATGTAAGTAATGCGATCGTAGCCGCCCGAAGACGCTTCCTTGATCCGGCGCAGGAACTCGATCAGGTAATCCGCGTTCGGACACTGCTCGTTGAAATCCAGTGAATAGCGCCATTGACGGGTCCCGCGACGGGTTTCAGTTTCCGACACCACACGATCAATGTGCAACATCCGCGCAATGTCGTGTTCGAGCGTGATGCCGAGCTTAATTTTGAAATGGGTGAGGCCGTCAGCATCGATCCACTGAGCGAGCGTATTCGGAAGGCCGTCGTGTAGCCACTGCTTGACCCCGGACGCATCGATCGGATCGGATTCGCCGACGGAGTTGTTGCACCACAGCCACGGCTGCGGCGCACGCAGAAGATACCGGCTGGGGTATTCGCCCTTGAATTCCGCCGCAAGATAGTGGCCCAGGTCATAGCTCATAAACTCCGGTCCGTAAGTGAAATAACAATTGAGCTGATGGGCTTTCCCAAATGCATCATGAATGGCAGCGTCAAACGGGCTGGCGGAAACGAGCGTAAACAGCTTCGGGATTGGCTCATCGAGGTGCATCTCTTGCGTGACTTCAGCCGCCGCTTTAAGATATTCCGGCTCAAGCATGAAATTGATGTCGATGGGATGCCCGGGCTCGGTGTAGTCTGTGGTGATCTTCCCGATTCGCTCTGCGAGCCGCTTCATCGCCTGGAGGGTCGTGTCGTAGGAGAGCGTTTTCGATGGAAATGCCCATTCATTACCCATCACCATGGAGCCAAATCCCCGGGCCACGCGCCCGCTGAGCGTCTCGACGATACAGTGAACGTTCAAGAGCGTTTCGCGATCGACACTCCGCCCACCGAACTCGTAAGGCGTGCGATAAGGAACGTCGTCGTAGCTGATGCGAAGTTCCTTGACGCGGATGTCGGTGGATTTGCGCATGGGCGCCGCGATCACCGTACTCGTCGCTAGACCGGAGAAGGACATTGCTCCGGCAGAGACTGCCTCCAGAAAGCCGCGTCGCGTAACTCGAGAACCCTCGGTCAAATTAACTCCTTTTAGAGGCCATTTGAGGTGTACCTATTGTAGCGGCGGTCCGCGACCGCCGGTTTTTCGGCGCTCATAGAGCGCCGCTACAGCGTGTATCGCGCTCAGGGCCGGAACCTGGGCTAAGCGTGCTGATCTTCTTCATACGCATCATGAAGCAACGATTTGAGGTAATCCACATTCTCCTTGGCGGCTGACATCGCCTCGGGAACTGTTTCGCGCGAGAGTGCAATTCCTGAATGGTCAGCCACGCCAGGAATGCCGTATTCCTGCTGCAATGAGATAGGCCCGTGAAAACTCGATTGGGCCAGTAAATGCACGAATTCGTTCCAGTGCGACATCCCCTGCCCAAGCGGACAGCCTTCAGCTCGCCACTGGTGTGGGCCAACTTGCTTCCAGATGAAATCCTTGGCTGCAACCATTTTCAGCCGCGGGATGACGAGATGGCTGGAGACTTTCCAACAGCTTGCGCCACCATCCATCGTGGCTTGGCTGAGGTCGAAATAGAAACCGCACCAGCGAGGATTGAGCGGCTCGATCACGCTTGCCATGTCCCACACCGGCGCGCCAACGTAGCGCGGATGGTTGTGGTATCCCACCTGGATTCCGTGCTTCTCCGCCAGCGCTACCAGGCCACGAAATTTCTGCCCGGCCTCCTCAAGCTCTTTCAGAACGTTGATGAACTTATAGCGATAGTAACCTGGCTTCAAATAGGGGATGGAGAGCTTACTCGCCGTGCTCAGGATCGGCTCAGCGGTGGGATCGTCCGCCGTAAGCAACTCTGTGGTGATCATCGGCACTTCAAGGCCAGCATTGCGAATCGCCGCAACGGCTTGGGGAAGGTCGATCGCCGCTCGCTCCGGAAGAACGTGCCCGCCGCGGCGCACCGTTAAATCGATTCCGCCGAAGCCCGCGCCCTTGACGGCCTGTGCGAGTTCGCTCCAGCTCAATTGCGGAGCGAGCTTCGAGAACAGGCAAAGCGTGCCTCGAAACGGCCCCCGCGCCGGCGCATCGACTAGGAATCGGGCCGAGAGGGCCGCAGCGCCTGCCATTGCGGTTGCAGAGGACACTTGAAGAAATCCGCGCCGCGAGACCGTGCTATTCATTGGGCGCTCCTCCCTGATGGCTGACCAAAACGTAAAATATTCAGCTCGACCGCAAGCGGAACACTCTGCCATTCCTGGTCAGCCGAGCCAGGCATCGAGATTGCTTTCGACAAACGCATCATCATTTAGAGAGGGATAGGCGCCCGAGATACGGTTGATCTCCTCGATCTGGCCGGGAGAGAGGTCTTGATCGGGATCGAGGCACCAGCGACCCTCGAGCAATCCCTGCCGGCGCAGAATCTCGTGCAAACCCGGAATACAGCCCGCGAAATTGTTTCTGGCGTCAAACAGGGCCGCGTTTGAATCTGTAACTTCCGCCGAGCGGGCGAGCAACTCTGCGATGCTTTCACGCTGATCGCTGCATTTCTGGATACTCTCCAGCAACTCGACGGCGCCTCTGGTCCAGACGGCCCAATGTCCCAGGAGGCCGCCCGAAAACCTCAGGCTGACCGTTCGGTCCCGCACCCGAAGCCGGAATTCCGTAAGCAGGTCGGCAACGATGTTGTCATCGTTGCCAGTGTAAAGCGCGATTTCGGTTTCACGGCCGCTTTCAGCAAGCGCGCGAACTACATCGAGGGTCTGATAGCGATTGAACGGCGCAACCTTGATCGCCACGACATTCTCGATTTCCAGGAACCGTCGCCAGAAGTCGATGTCGAGGAGCCGTCCCCCCGCGGCGGGTTGAAGGTAAAATCCAAAAATTGGAATGACTTCGCTGACGGCCCGGCAGTGTTCAATTAATTCCGAGGCGGTGGAAGCGCGGAGTGCGCCGAGGCTTAGCAGCCCGGCGTCATAGCCTAAGCGGCGCGCCAATTCCGCCTCCCGAACCGCCTGCGCGGTTACGCCGCAAACACCGGCAACCTTCGCGATGGGCCTGCCGAGTTTCTGCTCGCAGTCACGCGTAGTTTCCGCGGCGAGCGCTAGCACCGGATCGAGAAGACCTACGTCCGGCTCGTGAATTGAGAATTGTGTCGTGTGAACTCCCACCGCCACGCCGCCCACGCCGGCGGCGCAGTAATAGCGTGTGAGCGCGCGCTGGCGGCGTTCATCGAACCTGCGCTGCGCGTTGAGGGCGAGCGGATGAGCGGGAATAACGATGCCACGGCGAAGCATTGCTCGGACTTCGGAGGCCGTTCGAGCTGATGGCGACATAGAAACTAGTACCTTCCATCTGAAACTGCGAATTGAGTCGGCTTGTTCAGGCTTTCTCCCCCGCGCTTGACCCAATGTGCAACCCACCGCATTAACTCACCCAGGGAGACTTCTGGATAGCCGAGCAGCGAGTGACAGAGAGAGGCATTGCTGAAAAAGGCGCGATCCGATTCAACCCCGCTGACACGAAGCTCACACTCGAGCTCGCGGGCGAAATATTCGGCGCAACGACGCACGGAAATCGTTTCGGGGCCTGTGACGTTTAGTATGCGTGGCGGTGAAGCGCAAAGCTCCAGGCAGCGAAAGGCGTAAGAATTCGCATCGCCCTGCCAGATGGCGTTAAAGGCGGGAACCGCTAAATCCACGGGCTGGCCGGCGTATACCTGGCGAGCGATATCGACCAGCACACCGTAGCGTAAGTCGACGGCGTAATTCAGCCGGAAGTGCACGCAGGGTGTGCCGTACTCGCGTGAGTGATATTCGAATATCCTCTCGCGGCCGACACACGATTGACCGTATTCCCCGATGGGCCCCGGCGAATCAGTTTCGAACGCGCCTCCTGAGTTCAGCTTCACCAAAGGATACACATTGCCCGTCGAAAACACGACAATCCGCGAGGCGCGGTAATGCGAGGCGATGAGGTTTGGAATAACTGTGTTAGTGGCCCACGTGAGATCAGGACGGTCGGTCGAGCCAAACTTCCGCCCGGACAAAAACAAGACGTTAGGACAGAGCGGAAGTTTTGTGACCTCATCCCGGTTCAAAAGGTCACAGGTCAGCGTCTCAATGCCCTCACGCTTGAGTTCGGTGACGAGATTGGGAGAAGAGAAGCGTGAAACCGCCAGCACTCGCGATTGCGTGCCGGCTTCTCCGATTGCTCGCCGCATGCGCCGCGCGAGCGACGGGCCCATCTTCCCGCCGGCCCCCAGTATGATAATGTCGCCGGCGATTCGCCGCATGGATTCCAAGTCTCGCTCATTCGGCGTCGCCAGTCTCTGCTCAAGCTCCTGCACGGACGCGATGAATTTCATGAGTTATTCGGGTCTCGTTTCCTCTCGAAACGTCCCCACCACCGCGCTGGAATCAGCATTCTTTCTCATGGCAGGCCAAAGCACAAAATATTGGGACCGACCGCCAAGGCGATAACCTGCTTTCCATCCACCGTGTAAGTCATCGGGGAGGCCTTGTTTACTCCGTTGGTGGGAAAGTGCCACAGCGCTTTACCAGTACGATCATCTGCGGCCACGATGTTCCCGCCCGGGTCGCCGTAGAACAGGAGCCCACCGGCAGTCGCCAAGACTCCTGAATCCTGCTCTTCTTTGTCTTCGGCTGATGCGGGTCCGAATTGCGGGCTTTGCCAGACTACTTTGCCGTTGTCGATGTCAAGCGCCCGCAGATATTTTCTCGCCGGCTCTACCTCTGGCAAACCGCCCTTGCGACTGCGGGCCGAAACCTTGACTATACACTCCTCAAGGGCCATCACGTAATATAAACGTGTCGCCGGGCTGAACGCCTTGGCGTTCCAGTTCGTTCCAATTCTCGGACAGACTAAATCGTCCTCAGGCAAAAGCAGTGGACGACCGTCAGCGCCAATGCCGCTGGCCCACGTCTCGCGCACAAACGGCTTGGCCAGGAGAACATGGCCGTTCGTCCGATCCAATACATAAAAGAAACCGTTTTTGTTGGTGTATAGCAGGAGCTTCCGTTGCCGGCCCTGGTATTTCGTATCGACCAGCACAAGGGGCGCAGCCGCGTCCCAGTCGTGAATATCATGGGGAGTGACCTGATAGTACCACTTCAGTTTGCCCGTCTCCGGGTTCAGTGCGAGGATGCAATCTGTATATAGGTCATCGCCAGGTCGTACCCTCCCGTTAGAATCCGGATAAGGATTGCCGGTGGCCCAGTAAAGCGTGTCCGTCTCCTCATCGTAGGAACCCGTTGACCACGTCCCCCCGCCTCCCACACTTTCCGGCGGATTCCTGCCCCAAGTTTCAGCGCCGGGTTCGCCCTTATCCGGAATTATCCGATGCCGCCACAGTAGTTTGCCGCTTGAGGCCTTATATGCAGCCAAAAATCCGCGTACTCCGGGCCAGTCTCCACCAGAAATACCGGCGATGACCATGTTCTTGACGACCAGCGGCGCGACGGTCGAGCCAAAATGCATCAGATCTTTCGGTGGCATCACCACCTCCCAGACCAATGCTCCTGTGGTGCGATTCAAAGCGATCAGGTGCGCATTCTGCGTCACCTTAAACACTTTGTTCCCGAGAATGGCCACACCGCGATTGGTGCCGAGCGCCGCGTCTCCAACATTCAGTTCAAGGGGGCGCGGACGCCGATACTGCCAGATCTCCTGACCGGTGGCCGCGTCCAGTGCAAATGCCTCATGCGGGCCCGTCACGTACATGATGCCATCCGCAACAATCGGCGTCGCCTCCACGCCAAAGAACTGCATCTTTGCCCGGAAATATGCGTTGTCCGGGAGAAACTGCTTCCATAAAGGGATCGTAAAGATCCATTTCAAACGCAGGTCTTTTACGTTCCCGGTGTTGATCTGTGTCAGTTCGCTATAGCGGTTGCCGTTCAGGTCGCCATTGTAGGTCAGCCAGTCACCCGGCCGCGGATGAAGGATTCGTGAGAAGGAAATTCCTCCCGGCTTCGAAGAGCCCATCACCTTGGCAGCTCCCGGCGGTACGCCGGTCAATCGGCTGAGATAGGCGATCAGATTCTGCAGTTCTTCGGGGCTGGCCGTGACCGGTGGCATCAGCGACCCCTTCTCCTCCTGAACCGCTGAAATCTCATTGTGCTCGAGCAGGTGAAACTGCCCGTTCAGGTCCTGCACCACGATTTCAAAATTGCTACGACTTCTGGCGAAGCCGCGAAGCCTCTTCCCATTTCGCAATTGGACTTTCACGAGTTCGTAGCCGGGGATCATGCGCGTGCTCGGCCGTAGTAATGAACTCCGAATCTCAACCGCCGTCATTTCGTTAGCTACATTCGATAAATCCGGACCCACGGCTTCTCCCCTCCCGTCAACCATATGGCAGGCGGCGCATCGTCCTTGGCCAAAGAAGTATTGTTCTCCCGCCGCGCGGTCGCCGGGGATGGCGTTTTCCGCTGCGGGAGAATTCAGCGAGTGGACGAACGCGGCAAGGGCGTCGAGGGAATTAGCGGTTAGATCAAATGCCGGCATGCCTCCTGACGGAATTCCGTTGTGAATCACGTTACGAATCCAAGCAACTGGACGCCCACGCAGCCGCCGCGCCCCCGCCAAGGCAGGACCTTGATTAGTCCCTTCGGCGTCGGCGCCATGACAGCCGGCGCACCGCACAGAAAATATGTTTGCGGCTTCCGCCGACTGGGGCGCAGCGGCGGCGGAACTTGTGCCCCGTAATAGCGCGGAACCGAGGGTGAGCGCGACGAGCATCATCGCGGGGGTCAAGCGTCGCTTCCAATGCAATCGGACAGCTTTCAAGCCGGTCTCACGGCAAGATGCGCTCGCGCTCTCTTCGAGGTTGTCCGGCATGGTCAAAGTCCCAGCTATTGAGCTTCGCGTAAGATCGTTACAATGGAAAAAGCCCGGCTTGTTCTCAGAAGGCCATCACCAACGCAGGCCGACGGCGCATTCGGCGCAAGGCCCGACCCAAGCTCGATTCGCAAAATCCAACGTTCCTCTGGCCGGCATGTGAAGACACGCTGCCGTTTCCGGGGCTCTTAGCCCTGGTATTTAGCCCGGAGTATTCGTGAACAGATCGTGCCTCTATCGACTCAACTCCTATCGACTCAAGATGCGTCATAATTCTTGTGCCTCCTTCTGGACCAGAATAAGTCCCAGGGGAACAGCGTAGATAACCGAGGGGTGGGGAGCTTCGGCACGCAGCGTCTAGTTACGCGAAAGCCGCTCGCTGAGATAGCTGCTGCAGAAACCACGCCGCCTTGAGGAACGGGAATTCGTCACACCACCCGGCTACCCGCGCCGGAGGTCGCGCGGGATGCACGTTCGGCGGAAATTAGATAGATGCCGACGGCACCTAGAAGTCCTCCGCCCGTGACGATGTCCCAGGCGAGATTATAGCTGTGCCGAGTGTCGAAGATGTGTGCGGCCACTACTGAGCCAGCCGACTGGAGCAGCGAATCCGCCATAATGATCAGCGCCAGCAGCTTTCCTAACGCCGCCAGCCCAAAACAGTCGGCCGCGACCAGCGGAATCAGCATGTAATCGGCGCCCATGGCGAAGCCGAAAATCAGCGCAAACGCGATCACCGAAGTGCTGCTGTTGTGGATCAACAACAATGGAATCGCAACCGCCAGCATGAGATAGAAAAGCGCCATGACGTTTTTTCGAGTAAACCGGTCCGCGACGTATCCGACGGTAACTCTACCCGCAAGACTTGAGATCAGCAGGATGCTGAGCGCGCGTGACGCCCAGCCCAGGGTGTGACCCGCGTCCTTCAAAAACAGAATAAAATTAGATATGACTGCCCCGATTGCCCCGATAATCAGAGCGCTGCCTAACAGCAACAGCCAGAAATCCAGTGTACAAAGGGCTCGGCCAATCCGCACAGGACTCGTCTCGATGACGACGGGCTCGGCATCCTCGACCGCCACCCCGTCGGGCAGCAACCCCATTTCTCGCGGAGACGAGCGGGTAATCCAGATTCCAACGGGAAAGAGGACCACGAGAATGGCCACTCCAATCACTTCAAAGGCGCGTCGCCAGCCGAAGTGTTCAAGGAGCCAATGAATCAACAATGGGGATGCCACACCGCCCAGACCGAGTCCTAAATACGCATAACCCATAGAGCGCCCGCGAAGCTTGCGAAACCAGTTTGCAATCAGCACCTGATTGGGAATCGGTCCGGCGAGGACATAGCCAACAACTTCGGTCAGGCAGAGCAGATAGTATTCCCCGACTGAGGAGATCATCCCCATGAAAACGAGCGAAAGCCCGGCGAAGCCGATGCCGCACAGGATGACGGCTCGCGCTCCGACACGATCGATCAATACCCCGGCGAGCACTCCAAACAGCGGGGCCATGAGTATGAAGCCGAAAAAGATCCCGCTCATCGCCTGCTGTCGGCTGAATCCAAGAGATTGCGTCAGAGGAACATAGAACACGGGAAAGCCGTAATAAACGATTCCAGTCGTGAGGAAAAGATTCAAGAAAGCTGCGGCGATGATCCACCAGCCATAAAAGACGCCACGTCGTCCCGCGACGCTCATAGAGTTCCTGTTCGGGCAACGCACCAATTCCGTCACCCGGGGTGACGCCTGGACGCGATCCAGGGCGATGCGCGCGAGCAGAGCAATGAGCCTTGCGCGTACCTGTCCACAGACCGGGTTGAACAGTGTACAAGAAGCGACGCAAACGTACAATATGAGCTACAGACAGTGCTCAGGCGGTGTTACTTACCACCTCATCCACCGCTATTTTGGCTCTGAGTAGGAATCTGTGGAGGGGTGCGAATTCATGCAGTTGGGGTAAACTGGCAGGGCGCCAACCGACAATGTTTTCACGAGGGTTATGCACTGGCCCGGGTCCCGGTCTACCAGCACGAGATCTTATGAGCGCGGACAGAAAGTGACGCCTTTGGGTCCGGCGGAGTTCATCAACGGCAACCTCCGGCCACCGTTACGCCGCGGCCAGGGGTATAAGAACCTTCGCTACCTGCTGCTGAAGGCGCAACGCATGGCCGCCACCAAGACCGAACTCATCACCTAAAAGAAAGCAGCTTCGAATACGGTCGCTTACAAATTCCTGCGCAGAGCAAAATGTCGATCGATGAGCTGATGAGCAACTCTCAAACGCATTTGCGTCAGATGACTCGCGAGGATCTCGGAGCAGGCATGGAGTTGGTTCGCGCCGCGGGATGGAACCAAACCGCGGCGGACTGGAACCGCTTTCTCGACGCGCGCGCTGAAGGACTTCGTGGCGGAATACGAAGGTAAAGTATGCGGCACGGTCGCAACGATCATCTATGACGATCAACTGGCCTGGATTGGAATGATCCTGGTAAGCCCTTCGCAACGCGGCAGAGGCATTGGAACTCAGCTATTAAAGTTGGCGGTAGACCAGCTCGATTCACGCGGGCCGCTCACTATCAAGCTGGATGCGACACCGCAAGGCAAGCCAATGTACCACAAGTTTGGGTTTGAGCCCGAATACGAAATTGAACGATGGATGCGAGGCTCCGTAACGTCGGCACAGCCTGCACAGCGCGAAAAAGAGCTAGATGAAGGCGGGGCAGACGTGGAAAGCATTGCCGCGATGGACTGCGAGGCTTTTGGATGGAACCGGGGCTCTATCTTACGTTCCCTTGATCGCGACGCCCCCGAATTCACCGCTGCAATTTGGAATGGAGGTGCCCTGGCGGGCTGCACGCTTGGACGGCACGGTTTGCACGCGGACCAACTCGGTCCATGGCTAGCAGAGGATCGAGATGTTGCCAGAAAACTTCTCGCCAGATTTATAAACCATTCAGCGCGCGAATTCCTCATGGCCGACTGCTTGAAGACAAATCCCTTTGCCTGCGAGTTGCTACGCTCAGCGGGATTTGAGTTCTCGCGGGCCCTTACGCGGATGGTTCGCGGCGCGGATTATTCCAAGCGGCGGAGTGAACTGGTTTGCGCTATTTTAGGTCCGGAATTCGGCTGACCACCTGCAAAGGCGATTTTGCACATGCGCCGGGCGGCGACGGCGGAGGCCGTTGTGCCGTTTTGGCCAGCTCAGACGATTGACGCAAGAACGGCCCATCAAGCAGACGCGGACAAATACTGAACGAGGCGATTCGATGAACAAACCGAGACGCATGCTGAGCGGTTCGATTTCCTGGGCTGCTCTAAGCCTGTTTCTAGGCTGTGTGGTTTTCATGCGGCCACCAAAGCTGTCCGGCGGCGCGCGGGCAGAGAGCTTATCCGTCCGCGATGATTTTAACTCAGGAGCTTCCGGTGCTTGGAAGATGCCTTTCCCACAAGACTGGGAAATTCTCACGGAAAATGGCCTCCACTATCTCCACATGAAGCGCTCCCGGCCGCCTGGAGTACCTCGCCGTCCCTTGCAATTTGCGCGGTTGAAAAACGTCGAGGTGGGCAGTTTTAGCCTCAACGTGAAGGTGCGGCGCACGGGTGGCTCGATGATCATCGTATTCAACTACTTGGACACGCTTCACTTCTATTATGTTCACCTTTCGGAAAATGCCGGAAGCCAAATAGCCGTGCACAATGGCATATTCGTTGTTGACGACGGACCCCGGCGGCGAATCGCTGGCCTGAACGCTTCTCCCGCGCTGCCGGACCGTTCCTGGCACGATGTGAGCATTATCCGCGATACGCGCTCAGGCTCGATTAAGGTTTATCTGGATAAGCAGACGAGGCCAGCGTTTTCTGTGATAGACCGCACCTTCACGTGCGGGCAAATCGGACTTGGCTCCTTCGATGAGACGGGCGACTTTGCCCAGTTCCGGTTGCGCTCAAATGACTCGCACTGTTCCGCCGCGGAACACCAGAAATGACCAAGCGAAGGCGCCGGACTGCGCGACGGCCATAGGCGCCGCATCGTCGTTCCGTGTTTTATTTTCCCCCGCGCGGCGTCAATGAGACGAAAACAGCAGCGCAGGCCCGCAGGGGCACACAGGCGGCGCGCGAAATGGCGCTGAGAGAAGCGAGCGAAGACCGACCATCTCTTGGGCGGCTTTGCTGGAGGAAGCCGTCTCGAAGCCCGGATATATCCTTCAGGCGTACTCACGCTTTCACAACTACTCGAACTACATCCGGGTCTTGTGCGGTTCCGTGAAAAACATTCGCGGCCCGCCCGGGATATCTCCTGGGAGAGCATTTACCGGAAGGCTGCTGAAATTCAGGCACGGAAACAACGGGCTGAAACCGTGCGGAGTTGACGTCCTTTCGCTCGTCCCTGATGTTCACCCCACGTGCGACGGCGTCATTCCTGCCGTAGCGCTTCCATCGGATCGACGTTTGCTGCGCGCTGTGCGGGGCATAACACGCGAGGAGCGCCACACAAAGCAGAATCAGCGCTACGGAAATAAACGTCACCGGATCGGCAGGCTTCACGTCGTACAGCAGACTCGACAGGAATTGCGTCAGTGCCCTTCCGTCGAAAACGCCAGGAGAACATTTCCCGGCATTCCGCCAAACTGCCCGTAGCCTGAGCTGACGAAGAGCATTCCACCGGCGATTACTGGACCGGGTCCGTCCAACGAGCCGCCATGGGCCGGTTCGCCGTTCAGAGTTGGAAATTTGTGCGCAGTATCGAAATCCCAAAGAATTTTCCCATCAGACGTTGAGTAGGCCCGGATGTGGCCATCGAGGGCCCCCGAGAAGACCACACCGGGAATCGCGGTGACCGCCTGCGACTGCGCCGGACTGCAACCAACGCGGTCTCCGCATGCCGCCGGAGGTAAAGCGCCCCAGATTTTTTCGCCTCTCTTGAGGTCGAGGGCGAAAAGCCCGCCGCCTTGGTTTGGATTCGGCAGCAGCCTGTATCCCTGCGCCGAATTCTTATCGGGAATAACCCCCTTGAATCCGAGATCGGATTCGGCGACATACACATTGCGGCCATCGCTGGCTGAGCCCCACATCATCCCGCCCAGCGGGCCGCCCTTGCCGACGCGCGTTTGCCACAATACTGCTCCGTCCCTATCTGGATCGAGCGCGTAAGCCAGTCCGGACTTCTGACCGATGACCAGCTCTCTGCGCCCACCGCCGAGCGATACCAGTATTGGCGGCTGCCCGAAATCAAAGTCGTGTCCGGCCGGCGGCGGACAATTTGGGCTTCCTGGGATCGAGCACGCGTTGGTAAACGCGTCGCCGCTTGTCATCTGTCGCCGCCATAGCAGTTTTCCAGTCTTCGCGTCGAGCGCCAGCACAGCGTCGCTTGTCTCCGTCGTCGGATGCGAATAGTTGTCGCCCGTCGCCAGATACAAGCGATCTCTCTTCGCATCAAACGTCGGAGTGGACCACACCGCCGCGCCCGATGGCCCGTACATCTCTACGCCCGCTTTATTTTTCTCCGTCGGCTGCGGCACCTTGGTGATCGTGTACGTCCGCCAGAGCAGCTTACCTGTATCCGCTTTTAGCGCCACCACGCTGCCCCTGAAGGTACAGCATTGATAGCCGGGAAGAGGACCTAGCGCCTCTTCGTAGGACGAGATGCCGAAGTACAGCACGCCTTTGTGGAGCAAGGGCGCTGCGGTGATTATCGCGGCGAAGTGCTTGGCGGCGGGAACCTTCCAGAGCTGCTTGCCCGTCGAAGCGTCCAGCGCATAGGCGTTCTTTCCCGCGCCGAAATAGACGGCCGCCCGCTGCCCGCGTCCCGCCGGGCCGATCACCAGCGCGGATCGAATGGCGCCCTCGACTTTGGTGGTCCATTCGATGCAGCCGCTGCGTGCATCGAGCGAGTACGCCGCGCTGTCCGTGCCAAAGAAGATCCTGCCGGCGTCCACTGCCGGCTGCGACCGCGCATTGGTTTGATCTCCCAAGCTGAAAGCCCATTTCAATTTCAGTCGCGGGATGTCGGCTGCTGTGAGACCGGCGGCAGCCGCATCCTGGAAACGTGTATTGGCGGCGCTCGTGCTCCAGCCCGCCCACATCGCGCCCTTCGAGGAATAGCGGAACGGAGCAGCGCTGGCGGCGCAGAACGCGGAAGACGGCGGCGCCAAAGGAGCAGCCTTCGGCGCAGTCAGCGAGGCGCTCAGATAAAGCGCCACGGCCGTGCGCTCCTGGGGCGTCAGCGTATCGCCTACGGTTTTCATCACTCCGGTTTCGAGCGCGGCCAGCACACGGATCGGACTCATGGCGCGCAATGCGCTCTCAGGAGGCACTCGCGGCGCCCCGGAATTGTGGCAACTCGCGCAGTGCGCTTTGTAAACCTCGGCGCCGTTTTGCGCGTACGCGGACGTTGCAGCAAGCAGGATCGTCACGAGACACACGTATCGCATAGGGCTCCTTTTCATCGGATCGAACACCAGGATTTGCCGCCGTACGCGGCTCAGACGAAATCGTGCTTTCGTGATCGCAGCAAAACCGTTTGGAATGCACACGCGCTTTTGGTGGCCGGTTTCTTAGGTTCCAAACATGCTTCAATCGGGAAGTGAAACGCCAGTTGGACAAAACTCTTACCAGACAAATGGAATTACCGCCCAGGTTCTCTTGTGGTATTCCTCATATTCCTTTCCAAAACGCTTGCAGAGAGCTTCGTCCTCGACGTGAATACGCCGCCCCAGACCAATCAACCCTGCGAAAAAAAGCGAGGCAATGCTCAACCAGTTTCCTACACCTAGTCCAAGCCCAATTAGAGTGATAAGTATTCCCGTGTACGCGGGGTTGCGTAAATATCTGTACGGACCGCGTTGAATGAGGTTGTGGCCAGGCTGAATGACTACTGTTGTTTTGAAGAACCGCCCTAATATCGAAATCGACCACATTCGAAGCAGCATGCCTCCCCAGATGAGCGCAATGCCCAAGACGAAGAAGAGAGCAACCCGAGCTTCAATTTTGGAGAATGCAAAAATGTAGGGCTCGACGAAGACTCCAAGTAAAACGCCGCCACCGAGCCAGGCGATAATCCATCGTCTGCTTCCCTGGTCTTCGGCATTGCTCCTGACCGTCCCCCGTTCCCTGATGAAAAGCGAAACTTCGAGCAGAATCCAGCACCAGTAGCTGACGGTAAGAACGAGGGTGGCGAAGATAAATTGATAACTGGGTGAAGTAACCAAAGTGAATGCTCCTTGAAAGCAAGTTCAGCCCAGCCAAAGTAAATGCGGCAATCGGCACACTGAGGTTGGGGGTAACTTCACATCCGCTAAAGCAAAGCGAATTGCCAGGCCCGCAAAACCGGAGATGTTTAAGGTCAGGGCGCGCTTCCACAGCGGCCACCTGTCGAATGCTATTCGGACACCAGGATTCGCCGTCGTACGCGGCTCAGATGAAATCGCGCTTTCGGGATTGCAGAAACATCGTTAGAGAAAGGACCACCACGATGACGGCGAACTCTGCGCCGAGATTATCCACCGCCGCTCGATTCCACACCGCGACCGGACCGGTCCAGGTGCGGTTCAATGATGGGGCGTGGATGGCGATTAGATACCACCCAAGCCAATAAGAAGAATTAACGACGGCGGTCGCGGCTGTTGCCCACCCTTCCGATTCGGCCGCGAGCGCGGTTCCGGTAATCAGACAGAACCCGATAAAAGGCAAGGCCGCCAGGATCAGCGTGATGGGAATCGCCCCGTTCGGCAGAACATGCCGGCCGAGAATCAGGTATAGCGCCGCCGCGATGAGCGTCACCCATGGAATCAGGAACATTCCCAAGGTTGATACGAGCTTCGCGGTCCCGTATTGCGCCGGCGAGATGGGCAGGCTCATCATGAATGCCAGCGTCTGCTTCTTTCGCTCGTTGACAATGTTGGCCATCGGAACAAATGAGGCGCAGAACATCATCGACATAAAGAAGAACACCGCGCCCAGTACGAAGGGCGTCTGTCCCCCAATGAGAAGGATACCCAATGCCACTACCCCGCCGATGATCGACAGGGCGATCACAGCCCTGTTCAGCTGCCAATCCTTTAGAATCAAACGCAGAATCACTTGGCCCTTCATGCTTCTACCTCCTCGCGGCTGTGTTCGACGTTCGCGACAAAAATCTCTTCGAGCGTCATGTTTTCCACGGCGTGCACGCGGGCGCCGGAACTTTCGTACGCGTGCGGAAGATCGGGCGCGAACTCGTTAGCGATTGCCACTGCCAGCCGTCCCGTCTGTCTGATTCCAATGATCCCCGGCAAAACAGGCAGCGCAACTCCGGCCGGGATTTCCAACCGCAAGCGGCGCCACCGGTCCAAATACGCCTCCTTGTCCATCGAATCGATGATCCGGCCCCGGTCGATGAAGGTAATGCAGTCGGAAATCTGCTCCACGTCCTGAGTGTTTTGAGAAGAAAAGAGGACGCTGCGGTCTTCGTCGGCCATCACATCGCTCAACTCGCGCAAGACCTCGTGGCGCGCGACGGGATCGAGCCCGGTCGTCGGCTCGTCGAGCACCATGAGTTTCGGGCGTCGCGCGAATACCAGCAGCAGCGCCGCCTTCACCCGCTGGCCGTGCGAGAGCCCCTTGATCTTTTGCTCGGCTCGCAATCCAAATCGCTTCAGCAGCAATTGCGCGTAGCCGGCGTCCCACGATTCATAAATGGACTTCATGAAATTCATGTGCCAGCAAAGCGACATGCGATCGTAAAGCCGCATGTCATCCGAAGCGAAGCCGATGTCCCATTTCGCCGCCACTTGTTCATCCGGCATGCGGTGGCCCAGCACGCGCACCTCGCCGCGGGCCTGGTCGACTAGTCCCATCAGGATGCGAATCGTGGTTGACTTGCCCGCTCCGTTCGGCCCGACCAGTCCCATGATCGTGCCGCGCGGCAGTTGCAGCGCGATATTCTGCAGCTCGAAAAACCGGTACGATTTGCACACGCCCTCAAGCTCAATGGCCATATGATTCATACAGACTCCTTTTCCACCTCGGTAAGGCGGTCGTAGGTCGCTCGGATCCGCCGTTCCAGGTCCTTCGGGGATAAGCCCAGGAGGGCGGCGCTCCGCGCCGCCTGCTCCAATTGCTGCGCCAGTTCCTGCTCTCGGATTCGCGCGCCCACCTCCGAGTCCGAGGCGACGAATGACCCCTTGCCCTGATGGGTGACGATAATGCCCTCACGCTCGAGTTCCAGGTAGGCTCGCTTGACTGTAATCACGCTTACGCCCATATCGACAGCAAATTGTCGAATCGAAGGGATCGCGTGGCCGGGAGCCCAGTCACCAACAGCAATCCGCTGCTTGATCTGCTCCATGATCTGCCGGTACATTGGCCGCTTATCGGTCTGGGAGATGAGGAACATTTTCAATGGACACAGTATACACAGTAGATTCAGCCTGTCAAGCGTTTTCTAGGCTGGGCGGTACCTCACCGCCTGAATCGCCGTTGAAGCTGTCGATCGCCCGGCTTAAGATGGCAGGTAGGATTGGCAGCGAAAGAGGTACGAGCAGAGGGGGATTTTGAGCCTTCACTTTCGTTCGCTCGCCAAAAAGCCGTATTCGAACCGATGAGCTATTTCTCCTCACTCCACTCATTTGCAACTGCCTGCTCACGCCAATTGCTCTGGGCTTGCCTACGCTAATACGCGCGGGCACTCCCTCTACTGGCCGGAGCCTATACACTTATGAATAAGCGCGACAAGATCGACTCCAATTCCTAAGCGGAAGTAGTCTTGATCGGACGGTTGGATTTGTTGCACGATGACGCTCGGGTCCGACAGGGCCGTAAAGCTCGGTGCCGGGATGAGAGCTAGGTCGGGCGTATTTCGATTCGTATGCAGGCGCAAGTATGCCTCCCCAAAGATTCGCAGAGCACCATTTGTTCCCGGCAGGGATAGCTGCCCTTGAGGGTCGTCACGAGCGGGATTAGGTGACCTCCGGTGACGGTTTCGTCCTCTCCAAATGGCAGGCTGCCAACGCTCTGGAGCTTACAATTGAGCACTCCGATTGTGTGGGTATCGCTTGTAACGCTTAGCCCGACTTTCGCAGTTGGGAATTGTTGTGGGCAGAAGTTGAGCAGTCTGCGGGCGTAACCTCTGGCTGGTGAATTAGGTCTTGGGGAAGGCCGATGTAGTGCCGACCTACCCCCTTTACAGACAGGGAAGGAATTTGCCACGATGCGCGCTGACGATGTTTTTACGGAGCAGACGACGGCGCAAGGATGGCAAGGAACATCGCTACTGGAGCGTGGTGGAGAATCGGCGGGTGCGCTCGGGGCGTGTAGCACAGCGGCAGGTTTTGTTTCTGGGCGAAATCAACGACGGTCAGCAGGCGGCGTGGCGGAAGACGCTGGAGGTGTTCGATGAGGTTGAGCAGCGGGCGCGAGCGCTGAGCTTATTTCCCGAGGATCGGGAGATTCCCGCCGACGCGCTGAACGCGGCGCAGGTGAAACTGCAGGAGATGGAGTTGCGGCTGCGGGCGGCGCGGAGCGCGTGCGCCCGGGCGCAGGTCGGAACGTTGCGCGAGCGGTTGCTGAAGCTGGGCGCCTACGTCGTGGTCTCGGCACGCCGCGTCGTGATTCATCTTCCCGTCTCGTTCCCGTTTCTCGCCAGCTTCCGCCAGATCGCTCTCAGCTTCGGCGCTTTGAGCGGCTAGCCGGTTGGCCCTTCCCGGAATACGCTTCTTTTTCCCGCGCCGGGCCGCAGCGATGCCGCGGTGTCTTCGGAATCAGCCCGATTCTTGTTCTCACCCACTCCACCAGCGAAATCAGGAGCCACAAGGCATCCCTGGACTTCGGAGACCCTCTCAAGCCGCGCGAAACGCCTTAAACTCGTACCTCGCCGCCCGTTCATGAATAAAGCAGGTTAATGGAGCATTTTGGGGCAGGCCCGTCAGGGGATAGTTCCTAAGTTGCTGAAAAGATGGAGCGGGGGACGGGGATCGAACCCGCGACGTCCAGCTTGGGAAAGGGGACGTCATTTGAAAACAAAAAACATAGCGTTTTTGTTGTCTCCGTTCTGGCGATTGGAGATACCGGGTTTTCGAGTTCCGCTCTCCCGCGAAGCTTAATAGTGCTCAAATAGTGCTCACCGACCGGGTCGAGGCCGCCCCGCCCTCCCTTGCGTGCTCCAGAAAGGGCTTCATCACGCACACAATCTTGTCATAGGCGTGAACCTGCCCGTCACTGATGCTGATGGTCGAGGCTCCGCTGCTGCGCTGGTGGCGCTCCAATACGGCTTGTTCGATGATGATCCTGACGATGGCGCGGATTGCCTCGGCCTGCTCTACGGCGTTCTTCATGGGAATCATTGTAGCTGCCGGACGCGCGGCAACGCCAGGAGCCTGCCCGCTTCCAGGTTTCACCAATGTTTCACGTGTACCTCATGGGAGTGGTTATGTGGTTTACCACAAACACACAAACGATCATCTGACGTTCTTCGGAATGCCGCTCCGCGATTAGAGTTAGGAGCATACCGACGTTTCCACATACCCACAAACCTCCATATGAGCGTTTGCACAGAGGCCAGAATCAGGTAAAGTGGGTTTTCCAAAGTCAACAGCCTGTGGCTCATGTCGTCCGTTATTTCCTTTATCAACCAAAAAGGCGGAGTTGGACAATCGAACCTTTCGATCAATGTCGCAGCCTGCTTCGGCCTCCTGGCTGATACGAAAGTATTGTTGATCGACGCGGACAAACAAGGCACGGCGTCGGATTGGGCCAGCTTGCGCCCGGAAACGAGTTTTCAGGTTGTTAAGATGGCCCGCGAAAATATGGCGCAAGACGCGCTGAGGCTCGCCGCCAACTTTGATTTTACGGTGATTGACGGGCCACCCCAGGCGGAGACGATTTCCCGGTCATGCATCGTGGCTTCCGATCTCGTAGTGGTGCCAATCGAGCCGGGCGGGGCGTCTCGGTGGTCTTCCGACCTGACTGTGCGCCAGTTGAAGGAAGCGCGAGAATTTAAGCCAACCCTCAAATGTGGGTTTGTGATCTCGCGGAAAATCAGGTCAACGGTTCTCGGACGGGATGCGCGGGCAATGGCAGCGGACCTGGGCATTCCGATATTCGAGACAGAAATCGAACAGCGCATCGCGTACGCCGAAGCGACGACTATGGGCAAGACCGTCTTTGAATGGGCAGGGGCGGGCCAGGCTGCCATTGAGATACAAAAACTGGCTCACGAACTCATAGAGGTTCTCATTGAGCAAAACATTCACTCAAGCGCCGAAACCAAGGCCGCTGTCGCCTGACGTTATCGCGGCTTTTGAACGCACTGGAACCGGACAGGACACACAAACCCACATTTCCCCAAAAGTGGATATTGGGGAATCGATGAGGGCCGTACAATCGGAACCGATACGCCGGTTGAGTATCGACCTGCCTGAAAGCCTGCATCGCCGTTTCAAAACTGCTTGTGCCAAGGCGGATACGAAAATGCTGGCCGAGGTCACAAACTTCATAGAGCGCCGTACAGCGGAGCTCGAAAGAGGCTAAGCGGGCCGGGGCGTCGATCTTTGGCGGTAGGGATTGCGTTCTACGGACTCGGCGGCGCGTGTGGCAGTCAACATGGCGTAGGCTTCGCCGTTCTCCTTGGCCTTCGTGCTGACTTCGATCAAATGCCCCGCCGTTGCCTCAACGCTCCATCCCCATTCAATCGCCGTCCGGCACCACGTGAAATCCGCCTGGCTGCGCTTGGGGTTGCCGCTGGTGCCTTTCGGCGCTCCGCTAAGGCACATTTCATAGCTCGGCCATTTTCTCCAGCCTGAACGCACATAACGCTCTCGGCGCGAAGATAGCGCGGGCCGGGGAGGGCGCGGCTGTTCTTGGGGGGCAACAAAACCGGCCTGCTCAAGCGCGGCCATGCTGGTCGTGTGTCCGGCCTTCGCATGCGTGATCTCTATGCGCGGAAAATTCGGTGCGTACTTGGCCTTGAAGTTCAGGCTTCCGGCAATGCGCGTCGATCCGCTGGCGGTGCTGTCGGCGGCGCTTGCCTTCTTGAGGCGGCGAGCAAAATCTTTCGCGGCTTCCTTGTCTGCCGGGGCGTCCTGCACGGCAACCCACGCCTGAAAATTGCCGGTGCCGTCCTCGCCCGCTGAAGTGCGAATAACCATGAAGGCAAGGGGCGTTATTTGCCCGGCCTTCGTCGCGCCGAGGTCGTCAAGCTGGATCAGCAACGGCGCTTTGAACAGCGGGCGTATGACGACGCTTTGCTGACTGTGTTCGGTGTCCTGTAGAT
>JBOGKE010000145.1:0-10583 GCA_050745265.1 Terriglobia bacterium
CGGCCCAGAGGCCGCCGCTACAGTCACCCCAAGGGAGGAAACTATGGAAGAAACGAACGAAATAACTGACGCAATCGATTTCGAATCGCAGGTGAATCCGCAGGACCCGGAATCCGGGGAACGCGCGGCCAGAGATTCCGATTCCGTTCTGGCAAGTCCCGTGGCGGCAGGCTGGATTCGGTGTGCGCACGGCGGAGAAGCCGCTATCGATGTTGAAGAGCATAGCGGCGGCAGGACACGCCGTAGACCCGGGAATTGCGTTGGCACAGCCTGAGACCATGAATCAAATCCGCGATGATATAATGTCGGGCGACCGGTGTTCCCTGGTTCTGTTCAGCAGCTTCGCTGCGGTGGCGCTGCTCCTGGCGGCGCTGGGGATCTATGGCGTGATGGCATTTTCTGTGGCCCAACGATCGCATGAATCGCGCTGCGCATGGCTCTGAGCGCCACGCGGCCGAGGGTGATCGCTCTGGTGCTGTACGAAGGCCTGTTGCTGGCTGGAATTGGGCTCGTGCTGGGGCTGGTGGGTGCGTATTATGTCTGGCGAGCCATGCAGAGCATCCTTTTCGGTGTAAAGCCGCTAGAGATTTCAGCATTCGCGGCAGTCGGTGCGGTTGTGCTGGCCACTTCTCTGTTAGCCTGCTGGCTCCCGGCGCAGATGGGCGCCGGAACCGAACTGACGCAAGTGCTGCGCACAGAGTAAAGCTTCGGGTTGTTGTGTCAAGCGGAACGGCCGACCCCGGCGCCGGTTCTCTTCGCTGAGACAGGGGTGCGCTGCGAAGAGCGCGCCCCCGATATCAACCTATGCTCGCAGGGGAACCAGACGGCCCGAATAGATCCGTCGGTCCTGCAGACTTGGACATCGCGTAGAGCGGCTACTTTCACCGTCCGCCGTTCGAGTCAGCGGGGGATTTCGAGGCTGGTCTTTTCGCGTAGCGATAGCGACCATTTATAATGGCGTCAAGCGCGTGCACATACGCGCTGTTTGATTCGGGGCAGAGGAGCTGCGGATGTTTGCACGACGAGCATGGCGAATCGTTTTATGGGCGGCGGCGGTGCCGGTGCTGCTAAGTCCTGCCCGGGCCGCTACGCTGACGGTGAAGACAGATAAGGGCGAAGTGCACGGGTTGACGAGCGCGAACGGGCGGGTGCGAGAGTTCCTGGGGATTCCATACGCGGCGCCCCCTGTGGGAAACCTGCGCTGGGCGCCGCCGCGCGCGGCGGCGAAGTGGAGAGGAGTGAAGGAGGCGACGAGTTTCGGGTCGCGCTGCATGCAACCGCACATTTACGCGGACATGCGCTTTCGCGATCCGGGCGAGAGCGAAGACTGCCTCACGCTGAATGTATGGACGCCGATGGCGGCCAAAAATCTGCCGGTGATGGTGTGGATTTACGGCGGCGGGTACAACACGGGCGGAACATCGGAGCCGCGGCAGGACGGCGAGCATCTGGCGGCGACGGAGGGCGTGCTGGTTGTGTCAATGAATTACCGGCTGGGGATTTTCGGATTTTTTGCATTGAAGCCGTTGGCGGACGAGTCGCCGCATCACGCGGCGGGCGATTACGGGCTGATGGACCAGACGGCAGCGCTCGCGTGGGTGAAGAAGAACATTGCGAACTTCGGGGGCGACCCGAGTAATGTGACGATCTTCGGGGAATCGGCGGGTTCGTTTTCGGTGAGCGCGCAGATGGCGTCGCCGACGGCGCAAGGGCTGTTTTTGCGCGGAATCGGAGAAAGCGGATCGGCGCTCGGCGGGGCGACGGGGTCGTTCTCGACGCTGGAATCGGCAGAGGAGTCCGCTGCGAGGTTTGCGCAGGCTGTTCTAGGGACAACGGACCTAACGACGTTGCGGGAGATGAGCGCGGAGAAGATCCTGACGGCGTCCATGCAAAAGGTGAATGGGAGGCGGGTGCGGTTCTGGCCGGATATGGACGGATATTTCTTCCCGGAGAGCGTGCCAGAGATTTACGCGCAGGGGAAGCAGGCACATGTACCGTTGCTGGCGGGATGGAATCACGACGAGGGTTCGATTGTGCTGCAGCAGCCGGCAATGGATAGCCTGAGGGCGTTGGCCGAAAAGGAATTCGGAGCGGATGCCCCTGAATTTCTGAAGGTATATCGTGCGGCGGACGATCAGCAGGCCTCTAGAGTGGCAGACGACTTTGCCGGCGACCGCTTCATCGCGTACTCGACATGGGCGTGGCTGGAAGCGCAGGTGAAGACCGGCGATGCGCCGGTGTACCGGTATAAGTTCGACCTCGGGTCGCCGGGAGATCCGAACCATCCCGCGAAGATGGGCGCCTTTCACTCGGATGATATCGAGTATGTGTTTGGAACGTTGAATTCGCGGTTGGGGGCGAAGTGGCGCCCGGAAGACTACAAGCTGTCGCTGTTGATGCAGACGTATTGGACGAATTTTGCAAAGACTGGGAATCCGAATGGTGATGGTCTGCCGACGTGGCCGCGATACGACGCGGCGGACGGCTGGAGGGTGATGCATCTGAGTCCGACGCCAGGCGCAAGGCCGGATGTGCACCGCGACCGGTACCTCTTCCTGCAGAAGGAGTGGCCGAAGCGGGCGGACCAGTGACCCTCAGGCAAAAACGGTTGTCCCGTACCGAATTCAGCGACTCCCCGCCTGCAGGTCGCGGATCATGATGTTACGGTACTGGATCTTCAGCCCCGGCTTCCCCTTCGGCTCGGTCCCCTGCAGCGAGATATGCCCCGAGTGGTACTTGCTGTATCCCGGCATCCGGGCGAACTTTGTTCCCGCAATCAGCTTCTTCCAACCCCTGTCCCATAGCTGCGTCTCGATCACCTTGTGCCCGTTCTGGAAGAGCTGCAGGTGGCCGTGGTCCTGGATAATCTCAAACTGGTTCCACTCCCCCGCCGGCTTCACCCACTCCACCTTGTCCGAGATCATGTCGAAGATGTCCCCAGAGCGCTCCTTCAAGATGCGGCTGTCTGGAACAGTGCACGCCAAATCCGCGATCTGCATCTCCACACCTGTGTCGTAGGTGTTGCGATACTCGGGCGACTCGTGCACGTCGAACATCACCCCGCTGTCGATGCACGGCCGCGCATTCCACTCCAGCTTCAGATCGAAATTCGAATAGTGCCCATCCGTTACCAGGTCCGCATAATCCGCGTGCGGATCCTGGTTCGTCTTCTGTAGCTGGATCGCCCCGTTCACCACCGACCAGTCGCGGCCCGGCCCCTTCTCCAGGTACGAGTGCCATCCCTGCAAGTCCTGCCCGTTAAACAGCAGTTGCCATCCTTCCTGCGTCTCCTGCGGCGTGAGCGTATTCGGCGCCTGCGCTAGAGCCATCCCGCAGAGAAGTACGCAGCCCGCCGCCATCATCCACAATCTACGTTGGGTCATCATCACCTTCCTGTGCTCGTTACGATTCCGCTCATCGAGGTCGTCCTTGGGAAGCGCGCCAACATCGCCGGCGCGCAGATGCGTCGCGGAGTTTGCCTTGAGCGAAGCAGAAGGGCTCAGCATGAAAGGTGCTTTGATGGCGGCACAAGGGCCGCCCTGCGCTACTCGGCTCTGCTCCGAAGGGCGGAGGGCATCGCGTTTGATTACAGCGCAAGCCCGCCCGTTTCCGGCTACTGGACGTGAATGCTTCCAAGTTCGTACCAGCCGTCGGGCTGGCGGCCTTCGATCGCGAGCCTGATGGCCGGGTGTTCGGTGCGCGGATCGAGCAGCCCCACCCGGAAGTGATAATCGCCGGGCTTGAGCGTCTGCGGGACAAAAAGGGTTCCCTCAAACACGGCGTCGCCCGGAAGCCAACTGCGAACGTCAGCCGACGTCTTGAGCACGGCCTCGCCCTCTCCCGAATAAAGCTCGACAGCAAGAATGTATTTACGATAGACCGGGGCGACGCCTGCATTGAGGAACCAGAAGCTCACGGGCATCATCTCCCCGTGTTCGACCGTCTGCGGATATTCCAGGCGCCGAAGGACGAGGCGGTAACCCATTTTCTTTTCGAATTCTTCAAACGGCTTTTTCCACTGGGGAGGAATTGCGGAAGATTTGATATTGACGGAGCTCACGTGCCAGCGCAGCGCCTGGCCAAGAATATAATTCACGTCGTATCCATATTTGAGCCAGGTGCCGGGAACGCCGCAGCTTTCTAGCGAAACGGGGCTGCGCATCCAGGAGTTCTCGATCCCGGTCTCGGCAACCTGCTCGGGATAACGATCGAGCATCAGCGAGCGCCCGGATGTCCGCTCGCCCCGTAGCATGCCCATGTCGCCCCAGCAGTCCAGCCGCCAGCCCGTGCCGTGCGACACCCCATAAGCCAGGGCCCTCGCCTGATCGAAGTTCATCAACAGCGGCGTCCGTTTGAACGCCTCGAGGTAGATATCAATCAGAGACTTCTGGTATTTGAAGGCGGGCATGTAATCGCTCCAGCCTTCTCCCCAGTACCCGACCGAGGAGACATCCACCATTTCAAGGTGCGGGTTTCCGTCGTACCGGGCCCCGGCTGCGGCGACGAGCTCGCCCCAATACTTCAAATACAAGGGATCGCTGAAGTCCGGCTGCCAGATCGTTCCGTCCGCATCGCCGGGCTTGTTCGCGCGGCGTGCGCCGGAGTTCCGGTACCACTCGGGCAGCGGATGTCGCTCATCGTAAGGCATCATGCGGATGGCAAGCGTCTCGTGGTGTTGGCGAGCCTCCTTCAGTGCGAGGTCAATGATGGCCCAGTTATACTTGCCGTGCTCTGGTTCCAACACGTTCCAAAACCAGCGGCAGTACGAGATGGAGCTTTCCGGAAACTCCGGTCGCTCGGCCGGCGGCTGCAGCCCCGCCGTGGGGCCCGCCTCAGACCACCTTAGTCCCGGATTGAGCGCATCGCCGTTGAATCGCTGAAACGTCTGAATCCCCATGCCGGGATTTACTAGGATGGTGTCGATCTCTTTCGGACGAACCACGACGTCGGGATTCTGCGCAACCATCAAAGCCGCGGAGAGCATCAGCGCGGCGGCGAAGAGGGGAATTCTTAATCGCATAAACCGTCACTCTTTTGAATTGTGCGGAGGACCGCCCAGTATGGTGGCCATTGCCCACTGTAGCGGCGGCCAACCGCCGGCATTCTTGTTCGATATCGGCGACCGGCCTGCCGCGCGTGGCAATCGCCGCCAGGAAGTTCAGCATGTGGTGCCGGATGGCCGGAGCGCTTTGCTTCTCCAGGTCCTTCTCGGTCCGGTCTTCCGGGTACTGCTCAAGCTCGTAAATGGTCCGGCGTGTCTACGAGCACGATGTCCAGATCTTTTTCGGCGAGCATCTTGTGGTAGTCGCCGCAGGTGCGCGGCTTCTTGTGCGATGCTTGGCGCTGCGACGTCAACTCCGCCGCCTCGGCCCAGCATGCGCGAATCCGTATCGCACAGCGAGACCACTTCCACCGGCGATACTTGGATCAGGCGGAACAGGTCCGTCTTTCCGTACCACCCGCAGCCGATCATACCCACCCGGAATTTTTTTCTGGCTCGCGGCCTGTTCCGCCTTGGCGCTCGCCAGCCCAGCCAAGCCTGCGGCACTCGTGTAAACGAACTCGCGACGATTCATGGCGCTCCTTTCCGTCGTGCAATCAGCTTCACAGTATACTCATTTAATCAAATGACGGCTTCGAGATCTTCCAGAAGCACCCACACCATTCGGATCATGCCCCCTGCGGGCGGCCGCACGCAACCCCGAACTATTGAGGATTACATATTTCAGTCACGCGCTTTCTTGTAGCGGCGGCGCGGATGGCGCAGACATGCCGCGGTTTGGCATGACCGCTTTCGTCCCGGCCTTTGAAAATCCGGTGTTCAGAGCTCGCCCTTTTCTTATATCATGCTGGCACCGTGTCGAGATATTCACAGCCCTGGATGGGAGGGAGGATGTGCAAGCGATGAGATACAAAACAATGATTGCCGCTGCCGCTTTGTTTTGCGCGACGGCGGTGGGCGCCAACCTGCCGGTTCAGATGAACCGGCACGGAAACCAGATTGAAGTGCGTGTCGGCGGGAAGCCGTTCACCACGTATTATTTTGATCCCTCGGTTGCAAAGCCCTATTTGCAGCCGTTGCGCAGCGCCGAAGGAACGATCGTGACACGCGGCTTCCCCGTGGAGAACACGGTTCCCGAGGCGCACTGGCACGATCGGGGGCTCGAGCCGCACCAGCGCCCCCTGTATTTTGCGCACGGCGATATCGACGGCCTCGACTTCTGGGGTGAAGAAGTATTCAACAAGTTTTACGGGAGCCACAAACAGGCCTACGGGCGCATGGTCTTTCGCAAACTAGATACCGTGGAAGGCGGGCCCGACTCAGGAACGATTCGCGCCGAGTTCGATCTGGTCACCCCGAACAACCGGCGTATCGCCAGCGAAATCCAGAGCTTCACGTTCGGAGGCGACGCTGAGTCCCGGACGATTGACTGCGAGTTCGCAATCGAAGCGAACTATGGTCCAGTGGATTTCGGCGATTCCAAAGAGGGAACGTTTGCGATTCGCGTGGCGCCCGAGTTGAATTCTCCGCCCGGGCACATGGTCGATTCGAACCGGGCCACGGGCGAAAAGGGCATCTGGGGCACGCGCTCCGACTGGGTGGACTACTACGGCACGGTCAGCGGCGAGCCCGTCGGTATCGCCATCTTCGACAGCCCCCGGAGCTTCCGGCACCCCACGTACTGGCACGCCCGCGGCTACGGACTGTTTGCCGCGAATCCGTTCGGCGTGAGCTACTTTACGAGAGATCCGAAGCAAAACGGCAGTTGGTCCGTCCGCGAAGGACAGTCGATAGTGTTCCGCTACCGCGTTTTGATCCATCACGGCGATTACCGGCAGGCGCACGTTCGCGAGGCGTATGAGCGCTACGCTCGGGAAGAGAAATAGCCGTCTCAAGGAGCGCTTGTGAGAGGTGGCTTTTCAGGATGATAGTTTCACGACCTGTTGAGCATCGCAGAATATAGTGGCATCGTTCTCCGTAGCGGCGGCCTGTGCCCGTCGAAATTCCACGCCAGAGGCCGCCAATCGCCTCGCACTGATGTGCGGACCTCCAGCAGTGAAGCAACAGCGAGAGAAAGGACAACGTTGTGAAGCGAAGAAACCTGCTGGTGGCGTTGTTTTCGGGCGGCGCGATTCCGATGCTGAAAGCGTCGCCGCGCGTACCGGCGCGGTCGGCGGCGGGCGAACTCACGGCGGGCCCGGAGGGAAGTCGCGAACATTTCAGGGGCCGACAGCGAACGGCGTTGCGGTTGGGCGGACCGGTATTCAAGAAATCGGGCGATCCGGGCGTGATCGCCGAGGCGCATCACGAATTGGGCTATCGCGCGGCCTACGCTCCCGCAGTGAACTGTCCGATAGGGCCCCGATCGAGTCGATCAAGCAGGAGTTCGCCGCTCGCGGGATCGTCATCGCGGAAGTAGGTGCCTGGGTCAACATGATGGATCCGGATCCGTCGAAGCGCCGCCGGAACCTGGCATACGTAACGGAACGGCTCGCGCTCGCCGACGAACTGGGTGCTCTCACGTGCGTAGACATTGCAGGCTCATACGATCCCAAAGTGTGGTACGGTCCGAATCCAAAAAACATGAGCAAGGCGTTCATCGACGCAACCGTTGAGAATTGCCGCAAGCTGATCGACGCGGTGAAGCCGGTCCGCGCCCAATTCTCCATTGAAATGATGCCCTTCAACTTTCCTAGCGGGCCGGACGATTATCTCAGACTGATCAGGCGCGTCGATCGCAAGGCGTTTGGCGTCCATCTCGACGTCTGCAACGCGATGAACAGCCCCGAGCGAATGTATAACAATGGCGCCGTCATCCGCGGCTGTTTCGCAAAACTGGGCCGCTGGATTCTCTCCTGCCACGCGAAAGATCTTCAGTGGGAGGAATACGTGCAGGTCTGCCTGCGTGAAGTGATTCCCGGACGCGGCGGCATCGATTACAAGAGCTATCTGCGATGCTTGGCGGACCTTCCCACCGACGTGCCCTTGATGCTCGAACACCTCAAGACAGCCGAGGAGTACGCTGAAGGCGCCCGGTATATTCGAGGCGTGGGCCGCTCGCTAGGGCTGTCGCTCGGCCTTCCGCTTGGCCCAGAAAACGCGTGAACGCAATGGACCGCGGCGGTCTGCGGTGCGGCCGGATTTACAGATTGCCTGAAGTGTGAGGAGCCTGCATTGAGAACGGGACGAGTATTCGCGGCAACCAGCACTGCCATCAGCGTTCTGGTGGTCTTCACATTAGCTATGGCACGCACCGATGCGGCTCGGGCTTCGCGCCTCCCGGGATCCAATAGCAGACAGAGCGACCAAACCGGGAGCTCTTGGGCGTACGGCGGAGGCCGAGCGCGCGACCATTTTTCTCCCTTGAGCCAGATCAATCGGACAAACGTGAGCCGGCTCCGCGTCGCGTGGACATACGGCACGGGCGAGAAGCGATCCGGATCGTATGGCCTGGAGACCACGCCGCTGATCATCAAAGGCGTGCTTTACGGGCTGACGCCTTCGCAGAAGGTATTCGCACTTAACGCCGCTACGGGAAAACTGCTATGGAAGTTCGACTCGCGCATACAGGGAACGCAGCCAAGCCGAGGGTTGGCCTATTGGGCCAACGGCTCGGACAAGCGCATTTTCGTGGGCATCATGAATTTCGTCTACGCGCTCAATGCTGACACCGGAAAGCCTATCCTGAGCTTTGGCGGCAGCGGTCGAATTGACCTGCGCGAGAACCTCGGCCGTGACCCTTCCGCCGTCATCATCGCATTAACCAGCCCCGCGATTATTTACAAGAACCTTTTGATCGTGGGCGGCATGGAGCCGGAGGACCTTCCTTGCGCTCCCGGTGACATTCGTGCCTACGACGTTCGCTCCGGCCGGGTCCGCTGGTCGTTCCATACCATCCCGCGTCCGGGGGAGTTCGGTTACAACACTTGGCCTAAGGATGCCTGGAAGTACGCGGGCGCAGCCAACAACTGGGGCGGCATGGCGCTCGATGCGAAACGCGGCATCGTTTATGTCCCCACGGGCTCGGCGGCGCCGGACTTCTACAAAGCGAGTGAGTTCGGTAACGATCTCTTCGCCAACTGCCTGCTAGCCTTGGACGCGGCGACGGGCAAGCTGATTTGGTATTTCCAGGAGGTGCGGCACGACTTGTGGGACCGGGACTTCCCGGCCGCGCCGGTGCTCTTAACAGTCAAGCACGGTGACAGAGAAATTGACGCTGTCGCCCAGACCACCAAGCAAGGATTCGTTTACCTATTCGACCGGACCAACGGGCGTACGCTGTTTCCGATTGAGTACCGAAAGTATCCGCCCAGCACCGTTCCGGGAGAAGTAGCCGCTCGGGAGCAGCCGTTGCCCACGAGGCCCGCTCCGTTCGCGCGCCAGCTTCTCACAGAAGACATGCTCACGAATCGGACGCCCGAAGCCCACCAGTGGGCGGAGGAACAATTCGGGAACTTCATCAGTGAAGGTCAATTTGTACCGTTCAGGGTTGGCAAACCAACCGTCATCTTTCCGGGCTTCGACGGCGGCGCGGAGTGGGGTGGACCGGCCGTCGACCCGGAGACGGGAATCATATATGTGAACGCCAACGATGTACCTTCGACGGGAGAACTGGCGAGGAATACGGGCGAAGGAAGAACCGCTCGCGGCTTGTATTTGGACCGCTGCGCTCTCTGCCACGGTGACAACATGAATGGGTCGCCGCCACAGTTTCCGTCGCTCGTGCGCATTGGGCAGCGTCTAAGCCCAGCCGAGATCACCAAAATCATCCGGCAGGGCCGCGGAAGAATGCCCAGCTTCTCCAGCCTTCCCGCCGCTCAGTTATCTGCACTGGTCCGGTATGTGGCGAATGGTAAGAATGAGGCCGTCGGAAACTCTGCATCACCTGCGGTCAGAGCAGCAAGAAAGTATATCTTCACGGGATACAAAAAGTTTCTGGATCCCCAAGGCTACCCTGCCGTCGTCCCACCTTGGGGCACCCTGAATGCGATTGACCTCAATACCGGCAACTATGTCTGGAAGATTCCTTTTGGTGAGTACCCCAAGCTCGCCGCAGAGGGCATGAAGAATACGGGCACCGAGAATTACGGCGGGCCAATCGTCACCGCCGGAGGGCTGTTATTTATTGCGGCCACCAACTTTGACGACAAATTCCGCGCGTTCGACAAGCGTTCCGGTAAGTTGCTCTGGGAAGCCACGCTGCCCTTCGCCGGGAATGCGACTCCAGCTACTTACGAGGTTGACGGCCGTCAATACGTTGTGATTGCAGCGGGCGGATCCAAGGCGGCATTCAGGACCGCCTCGGGTGGAGTCTACATTGCTTTTTCGCTTCCGCGGTGAGCGTGTCTGCTCCGTGGGGGGCATGCTGTGGCCGAGCCTGCCGTTCCGCACGCGCCGGTATCGGAGCGCGCGAGGCGGCCCGAGGCGTGGCGACGATCCATATCGTCAAGGGTGACATCAACGGGGAAGTTCGAGGAAAAGACAGTCCCACGGCGGTGGCCACGCCTGCTGAATTCCTGTTCGTGGTCCCGCAGGGGGCCTACATTACGGAATATCAGCTTATCCACCTTCACGAGCATGG
>JBOGKE010000146.1:0-21381 GCA_050745265.1 Terriglobia bacterium
CGCGCCGGGCTCGAGGCGCTCCGCGCCCAGCTCCTGCTGCCGCTTGCCGCGAACGAAGATCTTCTCGGCTTTGTCAGCCTGGGGGAGAAGCGGTCGGAACAACCTTATTCCCGGTCGGACATCCGGCTGCTGAAGTCGGTGGCCTCGCAGACCGGCCTGGCGCTGCAAAACGCCCAGTTGAGCGCCGCCCTGGCGCGCGAGGCGGCGGAGCGCGAACGTCTGAATCGCGAGCTCGAGATTGCGCGCGAAGTGCAGGAACGGCTCTTTCCCCAGCAGCTTCCTCCGGTTCCAGGACTCGATTACTGCGGCATCTGCCGCCCCGCCCTGGGCGTCGGAGGCGACTATTATGACTTCTTCGCTTTGCCCGACGGCGAGCTCGGCGTTGCCGTGGCCGACGTTTCCGGCAAGGGTATTTCCGCGGCGCTGATGATGGCCACTCTGCACGCCTGGCTGCGAGGCGAAGCCGCTCGTGCGGATTTCAACCTGCCGCACGTGGTGAGCACCGTCAGCCGCCTCGTCTTCGAAGCCTCTGCCTCGGAGCGCTATGCGACCCTCTTCTATGCCCAGTATGACCCATCCTCCCGCAGGCTGGCTTACGTCAATGCCGGCCATAACCCTCCCATCCTTCTCAACCGGCGCGGCGACCCGGTGGCGCCCGGAAGGTTGAGTGAAGGGGGCACCGCAGTCGGCTTGTTCGACCGGGTCTCCTATCAGCAAGGCTGCGACACTCTGGAAGAGGGAGGGGTGCTGGTCGCTTTTACGGATGGAATTACCGAGGCGATGAATCGGGCTGGCGAGGAATGGGGCGAACAGCGGTTGATCGAGGTCGTCCGCCGGGCAGACTCGTGTTCCGCCGGCGACATCGTCCGGCACATTTTCGCTGCGATCGAGACCTTCACCGCAGGCACGGAACAGTATGACGATATGACGCTCGTGGTGCTTCGCGCCACGGATGGAACCGCGCCGGGCTGAAACGCTACCTTGAGGCGATTGAGGGAGCATTCGGCTGCGAAGTGGACTACGCGATGTTAGTTAAACTCTACGAGTCCAGCCAAGATGAAACAAGGTACAGTCCGGCCAAGTGCATGTCCTGTGAGCGAAAGGCGATTAGCGGCAAACCAGACCCCAAACACATCTCAACCAGCTTCATCGAAAGGCAAAATTGGACAGTGCGCACAAACATGCGCCGCTATACTCGGTTGTCGAATGGGTTCTCTCGGAAGATTCAGAATCATTTCGCCGCTGTCGCGCTCAACTATTCATTCGCCCGACCGAAATGGGCGACGGATTGAAACTTTTGGAATTCGGAGACGGCGGAGCGACGCTCACCGCGCTCGCCATCCTGCTAGCTCTGGACAACGGGCGGGGCTTGGGTGATCTTCACGTTGCCATGCCCGACACTCCGCTTGAGGACTGGGAGCGCGGCAAGTGCGGCATCAAGCGCGTCCGAACCCCGCACGCTCATCTTGTCGGCTCTTGGGCCGGTGACCGCATAGCCATCGCCGGCGATTATGGCGACAACCTGCCCGGCCGCGACGAAAACCTCTATAGCATTGCACAGCGAGAGTACGAGGATATCTCGGCTCCGATGCGCGAAATCGTTGCCTGTGATCGGTACCTGAAGCAGCACTTTTCCGAGCAATTCAAATGGGCTGAGTCCCTCGAAAAGGAGCAGTCAGCCTGAACTCAATCGTGCGGGCGGCTGGCTGCCTGAATTGGCGCTGGCCGCTCGCCCTTCACATTCCAAATTCAAATCTGAGAGGAGGCAACACATCATGAGCAGCACGCCCGCAATTGAAGTACCGAAAGAGAGTGAGAACACAATCGTTCAGGAAATCCCGCTGGACGGCATTGAGCCGTCTGCCGCGAATCCGCGCCAGAGCATGGACAGCACGGCACTGAAGGAGCTTGCCGATTTTGTGTCCGGGCACAAAATCGGCCTTTTGTTCCGCAGACCGTTTTGTTGCTGCCGGAGCGGGGAGTCGCCTGGAAACAGGCGGCTCCCCTTCGTGAGAGGCACAAAACGATTACAGAGAGTTAAGCCATTTCAGGAGTTCCTGATCGTCGCGCCATCCTCGTGTTGGGTGGGATGATTCCGAAGTTCCGGTTGGAGGGAGACAAGGCGCCGCAGCCTGCACACCGCCTTAGCGTACATCCCTTCGCGGCGTCGCTCAATGCCTCAAAGCCGCAGACCGAAAAACGCGGTCTGCGCTACCTGGCTCCCTTTGCGGATTCCTGCGCAGAGCCGACTTTAAGCTGAAGCCTTGGCAGCGAAAGTGGAATGGCCGGCGGTTCCATCCTCAGTCCGGAGTTCGTTCAGCTCAGAATCCAGGTGGACTCTCAGGTTCTTCGCATAACGGATGAAGTGATGTCCTGAAAGCAGGATCGTAAACCCCATCCACAACTTTGCGGGATTCAACGACCAGCGGCCGAGAAGCTGCAAAAGGAACTTCCAGTAGGCTTTCCGGTACGAAGAGAGGACGCCTTGGTGAAGGATGGAGCGAAGCACGATGCCGAGGCTGAGCCCGAAGGGGTATTGCGTCACCTTTTGTCGTTTACTGATTCCCCACTGATCGAGCGACCGGTAGGCCCGGTTATAGAAGGAGGACGGTGAGTAAAGGGAGGCGAGGGTTTCACGGAAGCCCTCAATGAGGACGGGAAGCGGAAGGCGCGTTTTGAAATTGGGCACGTCGAAGTTGTCATTCGAGGGGCTGTCTTTCAGCAGCCGGCCTTCTTTCTCCATGCGGGCGTAAAGCGGCGTCGTGGGCGGCGCTTGTAAGAAGCCGGCCATCGCCCAGGGGATGGCAGCGCGCTCAATAAACTCTACTTGCTGCTCGAAGATGCCCTCCGTGTCGGAGTCGAAACCCATGATGAAACCCGCCGTCACCCAAAGGCCTTTGCGCTGGATGAAGAGAATGCTTTCCAGCGGATCGCGCCGCATGTTCTGGAATTTCTTGGCTTCGGTCAGAGATTCCTTGGACGGGCTCTCAATGCCGACAAACACGTAAAAGAAGTTGGCCCTCACCATGGCTTCAATCAGTTCGGACCTTTGAGCGAGATCGATCGACGCTTCGGTGTAAAAAAACAGCGGATAATTCCGGGATTTCTGCCATTCCTCCAGCTTCAGCGCCAGATCGAGAGCCAGTTTATGGTTTCCGATGAAATTATCGTCAACCACAAAAACCTGCTTCCTCCAACCCAGGCGAAGTAAGGCTTCGAGCTCCGCGATTAACTGGCGGGGCTGCTTGGTTCGCGGCCTTCTTCCATAGATGGTGATGATGTCGCAGAACTCGCATTGGAACGGACAGCCGCGGGAAAATTGCACCGGCATGACGACGTAATTTTCAATTTTCAGCAGCTCAAAACGCGGAACCGGTGTTTTGCTCACATCCGGTTTTTCCGTGATCGTATAGAGGCGCCGCGCCGCGCCGTTCTCCAGATCGGCGACGATTTCAAGGAAAACCTCATCCGGCTCCCCCACCACCACATGATCCGCATACTTCAGCAGGACCTGCGGCTCGCTGCTGGCGTACGGCCCGCCCACCATGGTGCGCTTACCCAGGCGGCGGGCGCGGGTCAATGTCTCGATCACTCCGTGCTCCTGGACGTGCATCCCGCTGACCATGACCAAGTCAGCCCAGAGGATGTCGGCATCGCGAAGCTCGTCAAAGGCTTCGTCGATTAGCCGGAGGGTCCAGTTCTTCGGGCAAAGGGCGGCGACGGTGATCAGCCCGAGCGGAGGCATGGTCGTTTTCTCCGGCAGGAGGTTCATCATGCCCTGGAATCCCCAGAATGATGAGGGAATCTTCGGCCAGACCATCAACACTTTGAGCGCCGCCCCAAGAGGAGCGAAGCGGCGTTCGCCCGTGACTTCGGCCTCTCCGCAACGCCGCTCGAAATTAACGGAGCGAGGGCCGGGTTCCTGTGGGTGCGAAGCGGCGGGATTTCCGTTGCTAGAAGCTAACGTCATCGATCTCTACCGGATAAGCGCTCCCCCGCTCCGGCGCGTTTCGGGCGGCTTGCGCCCTCCCACCCTTTGCGGGGCCGGCGGCCCAGAAAGGAGCACTATACCGGAATTTCCAGTATGGACTCCGGCCCGGCCGGTAACCTATCACATGACCACCCAAAATGGAACTGGCAGCTGGCTCGGAGCTTGGCGGGCCACTGAACAGGGCGGCTTTGCCCTACCTGAGCCTGCCAAAGCCGAAACTGGCCTTCCTTGGAGTGATTCCTCCCACACCTTCCCGTCCCCAGCCGTCTTCGCGAGCTGCCGTATCGGGCAATCAAGTCCAATATCGCCGATTCCTTGAATCTCGTCATCCAGCTTGAGCGCCCGCCGGGGCAGCGATTTGTTTCCGACGTCCTGCAAATCATGGGATACGACTCGGAGGGCGACCGATACGGGTTTACGCCGGTTTATAGCCGTTTGGAGGAAACGCCATGCCCGCGCGCCTCCGCAAAATGACCAACAATTCACGCCCCGCTGATTTTCCGTTGACACGTCGGCACGGCGGGCGGAGCGGTCCGCGACGGCCGTGTCGGCGCAGCAAGTAGCGCCCCTACGAGGAAAGTGATGATCCAGAACAGAAACGCAGAGTTTCAAAAACAAAACTCGGCATTGCAAGGTCGTAAATGCTTGTTTTTTCGGCAAACATTATGGAGCGCGTCATTCTGAGCCCTTCGGCTGCGCTCAGGGTAAACTCCGGGAAGAATCCCCGCATTTCGCGGGCTTCAACAGATACAGGGATTCGTCGCTCGCTCCGCTCGCTCAGAATGACAGCTTCCATTAGCGGCGGCTTGGTTGCGGCCGAAGGGCCGCGCTGCGCTACACCCGCTGCGGCTCACGGATTCGAGCGCCTGGATAAGTCTTGCACACGCACCTTCCATGACGTATAAGTAGCGGATGGCGAATAAATGGATGAGAAGGTCCACGGACCTTAAAGCCTTTTGGGAAACCGTGCCACGGCGGTCCGTCGCTGTATTTCTGACGGCCATATTCTCTCTTTTCTGCTCGTTTGCCTTCATCGAGGACACTCTAAATGTTCATGCGCTCACATCCACGCAAGTCGCCTTGAATGTGGTGGTCGGAGGCGGTTTCTCGGTCGTGTGGGCCTACATCCTCATAAGGCGCATGATCAAGTCCATCATCGCAATGGCCGCCATACAAGCCGCCGAAATATGGTGGCATCTCGGCCTCGATCGTAAAACACTTGACCTGCCGTTCAATTCGGCTGCGGTCCGCCATAAACTGACGATTGATGCGGCAGTGGCGATGGTCATGATTCTTGCAGGATATATATTGTTCGTAGCGTTTTTTCAATCGGAGGGCAAGCGGTTTTTTACCGCGTACACCGAGATCAGACTGGCCAGCGACATCCATCGAACCCTTGTGCCAAAAGTAACCGCCCACACTGCGGGATTCGAGTTCTTCGGGCTATCCGTGCCGAGCGGAGAGGTCGGGGGAGATCTGGTGGACTTCGTTGAGGCAGATGATAAATGGATTGGCTATGTCGCGGACGTTTCAGGGCACGGCGTAACGGCGGGAGTCCTGATGAGTATGACCAAGAGCGCGGTCCGGATGAGGCTGGCGTGCGAAGGATCGGAAGGAGAGTTGCTTGATGATTTAAATAGAGTGCTTAAGCCCATGACGGAATCTAACATGTTCATCACATTTGCCTATGCAAGCTGGGCGGGTGGCCCCGAATTGAAGTTCGGGCTAGCAGGACATCTACCGCTTCTGCATTTTCGGAAATCGCACGGCGATGTTCAAGAACTCTTCGTCGGCAATCTACCCATCTCGGTCAGCACGAATCAGCGATTTGACAAAGGCGCCGTGCGCTTTGAATGTGGCGATATTCTCGCCATTGTCACCGACGGCCTGACCGAGGTCTTCGATTCCAAGGGTCGCGAGTTCGGCATGGAACCCCTGAAGCGCATCCTTGCCGGCAACGCCGACGAATCTTTGAGCGGCGTTTCTGCAGAGATGCGGAGGGCTGCCCTCCGCTACGGAAAACAGGCCGACGACCAAACTGTCTTCTTGTTGCGACGGACCGTGTAGGATGGTGTAGCGCAGAGTTTTGCTTTTAAAACTCTGCGCTACACTTCGCGGCAGCGCTCGCGGTCCGCCGGCCAACAAAACTCTGCCATTTTAGTGGCGAGAGTCTTACTACGGCGGTGCAAAAGATCGAGGGGTTTTTACCCAATTCTTTACCCAGTCCCCAAAATCCTGTGCCAGTGGAGGTTCCCGTGTTGGACCTAAGTCTAACAAAAAGATTGGTGCGGAGGGCGGGAATCGAACCCGCACAGCCCTTGCGGGCCGAGGGATTTTAAGTCCCTTGCGTCTACCAGTTCCGCCACCCCCGCACAATCACTTCTGGGGATGATACCCGACCGCCCGGAATCTTGCCCGGCGTTCGCATCCATTTTTCGCCCGTAATGTCCGGTTGCCGTGGCCGCGCCTTGCACCGCACTGCGTCGCATCTCTCGTGGCCTCGTGTGGCCCAGCAGGGAGCGTGCTGAAAGTTGATTGGAAAATGTTGCCGATCGCGAACACCGGGTTGAGGCTGCGGAAGGGCGGGGTTAAAGCCCCGCCCTCCCAAACCATGGCGCGACTTCGCAGCTCCGTTTTCACGACCTGCGGCACACATTCGGGAGTTTGCTCATTCAGGCAGGCGCATCGCTCGCTTACGTGCGCGACCAGATGGGGCATCGCTCTATCCAGGTGACCGTTGACGTTTACGGACACCTAATTCCGGGAGCCAATATTTCATTCATCGACAAGATCGACGGCCTGACCTCTTCGCCGGAATCCGCAATACCACCGCAATACGCATTTCGGAAGGAATCCGCCGGGTTCAAGCAAATCATTCAGAATGAATGGCTGGGAGGCAGGGATTCGAACCCCGATACGCAGATCCAGAGTCTGCAGTCCTACCGTTAGACGACCTCCCAGTTCGAGCGAATACACCTACAAATAACCAGCGCGAGCATCTCTTGTCAAGAAAGAACCGCGGCGCCGGGATGTCTCAGTTCCGGCGGCGTTTGTAGCGGCGGGTTAACCCCGCCACGCACAGAGGCGGCATAAAGCCTCCTCTACACGCCCGAAACCGAGGGATTACCGACTGCGCTTGTTTATCATTGACACACCCGGCGCGACTTTTGTACTTTTACAGTTCGTCCCGGACGAATTGCCGAGAGCCTCATCACCCCAAGGCGGCGGCTCCATCCCATCAGAAACGGACACGACATGTTTGTTCCCAAGAGGATGTTCCTGACGAAAGGCGTCGGCAAACACCGTGAGAAGCTGACCAGCTTCGAGCTGGCGCTGCGGTCGGCGGGGATCGCAGCCTGCAACCTGGTGCGCGTCTCGAGCATCTTTCCGCCGCGGTGCAAGCTGGTTTCGCGCAGCGAGGGCGCGAAGGAGCTCAGCCCTGGACAAGTGACGTTCGTCGTGATGAGCGAGAACTCCACGCGCGAGCCGCACCGCCTGATCGCCGCCTCGGTGGGTGTGGCGATTCCTACCGACCGGGATATGTTTGGTTATCTTTCCGAGCACCATTCTTTCGGGCAGACCGAAGAATTTGCTGGCGACTACGCCGAAGAGCTGGCAGCGGAAATGCTTGCGACCACG
This sequence comes from Terriglobia bacterium, assembly GCA_050745265.1. Classification (GTDB taxonomy): domain Bacteria; phylum Acidobacteriota; class Terriglobia; order UBA7540; family UBA7540; genus RH2-MAG17b. The sequence goes on from JBOGKE010000146.1 coordinate 7,631, forward strand.
CTGGGGGTGGAGTTTGATCCCGACAGAAGCTGGGACGAGAAAAAGGAAATCTACCGAATTTCGAATAGGATTGTGCGAACGATGAACATCACCCAATCCGCCGTGGGGGACAAGCGCGGTCTCTGGACCACGGTGCTCGCTGCGTCCATTCTGCTGGGCGTCGAGGAGTGATCCGCCGCCTCAACGGCGAAAAGAGCCGTGAAGGGCGGCCATTCTTCGATGAAAAATCACAAACCCGTCATCCCCGCGAAAGTGATATAGGAATGCATCTTCCGGCTGGATTCCCGCTTGCGCGGGAATGACGACGTTGCGGTGCGCGTGCCTCACCGGTAGAACAGGCTCAGCCGCGGCACCCGGTAGTGCTCGAAAAGACGCTTCTTCAAGAACTGCCGCTCCACTAACTCGATTTGCGCCGCGGTCATGGTACGGCGGCAGGTAGCGAGGCCGCGGTCGACTTCTTCGCGCAGCCGAACCATCACCTCAACCGGCGTTCCGCGTGTGAGCGAGGCGCAGAGGCGTTCTTCGATCGCCGTCAGCGTTCGCTCGAGGTTTTCGAGGCCGGTTGCGAGCTCGTCGCCACCCTGGGCCGCGACTTCGCGCAGAGCCTCGGCGTCTTTCGTCAGATCGGAGGCCATCACGTCCTCGCCCGCTTCGCGCATCCGCTCGGCCGCGGCGAGCAGAGCTTCGCGGCAGCGCTCGACGAAGGCCACCAGCTCCGCGCCGGGGATCGCCGGTTCCATCCGGCTCAGCTTGCCGGTTACGGTTCCGTTCTCGACGGCGGCGCGGGCGGCCTCGTCGGCGGCGGTCATGACTTCCTGCGCGCAGTAAGAGAGTCCGTTGATCTTGGCAAAGGGGCGAGGGCGGCGCGCGTATTTCTCGAACGCGCGCTCGATACCCGTGCAAACGGCGGCCAGCGTAATCCCCGCTTCCTTCCACGATTCAATCAGCGCCCAATCGAAGCTCGAAAGTAGCGACGGCGTTCCTCGCTGACGCCGGAAACACTCCTCGACCTCGGTAAAGTAGTTGAAATAATTCTCCACCCGTTCACCCCAGCTTGCGCCGGCTCGTGGCGCGGCTGCGCTCGTAAATAATCCTCAGGCCTTCGAGCGTCAGTAATCCGTCGACGGGCAGCTTGTACTTCGACGCTCCCGCGACCAGCTTCGCCTGGCCCCCGGTGGCCACGAGCTTGGCGTCCTTGCCGTCTTTGCCTACAGTGGCGAGGATCCGGTCAAGAATTCCATCCACTAGCCCGACGGCGCCGTAAAAAAGCCCCGACTGCATGCTGCCCACCGTATTCGATCCGATGACGCTCTCCGGCTCCCGGAGTTCAACCCGTGGCAGGCGCGCGGCGCGCTGGAACAGCGCCTCGGCGGAGACGCCCAACCCCGGCGCAATCACGCCGCCCAGGTATTCTCCGTTCGCTGATACGACGTCAAAGGTCACCGCAGTGCCGAAATCGACCACAATGCACGGTCCACCCAGTTTTTCATACGCGGCCACCGAATTGGCGATGCGGTCCGCTCCGACATCCTGCGGGCTATCGTAATGAATCGCCATGCCGGTGCGCGTTCCGGGCTCCAGGAACACCGGCGACACGTGAAAGTATTTCGCCGCCATCTCCTCGATCAGCGCATTGAGCGGCGGAACGACGCTTGCGACCATCATGTGTTTGACTGCGGACGCCGCCATGCCGTCGAGCGCCAGCAGGTTGCGGATGAGGATGCCATACTCGTCGGCCGTCTGCGCGCGCACGGTGGAAAGCCGCCAGTGTCCGCGCAGCTCGGCGCCCTGGTAGACGCCGAGGACCGTGTTCGTGTTTCCGACGTCGATAACCAGCAGCATCGCTCGATGTCCTCAGTACAGCGCGTGCCGGGCGGACAAATTCCGCCGGCGGCAGCTCACTTGATCTCGATCACTTCACCGCCAACCAACGAGACCCGGCGCCCGTCATCAAAACGCAGCCGCAACGCTCCGTTCGACTCAAGGCCTTCGGTGAGAGCCCGCGATTCGCCTGATTCCGTTTTCACCCTCACGCGCTTGCCGCGAGCGAACGACGATTGCTCTTCCCAAGCCCGGGCGATCGCGGCGCTTCCCTGCTCGAGCAGAATGCGGTAATAGCGCTCGAGGTTCGCCAGAACTGCCGCCAGAATCTGAACCCGCGAAAAGTTCCTGCCGGTTTCAATGCGCATCGACGTAGCGAGGTGGCGCAGTTCGGCCGGCAGCTCGCGATGGTTCACGTTCAAGCCGATCCCAAGCACCACCGCGTGGATGCGGTCGAGCTCGGCGTTCATCTCCGTCAGAATACCACCCGCCTTGCGGCCGCCGATCAGCAGATCGTTCGGCCAGCGGATGTCGGGGGCAAGACCTGTCGCTTCCGCCAGGGCGTGGCGAACCGCAAGCCCCGCCATTAAGGTCAGGATCGGCGCCGCAGCCGGCGCGAGCGGCGGGCGCAGAACGACAGAGACGTAAATTCCAGTCGATTTCTCGGAGTACCAAGCTCGGCCAAATCGCCCGCGGCCCGCGGTCTGCTGCTCCGCCACCACTACGGTACCGTGCGCCGCGCCATCTTCTGCCAGGCGCCCCGCCACATCGTTCGTGGAATCGATCGTAAAAAAATGGATAATTTTTCTTCCGATTTCGCCATCGCCGAGCGCGGCTTGAACGAGCGCGGGCGTGAGCACGTCTGGCAGCCGCCTCAGGCGGTAGCCTTCGCCCCGATAAGCCTGAATCTCGACGCCGAGGCTCCGCAGTTGCTCGATCCACGCCCAGACGTTCCAACGCGTGACCCCAAGCTCCTCGGCAATCTTGGGTCCCGGCACGACGACGGTTGCATTCTCCACCAGCAGGTGGATCAGCTTGTCTATTCGCCGGTCGGTGGGGCGGGGATCACGATTGCGCCGGGGCGGCATTTTCGGTTTCTTCGAGCGACTTCAGGAGCTTGTCCCGATGCAGCGAAAGTTCTTCGCGGCGCTTCCGCGTGCTCCGAACAACGTCGGCCGGGGCGCGCGCGATGAAGTCCTGGTTTTGGAGTTGCTGGTCCATCTGCGCAAGCGACTGCTCGATTTTGGCTATCTCTTTGTCCAGGCGAGCGCGCTTGGCGCCGGTATCGACGACAGTTTCGTGAAACAGTCGCAAGTCGATTGAGGCGTTCACAAGAACCAGATCGGCGCCGGCCGGCAGGCGGCCCGCGACAAAGTTCAGCGCGGTGAGACCGGCAAGGCTCAGAATCGTTTCGAGCTGCGCGCGGAAGAGCGCGACCAGATTCCGATCGTCCGTCGCCACCTGGGCGCTCGGCTTTTCGCGCTGCAAACCCCGCTCAGCCTTGGCGTTGCGAACCGCCACCACCAGCGTGCGCACGGCCTCAAACTCCTTCTCCGAAACCGGGTCGCTCGCCCGCGCGCCCACCAGCCCAAAACGCGACAGCGAAATCGAAGCTGCTGTCTCTTCGCGCGGCAGGCGATGCCAGAGATCCTCAGTAATAAACGGCATGAACGGGTGAAGCAGGTGGAGAGATGCCTTGAAAGCGCGCAGGAGATTGATCCACGCGGCGGACGGCTTCACGCCGGTTGCGGCTCCGGTAATCTCCGGCTTAACCCATTCGAGATACCAGTCGCAGAACTCGTGCCAGAAAAAATGGTAAATCGCGTAAGCGGCTTCGTGAAAGCGGTAGTCCGCGAGAGCGTCGTTCATCTGCGAGGTGACGGCGGCGAGCCGCGAAAAAATCCAGCGGTCGGCGAGCGTGACGCGCGCGTTTTCGCCGCCGTGCTCGGAACCCGAGGCTGTGAATCCAAGCTCTTCAACCGGCTCGAGAAGGGTTTTGAGCGAATCCCGCGCCGACTCGGGCTGGCGTTCGAGGTTCATCAGGATGAAACGGCCGGCGTTCCAAATCTTATTCGCGAAGGCGCGATACGATTCGACCTTGTCTTCGCTGAACGCGATATCCGTGCCAGGCGCGGCGCTGATCGAGAGCGCGAAGCGCACCGCGTCGGTGCCGTATCGCGCCGTGACCTCGAGCGGATCGAGCACGTTGCCCTTGGTCTTTGACATCTTCTGACGTTCGGCGTCGCGCACCAAGGCGTGAATGTAAACCTCGCGGAAGGGAACCTCCCCGGTGAGCTCAAGGCCCATCATGATCATGCGGGCGCCCCAGAAGAAAAGAATATCCTCGCCCATCACCATCAGGCTGTTGGGATAGAAGCGCTCGAGGTCCGGCGTCCGCTCGGGCCAGCCGAGCGTGGCGAACGGCCAGAGCGCCGAGCTGAACCACGTGTCGAGAACGTCCTCATCGGGGCTGAGATCCGCCGATGCGCATTTCGCGCACGAGGCAGGCCGCTCGCGCGCCACCAGCACCTCGCTGCAAGCATTGCAATACCACGCCGGAATGGGGTGGCCCCACCAAAGCTGGCGCGAGATGCACCAGTCATGGATATTCTCCATCCAGTTGGCGTATTTCTTCACGCCGCTTTCCGGAGATATGCGGATGCGCCCGTCGCTTACTGCAGCAAGCCCGGCCTTCGCCAGCGGCAGCATCTTCATGAACCACTGCAGCGAGACCAGCGGCTCGACCACGGTTTTGCATCGCTGGCACGTTCCAATGTTCAGGTTATGGTCCTCGGTTTTTTCGAGCAGGCCCTGCTCGCTGAGATCACGCAGCACGGCTTCGCGCGCTTTGTAGCGATCGAGGCCTTGATAAGGCCCCGCCGCCGGAGTCATCCTCGCCTGAGAATCGATCACGACGACGCGCGGGAGATGATGCCGCAATCCAAGGGCGAAATCGTTCGGATCGTGCGCGGGAGTCACCTTGACCGCGCCGGTGCCGAAAGCGGGATCGACGAAATCATCGGCAATCACGGGAATTATGCGGCCGATGAGCGGAACCCTGAGGTTTCGCCCAACCATCGAGCGATAACGCGCGTCCGACGGGTTCACCGCCACCGCCGTATCACCGAGCAGAGTCTCGGGACGCGTCGTCGCCACCGTGAGGAAGGCCGCGCCCTCCTCGGCCGGATAACGGACGAACCAAAGCTTCCCTTGCCGCTCATCGTGGGCCACTTCGAGGTCCGACAGCGCCGTGCCGCATCGCGGGCACCAGTTCACAATGTACTCGCCGCGATAAATCAGGCCCGCGTCGTAGAGCCGGACAAACGCCTCAACCACCGATTTCGAGTAGGCGGGGTCCATGGTGAAGCGCTCTCGCGTCCAGTCGCAGGACGCGCCCAGGCGCACCAACTGGCGGCGAATCGCGCCTCCATTCAGCTCCTTCCATCTCCAGCAGCGCTCGAGGAATTTCTCGCGCCCCATTTCGAGGCGCAGCCGCTGGCCCTCGCGCTGCCAGGCGCGAATCGCGGCGGGGCCGGGTTCGAGATCGGGCAATGCCTCTCTCCCGATTTCGCGCTCCACAATCATCTGCGTCGCAATCGAGGCGTGGTCGGCCCCGGGAAGCCAGAGAACGTCAAAGCCGCTCATGCGGCGCCAGCGCATGAGGGTGTCCACCTCCGTGTGCTCGAGCATGTGGCCCATGTGAAGCGACCCGGTGATGTTCGGCGGCGCGATAACGAGACAATAGGGCGGACGCGCCGAGTCCCCGGACGGGCGGTACAGGTTGCGCTCGGCCCATGCGCGCGCCCAGCGCGGCTCAATCTCCCCGGGCGAATAGACCTTGGGAATCTCCATCCCTAGCCTCTAAAAACTGGTGGCGATCAGCCGTTCGATTTGACCCTGGCCTCAGCGGCTTACGGGAGCACTGCTGACGAGTGCCGGCGGAAAGCTGACAACTGACGGCTGACCGCTTAACATTATGGCGAAGATTCTCCCAAAAGGACAAATAATGCGAACGCAAGGCGCGACCAGGAATTCGCTGCCCGCAAGAAATGCGGTACACTACGGCCGAGGAGGAAGGTCGTGTCTAATCCCAAACCCATTCCAGACGGTTACCACAGCGTGCAACCCTATCTGATCATTCGCAACTGCGCGGCGGCCATCGATTTTTATAAGAACGCATTTGGCGCGAGCGAGCGGCTGCGCATGGCGCGGCCCGACAGCCGGGTCGGCCACGCCGAGATCGAAATCGGCGACTGCTGTATCATGATGGCCGATGAGCATCCCGATTTAGGGGCGTTAAGCCCCGCGCATTACGGTGGATCGCCCGTGAGCATGCATCTCTACGTACCGGATTGCGATGCGACATACCGAAAGGCGATCGCCGCCGGCGCGACGAGCGTGCGCGAGCCGGCCGACCAGTTCTACGGCGACCGAATGGCCGGCGTTCTCGACCCCTTCGGGTACAAGTGGTTCATTGCGACCCACACCAGGGACGTGTCGAAGGAAGAACTCGAGAATGCGGGAATGAGCTAGCGTGAGATGCGACCCCAGGGCGAACGGTTTCCGGGTGCTCCGACGAAAAGCTCCGGAACGAGTCATTCCCGCGAACGCGGGAATCCAGTGACCTCGCCCCCCCTTCGCGGGGGTGGCAGTGCCGGATTGGTCGTCATCCCAACTCTCAAGGCAGCCTTGCCGGGTCACAGCGACGTTCGGCCCGGCCCGGTGGCTTGACCGCATGCGGCCAACGCTTTTTCCGGGTCCATCGCTTCGCCTCCGCGCTGAATCGACTGAACCTTGCCTTGCTTGTCGATCACAAACGTCACCCGCTTCGCCAAGCGGATGAGCGGCATCAGCACGCCATATTGGCGGGACACGCTCCGGTGATTGTCGCTGAGGATCGGAAAAGTTAGCCCGAGCGATTCGGCGTAAGCCTTGTTCTTTTCCGGGCGGTCAACGCTAATCCCGATCACTTGGACCTGGGAAGCGTCGAACCGGCCGACGTCAGCCTGATAGGTGCTGAGCTCGCGCGTGCACCCCCCGGTGAAGGCTTTAATGTAGAAGGCCAGGACGACCGTCTTCTTCCCCAGGAAATCACTCAGGCGAATCAGCCGGCCGTGCTGGTCCGGCAAGCTGAAATCCGGCGCTGTGCTGCCCACTTCGACTTTCCCCTCGCGCAACTCGGCCATACATCCTCCTGCGAAAGCGTCCGCTCCGAGATCAAGCGAAAACGCCGGCGCGGTTTCCACATTATAGCGTCCAATTTGGAGGCGCGGCGCTGAGGCAGTTCATTCGCGCCGACGGCTTGGGGGAGGCGAGTCGTCGGGTCGAAGCAAGAAATCCTCGCGGAAACGCAGCGCGACAAGAAATCCGCAAACGAAACCCCAAAGCTTTCAGTTTTCGGTGTGGCGTGTTGCCGAGCGGCGGTTCGATTCTGGACAAGCTCCCAAAAGCCCGAACACGGTTTAGAAACAGGTAATTAGACCTGTCCGGACGGGCGCGGCGGGTCTCCTCGATTGGTAGGGAAAACCAACAAGCTACTGATAACAAGCGTGTTAGCAGCTCGCTCGGGCCGCATTTTGAGCGTCTGAAAAAAATTGTATAAAGTTGTAGCGAGCCAGCAGAGAGTATGTTATTATAACTGTGCAGTTTATGTCGCAGTGCAGACGCGCATCTCCGCGAGTAAAGTTCCACCTTCCTGGCTCAACTCCGCCTTGCAAAGTGATTTACCGCAGATTTCCCGGGCTAGCCCGCCGTCGCCGTGTCTATAAATTGCTAATTCAACTAAAAGGATGTCTCTCAGCATGAAGGAACAAGGAACAGTGAAGTGGTTCAACGCCGCAAAAGGCTATGGATTTATTCAGCGCGAAAGCGGTGACGATGTGTTCGTCCACTATTCTGCCATACAGGGTGATGGCTACCGCTCCCTCGAGGAGGGAGCCAGGGTTAGCTTCGAGGTCAAGAAAGGTCCCAAAGGGCTGCAAGCTGACAACGTAGAACGAGCTTAACGCAAGCCGTCCGGGGCGGCCCCAAGCCGGCCGCTCCGGGCGCTCTTTTCCAGCCACCGACGTTCGCTCTCGCGCATTATCCGCACACGCTTCAAGCGGGCTCCGCCATTCAGGCCTTTTCACGGTTCGTGAGTTTTGATTCATACCTTGTAACGAGGAGGCTTCATCATGACTCTCAAGACCGGTCAATACATCCGCCACCCCAAGTACGGCTGTGGCACCATCGTCGAGCGCGATGAGAATCGCACCGTCGTCGATTTTGATACCGCGGGCGTTAAGAAATTCGTGACCTCGATCGCTATTTTTGAGATTGCCGAGGGCGTAGCGCCCAAGAAACGGCGAGCCTCCCCCCGGCGCCGGGCAAAAGCGGCCGGTGCGGCCGGATAAAACTTACCGTAATCGTCCGCGGCCTCTCGATCATGTGGCGGGAGGCTCCGCGGACGCCCTCCTCGACGTTTTCCCCTATAACCCCAGCAACACTCGATTGCGCCGTTCGCCGGCAGCGGCTCAGGAAACAGCCGCGCCCCCGGACACCATCGCGAGTTCTGGCACATCTACTATTACAGATTATTAGACCGTTCTAAGCGGGGCCTTGACGAGCCGTGCTTGGGGTGGTAAAAGTCGTGAAACGGGCATTCGGGGCTTTTCGTCCGCTGCCCGCCATGGATTCCCGTACCTTGTCCTGTCGGTCGGTCCCGCACCGCCAATAAGGCGACGGAGGAGGAGAGGATATGAAACGACACAACCTGTTTTGGACGACGACGATGATGTTCGCGGCGGCGGCGTGTCTTTTAATGGCCGCCCGCCAGTTGCGCGCCGATAACGTGTACGGCAGCATCCGCGGTACCGTGACGGATCAATCCGGCGCGGTAATTCCCGGCGCCGAGATCACCGTCAAGAACACCGCCACGGGAACGACCCGAACCACACTTTCATCTTCGGGCGGCAGCTTTGAAGTTGTGAACCTCCTGGCGCCGGGCGTTTACAACGTTTCGGCGGAGAAGAGCGGCTTCGAGGTCTATGTAAGCGCGAACATTCACCTCAACGTGAATCAAGTTTTCGTGGTCAACGCGGTTCTCCAAGTCGGCCAGACGACCCAGGAAATTACCGTTCAGGCAAATACCGCCCAGATCGACACCACTACGATCGAGCGCGGTACGACGATCACCGGGAGCCAGATTGTGAACCTGCCCCTCAACGGTCGCAACTGGACCTCGCTTCAGCAGCTTCAGCCCGGCGTCGAAGCCTCCTCCGACCGTTTTGGAACGTATTCAACCAACGGCGCGGAGACGCAGCAGAATTCCTATCTGATCAACGGCACGGATTCCATGGACATCCCGCTGAACGAGCCCGGCATTATCCCCAGCCCGGACGCGATCGGCGAATTCCGCATGATCACGAGCTCAATTAACCCGGAATATGGAAGGAACTCGGGCGCGATTCTGAATGCCGTGATCAAGCCAGGGACCAACCGGCTCCACGGCGATGGCTTTGAATTCTATCGCGACACCTCGCTCGACTCGCGGAACTTTTTCCAAAAAACTGTGGCTCCATTCCACCGCAACCAGTTCGGCGGAACCATTGGCGGGCCGATTGCCATTCCGCACATTTATAACGGACGGAACCGCACCTTTTTCTTCTTTTCGTATCAGGGCAACCGGAACGTGCAGCCCGAATCGTTTTCCGAGCCTACCGTCTTCACCCCCGACGAGAGGTCGGGAAATTTTTCCGCCGACACGGGCGGCGCTTTCCCGGCGATTAACGCCAATACCGGGTCGCCCGCCATTTCACCATCCCCGATGATCGGAATCAGCGGCGCGACATATCCCGCCGGAACTCCGTACGCCACGCTTTTCCCTACCGGCATTGTTCCGACGGCGGATCTGAATCCGCTGGCGCTCAAGCTGATGAACCAGTTCGTGCCGCCAGCGAACGCGCCCAACAGCGGCTATACCTTCAACCCAAGCAACGCCGGGATCGACGACCAATACATCACGCGCATCGACCAGAACATCGGCACGAAGGATTCTATTTACGGGTATGGGTTCTGGGAACGCAATCCAAATCACGAGACATTGCCGTTCACGGGTGCGGATCTGCCGGGCTTTGCCGAGACAAACCTCCGGCATTATCAGGAGTACACGGCCGATTGGAATCATATCTTCAGCCCGACTACCATTAACGAAGCGCGGTTCGGCTATTTCCGCTTCAATTACGCTGCGGTCACGCCGTCCAGCCCGATCAATCCAACGAGCTACGGCTTCACAGGCATCCTGCCGCAGATTCCGTCGGAGGCTTCGATTCCCGTGATGTCGCTGACCGGTTATTTTACCCTTGGGTTCTCGAAGAACGGTCCGCAGCCTCGCATCGATCAGCAGTATAATGTCGTGGATAATTTCACCAAGATTGCGGGCCATCACACCATGAAATTTGGATTTAACATGGACCGCATCGAGGTGTTCAATCCCTTCCTTCCCAACCTGGGCGGCAACTTCGCCTATCAGGGTTCCGGCACGTTCTCGACCGGCTTTCCGGCCGCTGATTTTCTGCTCGGCATTCCCGACAGCTATACTCAGGGAAGCGGTGTTACCAGCAACGTTCGGTCCCGCGAGTACTACTCCTACGCGCAGGACCAGTGGCAGATTCGTCCGAACTTCACGGTCACGTATGGAGTTGGATGGGACATCGAGACGCCGTACACCAATCTCGCGTTCGGGGGAAAGTTGATCAATGCGTTTCGGGTGGGGCAGCAGTCCACTGTGTTTCCGGCCGCCCCGGTGGGCCTGCTTTGGCCGGGAGACAAGGGCATATCGAGCACCGGCGGCGTTCCGACGCAGTACCACGATTTTGCGCCGCGCGCGGGCTTCGCGTGGAGTCCGGGTAGCTCGCGCAATTGGAGTGTGCGGGCCGGCGCCGGCCTGTATTACAACCGCGGCGAGGAAGAGGGATCGCTGCAGAACATCGGCGCTCCGCCGTACATGCTGACAGGCTTTGGAGTGGGCGATCAAGGCTGCTCGCCCAGCTTCGCCGCGCCTTACGTTGGCTGGTGCCCTGGGATAAATGGCGGGCCTCCCACCCCCTTCTCCGAACCGAACAAGTTTCCGTTCTCGCCTCCCACCGGCTCTCAAGTGAATTTCAGCGAGTTCGAGCCGATGTCTCTTAACGTCTTCAGCCCGCATTTCGGCGTGCCGAGATCCGTAAATTATAACCTCACCATTGAGCGCCAAGTCACGCCGTCGATGATCTTTGACATCGGCTATGTCGGAAATTTGGGACGCCATCTCGAGGGCGCCTCGTCCCTCCAATACGCCGGCGATCCGCCGGGAGTGAACCCCGGCGCGGTCGCCTTGAACTGCAGCTTCAGCAATCTCGGCTTTTGCGATCCGGGCAGCTTCAGCCTGGATAAGCAGTATGGCCCGAACTACGCTCCTACCGTCTACGGCGACCTCGGCCAGCAGGAGACTGACTTCAACTCGAATTACAACTCGCTGCAAATTAGCGTCAACAAGACGTTCACCCACGGGCTGCAGTTCCAGGCGTCTTACACTTACGCGCGGTACTTCGATTACACTTCGAACCTGGAAAGCAGCGCTTTTAATGCGCCGGGCATCGATCCGTTCAACTGGCACAACATGTATGGACCGTCGGACAACGATGCGCCACAGCGCTTCGTCTTCAACTACTACTACACACTGCCCATCTATCACTTCATTCACCGGCTGCGCCCGCTAACCGACGGCTGGACGCTGACGGGCATCACCACATTCCAGTCGGGATTTCCGCTGGGGTTGTGGGACAGCGCGAACCCGTCTTTGGTCTGCTGGGAATATCTGTACTACTCTTGCCCGGACCGGCCGAACGAGACCGGCGCCCCGCTTAACATCGGAAATCCGAGGACGTACACGCTCAACGGGAACTCGCACTACTACTTCAATCCGGCGGCCTACTCAATGCCCGCAGCCGGAGCGGGCATCGGCAACTCGTCGCGCAATCCGCTCCACGGTCCGGGACTCGACAACTTCGATATCTCGCTCCACAAGGATATCTACATCACGGAATCCACGTATTTCGAATTGCGGCTCGAAACATTCAACGCCTTTAATCACACCCAGTTTAAGGGGCCGGGGAACAACTCGAATGGCGGGGTGATTACGGACGTAAGCGATCCGCGCTTCGGCCGCGTGGTGAGCGCGCTCGATCCTCGCGTCGTGCAGCTTGGAGGGAAGATTTACTTCTGAGAAAGCATGTAGCGCCGGGCTTCAGCCCGGCACATCTGTTTTCTTCTATTTGCCTCTCTGAAGGGCGGCGCTACGCCCGCAGTTGTCATGCTGATTCTTTAGCCGGCGAGGGCCCGAGCGGCTAAAAGCCGCAACAATGAATGGCCCGCAGACGGCACGACTAAAGGCCCTGATACGCCGCCGCCTATTTCCGTCTCATTCGTCTCGCCTGTCTCCATCTTCTCATTGAAATTCGCTAGGCTGGTCCTGCGTAGCATGGGCATCCTGCCCATGCGCACGGGCGGGACGCCCGTGCTACACGCAAAGGAGTCTACCGTCATGTCCGATCAGCGCACCGTCACCGCCAAACGCCGCGCCGCCAACCGCGCTGCCGCTCAGAGATCCACCGGACCGAAAACGGAAGAAGGCAAGCAGCGCGCCGTCTTGAACAGCCTGCAGCACGGCGCCTTCGCCACCGAGAATCACATCCGCGAGGCCGCCGCCCAGCGCGAACCCGAGGGCCCCGCCGAGCTCCTCGACCTCCGCCGCCAACTCGCCGGCGACTGAAAAGCTGCCTCGCCGCAGCAGTCGCTCGCCGTCGACGACCTCGCCTAGCTCTACTGGCTGCGCGATCAGACGCGCCGCGCGCTGCTCGAAAGCCAGCGCCGCCGCCAGCCCCGCCTCCAGCTTCAGCTCGACCAGCGCCGCTTCAACGCCCGCCGCCGCACCCCCGCCCTCACCGCCTCCCACTTTTGGGACGTCTCGCTCGTCTCGCTCCCGCCTTCCCCGAGCAAACTCGACTGGGGCCGCGCCTTCATCCCGGATATCGAAGCCGCCCTCGCTGAGTCGCGCTGGTCCGCCGGCAACGACTGCCGCACCCACACTAGCGGATACAACCAGGAGATGGCTCTCCGGTTTCTCTACGGCCTGCTTCCGGATACCCTGCGCGGCAAAAAGATGAAGGATCTCTGGTTCCAGTGCTCGCAGGATCAGGCCGCTCCCGAGGACCCGCGCGCCCTCCAGATTCTCGCCCTGCTCGCCGAGGAGCGCGCCGCCTTCGACGAGGAAGAGGCGCTCGCCGAGCGCTGGCGGGAACTCCAGATCGAGCAGCCCGAAAGCAGCGACTGGCCCGAGCTCCGGGCGCTCGACGAAGACTGGCAGCAGCTCGTCTCGCGGCTCGAGCGGCTCGACCGGCAGATCAACGCCAAGGTCCGCTTGCTGCTGCGCCTCGAACACCGCGCCAGCCACGCTGTAGCGGCGGTCAGACAGCAACCGGGTAGCGCGGAGTTGTTCTGTAACTCCGCGGCTTCTCTTCAGGCACACGCACAAGCCGCAGAGTTTCTCAAAAGCGAAACTCTGCGCTACACAAAAACTGACGGAACGAAGCCTACCAAGCCTTTAGAATCAACAGAGGAAATAGAAACGGGTAGCGCGGACCGCCGGTCTTACGGTCCGTGGTTTGTGCCTGCCCCCGAAAAAGCCGCGGACCTGAACGGCGCAGGTCTGCGCTACCCTCTTGTGGCGGCAGGCCCGGAGCCGTCTTGCGTCTCATAGGGCTCATCTGTAGCATTTGTCGCACTGAAAGGATAGCGTCGCGCGGCTCAGCGGCCCATCCAGCCGCCGTCCACGGTGAGGATCGTGCCGCTGACGTAATCGGAGGCGGGAGAGGCGAGGAAGAGAATCGCGCCTTGCAAGTCCTCGGGCTTGC
>JBOGKE010000147.1:0-47059 GCA_050745265.1 Terriglobia bacterium
ATAAAAAATCGGCTGAATTTCATTGCCGTGGGCCTGTAGCGACCCTGGCTACAACATAGAGCTTTCAAAGGAACTCTTCCACCGTCACCGCCGCGTCAGTGTGGGCGAATCGGAGCCGCGACCGTTCCGGCCGAAAGCGCTGCCGTTTTCGCGGGACCACTTGCGAGGTTCGGCTCGCCGATCCAGGCGATCAGGGCTTTGTATTGCCACGACTGCTTGGTGGTCGGCCAGCGGACGCCACCGGCGTGCGAGATACCGCCGGCCACCCCCTCGCGCGGGCTGGTCGGCTTGCGGACGATGTAGCTGTTCGCCGGGGCCGACTCATCGACCACCCGCAGCGCCGACTGGTAGTTGTTCACCACCTCTTCGATCGAGAATGCGCCCTTGGAAGTCTCGGGCGACTCGAGATGAAGGATGGCGTGGGAAAAATGGCAGTTAATGCAGGCAAAGCCGTCTGGCCCGCGCGTTGAAAAGATCGGCTCGATGTACCGTGCGAAATAGGCGAAGTCGAGTTGCTTCTGCGGCGGGTCTTCGAGTTTCGCGCCCTTGAGCCAATCGGCCACGATCTCGAAGTCCGGGTCGTACTGATCACGCCAGAAGACTCCGCCGTCGTGGCCGAGTCCGCGAAGTGCGCCTTCGCGCGTGGTGGGATCGAGCGGCTTGAGTAGAAGCCTGCTCTTCATCGGATCGCTGCGGTCGATCGAGGCGAGCACGGAGACAAAATTGACGCGCGATTGTTCGAGTGTGTAGCGGCCGTCGGGGGCGGGCGCGAGAATGCGAAAACGGCCCGACGTGTTCGATTGCGGAGTGTGGCAATCTACACAGGCGGCGCCGCCGTACTTCTTTACGAACAGCGGTTGCACGAACGCTGTGAAGTAATTGAAATCGAAGGGCACATTGCCGATGGCAACCTTGCCTCCGGTGAGCGACGCGACTTGCGCCTGCGCGGGAGGCGGGGGAACGGGAACGCCGAGCGCGCGCGCCGCTTGCGTTCGCACGTTGGGATCGTTCGCCCGGAGGGCGCTTTCGAGCAGCGGCTTTGCCCCCGTGCGCACGCCGGCCGCTCCTTGCTGGTACATCTTCACGAGCAGATGAATGGCGTCGTTGCGTACACTCAGTTCATCATCGTCAAGCGCAGCGGCCGCAGCCTTGGCCATGATGGGATCCGAGTTCAGGCTGGGCGAGCCGGAGATCAAGTTCAAGAGCTGCGGACGCAGTGAGCTGTGCGGGTCCTCGAGCATCTTGCGCACCATCGCGCGGATCGAGGGATCAGAAACCAGCAGCCGGTTTTCCGTCCCTGCCGAGGCATTGACGTAAACGCCGCTCTGTCCCGCGCCTCCGATCAGCTCAAGGGCTGTCTGCTGCGCTGCCCGGTCCTGCGTCTGCCGCAGAGCGCCTTTGATCGCAGCCAGCGCCTCGGCGCCCTGTGGCGTGCCGTTGCACCGGTTCAGGATCCAGCCCAGGTTCGCGAGCGCTTTGTCGCGCACCGTGCCGTCCTTATCCTTCAGCGCAGCAAAGATCAGGGGGACGAACTCGGTCGATTGCGCCCGCGGATCGCGAGAAATCCACTCCAAGGCAGAGGCGCGTACGCCGGGCAGGGGACTACGCAGGAGCGATTTGAGCGTTGCGACAACCTGCGGGTCGGCGGCGCTGGAAGGAGCCGAGAGGGGAGTCGGAGACGATCGCGGGCCGCTCAGCCCAAACCAAAGGCAAACGCAAAAAGCAGCCCCGAACAGAAGCGTGTTGTAGCGCGCGATGAATTTCATGATGGTGTAACGGGCAGCAGGGGCTTGCGTAGCGCCGGGCTTTATGCCCGTCACTTAATCTCCCTGCCTGCCGCCCTGAAGGGCGGCGCTACGGTTTTTGGTGGTTCGGCGTGTGCGCGGCGCCGGCTAACGGCCGCCTCCAGCGCGCGCACCGGAAGATTGCCGGCCGGCCAGCACCGGGCCTGACGGCGTGTATTCGGTGGGGAACTTGGCCAGCTCTTCCTTGGCAACTTCGCGCGTGTGCGAGTCGGGCGAGCTGAGGTGGCTCATGACCGCAAGAAGCAGATCGCGGTCATCCGCATCGCGGGCGACCGCGGCGGCTTCAAGGGCCTTTCCCGCGATCAGCGAATCGGGCGAGCTGATGAGCGGGAGAATCGCGCGCGCCATGTTCTCGGCCGCCTGGCGATCGTAAAACGTGATCGAGTCGTAATCGTTGCCGATTCCGCCTCGCAGGAAATAATAATCGAGTGCCGTCAGGACGGTCTGCTGCTCCGTCACGTTCGAAGAGTCGAGCGCGGCGGCAAGTTCGCTGGCCTGCGGGCGTTCGACTTCCGCGATGCGCGCCGCTTCGGCTCGGTCGCGATCTTTCTGAAGCGCCATCGAGCGGAGCCAATTGCGGTGGAACTGCACCGTGTTGTCATCGAGGATGTTGTATAACGCCTGCGCGACGTTCAATCGCACGAGCGGATCTTCATGGACGACGGCAGCGCGGGCGAGGAACGCGCGCTCGATCTGCCGGCGCAGGGTGAAATCGGGCGTGCGATACCACCAGCGCCACAGCGCCTTGAGGCACTCAATGCGCACCAGCATGTCCGGGTCGTTCACGTGCCGAACAAGCACGCGCGCCACGTCGGTGCGCGGGATCATGTGATACCAGTACTGATAGAAGATGCGCGCCGCGCCCTGACGCGTGTAGTCGTCGGGGCTGTTGAGCGCCGTCTTGATCGCGTCGATTCCGATGCCGTCGTTGCCAAGCTGCCGAAGCGACCATGCCGCGGCGCGGCTCACCATTTTGTTGCGATCGCCGAGCGCCGCGATGAGCGGCTCAACCGCTGGTTGGAACGTCGCGGCGTTCGGCGCATCCACGGCCATGCGCCCGAGGGCCGAAGCCGCAGCCTCGCGGATCAGCGGCTCGGGATTATTGAGCAAGGGGAGTGCGAGGGCGACTGCGCGCGGATCGCGGTCGTACCAGACCTGATCCAGCCAATTAAGCGTTTGAACCAGCGGCGGATTCGCGCTGTTTTCAATGTCCGCGGGTGGCGGGGGCGCCGCAGCGAGCGGAGGCTTGGATTCGGGATAAATCGAGGACAGCGCGATCACCGCCCAGCACGTTTCTTTGTGCGGCTGCAGAAAGAGCTCGCCTTTGTTGTCGAGCCAGCCTCCGAACGGCTTTTGCAAACCGAGCAGCCAGTGAATCGCTTTTTGCACGCGCGGGTCCTGCATGTTGTAGCCGGCGATCTTGAGCGTGTAAAGCACCTCGCCGGTCATGAACTGCAGGCTCGGGTCGGTTTTCTTCTCGAAGGCGGCGCGCGCGGAGGCGTCGAAGAACTGCTTGTTCGACATGTACTCCGGCGTCACCCAGCCGCCGTCGGTGTGCTGCTTGGCGAGAATTTTTTGAATGTTCGCGGCGACGATGGGCTTGAAGCGCGCGTCGCCCATCGCCACCATGCCCTTGGTCTGCTCAACGATATCTTCGAGGTCCTTGGGCGGAGCCGTCGTCATCAGAGCTTTCATGTGAGCCGCGCTCGCCGCGTCCGCCGCATCGTGCTCGCGCCCGGCTATCTGATGGAGGTCGAACCACGAATCCGATGCGACGCGGAAATCGCTGATCGGACGATTGCCGTCAAACTCATAATCGCGCGTCTTCACGGGCTGAAACTCGGCCACGTAGTGCGCTCTGTCCATGCGCGGAAGAACGGCGCGCGCGTCGTACACCAGCCGGATGTACGGCGTGGTTTCGGCGGGGATTTCGGTGGGATGGTGGCTGACCGAATCCTCGTACATGAGAAGCATCTTGCCGAGACGGCTGATGCCGTTGGTGGGCGCGAGCTCGAAACGCAGCCAGTACGCGCCGGGGATGCCGTAGAACGGCGCGGGCGCGTTGTAGAGCTTATCCATCATGAACTTGTATTCGGGCTCGTTCACCACCGAATACCCGTGCCGCTGCGCTTTGAGCGTGCTCAGCATCACGAAATGCGCGGGATGGCAGGTGATGCAGCGTTCGGTTTCATCGGTGACGTTCTCGGCGCGCGTCAGCACGGCGCCCTTGCGCGGCGTGTTCGAGAAGAACGAATCGCCCACATCCACCATGTAGCGCATCGCGACTTCAACCGCCTCGCGCGGGTTCTGGTAAGGCGGCGCATCGTAAAGCGAGGTGCGCAGGCTCCAGCGGGGATGATTCGATTTGACGCTCAGGTAATACCGGCCCGGCGTGAGGACGCGCGTGATCATCTTGAAGTCGACCAGCGCGTCGTCCTGATCGTCGTGCCGTATTTCGGTGGGATCTTTGCCCTGCGTGTATTCCACCAGGCGCTTGCCTTGCGGCCCGTTTTCGAGCCGGTAAATCTTGAGCGTGCAAGGGACATCGCGGTCGAGCAAGTCTAATTCAAAGAAGACCAGCTTCGGCTTGGCGAGCGTGTAATCGAACGTGAGCCACTGCCAGCCGTTCTTGCCCTCATCCGTGTTGTAGAGATACTCGATGTCGTCGGACGTGCCGAAGACGGTTTTGCCCAGCAGCATGGGAGACGCGTGCTGCCAGTCATCGGCCGTGTTCGGCACGATCTGCGCCTGGGCCTGCGCGCTCACGTTGAGGGGGCGGATCGCTGCTTCAAAGCCCATCGGCGCTGAATCCGCGCTCGCGGGCGCTGCCAGCCTCAGCTCGGCCGGAGCGGATTTGGCCGCCCGCACGATGAAATACGTTCCCGGATCGCCCGAGTGAAGCTTTTTGCTGATCTCCGGATTGCCCGGCGATGCGAAGCTCGCGACCACTCTTGCATCGACCGGAATGATGTTCTTCTTGTCGACGTTGAACGTAATCGGCGATGCGATTTGGCGCGGCACAAGCTCGCTGGGCGTGGTGAGGCTCGCAGGATGGTCGAGGCTGATGCTGACCGAGTAAAGCGCTCCCTCGGTGAGCTCGGGCGTCTGCCAGTGGAGCGTCTGCTCGGGCGAAATCGAGCCCCGCAGCACATGGTCAAAGCTTAACGAGGCGCTCTCGGCCTCAGTCGCTGCCGCAGTATCCGGTGAGGCCTGAACGGGTCGCACGAGGTCCCATGCCAGGACGAGAACCGCGGCGAATAAGGCCGCCGTCGCTATTCGCATCAGTCGAATTCGCATAACGATCCTCTCCCGGTCAAGCGCGTGAAAGCGCGTTCTTCGCGGTAACGGCGTAGCGTTCTTAGCGCCGCATTACCGATCTGCCAGGCAGAACGATCAAGCATGAGTCCGTGAGGCGCTCAATATAGCAAATCTGAAAAAAGTCTAGCGCCCCCTCGCCGTGGTGTCAACGCGGTTCGACGTTTTCGCGTAATGCCTCAGTTTCGGGCGCGTAGAGGCGGCTTAATGCCGCCATACTGCGTGGCGGGGTAAACCCGCCGCTACCCCTCTCGGGCGAGTATGAGAAAATCAAGGGCTTCCCGCGCCGCGCCGGCCTGTTGCTTGCGGCGGCGCCGGGTGAGGTCGATGCCAGCGAAATCAGCAAAAAAGCGATTGCCGCCGATGTTCCGCGCGCTGCGCTACCGCAATTATCGTCTCTTCTTCACCGGGCAGATCATCTCGCTCGTTGGCACGTGGATGCAATTGGTGGCGCAAGCGTGGCTCGTGTACCGGCTCACCGGTTCTTCTCTCTTGCTGGGCGTCGTCGCATTTGCTAGCCAGATTCCCGTGTTTGTGTTATCGCCCGTCGGCGGCATGATCGCGGATCGCTACCGGCGCCACCGGATCGTGATCATCACGCAATCGAGCGCCATGACGCTCGCGCTCATCCTTGCGGGACTCACGCTGGCGGGGCGGATTCGGGTGTGGGAGATACTCGCGCTTGCGGCGATCCTCGGCGTCGTGAGCGCCTTCGACGTTCCGGCGCGGCAGGCGTTTGTGGTAGAGATGGTCGATCCGCCCGACCTGATCAACGCCATCGCGCTGAACTCGTCGATGGTCAATAGCGCGCGAATCCTCGGGCCCGCGATCGCCGGAATCCTGGTGGCCGCGGTTGGAGAAGGCTGGTGCTTCCTCGCGAACGGCGTCAGCTACATCGCGGTGATTGCCTGCCTGCTCTCAATGGTGCTCGCGCCCCATCCGCTTCGCAAAGCGGCCTCAGGGCTCGAAAGCATCAAAGAGGGCTTTCGCTTTGTCGGGCGCACGGGTCCGATCCGCGCGCTGCTTCTGCTCCTGGGAGTCGTGAGCCTCACCGGAATGCCGTACACCGTCCTCATGCCAATCTTCGCCGGCGACGTGCTGCACAGCGGCGCGAAGGGGCTGGGTTGGTTGATGGGCGCGTCGGGCGTGGGAGCGCTGGCGGGAACATTGGTCCTCGCCGCCAAACGGCAGATTCGGGGGCTTGGCCGCTGGGTGACTTATGCGGCGCTCGGTTTCGGCGGCAGCATGATTATTTTTTCGTTCTCCCGCTCGTTCCTGCTATCGGCGGCTCTGCTGGTGCCGGTGGGCTTTTCCATGATGCTGCAAATGGCCTCATCGAACACGCTGATTCAAACGATGGTTCCCGACGATTTGCGCGGCCGCGTGATGGCCTTCTACTCGATGATGCTGCTCGGAATGGCGCCGTTCGGCGCGCTCTTCGCGGGTGCAGTGGCGAACCGGCTTGGCGCGCCGATCACCGTCGCAATCGGCGGCGTCATCTGCCTCGGCGGCGCGGCGATCTTTGGACGGCGCTGGCCCGGCCTGCGCGCGGAAGCGCGCCAACTCATCCTTGCCCAGTCCATGTCCAGCGGCGAGCCGCCCGAGGAGATCACCGGACAGGCCGTGCAGTATACACAGAAAGAGCGAGACTGAGCTTCCGCGTAGCGCGCGCCACAACGCGCGCGCATTTGGAAGCGACGGCCGCAATAGTAAAGACTGGCACTGTGTATGGGAAATCTTGCACAGCTTGATTGGCGCGCCATTGGGGGCGAAGCAGAACCTGCGGTCAATCAAGGCTCGATTGCCCGTGGTACCGCTGCGCTACTTCCCGCCCGCTCCCTGAAACAGCAGCGGAGCGAAATTGACGAGATCGTTGCGCCACACCATCCAGGTGTGCATGCCGGGCGTTTCGATGTCCGCGTGATGAATCCCCTCCGACGTCAGCCAGGCGCGGAAGTTGCGGTTGCCGACCACCAGCCGGTCTTCCGTGCCGCAGGCGATCCAAAGCAGGTGCAGCTTCGAGTTGACGCTGGAGTTGAGCTGCGGGTAATCCACATCGAAATGCGTATCAAAGACCGCGGCGCTGAACGATCCCACCCAGGCGAATCGGTCGAGGTTGTTCAAACCGACGTAGAGCGACTCGCTCCCGCCCATCGAGAGGCCCGCGATGGCGCGGTCGTCGCGGTCCGCCTTCACGCGGTAATTCGTTTCCACTTGCGGGATTACTTCGGTGAAGAGCGCCTGCTGAAATTTCGTGATATTCTCCTGCCACAGATTGGGGCGGCTCAGGCCGGGCCCGGTGCGCGCGACGATCTCCGGCGCGCCGTACCCAAGCGGCATCACGACGATCATGGGCTTCACTTTGCCCTGCGCCAGGAGGTTATCGAGTATGATGTTGGCGCGACCGACGGCGGTCCAGCCGCTCGCGTCGTCGCTGTAACCGTGCAACAGGTAGAGCACGGGGTACTTGGCCTTTTCTTTCGGATCGTACCCCGGCGGCGTGTAGACGTAATAATCGCGGTTGTCGCCCACCACGTTCGAATGGTAGAAGACGTGGCGGACCACGCCGTGCGGCACGTTCGACATTTCCCACGGCATTGGGGGCGTGCCCGGCACCAGCACCATGCTCTGCGGGTTGAGCAGGTTCGGCTTGATCAGCGAATTCGCCGGATCGATCAGCGGCACGCCGTCGGCGTGGAACGAGTAGCCGTAGAAATTGGGGTCGAGCGCCGGCGTGGTGGCGGTCCAAACGCCGTCTGCGTTTTTCTCCATCGGCAGCGGATGCGCCGAGCCTTCTACGGTGACGACCACGCGCTGCGCGTTCGGGTCGAGAAAGCGGAAGGTGACGGTGCGATCCGCGTTCACCTCGGGCGAGACCACCGAATAAGGCCGGAACGGGTTTTGCGCCGCGCGCGTGGCGGAGGACGGACGGGCTTGAGCCGCGGTCGCGTCGGCGGCAAGCGGCGCCGTCAACGTGATCAGCAGAAGTAACAGGAACCAGCGTTTCATATCGAAGCTTCCTTTCGGCAGAGAAGATATCGTTCCTATTTCGGGAGTTTTGGATTATACAATAGGCTTCCCGGCGCGCGCGCGGGATGGAGCCGAGAAGCAATGCAGCCTATCTGACGCGCTTCTGGAATCGAGTCATTCCGTGTCCTTCGGCTGCGGTCAGAAACCGGTATGCAAGCATTCCGGGTGGCGCACGCATGGCCGCGGTTTGGCATGTATGCGGGGAATGATGGATGCGCCGCCCACGAAACACCGTAGCATGGGCATCCTGCCCATGCGCATGGGCGGGACGCCCGTGGTACGGTCCGCCGGCGCACAAGGCGCGACGTATGCGCCACCCATTGAATGGAAGTGGTAGGGGCCAGGTCGCCCAGCGCGGCAAATCTCAAAGCGAAAGGATACACGATGCAACGACGAAAATTTCTGGCTTCTTCATTGGCCGCTTCGGCGCTGGCTGCCGGGGCCTCCGCAGGCGCTCGCGCCGAGCCGCAGACGCAAGCGGACGCTACCGGCCGCCAGTACTACGAGCTGAGGAATTACCGTTTGCGCTCGGGGCCGCAAGTGAAGCTGACCCACTCATTTTTGCGAGACGCGCTACTTCCCGCGCTCGGGCGGCTCGGCATCGGGCCGGTGGGGGTTTTCAACCAGGTGATCGGCCCCGAAAGCCCCTCGATCTACGTCCTGATGGCGAGCACGTCGGTCGATTCGCTTGTGAACGCCGAGGCGGCGCTCGGTCGTGATAGCGACTATCAGCAGGCTGGAAGCGCCTTCTTGACCGCGCCCGCCGGCTCGCCCGCTTACGTTCGCATGGAAAGCAAGCTGATGATCGCGTTTGCCGGGCGCCCGCGAATCACGCCGCCTCCGTCCACAGGGGCGGGCCATTCGCGCACGTTCGAGTTGCGCACGTATGAAAGCCCGAGCGATCGCGACCACATCCGGAAAGTCGAGATGTTCCACCACGGCGAATTTGATGTGTTTATTCAAGCCGGTTTTTCTCCCGTCTTCTACGGCAACACACTGGTCGGAGCGCGCATGCCGAACCTCACGTACATGCTCTCCTTCAATAGCCTCGATGAGCGGAACCGGCTTTGGTCCGCGTTTGGTTCTTCGCCAGCGTGGAAGAAGCTGAGCGGCTCGCAGCGGTACGCGTTCGAACAGATCGTTTCAAACATCACAAATCTGATCCTCAGTCCCGCGCCGTATTCGCAGATTTGACCGGACGCTTGAGCACAGGCCGGTCATAGGGCGCCGCGGCAAAATCACGCCGGGCGCGCGAAAGAAGAGCTCTTTCCAGCCGTCATTCCGAGGAGCCGCAGGCGACGAGGAATCTTGCAGTGTCTCTGTTTTCAGAGCGAGATTCCTCGCTTCGCGCGGAATGACGGCGCTCACACTTTTTTCAGCAACCTCCCTAATGGCTGGTGGTGCCGTAGAACGTCGTCCGGCCGCTGCGCAGGTCCTTGCCGAAGAACAATTCGGCTGTCGCGCTGCCGAGAACCCGAACCGTGATCTCAATCCCCGTATCGAAGAGCCATTTTTGCGAGCCGAAAACGTGCGAGGGATCCGTAATTTTTCCCGAGTCGAAGAACGGTCCAAGCTTCAGCGAGAGGAAGCCGTTGTGATAGATGTTTTTCGAATCGTTCCAGTTGATGAGAGTGTAGTCTCTTCCTAGCGGCGCGCTGCCCTTCTTCCCGTCCGCGGTTCCGATGTGCGCGCGCAGCCACAGATCGTTGTCGCGCTCAAGCCCGAGAATAAAGAGGTCGTCGAAGGGTACGGCGCCCGCCGTTGCGCCCGCGCGAATGCGAGCTCGCATTTCGTAGTCGTCGCCCTCACCGAGAGGAAACCATTGCGCGAGAGTTCCGGCCGTAGCTTGGACAAATGAGCTCCCGCCGCGCGAAAAAAGCCTGCCGGCGTTTAGAGAAGCGCTGGCGGACACGAGCAGCCGCCTCTCCGGCAAATCCAATAGCGTGGCTTTGAAGCTCGACCGGTATTCCGCAGCGAATCCATTCTGAAAAAATCTCGCTGCGGATGGATTGCTTGAGCGGACGTTCCGAAACGTACGGCCGGAAAAGTCCACGCCGGCGGCCCACTGCAGGCGGCCGCTTACGATGTTTTCAACCTCTCCGCCTGCTTCGATTTTCTCAAGCTGCAGATTGCTCACCGGGTGCGCCGCGCCGAATAAGGTGCTGGTGAGATTCCAGTTTTCGCGCCGGGCGTCGAGAGTAAGGTTGTAGCGCCACTTTGGATTTTCGCCGAACGGGCCGTCGAACGAAGCGAACACGCGTTCTTTGTTCGGGTCCCAGCGGAGCAGGGAAGTGAGATTAATCGCGGCGTGGCGCAGGTTGAACCACTCCGGGTAAACGGTCGCGTAAGGGAGCCCGCGGAGCGCCGAAAATAGGCCCGTGAGGTTCGCGTCCTGCAATCCGTTCTTTTCCTCAGCAGCGAACTGGGCCGTGAATCCTCCCCGGCTCGCCGGAGTGAGTGCGAGTGAGGTGCGCGAAAAAATTCCGAGCGAGCCGAGCAGCACCTGGCTTGTGCGAAGGTCCGGCCGCGTCAGCACGGCAGCGGGAGAAAAGTCGATGGCGCTCCGCAGCAGCACCGGATCGATCCGCGGCTCGGGGCGGACCGCGATCTCCCGGATTTGGGGCATTCCGATGCGATTCCAGCACTGGAGAGCGGCGGGGAGGTTGCCTTCCAGCGAATAAACCGTGGCGGCAAAGTTGAGGGCGTAGGCATCGCTCGGGTCCAGTTTTAGCACCCGCCGGAGGTCCTTCGCGGCAGCGCCGTACTGTTTCTGAAGGAAGGCGATTCCCGCCAGCTCCGTGGGGAAGCGCTTATCCTTGGGCGCCTTTCGACGGCCGAGCTCGAGCGCCTGCCGGGCTTCGCTCCAGCGCTTGAGTTTCGCCAGGGCCATGCCGCGATAATAGTCAATATCCGGCGGGTCGCCCGCCTGAGGAATGGTAAGGCGAACGACTTCATCGAATTTCTTCGCGGCATAGAGCCGGGCGATCTCACGCAGGCGGGCAGCCGGTAGCGCCGACTTGTCGTTCAAAGTCTGCGGCTTTTTTTTTGGCTTGGTGAAAGGCCGGGGAGCTGAGCGACAGTCCGGCGGCGACGGCTTTCGGGGACTTATCCGTCGCGCCGTCGCAAGATTGCTCCCAGCCGAGCTGAGGAGGATGGCTGCGGCCAGGAACGACCGCAAACTCACGGTTGTGGCAGCGCGAGGAGCGTCCAATCGTTTCGCGCGCGCCATTTTCTTTCGAAGGCAGACCGCGAGAGCGGCTCGAGCTTGCGCGCGGCCGGATCGTTCACCAGAATCACGTTGTTTGCCGCATCGAGTCCCGCGACAACGACGTAGTGCAGGTCGCTGCCCTCGCGTAAGCACACGATCAGCGGCCGGCCTTGTAAGAGATGCTCGCGAAGCAGGTTCCAATCGCCGCGAAAGGCGAAGACGCGCATTCCGTGGCGACGCAGGTAAGATTCCATGTCTGCCGCCGCGATGCCGCGCACCCGCGGCAAATAGAGCGCATGCTGAATCGCGCCGACATCAGGGGGCTGGGCATGAAAGCGCGGATCGTTGCGCCGCCAGTACGCGATCACCATGGCGATGCAGGCGGCGCCGCAGCCTGCTTTGGGCTGCCGCACGTAGGGAACGTCGAGCCAGAGTCCTCCGCCCGCGCGCGTGGCGGCGAAACAAGCCATCGCGACGCCCAGCGCCGCGATCAGAGCCACGAGCCGGCGCATCGTCTACGCCTCGAAGATCAGGATGATGATGAGCGCCGTGGCGAGCGCGATCACAATGTAGGTGAGGCGCTCGTTCGAAAGCGCGCCCGCGGCAAAGTCGCTCTGAATCTTCCGCGTTCGCTGCGAAAGCTCCGCGAGCTGCTGATTGCTCAGCGTCGGAACGGCCTTCTCGACCTGCTGCAAGCTGAGGCCGCCGCGCTCGAGCGCTCGCTTCGCGGATGGGGACGAGAAGAACTTTTCCACCTGCGCGAGATTGTTCTGGCGCGCCGCCGCGACGCTCGTCAGCGCTTGGTGAAGTTGAGCCGGCGAAACCACGTGGTCTGCAGCCGAAAGCAACGGAGTCGTAAGCAGGGATGCGGCGATTAGCGCCAGAAAAACGATAACGGATTGCCGTTTAAGAAGACGCATGATTCCTCCCAAAATTCATAATGCGGCCATTATGATGGAAACGAGTCGCGGTGCGCAAGGTTCGCGGAAGACGGGTTTCGCCCGCGCGATGACACGATGTCATTCCCGCGGAAGCGGGAATCCAGTGGTAGCCACGGTCAATCGCGGTTTGATTGACCGTGGGCTCTTCCCTCGAACGAAAACCCACGGTCAGAAAAGCGCTGACCGTGGCTACCGCTCAGGCTTGATATCAGCACCCAGCCGACGAGCAGGAAACGCGAGCGCTCCCGCGCCTCCCGGAGCACTTGCACAAAACAACGCCGAAAGCGGGCGGAGACAAAAGGCGGAACGCACCGATAAGTACTGGACGTGATCAATTGGAGTTCGCCGGGGCTGTAAGCACGACGATACTGAGGCACGGGCACGGACGAGTATACGCTCCGCGCTGCCAGGCGAGAAGAAGAAGTTTCTACGGAATCGCAGACTCCAAAAAGCGGGAGACTGCGCCAGCCCGCCCCTTTCATAGATGCGCCACCCGCCAGCCCAGAGATGGACGTGCCCGCCCGAATTCGCGGCGTGAAATCTGGGTTGTGAGATCGAACTTTAAGCTTGGAAACCGATCCTGCAGCACTGAGGAGCTGTTCAAACCACCCGGAACCTGCCCTGATTCAGCCCGTCAGCAATTCGCTGGGCCAGGGAAGCTGGGCCAGCATTGCCATCGCAAATTGGTTCAATATTTCCATCTTCAAAGAGAGCGTATATATTCTTCAACCTCGCGTATTCTGTGATCGCGCCCTTTTCTCGGGAGGACGCCCGTTCTACGCAAACCTGCAAGCTGGGCCGCAGCAGCACAAAGTCAAAGGGCACATCTTTCAGGATCTTGCGCGCCGTGTCTACGAAGGCCGGTGGGATAGAAAAATCAATCAGCACTCGAAAGCCCGAACGCGCTAACGGAACTGCCGCTGGCGTCATCGAGCGCACCAGCACCGGAAAGTTGTCCCTTAATGCGCGTTCGCCCTCTTTCCTGATGAACGACCAGAACGTATCGCCCTCAATGTGGGACAGCGGCGCAGGAAGCAACTGGAGCAACTCCCGCGCTACCGCCGTCTTACCAGCTCGGATTGGACCCGATAGGAAGATCACGCTCGTGCGGTCATTATCGCACGAGCGATTAAGTATCTTCGGGTCGATCATGGTAGAATAACGCGCCGTGGCGCACACGAGCTCGTGAAGATCCTAACGGGGTCAACAGGGTATTCAGAGGAGGACCGCAATATGAGTCGGCAAGAGAGAACAACGACGCGACGCGATTTCATCAAGACGTCCTTGGCGGCAGCAGCGGCCGCGGGGACGGCGTGGGGCGATCCGCAGCAGCCGCCCCGCTGGACGGGCCCGCCCATCAACGTCGGACTCATCGGTTGCGGCATTCGAGGAATCGAGCAGATGCAGAATCTGCTCTCCGTCGGCGCCAACGTCGTGACGGTGTGCGACCTCTATGACGGCCACCTGCGCCGCGCGCGGGAGGTCCAGCCCAACACGCCCGTCACGCGCGACTACCGCGAAGTTCTTGGAAGGAAGGATATTGAAGCTGTCCTGATTGCCACCTCCGACCACTGGCACGCGCGGATTGCGATGGAGGCGATGCGGGCCGGCAAGCACGTCTACTGTGAGAAGCCAATGACCCACACCATCCCGGAAGCCTTTGAAATGGTCAAGACTTCGCGCGGCACCGGCCGGCTCGTGCAGGTTGGCAGCCAGTCCTTGAGCATGCAATCCACGCATCAGGGGAAGAAGTGGCTGGACAGCGGCGAGATCGGGACAGTGTTCGCCATCCAATGCGAGATTTACCGGCCGGACCCGGTGGGAGCGTGGATGTACCCCATTCCGCCCGATGCGTCGCCCAAGACGATCGACTGGGAGCGTTACCTGGGCGATGCGCCGAAGCGCCCGTTCGACGCTGAGCGGTTTTTTCGATTCCGCAACTGGTGGGATTACGGCACCGGTATTTCAGGCGACGAATACGTTCACTTGCTGTCTCGAGTCCACTACCTCATGGGCGTTCAGTATCCGCTCAGCGCAATGGCCTACGGCGGGCTATTTAAGTGGAAATCGGATCGCGAAGTGCCTGACATTCACAACACGCTTTACGACTACGGCAAATTCACGGTGGCGACTCTGGCAAACCTGGTGTGCAATTTCGACGGCGGAGAGATTGTCCGCTTCTTCGGCGATCGCGGCACCATCGTTCTGACCGAAACCTCCGCCACCTTGCTGCCCTATGATGTGGAATGGAGCTACGAATATCCGCTGGAAAGCTGGCCAGCCGACCTTAAACAGCAATTCATCGCGAAACACAAGAACGACCCACTGGCGGACGTGGGCACGTACGACGATCAACCGCATCGCCACCCGAAGTCTTTCAAGCAGACGCGGGAAGGCACGAAGGATCACATCCTGAATCTGTTCCAGGCGATTCAGTCCCGAGAGCAGCCGATCGAAAATGTGGATTTCGGGTGCGGCACTGCAGTCGCCTGCCACATGGCCAATATTTCCTATCGCGAAAAACAGCAGGTCTTCTGGAACGCAGCCGAGAACACGCTGACCGGCGCCAAGGGTCCTGTGGACATAAACCTCGCCTGATCGGATACATGTGCACGGCCGGAGCTAGGTCGTGGCATTTGAGCTCCTCAGTCGGCTGAGTGTTCCCGGTCTAAAAAACCCGTCTCATACATCTCACCTGTCTCCATCTCCTCACCCCCACGTGCTCGGCTTCTTGCGGGGTAGCCACGGGACCGTGGTGCGTGATTTCTGATTCGTGATCCGCGGAAGGGGCGTAGCACGTACCACGAACCACGTATCCCGCCGTGCCCCAAAGTCTCAACCAGGAGGGATATCGTCATGTCACTCGATAAGAGCACCGTCACACCCAAGCGCCTCGCCGCCAATCAAGCCGCCGCGCCGAAATCTACCGGGCCGAAAACCGAATAGAGCAAGCAGCAAGTAGCGCGGACCGCCGGGTTTGCGGTCCGCGGTTTTTGTTTATCCGCGAAACAGCCGCGGACTTGAAGAAAACCGTAGCACGGGCATTTTGCCCATGCGCACGGGCGTGAGGCCCGTGCTACCGTCCGGCGTCTCATAATGTTCATGTGTAGCATTTATCGCACTGAAAGGATAGCGTCGGCGCGGCCTTGCGGCCGCGGCAAGGCGGCGCGTCATACCGAGCCCTTCGGCTGCGCTCAGGATGAACTCCGCGAAGCGTCTGTTTGTACTTCGAGAAAAAGCAGATTCTTCGCTCACTGCGCTCGCTCAGAATGACACGCTCGCGGAAACCGGGAATTCAGGCGTTCTGGATGACGCCCCTCAGGCAGGCAGGGAAATTCGGAACGTGGTGCCGTGGTTCACTTCGCTTCGGAATTGGATGGAACCTTCATGGAGCTCGACGATGCGGTAAGCCATGGCGAGGCCGATCCCCGTGCCGCCGGGTTTCGTGGTATGGAAGAGCGAGAAGATTTTCTGGTGCTCCTGGTCGGGGATGCCCACTCCCTGGTCGATCACCTCCAGGTCCAGCATTCCGGGGCGAGGGTGGAACGCGACGCGCAACTCGCCGCCCTCGGGCATCGCCTGGCAACCGTTCAGCACGACGTTCAGGAGGGCTTGCTTGATGAGGTCGCGATCGGCGTGAACGGCGGGCACATCTCCGTTCGGCTCGAGCACTAGGCGCACATTCGATTTCCGCGCATGCGGCTCGGCTAGCGTAAACACCTCGCGCACGACTTCGCGCACTTCGATGCTGCTCCGCCGGATTTCGAGCGGCCGCGTAAAATCCAGAAACGTTTTCACCACGCGATCGAGACGCCGGATTTCCTCTGACAGAACCTTCAACTGCGGATCGACCCCGCGGTCCTGTTCTCCCAGTTTCGCCTTGAGAATCTCCACCTGCAGGATCATGGCGTTGAGAGGATTCTTCACCTCGTGCGCCACACCGGACGTGAGGCGCCCGACCGCCGCCAGCTTGGTGGTGATGCCGATCTGGTCCTGCAATTGGGCTCGAGTGCCCGCGTCGCGCAGCGTGACGAGGCTTGCGACCTGGCGTCCCTGTTCGCTGACGAAATGGGTGGAGACGGCGGCGCGCGAGATCTCGGAGTTGTCCTGAAGGTTCACCGGATGCGCTACGAGGGAAATCCGCCTCTGAAAGGCGCGGCGCAGCAGTTCGTTCAGCGGTCCGGGTCCGGCAAAAACCTCGCTCGCCGGTTTATGGACAAGGCGTTCCGTCGGAATGCCCAGAAAACGGGACGCCGACGCCGTGGCCAGCACGAGCCGGTCGGATTGATCGAAGAGCATCAGGCCGTCCACGAGATTAGCGAACAGTTGATCGAGGTTATCGCGCAGCGCCAGATACGTGGCTTTATCGCCCCGAATCTGTTCGCCGAGCAGGTCGAGCTTGCCCGAGAGGGCGCCCCATTCGTCTTCCCGTTGGAGCTTTACCGGCGCGCTGAATTCGCCCCGCGCCAGCCGGTCGACGCTCTGGGAAATCGTTTTCAGAGGCCGAAGAATGCGGAACGAAAGCAGAGCCGCGGTCAGCGTGGCGAGGACGATCAGCCAGGCGCCGAGGACCAACTCCCGCTTGATGCGCTCCTTGACCTGGTTGCCCAGGAGCACCGTCGAGATGCCAATTTGAACATTGCAAAAGGGGCGCTGGTCGAGCTGCAAGGGGAAGACGACCTGGTAGACTCCGGGGGCGCCGTAAATGAGGCGAAGCTGCCTGATGAATCCGGCGTCGAGAAGCTGCGACAAGGTTGACGCGGTCGGCAGCGGCTGGCCAATCATGCTCGGCGCGTTGTGGGCTACGACCATCCCGCGGGTGTTGGTGATGGCGACGTATTCGACCGAAGGAAACGAGCTGACCGACGACAACATCAGCGAACGAAGGCTGCTGTCTTCGCTGAGCTGAACCTGGTAATAGACTTCGACTTCGGCGGTGTTCTTCGGATCGATGTAGCGGGGAATGCGGGTCGAAGCGAGAAGGTCGTGCGCGCGGCCGTAGGTCGCTTCGTAGATCGCGTAGCCAATCTGCTGGTCGGCCGTGAGCGTCTGGACCACAAAAGAATGGAGGTAAAGGCCCGACACGATCAGGACCAGGATCAGAACCAGCAGAGAAATGAGCGCCGTGAGCTTAAGCTTTAGACTCACTCTCGTATTCCTTCAGCTTGTTGTGCAAGGTTTTGAGGCTGATGCCGAGGATTTCCGCGGCGCGCGTCTTGTTGTTGCCGGTGTAAGCGAGCGTTTCGCCGATGAGCAGGCGTTCGGCGTCAGCCACGGTAAGCCCCGGCCGCAGCGTTAAGTCGCCTTCAGCGGGGTTGCGCACCGCCCGCCCAAATTCCGGCGAGAGATCGGCGGCGCGCACGATCTCGCCCGCGCACACCACCACGGCGCGCTCAAGGGTGTTGCGCAGCTCGCGAACGTTGCCGGGCCAGCCGTACCGGCGGAACTGCGCGAGCACCGCCTCGTCGACCGCCTTCACGGATTTGTGGTGTTTGCGATTCAGATCCTCCAGAAGATTCTCGATGAGACCCTCAAGGTCCTCCAGATGATCCCGAAGAGGAGGCATGATGATCTGGACGACGTTCAGGCGGAAATACAAGTCGCTGCGCAGATGCCCGGAAGCTACCGCGTCCTGCGGCACTTTGTTGGTGGCGGCGAGCACGCGGACGTCGGTGACAATTTCCGCTTTGCTGCCCAGGCGGCGCACCTTGGAATCTTCCAGCACGCGCAGCAGCTTGGCCTGCGTGCCCACCGGCATTTCGCCAATTTCGTCGAGCAGCAGCGTGCCGCCGTCGGCCAGCTCAAAGCAGCCCGCGCGCCGGTCCATCGCTCCGGTGAAGGCGCCCTTCTCGTGCCCGAAAATCTCGCTCTCCATCAGGCTTTCGGGAATCGCCGCACAGTTCACTGCGACGAACGGGTTGAGCCGGCGCGGGCTCAATTCGTGGACGGTGCGCGCGGCAAGTTCTTTCCCGGTGCCGCTTTCGCCCGTGATGAGCACGGAAGCGCTGGAGGGCGCCACCTGCGCCACCAGCGACATCACCTCCTGCATTTTTTTCGACGTGCCCACAAGCCGTCCGAGGATGCCCGCGTCGCGCAGCCGGCGCTGTGCGATCTCGAGGTCGCGCTCGTTCATGCGCCGCTCAAGGCAATTGCGAAGCTCCACCTGGAGTTTTTTGGTGTCGAGCGGCTTCTCCAAAAAATTGAACGCGCCGAGCTTCGTGGCTTCGACCGCCTCTTCAATGGTGCCCTGGCCGGAAAGCATGATGAAACTCGGGCTGGGCCGCGAATCGCGAATCTGTCGCAGCAGCTCCATACCGCCAATGTCGGGCATGCGAAGGTCGCAGACCACAATGACCGGATCGAAAAACGAAATCTTCTCGAGCGCCTCGCGGCCCTCCGCCGCGGTTTCGGTTTCATACCCCCAGCCCGCCAGCAGCGTGGCGAGCCCTTCGCGCTCGTGCGCTTCGTCGTCGACCACAAGAACCCTGGCATCTTTGTTGGGTTTCATCCGTCCCCGCCTTGAGGTTTCACCGCAAGCAGCGTGTGCGATCGGAGACCGGAAGCTGCGGCCGTGAGATCCAGAGCGCCGTCACGGTCAAAGAGCCGCGTGTCAAATAGTCTCCCGGTAAGCCCCGGCTATTGAAGATTATACCGGGATTGTGGCGGGGATGGCGAGAGGCTTCAGAACAGGATGCCGGGGGAACGGCGCGCAGCGAGTATGGCGTTGGCTGCGTTTTCTCTTCCGGGAGAAGAAGGCTATGCCGGCGCGTCGAGCGTTTCTCGAACCTTGAGGCTCAGGAGGTCCGGCATAAACGGCTTATTGATAAACGGGACGCCGCGTTCGAGGATGGCGGTGCTGCCGACCTTTTGGCCTCCGTAGCCGGTCATGAACAGCACCTTGGCTTCAGGATGGATCTCCTTCATCTGGCGCGCGAGTTCTTGCCCGTTCATTCGCGGCATGGCGACGTCGGTGAGCATCAGGTGGATCTCTTCCGCGTAGTGCCTGGCGGTTTCGAGCGCGTGGGCGCCGTGCGACGCTTCGATCACGTGGTACCCCAGATTGCGCAGAACTTTCACCAGAAGAGTCCGGACCACGTTTTCGTCTTCGACCAGAAGAATCGTTTCCGAGCCGGAATGCTTGCGCTCTTGGGATGGCTGCGGCCGGGCGGTGCTCAGGTCCTCATCGACGGCGGGGAAATAGATCCTGAACGTGGCGCCCTGGCCGGGCTCGCTCGAAGCCCAGATGTACCCTTCGCTTTGCTTCACAATGCCGTAGACCGTTGAGAGCCCTAGCCCCGTGCCCTTGCCCTTCTCCTTGGTGGTGAAGAAGGGCTCAAAGATGCGCGCCCGCGTCTGGGAATCCATCCCGCATCCGTTGTCGGACACCTCGATCAGGACGTAGCTGCCCCCTCGGACCTGTAAGCCCTCGGCGGTGATCGTCTCTTCGAGCACGGCGTTCGAAGTGCGGGTCGTCAGCTCGCCGCCGTCTGGCATCGCGTCCCGAGCGTTCACGGCCAGATTCATGATGACCTGCTCGATCTGCGTTGGGTCAGCCTTGATTCGGCCGAGGACCGCGCCCGGGATGGTTGTGAGCGTGATCTCGTCGCCGATCAGGCGCCGCAGCATCTTGCTCAAATCGGCGATCAGCGCGTTCAGATCGATCACTTGCGGCGCCAAAACCTGCAACCGGCTGAAGGCCAGCAACTGGCGCGTCAGCGACGCCGCGCGCTCACCGGCCTTTTTGATTTCGGTCGTGTATCGGCGCGCCGCGCTGTTGCGCGGCAGCTTCTCCAGCACTAGATCGCCGTAGCCGAGAATCGCCGTCAGCAGGTTATTGAAATCGTGCGCAACGCCGCCAGCCAGTTGACCCACCGCTTCCATCTTCTGCGCCTGGAAGAGCTGCTGCAGCAGCAGGCGGCGCTCGGTGATGTCCCGGTAATTCACCACCACCGCCCGCACGCTCGGATCTTCCAGCATGTTCGTGCCGAGCGCTTCGATCCAGCGCCACGACCCGTTCTTGTGCCGGTAGCGCATTTGGCACGTGACCGAGCCGCCCGGGTCGCGTACAAGCTGGCCGAACACCTGAAGCACCGGCTCGCGGTCGTCGGGATGCACCAGCTCGAAGATATTACGGCCTACGCGCTCATCGAGGGCGTAGCCAAAAATGGGGCTGATCGCGTGGCTGGAGGAAAGGACGGAGCCGCTCGAGTCGACTAGAGAAATCGCGTCGGA
Source organism: Terriglobia bacterium (assembly GCA_050745265.1). Lineage (GTDB taxonomy): Bacteria > Acidobacteriota > Terriglobia > UBA7540 > UBA7540 > RH2-MAG17b. The sequence goes on from JBOGKE010000147.1 coordinate 20,532, forward strand.
GCTGTTTTCCACGAGCGCTCGGAACCGCTTTTCGCTCTGGCTAACGGCCTCCTGCGCCTGCTTCCGTTCCGTGATGTCGATCAGCATTCCTTCGATCACCGGCTCCTCAGTGCCGCCGCTCCCGAGGATGCTCGCCTGGAGGAGCGCCCAAAAGGGCTCTCCGTTTGATCGGCGCAGCTGAATCTCGAGGTTCGTAATGCTCTGTCCGTCGAGAAGGGGATCCATCAGCTTTTCATAATCCTCACCCCCGGCCGCGAAGCTGCGCAGCGAACACTTTCTGGCTTTGTCCCGGCTCGGAAAGGCAAGCATCCGGGCGCACGCCTCGTTTACATCGAGAAACCGCCCGTCGAGAGACGCGCGAAAGATGCCCGCCAGGTTCTGCTCGAAAAGCGTTCGATAACGCTCCTCAGCGAGCGCCTTTTCGGCGCGCAAGGCTTCAATCTCGATCCCGCGTTCGGCCCCCGATGGAAGCTTCTCGAGGTCCCAGGAGCGACCCTGATGCCGTTGATCCGAGACACCGCCCATACTCCTTCACGGTACAACTGCGCTTGATTAGTTGTCAATGATGTAATATCATATAGGTATACGTTCGGATGACAGGACGCCGAATCGCGCCGACTGGATCGGCGGAAGGAGAGATTCGATGAACCGCCTGACTAGATTGTTGCTTGGCTGTTCCCTGGCGCTTGCCGCCGGAGTCTGCTGCGCCGCGCAGCCGCAGGCAAACCAGCCCATCCCCGCCGCATCGTTTTCCCAATTCCAGTGCACCGGCTTTATCGCGGACCAGCGCCTGCCGGATTCCATCCGGGTCACCAACGGCGCGGACAACGACCCGTATGAAGAGTTGCACACGTTCACGCCGGGAGCTCTCGTCTATTTACGCGGGGAGGATCATTCCTTCCGAGTAGGAGAGGCTTTTTCACTGGTGCGGCCTGAGAACGGTTTCTTCCTGAATCCCAAATGGCTTCCCGGAATGATATCGAATCAAGTGTTGCCGTTCGCATCCGGCTATAAGCACCAGCGCCTCGCGATCGAGCGGCTCGGACGCCCCTACGACAACGTGGGGCTGGTCAGGGTGGTCAGAGTGACGCCAAAGGCTGCCATCGCGCAAGTCGAATTTGCCTGCACTGCAATCAATCCGCAGGACATCGCCGTCCCCTACGTTCCCGAGCCGATTCCGGAATACGTGCCGGGCGCAAAGCTCGACCGCTACGCGCCGTCGGACGGCAAGCTTCAGGGCACGATCGTGGGCGCCGGGCACGCCGCAACATTCCTCGCCTACGGCAGCATCGCCTATCTGAATATAGGCCACGAAGAAGGGGTGCAGCCGGGGCAGCGGTACCGCATCTATGCCGTGTCCCGCGACAACGTGCTGAAGGGCCTCGATACTTTCCATCAGGCGCTCGACAGCCCGCGGGAAACCGTCGGCGAGTTGGTGATTCTGCACGTGCAGGGAAAGTCGTCCGAGGCAATTGTCGTGAGGAGCCTGCGCGAAATCGCGGTGGGCGACGGCATCGAGCTCGAGTGACCGCGCCTCCTTATGAAGGACGGTCGCGGTAGCCCTGAGCTGACCCTTCGCGTTTTGCCGCTTGTCCATTTCGTACCACCTGAACGGCGGACCTCAAACCCGAGGTCCGCGCCTTCCCTCCTACCCTCCGATCCCGTGTGCTGGCGACGCATGGTGCAAAAGCCGCGCGCCTGTGCTAGTCTCAGCAGAAAAGCAGCTCGGTATCCATCTCAATAGAAATAAGGAGGCGGTGTGGCAGAAAAGAGAATTTCGATTGTCAGTCTGATTGCGATTCCAGCCTTAATCACGCTTGCAGTTACGATTTTGCGCCTGGAAGGGGAATTGCATCGTTGGGGCATGCCTTGGTTCCACTCGACCGCGGGCGGCGGCGGCGCAATAGTGGGGATCGTATGGCTGCCCATCATCTTCGGACCATATTTCGCTCTGAAGCTCGCCGGCGCGGGTGAGGGGCCGTTTCGGATGGGGCGCGCTGCCGGTTTCATGATCCTGGGGATCGTCATTTTTGCGGGCGGGGGATTCCTAGCGTTCGCAACGATGGCGCATCAATCGTTCCTGACGCTCATCGGCTTCCTACTGATGCTGGTCGGCGCGGTTGTTCCTCGCGCCGGCTGGCGATCACTCGCTGTCGCGTTGCTCGCGTATGCTTTCGCGGCCAGGATTCCGGTGCTCGTCGTCATGTACCTGGCCATGCACGGAAATGGTGGAGCGGGCTGGGGCACCCACTACGATGCAGCCGGGCCTGCGTATGCTCACCTGTCGCTTGGCGCGAAGTTCTTCTATCTGGCCGTCGTCCCGCAAATGACCCTGTGGATCGGCTGGACGGTATCGGTGGGAATGCTGCTGGGCGTAATCGCGGCGGCGGTTTTCCCGCGCAGGCATTCGGTTCCGGCAGCCGCGTAAGCGGCTCTGCAGGGAACAACGCGGTCCGCGGGCGCGAGGGAAAGCGGGCGATCACAGACCAACCTTGTCCAAATACGGCTACTCACCTGGAGAGTGAGAACGGCAGAGCCGCTCTCCGCCAATTTCGCCAGCCGGGATCACAGGTAGCTGCTACGGTAGCGTGCAAGCGCGAACGGCCCCCTTACGGGAGCGTCGCCGGAATGATTGGTTTGGATTGCCGAAGATTCACGGGCAGCGAAGGCCCGGTAAGCCCTCGGGCGATTGGAGGGAGGCCCGAGATAGCAGACTTGTATGTTTCGCTGCCCTTGAAACGAGTATTGACCAGCCGCTGCGCGTCGTCTACCGGGTAAATCACCGAATTGTGGACGGGGAAATACCTGAATTTTGACATTTTGTCCCGCGTCGCCGAACAAAGGACCAATGTAGCGGAATTGCTCTCCGGCTTCCACCTTGCCGGCGGATGGGAAGTTCGCGGGAATGGCCTTCCAGCGCACCGGCCGGCGAGCCGAACGCGCGCTGCGCTACTGCTCGGGTTGACGCTTGATTCGCCCCCTTGATATCATCCGTGCCTAAAGGAAATTCTAGAGGTACGGGCTTGTGCGCGGGATGAGGTGAATCGTGAGCGAAATTTATGACGTGATTGTGGTCGGGTCGGGCGCCTCGGGCGGCTGGGCGGCGAAGCGGCTCTCGGAAGCCGGCATCAAGGTGGCGCTCATCGATGCTGGGCGGCCGCAGAACGACGCCAATTTCACCGAGCACGAACCCATTTTCAAGTTGAAATACCGCGACGGAGCCCCGGAGCTGATCAGCAAGACGCGCCCGGTGCAAAAAGAATGCTACGCCTGCATGGAGTATAACTACGATTGGTTCTGCAACGACCTCGACGAGCCCTACACCACTTACCCGGACATGCCGTTCAGTTGGCAGGGACGCCTGCGCGTGACGGGCGGCCGCACCAACGTATGGGGGCGCCAGAGCTACCGCTTCAGCGATCTCGATTTCAAAGCTTTTTCGCACGACGGCTACGGCGTTGATTGGCCGGTCGCTTACCAGGACGTTGCCCCTTACTACGACATCGTCGAAAAGTACGTGGGCATCACCGGAATGCGCGAGGGTGTTTACGAGCTTCCGGACGGCGATTTTCAGCCGCCAATGGGGATGCGATGCTCGGAAGTGATGATGAGAACGCGCCTGAAGGAAAAATTCGGGCGCACGCTCACGCTGGGGCGCTCCGCCAATCTCACGCAACCCACCAACGGACGCGCGCCCTGCCACTACTGCGGGCCCTGCGAGCGCGGCTGCGTCACGCATTCCTATTTCAACTCCTACTTCACGACGGTGGCCGACGCGCTGAAGTCGGGGCGGTGCACCCTGATCCCGAACGCGATGGTTTACAAGGTGCTGATGGACTCGGAGCGCAACCGGGCCACGGGCGTGCTTTACATTGACCGGGTGACGCACCAGCCCAAGGAACTGCGGGCTCGCGTCGTGGCGCTCTGCGCTCAGTCGCTCGAGTCGGTGCGGGTTCTGCTCAACTCCGCGAATCGCCAGCACCCGAACGGCCTCGCCAACTCGAGCGGCGTTCTCGGCCATTACCTCATGGATCACTGCACGGGCGCCGGTGCGTACGGGCTGCTTCCGAACGTCGGCCCCGAGCGGCCGAGCATCAACGGCCCGAACCGGCCGGACGGAATCTACGTCATTCGGTTCCGCAACACGCACAGCGGCCCTCGTTCAAAGAATTTTATCCGCGGATTTGGCTACCAGGGCGGAGGCTCGCTGAGCTTCACGCAGTGGGCGCCCGGCTTCGGCGCGGCATACAAACGCGCGGTGAAGGAGCCGGTGACCGGTTTTGGTTTCGGAGGGTTCGGCGAGTGCATCGCGCGCTGGGAGAACTATGTGGAGATCGATCCGGGCGTCTCAGACACGTTCGGGATTCCGGTGCTGCGCTTCCACATGACCTACGGCGAGAATGAGCGGAACATGATGAAGGACATCGCCGATTCCGCCGCGGAGATGCTCGAAGCGGGGGGCGCAAAGAACGTCATGCCGCGCAATCAGGCCAATTCTCCCGGCTGGGCCATTCACGAGGTCGGCATCGCGCGCATGGGGGAGAACTCCAAAACTTCGGTCCTCAATCAATTTGAGCAATCGCACGACGTTAAGAACCTGTTCGTTATGGACGGCGCCGCATTCTGCTCGTCCGCCTGCCAGAATCCTACGCTCACGATCATGGCCCTCTGCGTCCGCTCTTGCGATCACATGATGCAGGAGATGAAGCGGGGAAACATTTAGCGGTCCATCGCTTTTACACGCGATCGATCAGCTCATCGCGCAATCGGCCCTCACATCAAGGCCTCAGTCGATCAGCCTCGCCAGATTCTTGAAGAGCTCAAGGCCATCTTGGGACGCGTGCGCGGGCAGGGAAGCCCGCTCGGGATGGGGCATGAGGCCGAGCACCCATCCTGTCGCGTCGGTGATGCCGGCGATGACGTTTGAAGCGCCGCTCGGAGTCGCGAAATTCCGTGAAGTGACTGTGTCGTCCGGATCGCAGTAGCGCAGCGCCACGTGTGCCGCGGACTGTTGCTCGCCTTGACTCATGTCGCGGAGCGCAGGGCTGAAGAGCGGACGGCCCTCGCCGTGGGCGGAGGGCATAGCCAGAACGCGCCCGCCGAGGCCGCGCGTCCATGGGCTTTCGCTCTCAGAAACCCGCAGGCGCACAAAACGGTCCTCGAAATGAGCCGACTGGTTTTCGAGCAGAGCCATCCCCCGCTCACCAAGAGCGCGACACGGCAGGATTCCCGCTTCCGCGAGCACCTGAAATCCGTTACAGATTCCGAGCAACGGCTTCTGGCTCGCGAGCAGCGTGGCCAGTTCCTGTCTGAGGCATGATGTAAGCATCGTGGCGAACACGCGGCCCGCGCCGAGGTGATCACCGTAGGAAAAGCCGCCCGGGATCACGACGGCCTGAAACGCGTTGAGCCGCGCCGTCCCGGCGAGGAGGTCCGCCAGCAGCACGAGGCGGCTTTCGAGGCCCGCGCGCCCGAGCGCCGCGGTCGTCTCCTCATGGCAGTTCGTCCCGGGCGCGTACAAGATCGCGGTGACCGGCTGGCTCACTCCAGCACCTCGCGAAAGGGTTTCTCCCACGCGCCGGCAAGGCTCGAAACGTCTTCGCGCCAGATCTCAACTCCGTCCCAAGCGACAGACAGATGCGGCGCGTCCGCGACCTCGCCAATGATGGCGTACGGCGAATCTTTCACGCTTGCGTCCGCGCCGGATTCGCCCGCGATTTCGAGCAGCACCGAGCCGGTGAACTCTCCAAACAGGAACCCGTCTTTGCGAGCGCTCACTGAAGCAGCGGCCGGAGGCATGAGACTCATGAGATAGCTGGCATCGACGCGAGCGCCAAGTCCCGAGCCATACGCGGCTTCGAACAGGCGCAGCGCGATGCCGCCTTCGGCAATCGCGGACGCCGAAACGTACGCGCCACGGGCGTGAAGTCCGAGCAGCGCATCCCAATGCGCCTTAAGCGAGGCTGCGTCCCACGCGTCGAAGAGCTGGTCACCGCGCTGGCCGTGATGATCGGCGTAAACGCTTCCGCCTAGGGCGTCCGGGCCGGCGAATCCGGCGACCGCCAGCCGGTTTCCCGCGCGTTTGAAATCCTTGGTTACGACACGGCGCACGTCCGGCACACGCCCGAAAGCGGCCACGGCGAGCGTGGGCGGAGCTTCGATCACGCGCCCCTTCGATTCGAATGTGCCCGAACTCGAGTCTTTTCCCGAGATGAATGGAATACCGAGCTCAAGCGAAAGTTGGGCGATGGCTTCCACCATTCGCACCAGGTCCCGTGCCGATTCAGGGCGCACGCGCGGCGTGTAAAAATTGTCGCAGAGCGCCAATTCCCGGTAGTCCGCGCCCGCGGCGACGGCTTTCGTCACCGCCTCGATCACGGCAAGCTTCGCGCCCACGGCCGGATCGATGTCGCCGTGGAAGGGATTCCAGGCAATCGTGCTGATGGCGCCGTAGTACCTGCCATGCAGCGGCGCCGAGACGTAGATACCGGACGGCATGCGGCGATTCTTCCCGCCGTACGGTCCGACCGCAGTGCGGCCCTGCACCGTGGAATCGAATCTCGCGCCCGCAGCGCTTTGATCGGCGCAATGATAGTGGCCAAGCACGGATCGCACCGCCCGCGACCATTCGTCCGCATTCTCGGGCTCCGGAATCTCGACAGGTTTGAGCGAGCGGCGCGGCTCGGCAACGGAAATCGGATCGAGCGGGCAAGCACCCCAGAGGAAATCCATCTCCAGGCTCGCTACTTCCTGCCCGCGCCAAGTCGCGTCGAGCCGGCCGGAATCGGTGAAGCGGCCGATCACCGCGCTCCGCACGTCATATCGATCGAGCAGCGCGCCAGCCTCGGTGAGCTTCTCCGGCGGTAGCGCAATCAACATGCGCTCCTGCGATTCTGACAGCAGGATTTCCCACGCGGAAAGGCTGCGGTCTTTGAGCGGAACCGTGTCGAGATCGAGCGCCACGCCGGTTTCCGCGCCCATCTCTCCGGCGCCGCAGGAGATGCCGCCGGCGCCGAGGTCGGTGATCGAGCGGATGCAATCGGCATCGCGCAAGGCGGGGATGGCCGTGGCGAAGCATCGCTCGGTGATCGGATGGCCGATTTGCACCGCGGCGGCTTCTTTCGCGAGCGTCTCGCCGGTCATGCTGGTGGAGCTTGCCGTCGCGCCGTGAATGCCGTCGCGTCCGGTTTCGCCGCCGATCAGCAGCACCAGATCGCCCGGCCGCGGCTTCTCCTTCGCCGCATATCTTTTCGGGATTAAGCCGAGCGAATGCCCGAGCGCCAGGCATTTGGCGTAGCCGGGATGCTGCCGGTACACCGGGTGCATCATGGGAATGCCCATCGGATTCATGTAATACGCGGTGGCGCGGACCGATTCGGAAACGATGAGTTGGGGATGCAGCGCGCCTTCGGGAACCGCGTCTTCAGCCATGGAAGGCTCCATCGTACCCATCAGCGTAGTTCCGCCGATCGGGTAAGCGCCCTTGCCGAAGCCGAGCGTATCGCGGATGACTCCGCCGTGCTTGGTGGCGACGCCGCCGAAGGGTGCGATCGAGCTCGGAAAGTTGTGCGTCTCGCCCTTGATCGTGACCACCCATCCATCGTAGAATTCAAGCCCTCCGGCGTTGTCCGTGAACGCGGAAACGACCAGCGGATGCGCAATGCGGCGGGTGGCTTCGGAGAGTCTTTTGAGCAACCCGAGACTCTTCCAGGTGGTGTGGTAGCAGTGATCGCTCCAGCTCTGCGCCAGGATTTCAATTTCGGCGTCCCAATGCGGCCGCCCGATCCGCCGCTCGTGCGCCTGGATCACCTTCATTTGCGAGAGCGGCGCGTACCACGACCGCGCGGCAGAAAGGTGCTGAAGCTCCGCATCGCTGAGACCGGCGAGAGAAATCGCGTCGACGGGTTCGGGCTCCCCTGACGGACGCAAACTTACCGGCCGCTCGCCGGGCTCGCGAATCCGCTCAACCACTTTGTTGAAGAGAAACCGTTCCGCAATGGCACGCGCCTCATAGGCGTCAGCGCCGCCGAACTGATAGCGCTTGCTGAGCCGCGCGAATTCGAGACCTTTCTCGCCGAGCGCCGTCGCCGCCGCCAGGATCGACGGCGTTTCCGGGTCCGTGACGGCGGGGCGGTAGGTGATCTCGATGATCGATCCAAGCGCGGGATCGAGGCGCGACTCGGCTGAAGCGGTCTGATGCACCGGGTTCGCGAAGAGCGGGATGAGCTTCTCCACCTGAACGCGACCCTCGAGCCAGTACACGCGCTCAATTCGGAGATCGGTGAGATTGCGATGACCACGGCGGCGCAAAAAGGCCAGCCAGCCGCGCGCTTCCGCGTCGTCACTCGACAAGATGTATATGCTATGGATCGCCATAAGCGGAGCGGTGATGGTGAGGGAAAAAGCAACAGCTAAAGGGCATTATAGCGTTTTGCCGGGCGGCGCGACCACTGCGGCCAGGTTGCCGGAAGAAGTTTGCGTGGCTGTCATTCTGAGCCCTTCGGCTTCGCTCTCCAGAAACTTCAATCAGGAGAGGAGCGAAAGGCCCGAAGGGCCGCCATAATATAGCCCCGGGCAAATGCCCGGGGTTAAGGACAAAGCATCCAACGTCTTTCCCGCGCCGTGGGCCACGTTATTTCGCCCGCTGCGCGGGCTGACGCCGAAGTTTCCGCCGCCGTGGACCCGCCGCCAGGCGGGCGAACAACTCAGGGCAAACTCCGCGAAGAAGCTGGTCTTCAATGTTTTTCAAATCATGAGGAGAAACACATGACACCGATCGCCCGCGCCTGGCGCTGCTTTGAATTAGTCTGTGCGGTTTGGCTCTGCCTTCTGGTCGGGCGAGCGGTAGCGGCGACTACGCCGGCGCGGCTGCGGTTTGAGATTTCCTTTCCGTCCTCCGTACATTCGACGGCGATCACCGGGCGCGTCTATGTCGCCATCTCGCGCGATGGCCAGCCCGAGCCGCGCTTGCAAGTCGGTTCCTGGGGAGACGAGCCGCCGCTTTTCGGCGCCGACGTGAGCGTGTTGAGGCCCGGCGCGGCGGCCGTGATTGACGCGAGCACGCTCGGATATCCCGCGCGCAGCTTGAGGGACGTTCCCGCCGGAGACTATTACGTGCAGGCGCTCGTCAACGCCTACACCGAATGCCACCGTTCCGACGGGCATACGATCTGGGTGCACATGGATCATTGGGCCGGGCAGCAGTTCAATCGCTCGCCGGGAAATCTTTACAGTGAGGTGCGCAGGGTCCGCCTCGATCCGAGCCGGGGCTATGACGTCAAGCTCAGCCTCACGAAACTGATTCCACCCGTGACGATCCCGCCGGATACAGCATGGGTGAAGCGCGTCAGGATTCGAAGCCAGCTGCTTTCCAAATTCTGGGGACAACCGGTTGATCTCGGAGCGGTGGTCCTGCTTCCCAAGGGCTACAGCGCGCATCCGCACATCAATTACCCTGTGATTTACGTCCAGGGGCACTTTGGCCTGCGGCCGCCGTTTGGCTTCTCGACGCGCGAGTCGAGCGTCAACGGGCGCATTCTCGGCCGGCTCAAGAGCTACAATCTTGAAACCGGCTATGACTTCTATAAGGCGTGGAATTCACCGCATTTTCCTCGCATGATTGCGGTGACGTTTCAGCATCCTACGCCGTACTTCGACGATTCCTACGCCGTGAACTCCGCGAACGACGGTCCTTATGGCGACGCGCTGCTCACCGAGCTGATTCCGTACGTCGAAAGCCATTTTCGCGTCATCCGAAATTCGTACGCGCGCGTGCTCACCGGCGGTTCCACGGGGGGCTGGGAGTCGCTCGCTTTGCAGGTGAAACACCCTGACTTCTTTGGTGGCACCTGGACGCTTTATCCCGATCCGATCGACTTTCACCATTACCAGCTCGTGGACATCTACTCCGATTCGAACGCCTTCCACATGCCCGGGCGCCATTGGACCGTTGCACCGCGCCCGATGGAACGCGACCCGGACGGCCAGCCTACCATGACGATGGAAGAGATGAGCCGCCTCGAAGCGGTGCTCGGCAGTCACGGGCGTTCGGGACAGCAGTTCGAGGCGTGGGAAGCAGTGTACGGACCGGTCGGCGCCGATGGCTATCCCGAGCCGCTTTGGGATAAATTGACGGGAAAAATCAATCATCACGTGGCGGACTCGATGCGCGACGGCGGCTACGATCTCACTGCGTACCTCGCACAGAATTGGCGCACGCTGGGTCCTAAGCTCGAAGGCAAGCTGCACGTGTACGTTGGCGACATGGACAGCTACTATCTGAACTTGGCGGTTTACGACTTGCAGGCGTTTCTGGCCCGTTCGACGAATCCGCACGAGGCCGGGACATTCGGTTTCGGGCGTCCCGAAAAAGGTCATGGGTGGGAACCGGCAAACCAGGAGACGATGATTCGCTGGATGGCAGAGCGCGTCACGCGCAATGCCCCGCCGGGAACGGATACGTCAGCGTGGAAGTATTGACGGCGCGGCGCTTACATCCCCGCGCGCGGGCATTGAATACGCGATAGGAATTTGGGATAATGCAGGAGTTCTAACCCCCACCCTTAATCCAGGAGAGCAAATATGTGGAAAGAGTTCAAGGCGTTCGCCATCAAGGGCCAGGTGCTCGACATGGCGATCGGCATTATTATCGGTGCGGCATTCGGGCAGATTGTGACATCGCTGGTGAACGACATCATCATGCCTCCGATTGGCATGGCCCTTCACGGAGTCGACTTTAACAGCCTCTTTGTTGCGGTCTCGAGACAGCACTTCGCCAACCTCGCCGCCGCCACGAAGGCGCACGCCGTGGTGATCCGGTACGGACACTTCATCAACACGGTGGTTGATTTCTTCATCGTGGCGTTCTGCATGTTCCTGGTGGTGAAATGGTTCACGCGGATGCACAAGAAGACGCCCGCACCCGCGCCCACCACCAAGGAGTGCCCGTATTGCGCATCGACGATTGCTATCAAGGCGACGCGATGCCCACAGTGTACCTCGCAGCTATCACCCGCCGCTTGAGGGTCGAGGAGCAGCATATAGCGATTCGGATCATCCAAGTCGATGCGTTTACCGCTGAGCCGTTCCGCGGCAACCCGGCGGCGGTGTGCGTGCTCGCGGCGCCGCGCGACGAAGCGTGGATGCAGGACGTGGCGCGGGAGATGAACCTCTCCGAAACGGCCTTTCTGTTTCGCACGGCGGAGGGCTTCGATTTGCGCTGGTTCACGCCGGCAGTCGAGGTGGCGCTGTGCGGCCACGCAACCCTTGCCAGCGCGCACGTCCTTTGGGAGGACGGCCATCTGAAAACAGGAGAGCAGGCGCGCTTTCACACCAAAAGCGGACCGCTCACCGCGGAGTTCATCGACGGGTGGATCGATATGAACTTCCCGGCGAAGCTCCAACAGCAGGCCGCGCCTCCCGAGGGCTTGATCCAGGCACTCGCTGTGACGCCGAAGTATGTCGGCCGAAACCAGTTCGATTACCTCCTCGAGGTGGAATCCGAACGCGCCGTGCGAAGCCTGCGGCCTGATTTCGCAGCGCTCAAGAAAATCGGCGCGCGAGGAATCATGGTGACGAGCCGCTCGGATTCTCCGGGCTTTGACTTCGTCTCCCGTTTTTTCGCGCCAGCTTCGGGCATCGATGAAGACCCCGTGACGGGCTCCGCGCATTGCTGCCTCGGACCGTTCTGGGCCGAACGCCTGGGAAAGATGCGGCTCACAGCGTTTCAGGCTTCGTCCCGAACGGGCGAAATCCGGCTCACCGTAGAGGGCGACCGCGTTCATCTTGCCGGCCAGGCGGTGACGGTCTTCAGAGGCGAGCTGGTTTAGCAGTTCCCAAAATCCCAATCCTCGGTTCCGCAACAATCCTCTTCGCGCGGTGTTACAGAGATGTCGAAGCTGAAATCGAGCTCCGACGACTACTCAACGTGGAGAGCATGAACATGACCAAATATTTCGCAAGGCTATTCGGAGGCTTCGCCGTGGCGGCGGCGCTAATTTTGCCTTTGGCGCTGGCGAGCCCCGCGGTCGCGCAGGACCGGACGCCCCATCTGAACAAGCGCCAGGAGAATCAGCAGGATCGAATCCAGCAGGGAGTCAAAAGCGGACAGCTCACGCGCGGCGAGGCGGACCGGATCGAAGCGCGCGAGGGGAGACTGCAAGCAAATAAGCTTGAGGACAAAGCGAAGGGGCCGCTCACGCGGAAAGAACGAACCCGTCTCAATCGGCAGGCCAATCGCGACAGCCGCACGATTTACCGGTTGAAGCACAACCGCAGATTGCGGTAGCGCGTTCCCGCGTCCCGCCTCGCGGAGCCGGATCCTTCGCACCTGATCAGGCTCGGTCTGGCTCCGCCGTCCGCTTGCGCCGTTCCCGGCAACACGCGTCGCGGGCTTACTCGGAGGAGGGTGCGTGTTGCAGTTCAGTCAGCGCGGCGAGCACTTCAGGGCTGTGGTTCATCGGATTGACGTGGAGATACTCCTTCACGATCACGCCCTGGGGGTTGATCAAGAATGTGTGCCGCGCGGCCAGCGTCATACTTCCGTAGTGCATGAGAGATCCGTACATATTGGACACTCGATGCGTGTTGTCGGAGAGCAGCTTGAAGTCGAGGCCCTCTTTGGCGCAGAACTGCTTGTGCGAAGCCGCGGTATCCACGCTCACACCAACGATCACCGCTCCCTTGGCTCGATACTGGGCCAAATCGCGCTGAAAGTTGTGCGCTTCGAGCGTGCAGCCCGAAGTGAAGTCCTTCGGGTAAAAGTAGAGCACCACCCACTTGCCGCGAAAATCGTGAAGGCTCACCGGAGTGCCGGACTCCGAGGTCAGCGTGAAGTTGGGCGCCTTGCTTCCGACAGCGGGCGGCTCTGCGGCGCTCAGCACCAGAGCTGAAGCCGCCAGCACGGCCGCGCAGAATGCGGCGAACGCGATTCGCCGGGTCATATCTTTCCGCAATCTTGTCATGTGTTCCGCCTCTTTCATCAAAAAATCGTTACAGCAGCATATATATGACCACAGAAAGCGGGTCACGGCAAGGAGCAATGGCCCCGCGTGGTGTCAACAACTTATCAATTGAATTACGCCGCTCCGGCGGCGCGGGAATCTCTTGTCATCGCGACCGCTCCGTTGTACTCTGAGCCGCTATGAGAAACCCGATCGTGCTGGCCGCGCTCGCGGCTGCAATCGCAGTTGTCGCTTCAGCGCAGTACCCCGCGCCGCCGACGGCAAGCGCCGGCCCGAAGCTCGCCGGGCGCACGCAGGGCCGCTCGATGGTGCTTTCGACCGGCGGCATCGTTGCCACCGAGCAGCCGCTCGCGTCGCAGGCCGGAGCGATGATTCTCGAGCGGGGCGGCTCCGCGGCAGACGCTGCAATCGCGGCCAACGCGGTGATGGGCGTGATGGAACCGATGATGAACGGGGTGGGGGGCGACCTGTTCGCTATTGAGTGGGACGCGAAAACCGGCCACCTCACCGGCATTAACGCGAGCGGCTGGGCGCCCCGGACGCTCACGCCCGCGCTGCTCCGCGGCAAAAGCCTCACCCGGATGCCCTCGCGCGGCATCTACTCCGTGACCGTGCCGGGCTGCGTCGAGGGTTGGTGGAAACTTCACCAGCGCTTTGGCCGGCTGCCGTGGCGTGATCTCTTCGCGCCCGCCATTTACTACGCCACGCACGGTTTTCCGGTGGCGGAATGGGATAGCACGTATTGGGCCGCCTACAGCCGCGTCCTGACGCCGAACGCCCGGCGCATCTACTTGCCCGGCGGAAAGGCGCCAGGACTCGGTGAAGTGTTCCGCAATCCGGAATACGCGAAGGCGCTCGATCTGATTGCCCGACAGGGCGAATCCGCTTTTTACCGAGGCGCCATCGCCAGCGCCATTGTGAAAACGTCAGCCGACCTCGGCGGAGTCATGACCTCCGCGGATTTGAGCGATTTTCAAGCGGAATGGGTGAAGCCGATTTCAACCACTTACCACGGCTGGACCGTCTACGAGCTGCCTCCGAACGGGCAGGGAATGGCGGCGCTCGAGATGCTCAATATCATGGAGCGCTTTCCTCTGACGAGCTACGGGGCGTTCGACCCGCGACGCTTTCAAGTGGAGATGCAGGCGCAGCGGCTGGCCTACGCCGACCTTTTCCGCTACCTCGCCGACCCTCGTTTTACCGAAGTGCCGTACCAGGGTCTGATCTCGAAAGCCTACGCGGCGGAACGCGCAAAGCTCGTGAATCCGCAGCGCGCGGATTGCAATCCCGCGCCCGGCGTTCCCTCCGGGGCAGGTGGGCAGGGCGGCGCGGCGCCGCATCCAGGATCGGATACGAATTACCTGACGGCCATCGATCGCGACGGCAACATTGTCTCGCTGATCCAAAGCCTCTCGGGCGCGTTCGGCTCCGGGATTGCCGTTGAAGGTTACGGCATCATTCTGCAGAATCGCGGCGCCGGATTTGTGCTCGACCCTAAAAGTCCTGACGTGCTCGCGCCCCACAAGCGGCCATTCCACACCATCATCCCGGCGTTTATGGGAAAGGGAAATCGTCACATCGGATTCGGCATCATGGGCGGCCTCAATCAGCCGCAGGCGCACGCGCAGTTCGTCTCTGACATCATCGATTTTGGGATGAATATCCAGGCTGCGCTGGAGTTTCCGCGCTTCACCAAGCTCGACCATGCCGGGTGCGATTTCATGATCGAGGATCGCGTGCCCGAGGCGACGCGCCAGACGCTCACGAAGAACGGATGGGCGCTGAAGGTTGAGGGCGCTTTCGGCGAGCCGTTTGGCGGCGGGCAGGCGGTGATGCGCGACTCCTCGGCGGGAGTCAACTATGGCGCTTCGGACCCGCGCAAAGATGGCGAGGCAATTCCAGAACCGATGGCGCAGTCTGAGAAGACGTCATCCGCTCACGCGAGGTAATCGCGAACCGGGATGCGATTGTAGCGGTGATCTACGATCGCCGTTCGTCGCCTTTCAACGCGTTCGGCGATCGCAGATCTCCGCTACAAATACGGCCACGGTCAATCGAACGGCGAATGACCGTGGCTACCACTGCATCACGCTCGGGCGCGCGCCACACTTGTAAGGCGGCTGGCTGGCGCAGACCTTCAAGTTCCGCGATGATCCCGAGCCCCGTTGACGGGTAAGGCACGAGCCAATAAAATGGCATCTGGATAAAACCCCGATGCCCGACGTCAGAGCTCACCGCGCCCGTCGGCCTCCTTCCGCTCCGTTGCGCCCGCCCAAGATGCGCAGCCGCCGGTTGTTCGGCCAGCTTGCTTTTGTGATTCTCGTGTTGCTTGCGATCGGCGTTGGCGCGCTGGCGGGAATGCTCTTCGTCTATTCGTCAAACCTGCCGCAAATCGGCGAACTCTTCGACTACCGTCCCGACGTGATGACCTCGCTTTACGCGAGCGACGGCGGCGTGATCGGATCGTTCGCGCTGCAGCGCCGCGTGCTGGTGACCTACAACCAGATTCCCCCCATCGTGCGAAACGCAATTATTTCGATGGAAGACCGCCATTTCGAAAGCCACTTTGGCGTCGACGTGTTGCGAATCACGCGTTCCGCGATCGTGGACATGGTGGAGTGGCGGAAGGAGGAAGGCGCGAGCACCCTCACGCAGCAACTGAGCCGCCAGTTATTTCTGACTCCGCAGAAGTCGTGGAAGAGAAAAATTCGTGAGGCGCTGCTGGCCATTCAGATGGAGCGCCACTTTACCAAGGCGCAGATCTTCACGCTCTACTGCAACGTCATGCCTTGGGGCGCGGGAAGCTTCGGAGTTGAGGCCGCCGCGGAGCGTTACTTCGGGAAACATCTCAACCAACTGACGCTGCCCGAGGCTGCGACACTGGCGGCGCTGCTTCGCAGCCCGACGTATTATTCGCCCGTGCGCCATCCCGCCCGCGCGCTCGCGCGGCGCAACGAAGTGCTCGCAGCTATGCTCAGCAACTCCAAGATCACCGCCCATCAGTACGCAGACGCGGTGAGGGCGCCGCTCGGGCTGCACCTGCAGCAGTGGAACCGGGAAATCGCGCCCTACTTCGTGGATTACGTTCGCGGAATCCTGCTCGGCAAGTACGGAGCGCAGACGGTGAACACGGACGGCCTGCGCGTTTACACGTCGCTCGATCCGGGCCTCCAGGAGATCGCCGTCAAAGCGCTGCGCAACGGACTTCGGACCTACGACAAGAGACACGGCTGGCGTGGTCCCTTAAGAAACGTCCTGCGGCGCCTGCCCAAAGACGAAGACACTCGGCTCGCCGCGCTGGACGCTTACAACGATCCGGAATGGCGCAATGCCATCGCAGTCGGCTCGCGCATTCACGGACTCGTGACGGCCGTCGAGCCCGGCTACGCGCTGGTCCGGTTTGGCGATCTCACCGCGCGCGTGACTCCCGCTGATTTCACATGGACCAAATTCGCGTCTCCCGCCGGGCTTTTTCACGTGGGAGACGTTGACCTCTTTCACATCACCGGCGTGAATGCCCGACGCGTTCAGGCGACGCTTGACCAGAGGCCGGCGGTTCAGGGCGCCCTGCTCGTGCTGGATAACCGCACGGGTGACATCGAAGCGATGGTGGGAGGTTATGACCACAACCTGAGCCAATTCAATCGCGCCGTGCAGGCAGTGCGGCAGGTGGGATCTTCGTTCAAGGTGTACGTCTATTCCGAAGCGCTGGTCGACGGCTTTACACCTTTCGATACGATTCTGGATGAGCCGGTCAGCTTCGGGAATTGGTCGCCCCACAACTACGATAACCGCTTCGAGGGGCGCATCACGCTGCTGCACGCGCTCGCCGAGTCGCGCAACGTTCCGGCGGTGAAGCTTCTGGCGGAAGTGGGAATCGACAAGGTGATCCGGCTTTGCCGCAGGTTTGGCATCACGTCGCGGCTGGTGCCGGACCTTCCGCTCGCGCTCGGCGCCTCGTCGCTGACGCTGCTCGAACACACGTCTGCTTACTCGACGTTCCCCGACGATGGCCTGCACATCTCGCCGCGCGCCGTCCTCAGCGTCTCCGACTACGACGGCCGTGTGATTGACGATTCCGCTCCCCAGGTCACCGACGTGCTTCCCGCGGGCGTGGCCCGCCTGGTGGTTTCCATGTTGCGCGAGGTCATCAACTCGGGGACCGCGGTGAAGGCCAGGCCGCTGGCCGCTCAGTACGCCATCGCCGGCAAAACGGGCACCACCAACGACTTTTCCGACGCGTGGTTCATCGGATTTTCGCCGTCGATCACCTGCGGCGTTTGGGTGGGATTTGACGATCATCACACGCTGGGGAAGGGCGAGGAAGGGTCGCACGTGGCGCTCCCCATCTGGATGGATTTTATGAGCCAGGCGCTCAAAAAGCAGCCAACGCAGCCCTTCCCGGATTCTCCGCTTCTGACCAATCCGAACCAGGTAAAGGAGATTCTCGCGAGCGCCGGCCCCGCGAACCTGCTCGCTCCGCGCACTGCAGCCGAGGCCGACCCGCCCGGCGGGCCGGCTCCTTCGCGCAGCGCTGCCCGACCGTGAACTGAGAAACTCGCGGCCATGTCATTCTGAGGAACTTTAGACCGCGAAGCGGGCGGAATAACGTAGCCCACGGCGCGAGCCGTGGATAAGGCCTTCTTCCGGCCCCTCGGACCTTTCGGCCGCTCCTGTCTGAAGTTGACAGTGATGCAGAATGACAGCTCGAGCGACTTTTGTGAGCGACCTGTAGCGGAGAATGTATGTTTCCCTTTCGCGGCGTGGACTTCATGCACGTGGACTCGTTGCTGAGCGACGAGGAAAAGCTCGCCCGCAAGTCCGTGCGCGAGTTCGTAACCCGCGAAGTCGTTCCCCACATCGAGGAATGGAACCGCGAGGCCAAATTTCCGCGCCACTTGGTCGGCCCCATGGCGGAGCTCGGGCTTTACGGCGCGAACCTCTCGGGCTTC
Source organism: Terriglobia bacterium (assembly GCA_050745265.1). Classification (GTDB taxonomy): domain Bacteria; phylum Acidobacteriota; class Terriglobia; order UBA7540; family UBA7540; genus RH2-MAG17b. Next base: position 38,446 of record JBOGKE010000147.1, read on the forward strand.
GGCTGCGCCGGCATGTCGAACGTCCAGTATGGCCTCGTCATGCAGGAGCTCGAGCGCGGAGACAGCGGGCTGCGAAGTTTCGTTTCCGTCCAGGGCGCCCTAGTGATGTATCCGATTTACACCTACGGCAGCGACGCGCAGAAATCCCTCTGGCTTCCGGCTCTGCAACAGGGGAAAGCGATCGGCTGCTTCGGATTGACGGAACCCGATTTCGGCTCGAACCCGGCGGGCATGAGAATGCGCGCCGTCAGGAATGGCGGCGGCTTCGTCCTGAACGGCGAAAAAGCGTGGATCACGTCGGGCTCGATTGCAGACGTGGCGCTGATCTGGGCTCAGACGGAAGACGGCATCCGCGGATTTCTGGTGGAGAAGGGCGCCCCGGGATTCAGTGCGAAGGACATCAAGGGTAAATGGTCGCTGCGAGCGTCCGTGACGAGCATTCTTTCGCTCGCCGACGTTCGAGTCGCCGCCGATGCCGCGCTTCCCGGCGCGGACGGATTGAAAGCGCCTTTAAGCTGCCTCACGCAGGCGCGCTACGGCATCGGCTGGGGAGCGATAGGCGCCGCAATGGCCTGCTACAACGAAGCGCTTGAATACGCGAAGGCGCGCACGCAGTTTGGCGCGAAGCCCATTGCCGCGCATCAACTCGTGCAGGAGCGGCTGGCGGAGATGGTCACGGAAATCACTAAGGCTCAGCTCCTGGCGCTGCACGTCGGGCGTCTAAAAGATCTCGGGCGCGCCGATTTCGCGCACGTTTCCATGCTCAAACAGAACAACGTGCGGATGGCGCTCGCCGTGGCGCGCAAGGCGCGGGACCTGCTCGGCGCGAACGGAGTCTCGGATGAATATCCGGTCTTCCGGCACATGTGCAACCTGGAGTCGGTGTTCACCTACGAGGGCACGGACAACATCCACACGCTGATTATCGGCGAGCGGATCACCGGCCAGGCGGCTTACGGCGAATGAGAGTCACCGCGGACATTCGCCGCGCCACGCGCTTGCCTCGGCGCACTTGCCTCCCGAGGTTTGCCGGTGGTAATCTCGCTTATCGACGGGAGGTTTCGATCATGTCCGCAGAAGCAAATCCGGAAAACGCAAAGGGCGCAAAGGGAATGACGCGCCGCGACATGGTGCGGCGGCTGGCGACGGCGATGAGCGCCGGGGCTGCCTTAGGCGCCGCGCCGGGGCTCGCGGCGGCGCATCCGGTCTACAAACATGTTGCGAACGACGCGACCATGGAACAGGCCAGCGCGCAGGCGGCGGAACCGAACTGGACGCCCGCGTTCTTCGATGCGCATCAGGACGCCACGTTCACCGTGCTTGCCGAGCGCATCGTGCCGGGGGCGACGGATGCGCGGGTGAACCGATTTGTCGATTTGCTGCTCAGCGTCGACACGCTGCCGGTGCAGAAAAACTTCGTCAATTCGCTTTCGGCGTTCGAGCGCTACTCGCTTGTGACCTACAACATGCCCTTCAAGGACCTCTCCGAAGATCAGCAGAACAAAGTGCTGACCGCCGCCTGCGCCATGCAGCCGGGGCGTCCTTTAGCGGGAGCCGGGCGCCGCCGGCATATTCTCGGCCCTCAGAATGAATCGCACGCAGAAGAAGCGGAGCCTACGCTGCGCGACCACTTCGAAAACCTCAAGCACTGGGCAACGGGCGCTTACTTTTCCTCAGAGCCGGGAATGAAATACCTGGGATGGACCGGACAAGTGATGTGGGACAGCTTCCCCGGCTGCAAGCACCCGGAAGGGCACGCCTAGGCTAGGCAGCCGTGTAGCGCCGCCTTCCGGGCGGCGACTAGAGAAGAGTACGGGCTGCAATCTGTGCGGGTTTCAGGTATGGCCGCAGATCGGATTTTCGGGCGCGCTTTCCTTGTCGCACACATGCCAAACCACGGCATGTATGCGCCGCCCCGCGCGACCGTCATCGTCGCGGCTTCACGCCCTCCCCGCCGCGGCCGCTTGCCGCCCCCGCTCAAGGTGGTAACACCAGTTCACGAGACCCTCTAAAAGTTTCCGAATCATCTTCCGCGTGTTCTCGTCGGTGAGCTTCCCGCTCGAGTCGAATTTATCCTGCGCGTTACCGATCATCACCTCGGGCTGATTGATCGGATGCATATTCAGGAACACAAACGACTGGCGCAGGTGATACTGCGCGCGCGCGGTTCCCGTGGCGCCAACCGAAGCTCCCATCACGGCCACCGGCTTACCGTCCCAAGCGCTGTCTCCATAGGGCCGGGATGCCCAGTCGATGGCGTTTTTCAGGACGCCCGGAACCGAGTAGTTGTATTCAGGCGTCACGAAAAGGATTGCATCCGAGGCGCGGACCTTCGCTTTGAGCTCGACCACCTGGGCCGGAGGATTGCGATCTTCGTCCTGGTTGAAACCCGGAATGCCGTCCAGCTCGAAGATTTCGATCGTCGCGCTCTCTGGCGCCAACTCCTGCGCTGCTCGCAACGCTGCGCGATTGAATGATTCCTTGCGAAGGCTGCCAGCGATGCCGAGAATTTTCAGTGGCTCGTTCATGGCGGATTAAGCTCTCCTTGGCGGCCTGTCTTCGGCTCCAGAAAGGCTGCGGCCGCACCTTGGTTAGATTGTTCGCGCCGCCGGTTCGATGCGTGCTCCCGCGGGGCGATGCGCCCCGTCGCCCTACCGCGCCAGTCTGCAATGGGGAGCTTCGGCGCGCTGTCATTCCCGCGAAAGCGGGAATCCAGTGAGCCTGGACCCCCGCTTTCGCGGGGGTGACCATCGCGTTGATTTGCATTCGTATGGGTGGGCCGCACGCTCATGTCGCACTCAGGATGACAGCAGACGGCTCGGCGTGACAGCCAAAAGCGTTTTCCACCAAAGTGCTACAGGTCTCTGATGCGGAACTGGTGCAACGCCAGAGCGAGCGCGACGACGAGATACAGCGCTGCGTAGGCTACCATCGCTGAGCTCGGGACCGAGGCCTTGCTGAAGGGAGAAAGGCTCAACGCGCCCATCAGGGGCGATTGCATCTCAAACGCGGCGCGGCGCCAGAGCGATTCGCTCGGCATCACAATGCTCGCGATGATGCCCGCGTCCACCGCGTGCTGGCTGTGCGTGAGCGCGCCGATCTGCTCAATCCAGCCGCCGAGAAACGCAGCTCCCTGCAAGCCGAGCACGATCACCCCATTGGTGAGCGTCGAAAATGACGTGCCGCACAGCAGCGTCAGGTTCAATACGAGAATGCTCTCGAGCCACACCAGGCCGATTCCCCGCCAGAGATGCTGCGCCGTCGCGCCGCCGAGTAGATAGCCGAGCGCGGCCACGCCGCCGAGCATCAGCACGATGTAGACGGTGAGCATGGCGGTAAATCCGAGCCATTTGCCCAGCAAAATTTGGCGGCGCGTCACGGGTTTCGTCGCGACGGCGTGAATCGTGCCGGATGCGATTTCACCCGAAAGCGTGTCGGCCGCCGTGAGGATGGTCATCAGAACGGCCAGCAAGTCGGCGGCATAAAGACCCATCATCATCAAGGTGTTGAGAATCTGGCGCCGTACCGCCGGGACGGGCACGCGGATATCCCGAACCTGGAAATGCATTCCCGTGGCGAACAGAACGAGGAAACCGGCGCCCGCCGCGAGCGCCATCCAAAGCACCTTCTTGCGTCCAGCCTCCCGGAACGTCACCCCCGCCATCACCCACGTCCCCATCACAGTCCTCCGTCGGTGCCGACGATGCGCAGGAACAGGTCTTCGAGCGAGAGGCGCTGCGGGCTCACCTCGTACACATCCGCGTTCCGGCTCACCAGCAAGCGCACGACGCCGGGCAGTTCGTCGGCCGAAGAGACGCAGAATGTCAGGCGGTCGGCGCTGGTCTTCAGGGACGAAACGCGCTGCGCGAGTTCCTCGATAGCGTCCGCGCTCACATTGCGCGCGCGAATCGCCACAGTGAATTCGCCGTCGAGCAGCGCTTCAAGCGACCGCGTTTCGAGCACTTCTCCGTGCTTGATAAAAGCGACGCGATCGCACGTGGCTTCAACTTCGCTGAGCAGGTGCGAATTCAGAAAAACGGTGGCGCCCCTCTTTCGCTGAGACTTGATGAGGTCGCGCACGAGCTTCCGCCCGGCGGGGTCGAGCCCCGAGGTTGGCTCATCCAGGAAGATCAGCTCGGGGTCGTTGAGAAGAGCCTGCGCGAGGCCGATGCGCTGCATCATGCCTTTCGAGAAATCTCGGAGGCGCTTGTCGCGATGCGGCCAAAGGCCCACTTCGTCCAGAAGCTCCGGTACGCGCGCGCGAAGCTTTGGTCTCGGCATTCCGTAGAGGCGGCCGTGAAATTCGAGGAGCTCTTGCGGCGTGAGCCAGTCGTAGAAGCGGAAGTGTTCAGGAAGGAAGCCGATCTTGCGCCGCGAGGCGACGTCGCCCGCGGCTGAGCCGAGAACGAAGGCCTCGCCGCCGGTCGGGGCGGTCAAGCCCAGAAGCATCTTCACCGACGTGCTTTTGCCGGCTCCGTTGGGACCAAGAAATCCGAAGACCTCGCCGCGCGCAACATCAAGCGTCAGGCCGCGCACGGCGATATTCCACCCGTAGACTTTGCGCAACGCTCGGGTGCTGATCGCGAGGTCCCGTGGCTGCGTAGACGAGTCGTAAGCAGAATTCATTCTGGGCGAGGTGCTGAGCGCGGCGTGTCGCGCGCCGTCGACGGCGGCATACGGAGCCGAACGCGCTGCCGCGGCGCCTGCCAGCCTGAAGGCCGGCGCTACAAGGCGCCAGCCTCCGTGCACCACGCTAGCTCAGTGACGACGCGAGCGCCAGAGCCTGGTCGGGTCCGCCGTAGCCGTGGAGCGAATAGACGATTCCGTTCTTCACCCAGATGAGGTCGAATTCCGGGGGGCGTCCGTGATAAGACGGCCCCATGACCAGATCGCCCTCGACGCCATCGACCTGCTCCTCAACGTACGAGCTTACGCGCCTCGGGATAGGAATCACAAGAGTCGATTTCCAATCTACGGTCGCGCAGAAGGCCTGCGCCTCTTGCGGAGTCATGCCCGCCGCCTCGAGCGCCACCTGAAAAAGCTGGCTGACGTTGAGATCGGGTGGAATGCTGACGATCGGGCTCGGCACTTCCGCGAGCATCACGCAGCTTCCGCCGCTCGACGGAGCGGATTGCTGGGGTACCGCGCCCGGTCCGGCATGATGCTCCGCGCAATTTCCCCAGCGCAGGAACGCCGACTTCGCAATGTGGACGGCCACGGTTTGGCCGTTCGCGGCCGCGGGGACGTGCAGGTCCGTCCGTCCGAAGCTGTTGAGGATCGACTGGAGCCGGGCCTGATCGAGCGTCATCACGTAAGCTTGCTCGCCCGTGACTCCGATTTTTGGCGCGTTGCCAAGGCTGGTGATCGTGCGCACCGGGAAGCCGGCGATTTGAGACGCCTGCGAAACGTCGGAGAGAAGCTGCGGCTTACCGGCCGAGAGCGTCACGGTAACATCGTTCGAGATTAACTGGCGAACGAGCGCCTGCGTATCGCTGTTGGGCGTGAAATTGAGATCGACAGGAACCACGGTGACATTTTCGACGCGCAGCATCGCGAGCACGCGCTGAGCCCAGCTTCGTGCCGGTGCGAGCGTGATGAGCACGATGATCAGCGCAGTGACGGCCGCAACGCCCCAGGCAGGAATGGGATGTGCCGAAAACCAACGCACAAGGAGATTGGGGCGCTCCGGGGGGAGAGCTTCCTGCTCCGCGATGCGCATCTGGAAGCGCTCGAGCGGTTGTCGGGCCTCACGCACCTCCGCTGGCGCGAGGGCTGCGAGCGCGCGCCCGACCGCCTCGCTCTCGTGCGCGATGCGCTCCATCCGTGCGCGGCACTTGGCGCACCCCCCGAGGTGCCGTTCGGCTTCCTTCCGCTCGGATTCATCAACCTCGTGATCGACCAAGCCGCGTATCAGCTCATCGGAAAGGCAGTTCATAACTCCTCCTTATTTCCATCTCCTTGTTTCCCGTAGGCTCGAACGTAGCGATTGCGAAACGCCGCCTCCGCCCGTGTGAGCATCGTTCCCACCGAACCCGTTTTCACTCCCAGTGCGCCGGCCAGCTCCTGGTAGGAAAAGCCGCTGGCCCGAAGAATGAGAAGCTGTGCCTGCTCGGGCCGCAGGCTGGCGAGCACCTTGCGCACTTGCATGCGCCGCTCTCGGCCGAGCACGCCCTCCAACGGGTCAGGCTCCCCGCGCTCGCGCGTGCCAACTCCAGCCTCGTGCTCGTAGCGGCCGCGCCGGGCTTCCGCGCGCAAACTGTCAATGCCAAGGCGAGTGGCCGTGCGATAAAGCCAGCCGCTCGGATTCACTTCGCAGCCGCCGCCATAAGGCTGCCGGTATAAGCGCCAGAACGATTCAATCGCCAGATCCTCGGCGCGCGAGTAATCGCCCACGATGCGGAAAAGCACGCCTGCCAGGCGGCTGTAATTCTCGAGAAATATGCGCTGAAACAGTTCTTCCGGCCAGCCGGGATCGTTTGTCGCCCAGCGCCGTCCCTCGGTCGAACCGGTCGGATCGATTTGGCCGGCCACTCGTGTTTCCATTGCGATCGTCACCCGCTGACCTCCAGATTCTACGCTAATAGAACGTCCGCGAGCCGGGAAATGTGACACCCCCCGACGGCCAGCTTTGCCGTTTCGTCCATCGAGTATCGCGAACTGGAAAACGCCTGCAACCGGGAACGGGCGGAATGGCTCCGGCGCAGGCTGCCTGACCTGCGGCTATAGCGCTAGTTCAGTTCGACCTGCCGCGCGTTCGAGACTTTTGAGATTAGAGCCTGTTTTCATGAACATAGTGGCTTTCCAATGTTTTCCGCCGTTTTTCGCTAGCCCTTTAATGTATCTGATTCCAAAGGCGATGCTCGATTTTATGGCAAAAAGCTTGGCTTCGTTTTTGGCTTTGTTCGTCATTAGCAGCTTTTAATGTGCTGTAGTTTCATACATATAGTGGCTTCGTTCGTCAGAAAAACAATCCATTAACTCTGGCCGACATCGCTAGCCCCAATATATGGTCGGCTCGGCTCGAAAACCGCGCGCCGGGCGAGGCGCGGAGCGCCGCCTGAAACCGCACTCAGTCGAGCTTTCAGCCTGTTTCCAACAACTTGGGTTTCTAAGGGCTCTCGCAGAGCCGGGCATCCCGCAGTGCCGATTTGTGACCTCAGGCCGCGGTTTTTCGCGCTCATTCATGATGAGAGACTTTTAATGTGACCTCAACCGCTTCCATCCGCTGCGGTTGCGCTCTAATGCGCAGCGGCCCGGCTCGGCTGTTTCACCACCACAAGATATGGGCTCCTGCGCAAAATGCCTCGCGGCCAGCGGCCCGCGCCAGAGGCTGCCGCCGCAGCCCGAGTCTAGCAAATCCGCATGAGAATATGGAGACAAACAAGATGAATGAGATGGAAGCTTGCGGGGCATCATGGGGTGACACCTCTAGCCCATAGCGCCCCGATCGCGGCGGCATTCACCATGGAACTTAGCGAAAGCAAGGTACAATAGCCCAGGAAGGAGACCGCTGATGAAGCGTTTGATGCTGTGGATACTCGTTCTTGCCGTGTTATCGGGAAGTGCGCTGTTCGCCCAGAATATAACCGGCACGTGGCAGGGCACGCTGCACGTGCCCAGCGGGAGAGATCTTCGGATTGTCCTCAAGATCTCGAAACCCGTAACCGGCGGCTTGAAGGCTGTTATGTACAGCATCGATCAAGGCGGGCAAGGCACCGCCAGTAGGGTTACTCTGAAAGGCTCCGCCGTGACCATATCGGTTCCCGGTATTGGCGGCACTTATCAGGGAAACCTAAATCGGGACGCGACTGCCATTGCGGGCACCTGGACCCAGGGGTCGCACCCATTAACGCTGGACCTCAAACGCGCGAGCCCCGAAACGGCGTGGACGATTCCGCCTCCCCCGCCCCGCCTGAAACCGATGCCCGCGAACGCTAATCCTTCCTTTCAAGTCGCTACGATCAAACCGAGCAAGCCCGGAAGACCCGGCAAAGCATTTTTGGTAAGAGGTCGCCGGTTTTACACGATCAATACGACTCTCAGCGATATGATGACCTTCGCCTACGGGGTTCAACAAAAGCAAATCGTTGGCGGACCAGACTGGATCAAAACCGACAAATACGATGTCGAAGCGGAACCCAACGGGGAGGGTCAACCCAACGACCGTCAATGGAAGGCTATGGTTCAGAAGTTGTTGGCAGACCGTTTTCAGCTCAAATTCCATCACGAAAAGCGGGAGCTCTCAGTCTACGCCATCGTCGTCGGAAAGCATGGGCCCAAGCTCACCAAGAGCCAAGGTGACCCGAACGGCCTTCCTGGTCTTTTTTTCAGCGGGATCCAGCCTGCAGTCTTAAATGTACGGAATGCAACCATGGCGGACTTTGCCGGCACGATGCAGAGCGCCGTCCTTGATCGGCCGGTGGTGGATCAAACAGAACTTCGCGGAAGATATGATTTCACTCTGAAGTGGACCTCCAATGAATCCCAATTCGCCGGTATGGGAGCCAGAGTCCCGCCCCCGGCCAAAGATGCCAATGCGCCTCCGGGCCTGTTCACCGCGATACAGGAGCAACTCGGATTGAAGTTCCAATCCACCAGAGCTCCCGCCGAGGTC
>JBOGKE010000148.1:0-16619 GCA_050745265.1 Terriglobia bacterium
GCCCCGTCCTGCTGCACGGATATTTGTGGTGACGGACTGGCAGGATCAGGGCGATACCACCGTCGCGGCCAATCCACACTCGGAACCAAGACTCTGACTTTATCTGGGTCCGCCAATGCGCTCAATCACAGCAGCGCCTCGCGGTCAAAGCAGAGCGCCCGAGTCCTGCCGGCCCTCCGGTCACTTAGGAGCAAGAATCTTGTCCAACCGGTCCGGGACGCTATCCACTCTTGAGAGCGATGGATATCGCAACCCGTTGCGGTAATTGATTTCTATCGTGCGGAATTCGCTGCCTCGCTTGACCAGCAATTGGATGGGCGCCGCGTTGTGTTCCGCTTCTCGGATGGCTTCGCGAAGCGCGTCGAGGCTGAACGCTTGCCCGTTCACCGCGGCCAAGTGCATCGCAGGCGTCATTCCCGCGTTGAACGCTGGACTGCTCCACCAGACGTTTCCGACATCGCCATTCGCCTTAACCGAAAGTCCGAGCGAAGTGGCGAAACTCACATAAGATTCCGGTGTATAGGATTTTTCGAGCCAAGGCGGAGGGGTGTCGCTGTAGGTCAGCCGGTAGCCTCCGCGCGTGATGCCGTCTTCCGGCGTTTGAGGCGCCAAACTGTCAACGCGCTTGCGCAAAAAACTCGTCCAATCGTAGGGCTGAACACGATTCAGCGCTGCTGTGATGTCGTCGAAAGTGTAAGTTCGCGTAACGTAGCTGCCGTCGTCGATTCCGTAGAAAAGCCGGGCAAAGTCGTCGAGCGACTTTCGGCCGCCGCTCAGCTCGCGAATCTGCGTATCGGCATCGAGCCAGATCAGAAGGCCTTCCATGTAGTAATCTTCATCGCGCAGCCAGCTTGACCAGGTCACGGGCCGCCGTTCGGAGATGATTGGCTGATTCGTTGTATCGATCAGCGGCCGCCACGTTCTTCCCGCGCTGATCTCGAAATTCGCGGCAATCCTTGCGATCAGGTCGCGGGTCTCTGCCGGAGTCCGTAACCGGGCGCGAGCGGTCAGCACGTACCCGTAGTATTGGGTCAGTCCCTCGTAAACCCACAGAAGGTCATCTCGCATCGGAACGTTGAAGTTTGGCGTCCATAAATCGGCGGGCCGCCGGAACTTGCCGTTCCACGAGTGCGTGTATTCGTGCGCCAGCAAGTCGCGTTCGGGCACGCCGGCAGCCCAGTCGGTGAAGTAATTTGCTTTCGTGCTGTCTTCGCTCGACTGGTGGTGCTCCAGACCTTCGCCGCCCAACGTGTCGCTCAGCGAAAACAGAAAATCATAGTGGCGGTAGTGATGGGAGTCGAAGAGCTTCGCCTCTTGCTGCACCAGATTTCGGTGCAGCTTCAGCTCTTCGGGCGTGATCGCCAGGTCTTTCGGCGAATCGGCGAAAACGTCCAGAAATACCTGATTTCCAGGACCGGTGGAGAGATTCTCGCGTCTATAGTTGACGCCCGCGTATAGAGGCGAATCGACCAGCGTATTGAAAGATGTGCTTTTGAAGTCCACCCGATTGCCCGACTGAGAGGCCACTTCAAGCGCGGACGCAAAATGCCAGCCCTCGGGCAGCCGGATGGCTGGCTCAAACTCGATGTCCCGCGAAAAATGACCCGCCGGATAGAGCGCGACCGTATTCCAGGAAAGGTCGAGGATCTTCGATGAAAAAGTGACGCGGCCCTCGTTCCCCCGTACGGGCGCCAGGTATTGAAAGCGAGCGTCAAGATTCCGCACGCCGGCCGGAACGTCAATGTGGAACGCGTACATATTGACGCGATCGCGTTTCCAGCCAATCCGTTTGCCGTTCGCGGTGAGCTCAAGCCCCGCGAGCTCCGACATGGGTCCGGTCGGCGAGTGATTGCCGGGTATCCATTCGGGATAAAGCAGCGTCAGGGCGCCCGGCTGAACGGGAATCACCTCGCGTACGCTGAGCACGCGATGCGTGAAATCGGTGGCGTCAACCATCAGACCGATCGTGCCCATGTAGCGCGTGTCCGCCGGGGCTGTGACGGGCGGAGGCAGCGGAACCGGCTCAGGGCCGGCGGTCGCCTGGGAATAAGCCGGCAATGTACACGCCAGGAAGAAAGCCGCCAGGAAAATAATTCTCCACATACGATGCGAAGACCTCATCGTTCGCGGCGTCTGCCGCGCGGTGATTCTGGCTTTTTCGAACTCATGGTGCGCACGGATTATGTCACTGTCCCGACCTCGAACTCAAGCGCCGGGATCGCGCGCGGTAGAATGGGAAAATCGGGTCCGTCCCGGCGCCGGGACTGGAACAAGTTGTCGTGAGCCGAATCACCCTGACCGGGACGCCACGCCGCCGAGGTGTTCCGCTCCCGATGCGGCCACGGTGATCTCGCCGCCGGAACCGCGGATACGAATCTTGTCGCCATCCACGCGTACGTCAGCGATCTCGCCAAAACCGGAAGGCACTGAGGCAAGAAACGCCAGATAGCGAACTGTCTTGCGGCCGCGCGCCGAGACCAGCGAAAAGTGCGGAGCGCCGAATAACGGACCATTCGCAAATGCCTCCCGGCGTCCCACCGGGAACGGCGTCGAGCCAAACTCGAGCCCGCGCGCCCGAGTTCGCTTGCGCCAAGGCGCGGCGCCGCGCGCCCGGTTCTCCTCCCAGATGGCGGTCCAGGGAAAATCATTCCGGCTGAAGCAGTATCCGATCACGAGCCGAAGGCGATGGTTGATAGCAGCGATAAATTGAACTTCGCGGCGTGGATCCATCAGAGCCGTGGCGATGAAGCCGAGGCCGGGCTTGAGGAAGGGCCGCGAGAGATCAACCTGCCCGCCATCGACTCCGGGAGCGAGCGGCCAACGGAAATCACGCGACTCCGCGAGCAGCTCGCTCCCTTCGTATCCGTGCGGAAACGTGCGGCCGCGCCGCGCGGAAAGTGCGACCCGAGCTTCTTTCAGGTTGAGAAACGGCGGCCCCAGCGTCACATGCTGGGTCCAGTGGAACAAGTGGTCGGCGTTCCGCTCATTACTCACCGTCTCGCGGAACCCGACCACCGTTTCGCCGCGGCGGAGGCTGATCTCACGCCGAAAGCGGAGGCCGGCCGCAGGCAGGCGCGCGGACATCGCGAGCGCGGCGCGAAGAGGGCTCGCGGCGCACTTCTCTCTTTTCCAGCGCGCGCTCGGCGCCTCGCCGTGGATGGCCAGTCCGCGCTTCGCCTCTTCGGGCGACGGCACGCCAAAGTAGTCGAGGCAGATGTTGTGGCCCGCGATCCCGCAGAGCAGTTTGCCGGTTTCTGGAGCGCCGTATTTGGATTTGTGATGCTTCTCTTCGTATCGATCGTGGTCGATCGTCTTCCAGGGCGGCGTCCAGAGAGGATTTGTAGCGGGAAGACCGGTTGAGCTGAGAAACCTGAATTCGGCCACGTGGCCGCCCGAGGCGAGGGCAACCACGCGGACCAAGCCGTTTTCCAGCGCAAACGCTTCGCGGCCTTGCCATACAGTGCTCGAGCAAGCTGGATGAACGCGCATCGGCATTTTCAATACTCCTTGCCCTTCCCGAACCGGCGCCTGAACTGCCCTGCGCGTTCGCGGCGATGCACCGCGCCGCGTACGTTTACAGCAATTCCGCGATCCGGTAGGATGACAAACTGATTCCGCACGCCGGCGCCTCTCGTTGCTGTGAAAACCGGGCGTGTCGCGGCAGCCTCGGACGGCAGCTCTCGATCGTAACGGCCGGCGGCTAGAGTCCGCCGTCTATGACGCTCCTGGGCGCCAGGAATTTACGACGTGTTGTATGTTACAGGAACTGCCGCCTGATGGGAGGAGCTTTCTGATGAACCGCTTTTCGCGCGCCGCGCTTGCCTGGGTGCTGTCCGCTTGTTGCGTCGCGCTGGCCGGCGGCGCATCCGGCGCGGGTGCGCGCGTCGTGTGGCAGATCGGGCAGTTTGATCAGTCGTCGCACGAGTTTAACGGAAACGTTGATCTGCGCAATGCCAGCGTGAATCCCGTCTACGTAGTTGGGCAGAGCGTGCCTGCGAGGGACTGGCCCGCGTACCAGCCCGGAACCCAAAACCCAGCCGCCGGTGGACGCGCGCATCCCTACACGATTCTTTTTCAGCTAGCTGGCCGTCCAAAGGGAGATTTTCGGGCGAAGGTAGCCGTGATCCTCACCCATTCGCGCGTGCCCAACCTCGAGGTCGCAATCAACGGGCACGCCGGAGTGTTTTACCTCGATCGCAAGGTGAGTTATTACCCCGGCGACGGCGGTGCGGATTCGCCGATATACGGCGGCGACACGCTGACGATACACCTGCCTGCGGAGTATCTGCACGAGGGAGAGAACCGCCTCGTCCTCACCGCGATTGATGATCCGAAGCTTGGCCCCGGCGACTCATGGCTCAATTACGATGCCCTGAGTTTGACCGAATCCGGCAAGGCGCCGCGTTCACCCAGTATCGCGGTGCATCCCACCGTCTTCTTCACGCGCTCTGCCGGCCAACTGCGCGAGCTTACCGATGTGGTGGTGACGCTCGAGCGCAAGGTACAGAAGGGGACGGTAGCGCTCGCGGTGGCTGGGGCGCGATACTCCGGCCAACTCTCCTCCGCGACCGATTTTGGCCAGCAGAAATTTGAATTTGCCATTCCCGAGCTGGCGGGTTCGGCGCCAGCGCGGGTGACCGTGCGGGTGAACGGCAAGGCATTCCCCTCGCGCGTGACGCTCACGCCCGCACGCAAATGGACACTCTACGTTGCTCCCCACGCCCACCTCGACATCGGCTACACCGACTACCAGTTTAAGGTGGCCGAGGTGCACAACCGGAACGTCGACAAGCTCCTGCGCGAAATCGATCAGCACCCGGAGATGCGCTTCAGCCTGGATGGCTCATGGATTGTGCGCCAGTATTTCGCCTCGCGCACGAAGCAGGCGCAAAGCCGATTGCTCGCGGACGTTCGTGAAGGCAAAATCGCGGTCCCGGCCGAGCTCGCGAATCTCATGACCGGCTACCCCACGCTCGAAGAGTTGATCCGCTCCACCTCTTACACGGAGCGGCTTCATCGGAAGGATGGCATCGCGTTCGACTACGCCAATATCACCGATGTGCCCAGTTACACGTGGTCCTATGCCTCCGTGCTACGCGCGCTCGGCCTGAAGTACTTTCTGGCGGCGAGCAATAACGATCGCGCTCCTGTCCTGCTCTACGGCCGGTGGAATGAAAAATCGCCCTTCTGGTGGCAAGGACCGGATGGCCAGAAGGTCCTGATGTCCTATTCGCGGCAGTACTTTCAGCTTTCGTTTGTGTGCGGCGTTCCGGCGCAGGTATCCGCCTGCCGCCAGTCGCTGCCCACTTTCCTGCAACAGTATGAGGCCCCTTCCTACAAGCCGGACGTGGTTCTGATGTACGGGAGCCAGATTGAAAACACCGATCTGATTCCGGGAGAGCCGGAGTTCGTGAAGGAATGGAACGCGCGCTATGCCTATCCCACGATGATGCTTACGACGTTTCCCGATTACCTGCGTTACATCGACGCGCATTACGGCGCGGAGCTTCCGACAGTGAAGGGCGGCTTCGGCCCCTACTGGGAAGACGGCTTCGGTACCGATGCGCGCTATCTCGCCATCGACCGGTCGAGCCAGCAGCGCGCGCCCTCGGCGGAGAAGCTTGCGACAATTGGGGCCTATCTGCACGCGAACGTCGCGGGCCCTCGCGACGAGATCCGTCAGATGTGGAACGATCTTGTGCTCTACGCCGAGCACACCTTCACCTCGTGGGGAGGCTACTCGCGGCCCCAGAGCGAGGAAACGCTGCGCCAATTCGCCACTAAGGATCAGTTTGCGGTGGACGGGCGCGAGCAAGTCAACCACATTCTCGACCAGGCGTTCAGCCAGCTTGCGAATAAGGTTCACATTGCGGCGCCGGCCATCGTGGTGTTTAACTCGCTCAGCTGGATTCGAAGCGGGCTGGTCGAGACCGACCTCAATCACGGCGAAGAGATTTTGTCCTACCCGGGCCTCGCGCCCGTGCCGATGGAAGTGATCGCGCACCATGCCGATTTCGATCACGTGCGTTTTCTGGCGCGCGACGTGCCCTCGCTCGGATATCGCTGCTATGCCATTGCGAGCGCGCGCGATCAAGCGGCTGCCGCGCCCGGTGAAACGCCGCTCCCCGTATCTGACACGATCGAGAACGCCTACTACCGCGTGACCGTTGATCCCGAAGCGGGCGCGATCAAAAGCATCTATGACAAGCGGCTCGGCCGCGACGTCGTGGACCCGTTGAGCCCCTACCGCTTCGATCAGTACCTCTACGTCTCGGGCGGCGACGGACGGACGCAGATCGTCTTCATGCAGAAATCGCTTGCGCTCGCGCAGCTCAAGGTGAGCCCGTCACACGGCGGACGCGTCACGAGCGTGCGCAAAACAGATTGGGGCGAGATCCTCAGCTATGAGACGAGCGGCTCGGAAGCGCCGGCGATTACGACCGAGGTGATGTTGTTCGATCATGAAAAGAAGATCGAGCTCATTAACCGCATCCACAAGCAGCCGGTGAGCCGGAAAGAAGCGGTGTATTTCGCCTTTCCGGTCGCGGCACCGCAGCCTGACTTCAGCTATGAGATTCAAAACGGCTGGGTCGACCCGGCCCGCAACCTGCTCAAGGGAGCGAACGTAGCCTGGTTCACGGTGCAGCATTGGGTGAAGGTCGCGTCGCCGGGCGTTGAAGTGGCCGTGGTTCCGATTGATTCACCCCTCGTGACGCTCGGCGATATCAACCGCGGCACGTGGCCGCAATCGTTCGATCCCAAAAGCGGCACGATTTTCTCCTACGCGCTGAATAACTATTGGCACACCAATTTCCGCCGCGTGCAGAGCGGCGACTTCACGTTCCGCTACGTCATCACGAGCGGCCAGGAGTTGACGCCGGAGCGCTTGGCGCGGCTTGGGCGCAGCGCGATGACGCCGATCGAAATCGCCCAGGTGATCTCGAACGACAAGTTTGGCAACCCTCCCGAGCCACTCAGCCCTGACCCTGCGAGCTTCCTTGAAGTGGACGCCCCGGACGTTTGCGTGGTGGACTGGAAGAGAGCCTACGACGGTCACGGCACGGTGCTGCGCCTGCTCGAGGCCGGCGGCCGTTCAACGGCGGCGCGCCTGACTTTTCCCTTGTTCACTTTGGAACAGGCTTGGCAGACGAACGCAGCCGAGGCGGATGGAAAGCCGCTGGCAGTAACGGGCCATTCGGTTACCATCTCACTTACACCTCATGAAATTGAAAGCGTGAGGATCGTTGCCGGGAAACTGTAGCCACCCTTCGGCGCCTGAAATTACCGTGTCTTCATCCCCTTCGCCCGGTCCGTCGCTGGCCTCTCGCGCTTGCGCATCTCTCGTCACTCGTCACTGCCTTTTCAGCAGTTCCATCGGTTTGCCCGCAGTCCACGGGTGATAAGTCTCGGCAAAATGGATTCGCTCCTGAAGGGGAGGATGCGTGAAGAGCCAGAATTCGATGAACCGGTTCGGTTCGGGATCAGAGAGGTCACGTTCGCCCATAATTTCGAAAGACCGCACCGCTGCCGCGTTCGGATCGGGAACCGCGCCGTAGGTGAGCTCGAGGCCGTACTGGTCCGCTTGGTGCTCGTAGTGCCGCGAGATACCGCAGTACAGCGGCGACGCCAGAAAGACGATCGCGGTCAGGGTCAGCATGACCGCGGGAAAGCCGGCCAGATCGCCCACTCCCTCAATCCCGGTGCGCGCTCCCCAACGCCGCATCAGCCAAGCCAAAATAAGAAAGCCAGCGAAGAACCACGCGATCGCGATCAGTTCGTCAAACACAAATTCCTTCACGACATGATGAAGCACGTAGTGCCCGGTTTCGTGAGCGAGCACCGCCAAGGTTTCATCGGGAGTCAGGTCTCTGAGCGTCGTATCCCACACGACCACGTGCTTGCTGCGCCCGATTCCGGAGACGTAGGCGTTCAGCGCGCTGGTTTTCGTGCTGGCGTTCATTTCGTAGATCCGGTCTTCGGGAATTCGCACGCCCGCGCGCGAGAGCATTCGCTCGATTCGGGCGGTCAGCGCCGGCTGAGTCCGCTCGAGCGGCGTAAATTTGAAGAAAAGCGGCTCAATGACGTAGGGCTCGCCGAACATCACAAACAGCAGGAGCGGCACGGTGATGAGCCAAAACCAGAACCACCAGCCTCTGGGGCTGCGCCGGATGACACGGTACAAAATCCACGCGGCGATGATGGCCGCCGCGGCCGTGAGCGCCAAGATTTTCGCCCAATCGCCAAGCCAGGAGGCGAAGCCCTGGTTCGAGAGATCAAACTGATGCTCCACAATGTAATCGGAGAAGAAGTCCAACGGCAGAATGATGGCGCTCGCAACCAGCCAGAAAATCGGAATGAAAATCAGACACTGAACGAACAGCTTGCCCGAGGCTCTCGACGCCAGCCGGCGCAGCCAGACGCCGAAACCCGAGAACCAAAGACCGGCGTAAATCGCGAGCTCCAGCGCGACCGAGCCAAAATAGACGGTGTACTGAATGAGCGAATAGCGGATCGCCCGGCTGCGGACTGCGGGGGGCAGTCGATTTCGCTCGGCATTGGGCGACTGCTTTGAGCTGGCGGTCTGAACACGCGCGGGCGCGGCATGACGGGCCCGAATCGCAATCGCCGTCTTCCCGGCGGCGGGCGACGCGGGCGCAAAAAGCAGAGACAAGAGACAAGCGACGAGAGACAAGCGTTTCCACCACTGACTCATCTCTCGCCTCTCAGCTCTCGTCTCTCATCTCTCGTCTGTGTACTTCTCACATGAGGTTCACCGGATCCACATCCACGACGACCGCGCGCGGAGAAATCCGGAGCTCGCCGCACTCATCGAGGGTCCGGCGCAGAGCCTGGTTCAGGTAGCTGCGCGAGCTCGCCTTCAGCAGGATCTGGATCCGATAGCGGCCTTCCAGCCTTGCGAGCGGCGCGGGGTTTGGCCCCATGATCAGAATATGGCGCGGGTCGGAGACGCGCCGCAGGATTTCTCCCAATGCGTGTCCCACCCTCGCTGCCTCCTCCAGGTCTTCACCTTGTGCGACGAGGTTGGCGAGCGCCGTCAGCGGCGGGTAATGCATGTGGCGGCGAAAGCCCATCTCCTTGCTGAAGAATCCCGCATAGTTCTGATCGGCGGCGAGGCGAATGGCGTAGTGGCCGGGATAAAACGTCTGCACCAGGACGCGGCCCGGAGCGCTTCCCCTCCCCGCGCGGCCGGCCACTTGCGTGAGAAGCTGAAACGTGCGCTCGGCGGCGCGGAAATCCGGCAAGCCCAATCCCATATCCGCGGAAACCACGCCCACCAGCGTGACGCCCGGAAAGTCGTGCCCCTTCGCGATCAACTGCGTGCCGACAAGAATCTGAATGCGGCCATCGCGGAAGTCGGAGAGCACGCGAAGGTACTGCCCGGGACGCCGAGAAATGTCGCGGTCCAGGCGCGCCACGCGGGCCTGCGGAAACATTTCGGTGATTTTATCTTCGAGCTTTTCCGTGCCCTCGCCCACGTAGTGGAGGTATTCGCTGCCGCAGGAAGGGCACCGGTCCGGGACGGGGGCGGAGTAGCCGCAATAATGGCAGATGCAGCGGTGCTCGCGGCGATGGTAGGTGAGCGAGATCGAGCAGTTCGCGCAGGTGACTCGCTCTCCGCAGCTTCGGCACGTCAGAAACCAGGAATATCCGCGCCGGTTGAGCAGGATCATCGTCTGGCTCCCGGCGGCAAGCTGCGCTTCGATTTCTGTCTTGAGGCGGCGGGAGATCGGAACCTTGCTGTGCGTCTCGCGGAATTCGCTCCGCATATCAACGATTTCGACTTCGGCAAGCGGGCGCCCCAGCACTCGCTGCTCGAGCGTCAGCAGTCGGTACTTGCCCTGCTGCGCATTCCAGTAGGATTCGAGCGAAGGCGTGGCGGAACCGAGCACCACCATCGCGCCAGCGAGCTGCGCGCGCACAATGGCCACGTCGCGGCCGTTGTAGCGGGGCGTCTCCTCCTGCTTGTAGCTGCCGTCGTGCTCCTCATCAATGACGACGACGCCCAAGCCGGCGAGCGGCGCAAAAACCGCGGAGCGCGTTCCGAGCACGGCGCGCGCCTCGCCGCGCCAGATGCGCCACCAAGCGGCTTGGCGTTCGGCTGCCGTCAAGCCGCTGTGCAGCAACACGACCTGGTTGCCGAAACGCTCGGCAGTGACGGCCTGGGCCATCGGCGTGAGCGAAATCTCCGGCACCAGCAGAAGCGCGGAACGGCCCTGCTCCAAGCACCGTGCGATAAGGCGCAGGTAGATTTCCGTCTTACCGCTGCCGGTAACGCCATGGAGAAGAAAAACGCCGAATCCACCGCTCGCGAGCTTTTCCTGCAGCGTATCGTACGCGGAAGCTTGCCCGGCGCTCAGCGTAACCGGCAAGGGCACTGCGGCGGCTGACGATAACACCGGATCGCGAACACTCGAGGTGCGGCTATCTGCTGTCGCGATCAGCCCGCGCTTCTCCAGGTTGTGGAGGGTCGCCAGAGTCGTGCGTGATCGCTGGAGCAGCTCACGGTGGTCCCGGGCGGCGCCTTGCTGTTTCAGCGCTTCGATGATGCGCCGGGCCGCGGCCGAGGTGCGCTTCTGCGGCGCGCCTTCCGCCGTTTCGTTCGCGTCGCTGAGCGTGACCGCCAGCACTTTTCTGCGGTCGCGGTCAACCTCCGCAATCTCGATCCAGCCCTTCTTGCGCGCGAGCTCGAGCAGCGCGGGCGCAGCTTTGCCGCGCAGCGTCTGCATTGCGGCGCCGGGATGCGCTTCGAGGTACGTCAGGAGCTGGTTTTCGTCGCTCGTGCGGATTTCTTCGAGCAAGCTCGCGGCTAATTCCGCCTGCCGCCGCTTGCCCGCGTCCGTCAACCGAAGCACGCGCACGCGGTGCACCTCCGGCCCAACGGGAAGCATGGCGCGGAAAGTTTCCCCCACCGGCGCCTGATAATAATCCGCGATCCAAAGCCCGAGCGTCAGCAGCTCGGGCGAAAGCAATGGCTCGCGATCGAGCACGCGGAGGATCTCCCGTGGCTTCAGGCCCGGCGGGAGTTGGTGCTCGGGCTCGAGCGTGATACCCACCGCTCTTCGCGACGCGAGCGGCACCAGCACGCGCTGGCCCGGCCACACCTCCGCGGAAGCAGGCGCGCGGTAGGTGAGCGGGTCGCGAATGGCCGCCATCACCGCGACCTTGAAAAGTCTTGCATCGGATTGGTCCCGTTGCGTCATCGTGGTAAGCGGCCGCCTTCCGATCGGCGAACGGGCGGTCCTCACAAACCGGCTGATTCAGGTGAGCCGCAGCGCCGCCCGGAAAGGTCAAGCGTCGCGTCGGCCGTCGGCGGAGATGGCGGCGCTCGCGTGAGTTTTTGTGCGGCTGGCGGTGATCGCGTCGAAGTAGCGGCCGAGCGCGTAGAGCGGGAAGCTGACGCGGTAGAGGTGATACTTCAGATAGAAAACGCAGGGGAAGCCGGTCCCCGTCCATTGCTCTTCGTCCCAGGAGCCGTCGGCATTCTGGTGATCGGCGAGATAGCGTGCGGCGCGCTCGGCTGCCGGATCGCTTGGCGAACCCGCAGCGAGCAGCCCGATCAAGCCCCAAGCCGTCTGCGAAGCCGTGCTTTGTCCCTTCCCCTTAAGCGAGGGATCATCGTAGGATGCGATCGACTCGCCAAAGCCGCCGTCGGGATTCTGCGCCTGGCGAAGCCACGCCGAGCCGCGCTGCACACACTCTTCGTGCTGAAGCCCGACTGACTCGAGTGCGCGAAGCACGCCGCTGGTCCCATAGATGTAGTTGACGCCCCAGCGTCCGTACCAAGCGCCCTCGGCACCCTGCTCGCTCTTGAGGTATTCGACCGCACGGCGCACCGCCGGATGGGAGCCGCCGAGACCGTAGAGCCCGAGGCACTCGAGCGCGCGAGCGGCGAGGTCGGGAGTCGAGGGATCGATCATCGCGTTGTGGTCGGCAAACGGAACGCGCGTCAGCAAGTCGAGATCGTTGCCGCGGTCGAATGCGCCCCAGCCGCCGTCGCGATTCTGCATGCTGAGGACCCAGTCCAAACCCTTCTTGATAGCGGCGGTCATCCGAGGACGATCCGGGTAGGAGACGTTCTGCAGCGCCATCAGCACAAACCCGGTGTCATCCACGTCCGGATAAGAGTCGTTCCGGAACTCGAACGCCCAGCCCGCGGGATCCGCATGCGGATTTTTGACTTGCCAGTCGCCGGCGCCCGCGACTTGCTTCGCGAGCAGCCAGCCCGCCGCGCGCACCAGCGAAGGATGATCGTGCGGAAGGCCGGCCTGCTTGAGCGCGGCCATCGCGAGAGCGGTATCCCACACCGGAGGGAGGCAGGGTTGAATCCGCAGCGTATCGCCTTCTTCAATCTCAAGCCCCGCGAGATAACCGCACTCGCGCGCCGTCAAAGGATGATCCGCCGGGTACCCGAGCGCGACGAGCGCCAGCACCGAATTCAGCATGGCAGGGAAAATCGCTCCCAGCCCGTCGCTGCGCTCGAGATGGTCGAGCAGCCAGCCGCGCGAGTTCCGGAGCGCCCGTTTCCGCAGCGGCTTCCAAGGCAGCGCCTCGTAAAGCCTGAATGCGCGGTCGGCAAGGATGAAGAAATTGTGCCAGGAGGCGAGCCGCCGGTCCCAGGCGAGCGCGGGGATTTTCCGTTGCGGCGTCCGCCAGAGCTCTTCGACACCTGCCGACTCGGGCAGCCGCCATCCCGGCCGCAGAGCGTAAAGAATGGTGAGGGGTACGACGATGCCGCGCGTCCAGGACGACATCTCGTAGAGATTGAAGTAGAACCACCGGGGCAGCAGGATCAGCTCGGGCGGCATGGCGGGAACTTTGTCCCACGCGCCTTTGCCGCAGAGCGCAAAGTAAAAGCGAACGTACGAATTCGTTCGCTCGAGGCCCCCGAGTTCGAGAACGCGGCGGCGTGCGGCGCTCATGTGCGGCGCGTCAGGCGTGTCACCCGTGAGCTTCAGCGCAAAATAGGCCTTGACGGTGGCGTTCAACTCCGCCGGCCCGCCTGCGTAGATACTCCAGCCGCCGTCGGGAAGCTGTTCTCGCCGGATCGTATTCGCCAGTTCCTGAATGCGGCGCGGTTGGGCTTTGCCGAGCAGGTGAAGCAGCAGGATGTAATCGCATTCCAGCGTGGCGTCGGCTTCGAGTTCGGCGATCCAGTACCCGGCTTCGTTTTGGAGGGAAAGCAGGTAATGCGTGGCGCGGGAGATCGTGTCCGCGAGGCGCTCGGCCAAATTGATTTCGGGCGGCGCGAGGTTGCTTCCGTCTCGGCCCGGGGCGTGCTGCGGCTCCGCTCGTTTCGCCTGAGTCTTTGTTGCCGGTTTCGCCATCGGCCTCCCAAAGCCCGTGAAGAGCGTTCCCGATCCGCGTCACGCGCGAAGCTCGGCCGGCAAGGCAAAGCGGACGTCTTCCTCGATTACATTGACGTCCTCGATTTGAGTGTATCCTCGGTCGTAAAGAAGACCCACCACCTCTGAAACCAATATTTCCGGGGTTGAGGCGCCCGCGGTCACCCCAATGCGGCGGCGGCCTTCCAGCCACTCCGGGCGGATTTCACCGGCGTGATTCACTAGATGTGCTTTTGTGCCGGCGTCTTCGGAAACCTCCACTAGCCGGTTGGAATTCGAGCTGTTGTGCGCTCCGACCACCAGCAACAGGTCGATTCGCCCGGCGACGCTTTTGACGGCGCTCTGCCGGTTTTGCGTGGCATAACAGATGTCCTCGCCTGGGGGAGAGACGATCTCCGGGAAGCGCCGCTTGAGTTTTGCAACGATTTCGGCGGTATCGTCTACGCTCAGCGTAGTTTGCGTGAGATACGCGATGCGATGCGGGTTGGGGACTTCGAGCGTGTCGACGTCGCCAACGTTGGTGATGAGCTCGACTCGTCCCGGTGCTTCGCCCAGAGTGCCGATGACCTCATCGTGAGCGCGGTGGCCGATCAAAACCACCGTGTAGCCGTCCCGGACATACCGGATCAGCTCCAGATGCACTTTGGTCACCAGCGGGCAGGTGGCGTCTACAACTTTCAGGCGCCGTTCGCGCGCCCTCTCGCGTACTGCAGGCGAAACGCCGTGGGCGCTGAAAATCACCACCGACCCCTCGGGCACGTCGTCCAACTCCTCCACAAAAACGGCGCCTTGGCTGGCCAGCTCGTCAACGACGTACCGGTTGTGGACGATCTCCTTGCGCACGTAAACCGGGCGGCCAAGCTTTTCGAGCGCGATCCGGACGATATCGATGGCCCGCACGACGCCCGCGCAAAATCCGCGCGGCCGCATGAGCAACAAGGTCCCGCGCTCGTTCGCCTCCGGAGGATTCAACGTCGCCTCAGTCATTTGCGTCTCTAAAATCGCTCGTAATCAGTATCTTATTGAATTTTAATGGTAAGCTGCGGTGCGCCGGTAAGTCAACTTATTATAAGCTCCACGCCGATGCGCTCCGCCCGCCGCTCCTTACGTTGTGCGCGAACGGGCCTCGGTGTGAGTGAGGCCGTTTCGCTTAGTCTGTCCGATGGGAGAGGGGGCTCCGAGAGCGGTAGCTCCCGCGCAGCAGCTATCTGAAATTCCGAACCAGCACCAAATGATCTTCCGACCGCACCGTCACGGTCAGCAAAATCCAGCGGTCATCCGGCGCAGCGGAGATCCAGTCGGAAACGCCTGCGCCGATTTCGAGGCCGGGTGTGGGAACGCGACTGTATTGCTTGTATGAGAACTCCTGGAACACCAGTTCGCCCGGTAACCTCAGATAGTAGATGCCCCGGTCGCCGGTCGCCGATCGCCCACCGTCCCTGGGTGCCGCCGTCGCTGATTCTGACCTCATAGCCGCCGGAACGCGGAACCCGGAATATTCCTTTTTCAGGTGGTGTTTTTGTGTAGTAGATGAATTCGCCGTTCGGACTTTCAAACGCTTCACGGCCACCCGTTGCGTCACTTGGAAAGGCGGTCCGCCCCTCGGCGTTGTCTTCCAGATTTGCCACTCGCCGCTTTGGTCGGAGCCAAAGTAAACCCATTTGTCGTCATGCGACCACGAGGGCCGAACGCTGCTTACGCCCACCGACGTGATTCTTCGGGCGGAGCCTCCCATTGCGGCGATCACATAGATGGCTGGGCGGCCGCTGGCAGTGGAGTCGAAAGCAATCCACTTCCCATCTACCGACCATCGCGGCGAGCCGACGCTCGGTCCTCCGAAGCGGGTTACCTGGCGTGCATCCTGACCATTTTCGTCGGCCACCCAGATTTCTTCCGAGCCCGTTCGGTTACTCACAAATGCCACTTGCCGGCCATCGGCAGAGTACTGCGGCGCCGACTCCTGCCGCGTGGAGGAATAAAGCGCCTAATATCGCCTCTGGCTCCCGGTCCGGGCGCGCGTGGTTCGAATGCGCTTGAGGTTGTATTCGTCTTTCTCCCAGTGCTCAAGCGGGGTATCCGGCATGGCAACGTGAAGATCGCCCAAATCCCGCCCATTGTCCTGCGCAAGTAAAATGGCGAGCGCGGTGAGCATCGCTCCGCCGTCTCCGAACTCTAAAAGCTTCAGTCCGTCTTCGAGACGGGTGGGGGCCAGGTAAATATGTGCCCGGGCACATATTTACCTACAGCCAACTGGCGTCCTCAATTAGGGTCAAACGAGATGCGCCCAGCTTCGCACGGTGATCCAAGAAGCGGAGCCGTTCCTCAGCGAAGGGCCCCCTTCCGTGTTGCTGCACCACGTCGGGCCTTTCAAATAGCTTCTCAAACATGATCGAATCTCCTTTCGGAAATGAGATTCAACCAGTATTCATCGCTCTGGAGGCGTCGTCCGGGAAATGAAGTGCGCGGTTTAAGGTGTATTATGAGGGGACCAACGGGAAGGGTTCACGTTCCGGCAGGAGGGGATTCGAGGTGGTCAGAGGACTGCAAGTATTCTTCTTAGTGCTGTTTCTCATCGGCACAGCGGTTCTCGGTTTTGGCGCTCCGGTGAATCGCGTGACGATATTGGCCTTATTGGCGGGCGGCGCCCCTGCCGACGAGGTCACAAGGCTAATCCAGCAGCGCGGTCTCAGTTTCCAACCTACGCTTGCCTTCCTCAATTTGGTGGAGCAAGCCGAGTCCCCCCACGATCCAGATGGGAATAGCCTCTTGAGGGCCATTTCGGCTGGCCGGTTAGTTATTCCACTTTCTCCGGCACCGCCCAAAGAGTCGGAGACCCTGGAGCACCTCGCTCGTGGAGCCCAGCTGGATCGGAACGTTTTTCCGCCAAATCCCGAAAAGTACGCGGCTGCTGAGAGCGAGATACGGCAGGCGTTGCAGATTGATTCCGAGAACCCTCTCATTCATTTCGCGCTCGGAAAGGTGCTGGCGGATGAAGGGAAATTTGGCTTAGCTATCGCTGAGTTTCGACAAACTGTGATCACAATGCCTACTCTCAGCGTGGCTCACGTCAGTCTTGGGAATGCGCTCGCACGAGAGGGTGATCTCAATCAGGCAATTGCGGAATTACGGAAGGCGGTTCAACTAGCACCAGACTCAACTACGGCTCGCAGCGTTCTGGCTGCTGTGCTTTTTCGCAACCACGACCCCGCGCCCGGCACGCGGTCGACGTCGTGTGTTCGTGCCGTGGCCCAAAAG
>JBOGKE010000149.1:0-15212 GCA_050745265.1 Terriglobia bacterium
GCGCGAGGCTCGGAGGGCGAGTTTCGGAGCGGCAACTCAAGGCCCGGCTTGCGCGAGCCGGCTCTAACTGAGCCCGGGAACGCCGTTGCTTTGCAGTTTCCAGTTCAAGCCCGATTTGCTAGTCTAATCAAGGGTGACGTCTGTCTTAACGTGGCATGCTCGCGACCGGCTCGCCCTTTTCTCGCGATGATCGACAGTGGACCAGATTCAAGCCATGACGGATTGGCAGGATTTTCAAGGCGTGAACGCCGGTTACGTGGCGGATCTTTACGAAAGGTTCCTGCGCGACCCGAACTCGGTCGAGCCGGAAGCACAAGCGCTTTTCCGGCGCTTCCCGCCGCCCGAAGCGGTCCCGCCGGGGCCGCAGCACGCAGCGCTCCCGCAAACGCCCGGCGATTCCGTCGCGAAGGTGGTCGCCGCCGTCAATCTGGCGCAGTCCATCCGCAAGTTCGGGAATCTTGCCGCCCGGCTCGATCCGCTCGGCTCCGATCCGCCGGGCGATCCTTCCCTCCTGACGGAAACCTATCGGATTACGGACGCCGACTTGAGGGAACTGCCGCCGCGCATCATCGGAGGGCCGGTGGCGGAGCGCGCCGCAAACGCGCGCGAGGCGATCGAGACCCTGCGCCGGATTTATTGCACGCACAGCGGCTACGACTACGCTCATCTGCGCGCCCCCGATGAGCGCGCATGGCTCGAGAACGCCACCGAATCCGGCCTTTTCCGCCCGCCGAAGGATCCGATCGATGCGCTCGCGGTGCTCGAGCGGCTCACTCAGGAAGGCGCGTTCGAGCTGTTCCTGCACCGCACCTTTCCGGGCAAGACGCGCTTCTCGATTGAAGGGCTCGGCATGCTGATCCCGGTCGTCGATGAGGTGATCAGCGCGGCGGGCGAAGCGGGCGCGCGGCAAGTGCTGATCGGCATGGGGCATCGCGGGCGGCTGAACGTTCTGGCGCACGTGCTCGAAAAGCCTTACTCGCAGCTCCTCGCGGAATTCAAGGACCCTGTCAAAATCAGCCAGTACCGCGGAGATCTCGGATGGACGGGCGACGTAAAATACCATTCCGGCGCGCGCCGCGTCGCAGAAGATGAATCGCAGGGCCTGGTGATCTCGCTCGCGCCGAATCCGAGCCACCTGGAGGCAGTTGATCCGGTGGTGCTCGGCATGGCCCGAGCCGGGGGTACTCGCGTCGACCGACCCGGCGCGCCGGAATTCGACCCCACGCGAACGCTGCCCCTGCTGATCCACGGCGACGCAGCGTTTCCCGGCCAGGGCGTGGTGGCCGAAACGCTTAATCTATTTCGCCTGCCCGGCTTTCACGCCGGCGGCGCCATTCACGTGATCGCCAACAACCAACTGGGCTTCACCACGCCGCCCGAAGAGGAACGCAGCACGATTTTCGCGAGCGACCTGGCGCGCGGTTTCCGCATTCCCATCGTTCACGTGAACGCCGACGATCCCGAGGCCTGCCTCGAAGCGGCGCGCCTCGCTTTCGCCTATCGAACCCGTTTTCACAAGGATTTTCTGATCGACCTCGTCGGCTACCGGCGCTACGGCCACAACGAGGGCGACGAGCCGAGCTTCACGCAGCCGCGGATGTACCAGGGCATTGCCAGCCATCCGACGGTGCGGCAGCTCTGGGTTAAGACCCTGCTCGCGCGCGGGGTCATTCAAGAGGGATTCGCGGAAGAGCTGGTGCGCAAGCACATGGATCGGATTCAGAGCGCTTTTAACGCGCTGGTGCCGGAGCGACACTTGATCGAGCCTGTTCCGGAGCTTGCCGCGCCGGGCGCGGCGCGCCGCGTGAAGACCGCTGTGCCGCTCGAGCGCCTGCGGGCGCTCAACCAATCCTTACGCGTGCTGCCGGACGGATTCAAGCTGAATCACAAGATCGAGCGGGCGATCGATCGGAAGCGGTTGATTTTCGACCGCCCCGACGACAAGAGCATTGACTGGACCTCGGCCGAAGAGCTCGCCTGGGCCTCGATTCTCGAGGACGGCATCGCAATCCGCGTGAGCGGGCAAGACGTGGAGCGCGGAACGTTCAGCCAGCGTCACGCGGTTCTTCACGACGCGGCGACCGGCGCCCGCCACGTGCCATTGCAGGCGCTCGACCAGGCGCGCGCCGCCTTTGAAATACGCAACAGCCCGCTCTCTGAAAACGCCGTGTTGGCCTTTGAATACGGCTATAACGTGAACGAGCCGGGACGGCTGGTGATCTGGGAAGCACAGTACGGTGATTTCGTAAACGGCGCGCAAGTGGTGATTGACGAGTTCATTGCCTCAGCGAGGTCGAAGTGGGGCCTGACGCCGTCGCTGGTTCTTTTGCTGCCGCACGGTCATGAAGGCCAGGGGCCGGACCACTCGAGCGCCCGCCCGGAGCGCTTCTTGCAGCTTGCGGCCGCGATCAACCTTCGCATGGCCAACTGCACCACCGCGGCGCAATACTTCCATCTGCTGAGGCGCCAGGCGCTCCTGCTCGGGACCGATCCGCTGCCGCTGGTGGTGCTGACGCCCAAAAGTCTGCTGCGTCATCCGCTCGTGGCCTCGGCGCCTCAGGACCTCGCAACAGGCGCGTGGCAGCCGGTGATCGATGAGGCCTCGGGGCCGAGCTCCGAAATCCGGCGGTTGATCTTTTGTAGCGGCAAGGTCTGCATCGATCTGGCTACCGCCGAAGAGCGGCCGCAGGCGCGCGGCGTGGCAATCTGCCGCATCGAGCAGATTTACCCGATGCCGCTGGACGAGATCGAGGCCATACTGTCAAAATACTCCGCGCTGGAGGAGGTCGTATGGCTGCAGGAAGAGCCGCGGAATATGGGCGCGTGGGAATTTGTGCGCCTGCAACTTGCGCGCCTGATCGACGGACGATGCCCCCTCAACTACATGGGCCGCCCGCGCAGCGCGAGTCCGGCTGAGGGTTCGGCCGCGTGGCACGCTCTCACGCAGGAACGGCTGATTGCGCAGGCGCTCGACGTGAAAGAGACCAGCACCGAAGACGCCGTGCTGCTGAAAAAGGCATAGAGTATGAGTTTGCGAGGTCTCGAATCTGGGATCTGGAATTTGGAGGAATTTGGATTTGAGATCAGAACATTTGAGATTCTGATCTGAGACGGCTGATGCCAACAAAAATCGTCGTTCCCGAGCTCGGCGAATCCATTCTCGAAGCCACCGTTGGCCATTGGCGCAAGCGCCAGGGCGATGCCGTGCGTCCGGGCGACGTCGTCGTAGAGCTTGAGACCGACAAGGTGGACCTCGAAATCGGGGCGGAGCAAGCCGGAGTGCTGGCGAAGATCGAGCGGAAAGAGGGCGAGGACGTTCGCATCGGCGACGTGCTCGGTTTGATCGAAGACGCGGCTGCGGATGCGGGCCCTAATGGCGCCGCGGCGAAGCCTTCGCAAGCCTCGCAGCCGGGGCCCGTGGAGCAATCGGCGCCGCCGGCTGAGTCGTCGAGAGCAGCGCAGCCTGCGCCTGAAGCGCTCCCTCGCTCTGCCGCGAAGGCGCAAGAGCCATCCACGACCCATGCGGTGGGCGAATTCGCGATGGAACCGACGCGAGTTACAGCCCGGGAAATGGCCACGCCTTCGGCAAGAAGGCTTGCTCGCGAGCAGGGTCTGGACCTCGCGCAGGTTCCGCTGCCTGACGCCAAGGCCCGCGAGGACGTGGCGCGATATGCGACAGCGCCGGCAAAGCCGGCAGAGCACGCCCAGCGCGCGCCCGACGTTCCGAGCCGGTCTGCTGCGCCGGGGCCGCGTGAGGAGCGCGTGCGGATGTCGCGCCGCCGCCAGACCATCGCTCAAAGGCTGGTGGAGGCGCAACGCACGGCGGCCATTCTTACCACTTTCAACGAGATTGACATGAGCGCGATGATGGCGCTGCGTGAGCGGCAGAAGGAATCCTTCAAGGCGCGCTACGGCGTCAGCCTGGGAATCACGTCCTTTTTCGTCAAGGCCGCCGTAGCCGCCCTGCGCCGGTTCCCGAGTCTCAACGCGGAGGTCGAGGGAGCAGAGATTATCATCAAGCGGTATTACGATATTGGCGTGGCGGTGGGCGCAGCCGAGGGTCTCGTGGTGCCAGTGCTGCGGAACGCGGACCAGATGTCGTTTGCGGAAATCGAGCTGGCGGTGAAGGACTACGCTCGCAAGGCCCGCGAGGGCGCGCTGGCGCTCGCCGACTTGCGGGGCGGAACGTTCTCCGTTACGAACGGCGGCGTCTTCGGATCGCTCCTCTCCACGCCCATCCTGAACCCGCCGCAGTCCGGAATCCTCGGGCTGCACAAGGTCGAGGAGCGCCCCATCGCGGTGAAGGGCGAAGTCAAGGTCCGGCCCATGATGTACGTCGCGCTCAGCTACGATCACCGTATCGTGGATGGACTCGAAGCGGTGCAGTTTCTGGTTCGCATCAAGGAATTGATCGAGGACCCAGGAAGCCTGCTGATTGAAAGCTGAACGGAGGACGCGGGGACCCGTCCGGCTACGCGTTCCGCCTCCAGACGTACGCTCCAAAGGTGTGGAAGGTCTCGAAGCCGAGCCGTTCGTAGAAGCGGACCGCGCCCGCGTTCGAGTCCGTGACGGTGAGCGTCACTTCGTGAAGGCCGAGGCCTTGCGCTTGCAGGAACGACGCCTCCATCAGAGCGGTGCCGGCGTTGCGGCTCTGAAACTCGGTGTCTACCGCGACCTGAGGGATGTGGCCGGTTCCGGGGCGTACCCCGGTGACCGCCACGACGCCCGCGAGGCGGCGCGAGGGCCGATGGATGGCAACCAGCGACGCCTCGGGCAGCATTTCGCCGCAGCCGCGCAGGTGGACGATGTTCTCGATCAGGTGCGTCGCTCCGCCCACCGATCGATACTGCTCGTTGATTTCGGCATCAATGTGCGAGCGATAGGTGCGGCAGAGGAGGCGGGCGGCTTCGCCGTCGTATTTCCTTTGCCACGGCTCGATGACGAATTCGCGCGTCGGCGCCGAAGGCAATTCGCGCGGCGAGCGCCCTTCGAGCTCAACGGCCATAAACCGGCGGAGGTGGATCTCGAACCCATGACTGACAAATGACGCCTCGAGATCGGGGATGGCAAAATGGGGCAACTGCGCTTCCACTCGCTGGATTCCCGGCGTGGCCTGGAGCGTTTCGACCACGTTTTCAAGCAGCGACAGCGCGTGGCGGGGCGCGTCTCGGCCCGGCTCGACGAACAGATCGCCGATCAGGCCCTTGTCTCCTTCGTAGAGAAAAAAGCTGTAGCCGCGAATGCGGCCGCCGGAGATCAGAGCGTAACCTGAAAGCCGCTTGTCCGCCAGGCAGGCGCTGATCAACCGTGCCGATGGCGTGTAGTCCCAGCGAAGGTTTTCGAGCCATGCGCCGCATTCACTTTCGAGCAGCGGCGCGAACTGCTTCGCTTCAAAATGGCGGATATCGATGATCTCAGCAGACAAGGGCCTGGTCGTGCGCTCCCGGACTTGGATTGGAGAACGGCGTGCGGATTTCCGGCGGATTCGCTGGCGCTCGAGAACACCTTTGGACCGGGGACACGCCGAAGTGAGTATAACGCACTTTCGACGGCGTCTGTCACGCCAATGACCCGAGTGTAGTGTCCACCAATTGGATGGACGCCTAGACTCAATGGGTGGCGCATAGATCGCACATTTGCGATGTATGCGGCTCTCGGAATTCGCACACATGGCGAAAAGCGCCATGTGTGCGCCACCCAGATCCTCGGAATACCTTTTTGTGGACACTACCCGAGTGGCCTCCCACGCGATCAACTCGCTTCGCTCTGAAGAATTGGCGAAGCCCAGCCTGCGCCGTCGCGCGGAATATTGGGCGGCCCGGGGAGTGTTCCTCGTTCTCGGCGCGATCCCGCACCGCGCTGCACGGGCCATGTGTTCCGTGCTGGCTCTTTGGAGTTATGCGTTCTGGCCGCGGCTTCGGCGCACGGGTGACTTCAATCTGGCGCTCGCTTTTCCTGAATGGAGCCGGCGCGAGCGGCGCCGGGTACTTTACGGGGTCTTTCAAAATCTCGGCAGGATGCTGGCGGATTTCGCTCACTTCCCCCGCTGGAACCGCGCGAACATCGCGCGGCAGATCGACTACGACGGGTTCGAGCACTTCGAACTTGCACAAAAGCGGGGCAACGGAGTTTTGTTTTTGACGGCGCATTTTGGCAATTGGGAACTCGGCTCATTCGCGCACGGCGCATTCGGGTATCCCGTGAACTTTGTCGCGCGCAAGCTCGACAACCCGCTCATCGACGCTCTGATCAACCGCTACCGGTGTTTGAGCGGAGGCGAGGCGATCGACAAGGATGAATTCGCGCGGCCGGCGCTGAGGGCGCTCGGACAGAACGAATCGGTGGGTATTCTGATGGATCAGAATATGATGGCCTCTGAGGGCGTTTTCGTTGAGTTCTTCGGCCGGCCCGCGTCGACCACCGCGGCCCCGGCTCGCGTGGCGCAGAAGACGGGCGCGGCCGTCGTTCTCGGCCTGGTGATCTGGGACGAGCCGCGGCGGAAGTACCGGCTGCGGTTTGAGTCGGTCGAGTGGATCCGTTGTGAGGACCCGGCGGAAGAGGTGCAGGTAAACACCCAGAATTTCACGCGCCGCCTGGAGCGCTACATCCGCCAGTACCCGTCGCAGTGGCTGTGGGTTCATCGGCGCTGGAAGACGCGCCCGCCCGGCGAGCCGCCGCTGTATCCGTTTTAGTGGGGATCGCACAATATATAGTGATATCCCTCACTGTAGCGGCGGCGCTCTCTGAGCGTCGAAAAAGCCGGCGGCCGGAGGCCGCCGCTACAGCAAACCGCGTCGCAATAATTAGCGGCACTCAGTAGTTATCGGATTGCTGAAAAAGCCCTTGGAGCTGTCATTCTGAGCGAAAGCGAAGAATCCCTGCGTTTTGACCGTCACTGAAATCGCACAAATCGTGGGCGGGATCGTGCGCGGAAGCGGCGGCGCGAGTCTCTCCGGCATCGCGCAGCTCGAGTCCGCATCGCCGAGCGATCTCGCTTACGCCGAGGGCCGCAGCGGCATCGTTCGCGCGGCTCAATCGCGCGCGGGCTGCATCCTGGTCGAGGACTCATCCGGTTTTTCCGGCCGCACCACCATCGAGGTGAGCCGTCCGAAGCTGGCCTTCATCCGCGCCGCCCGCGTGCTCGTGCCTTCCCCGGTGACGCCCGCCGGGATTCACCCGAGCGCCATCGTTGCCGCCAGCGCAATCCTCGGCGAGGGCGTACGCGTTGGGCCGCACGTCGCGATCGAGGAGAACGTCACGGTCGGCGACGGCACAGCGATCGAAGCCGGCGGATTCCTCGGCGCCGGCGTCGAGGTCGGCAGGGACTGCTTACTTTATCCGCGGGTGACCCTCTACCCGGGCGCTCGCCTCGGCGATCGCGTGATCCTCCACGCAGGCGTCGTGATCGGCAGCGATGGCTTTGGCTACGTCTTCGCCGGAGGGCGGCACGAAAAATTCCCGCAGGCCGGCGGAGTGGTCATCGAAGACGAAGTCGAAATTGGCTCGAACAGCACCGTCGACCGCGGCTCGCTCGGGGTCACCACGATCGGGGCCGGAACGAAGGTCGACAACCTCGTGCAAATTGCCCACAACGTCCGCCTGGGGTGCCGCTGCATCGTGGCGGCCCAAACCGGAATTTCGGGCAGCGTCGAGATCGGCGATGACGTCGTTATTGGCGGTCAGGTGGGAATTGGCGACCACGTCCGCATCGAGAGCCGCGCCGTCATTGGATCGGGCGCCGGCATTTTACCGGGGAAGATCATTCACCGTGGAAGCGTCGTTTGGGGCACGCCCGCGCGGCCGCTCGCCGAGGTCAAGCGGCTCCATGCTCATTTGGCGGCCCTGCCGGAGCTTGCGCGCAAGGTCAAGGAGATGTCGAAAAGAAAGTGACGAGTGACATTCGAAAAGCAAGTTGACGAGTGACGAGTGATAAGTGACGAGCCAACAGCGATGTGTGGAGCGGAGTCCGTATATTCCTTCTCCTTTGCTCGTCACGCCTCGCGCCTCACTCATAACCCGTCGCTGGATTTGTTCGCCTTTTGCTCGTCACTCATCACTTGTCACTCGTCACTGGGTTTGACCGCTGTGTGCGCTTCACTCATCACGTGTCACTCGTCACTGGGTCTGACCGCCTTTTGCTCGTCACTCTTCACTCATCACTTGTCACTGGTTTTCAAATGACGCGCCGAGAATTTCTCGCTCAATCCGGAGCCTTTGGGGCGCTGGCGTCGAAGCAATTCGCGCCGCGCCGCACGCGAGCGCCCGCCATGCCGCGGTATTATGACGCGGCGAAGCTCCGGCGCGCGGGCGTGGCGTCCTCAAGCTTCCGCGATCTCTTTCCTTCGGCGCGGAGCGCGAGCCTGCGCGAACGCAGGCGGGCGCCCGGCTTGCTCGATTTTCCCCAGGTGGTCGAAGATCGCTACCTACTGCATCACGTTGAATTTGCGTCGCCGCAGCTCTCGACGACAGACCCGCAGTACCTTTACAAACTGCGGCGCCGGCTCGAGCAGGCGCACTCGCGCCTGATCAACGTCGCCATACGCGATCCGGCGCTCGATGCGGGCGGGGGCCTCTCCGCCCGCGATACCTTCGCGCGTTTCGCCGCCGTTCAGGCGATGAAACGGTGGATGGACGTCGCCCGGCGGCTCGGGGCAGGCTTCGTCAGCTCGCGCCCGGGGTCCATCAATCCGGCGGATCTGACTCCGACGTTAAAGTCCTGTCGTGAACTTGCGGCGTACGGCCGCCTGCGCCGCGTGAGTCTGCTGATCGAGAATGGCCCGGGCGCCGACCCCGGCAACATTGTCGACGTGATTCGTGAGTCGGGCAGCCGCGTGGGCGCGCTGCCCGATTTTGGCGCGTTCTCGAGCGCGCGAGCCCGCACCGCCGGCCTCGAACTTCTGTTTCCGCACGCCTTCTCGCTATGCCACGCGGATGGCGTGAGCTTCGACGCCCAAGGCAACGAGACCGCGTTCGATTTTCGGGCGTGCATCGAGATCGCAAAACGCTCCCGCTTTCGCGGAATCTACTGCGTGAGGTACGACGGCAGGGGCGACCCCTACGAGGGAGTTCAGAACGTTTTGAATGAGCTCATCCGGTATTCTTAGCCGCGCGCAGCGGTCCTCGCGTTGACTGGGTTTCCACCAAACTATAGAATAAGACTTCTTCGGTTTCCGACAGCCGAGAAAGGAGAGTTCGGAATGCCCGCTCACGAAAGTTCGCCTCCTTCAAACAACGGCGATGCCGTTCCTCCAGTGCCGGCCGGGGGCGGTAACGAAAGCTCCGAATCCAGCGAGGCGGGGGATCTTCTCGCGGGCATGCAGGAGATGTCCCAAATGGCCGAGGGCAAGATCATCCGCGGCCGCGTGCTGAACATCACCGATGACGAGGTGCTGGTCGATATCGGGCAGAAAAGCGAAGGCGCCATCCCTCGCGCCGAATTCCTGGCTGCGGATGGATCGCTCTCGGTTCAGCCTGGGGACTTGGTTGACGTTCAGATCGAGAGCTACGACGAGAACGAAGGCGCCTTTACCGTTTCGCATCGAAGGGCCGCGAAACTCAAGGCGTGGGATGCGATTGAAAACGCGTTCCGCGATCAGACCAATGTGCAGGGCCGCGTGATCGAGCGCACCAAAGGCGGCCTGATCATCGATCTGGGTGTGCGGGCGTTTCTGCCGGGATCTCAGGCTGATCTGCGGCCCTTGCGCAATATGGACTTGCTGATCGGAACGGAAATCACCTGCAAGGTGATCAAGCTCAACAAAGCCCGCAATAATCTCGTAGTCAGCCGCAAGGCGGCTCTCGAAGAAACGCTGAACGAGAAGAAGGCGCAGCTTTTGGAACGTCTCAAAGAGGGCGCTGAGCTTGACGGGCGGGTGAAGAACATTACCGAGTACGGCGCGTTTGTCGATCTGGGCGGCATGGACGGGCTTCTCCACATCACGGACCTTTGCTGGGGCCGCGTCACCCACGCCTCCGAAGTGGTGCAGGTCGGCCAGGAAATCAGGGTCAAAGTGCTCAAGTACGACGCGGCTAAAGAGCGCGTCTCGCTCGGACTCAAGCAGCTCGCGCCCGATCCGTGGGACGGCGTCGCAGCGCGTTATGGGCCCGGTAAGACCCTCACCGGGCGCGTGGTCAGCATCACCGATTACGGCGCCTTCGTCGAGGTCGAGGGGGGCGTCGAGGGTTTGGTGCACATTTCCGAAATGGCCTGGAGCCGCCGGATGAAGCATCCGTCGAAAATCGTCAAAATCGGCGACCTCGTGGAGGTGAGGGTGCTCGAGGTCAACGCTCCGCAGCGCCGGATTTCTTTAAGCTTG
Source organism: Terriglobia bacterium (assembly GCA_050745265.1). GTDB lineage: Bacteria > Acidobacteriota > Terriglobia > UBA7540 > UBA7540 > RH2-MAG17b. Next base: position 10,317 of record JBOGKE010000149.1, read on the forward strand.
CGGCAAACGCTGCCCGATCCGTGGACCACGATTGATCAGCGGTACGCGCCGGGCCAGCCGATCGAAGGCCGCGTGCGCAATCTTACCGACTTCGGAGCGTTCGTCGAAATTGAAGACGGGGTCGACGCGCTGGTGCACATCTCCGATCTTTCCTGGAGCAAGAACATCAAGCACCCTTCGGAGGTTCTGAAAAAGGGCCAGAAGGTGCAAGGGCAAATCCTTAGCCTGGATCCCGCCAAGCGCCGCATTTCGCTCGGGCTCAAGCAACTGAAACAGGACCTCTGGGCCGACTTCTGCGCGAAGGTGCAGCCCGGCAGCACGGTGCAGGGCCGCGTGGTGCGCATCGCGCAGTTTGGCGCTTTCGTCGAGGTGGAGGAAGGAATTGAGGCGCTGTGTCACAACTCGGAAATCGATCCCGTCCATGCGCCCGGCGGATCGTCGCCTCTCGAAGCGGACCAAATCCACGATTTTTACGTGCTGCATCTCGACCCCGAAGAGAAGCGAATCAGCCTGAGCCTGAAGGCGCTGGCGCCCCCGCAAAGCGCCCCGGATCTGCACCTTGAATCCGCGCCGCCGGTCGAAGCTGCTCGTGCGGTCGCGGGGGCGGCGGAGCCGGCCGCGCCGCCACTCGCCGAAACCCAGCCCTGACGAACGCCTGAGGTTACCGGCGACCCCCGCCGCCGGAATTCCGGCGCTCGGAGAGCGCCGCTGCAGCGAAGGCCATAATAGCGAATTCTCGAAAGGCGCTGCGGGCGGCGCCGAATTTTCCCCCAAGCAAGCAAGATGAAGGAAACGTTACGAGGAGCGAGCGATGACCAAAGCGGACCTGATCGAAGAAATCTCGCGAGAAGCCGAAATGAGCCGCAAGGATTCAGAACTGATTGTGGAGACGGTCTTCGAAAGCATCGTGCGCTCTCTAAAATCCGGCGACAAGATTGAGATTCGCGGGTTTGGGAGCTTCCGCACGCGTGAGCGCAAACCGCGTATCGGGCGCAACCCGAAAACCGGAGAACGCGTGGACGTGCCCGCCAAAAAAATCCCTTATTTCAAGCCTAGCAAGGAACTGAAAGACGTGGTCAACGCCCACCCGGCTACGGCGTAGTTGCGCAATCGTGCGGACGGCGTGGCGCGTCGCAAATCGCTTCGCCGTAGCGCCGTCCCTCAGAGCCTACCCTGAGCCCAGCGAATGGCGCGGCAGGCGCCGGGCTCATGATCCTGACCTTGCGGTCCGCTCGCCTCGCTTATGGATTATCTCTGGAGTCCGTGGCGTTTCCGCTACATTTCTGAGGGAGTCCAAGCGGGGAGTTGTCCGTTCTGCTCGATGGCGCAGGCCGAACCTTCCCGCGATCGCGAGCTTTACATCCTGCATCGCGGCCGCCGGAATTTCGCCTTTCTGAATCTCTTTCCCTACTCGGCAGGGCACGTTCTGGTGGCGCCTTACGAGCATGCCGCCCGGCTCGCCTGCCTCGAAGACGCGACGCTCCATGAAATGATGATGCTCGCACGCCGCGCGGAGGCTGCGCTCGATGCGGTGTATCACTCCGAAGGCTTTAATCTCGGGATGAACATCGGAAAATGTGCGGGCGCAGGCGTCGCCGATCATCTTCATCTGCATTTCCTGCCGCGCTGGACGGGTGACACGAACTTTATGTCGGTGATCGGCGAGACGCGCGTTTTGCCGGAAGAATTATCCGCCACCTACGACAAGCTGATTGCCCATTTTCAGTGACGGCAAAGCTCCCTCCGGGGCCTCTTCCTTAACTCGGTAAAAAACCTGTCTCATCCATCTCGCGCATCTCAGAAGCATGTGCCAGCGCAAGGTATAATAGCTTCCGCATTCGGCGGGGAAATTTGCGCGGGAAGCGCGCGCCGAATACAAAAACTCGCGGAACGAAGCCTATTGATGCTTTAGAATCAACAACATTAGCAGACTCTAATGTTGAAGGCCCCGGCCGAAGAGCTAGCGCTGTCGTTGAACCGCTGGTTGGCGCAGGCACGAAGCGGTTTGCGGCGTCTGCGATCAGGGTAACCGATTCACCTCCAGGACCGGGCGTCGCGCAGATTCTTGCCTCATTCTTCTCACCTGTCTCAAATGGTCCTGCTATTGTGCCCGGCGTGAACGGATACCCCAGACGCAAGCGCCTCGACAGCGGAAGGGGTTCGCTCGAAGCCGCGGGAACCGTGAGGCGGCCCGGGACGCGCTTGATTACTTCCCGCTGGTTGCGGGCGGCACGAGCGGCGGGAGCTGGTGTGTCCGCCGGTACTGGCTTCGGATCGCGGCGATGCGGTCCGACTCGTGCTGCCACCGCGTCAGCTCGTCGTCGTACCGGATGGAGATGTTGTCCAGAAAGTAGGGGAGGTTCTCTTCGAGCCAGAGCTTACGATACTCGCCCCGCAGCGCCGAGGTGTGATCGCGCAGGTCCTCGACGAGGCCGTTCGTCCCCGTAACCATATAGAACGCGCTCCCCATGCGTTGGTGGTTTGCGGCGTGCGACTGCGCTTGCGAGTACAGGTCCGAAATGTACTTGGTGTAAATCGCCTTCTGGCCGACGTAGTCGAAGCGGCGCGCCGCGAAGCCGAGGTAATCGAGAATATCGCCGTTGCGTCGCGCCCTCTGGCGGTTGTCGATGATGTTCGCTATGACGTCTTCGGCGAGCAGCCGCACCTGGTGCGACACCGGCTCCATCGAGGCATAGAACTGCTGGCCGGAGGGCGTCATCGGGTTAACCCACATCAGAAAATCGCTGCCATCCGAGTGCACGGCTTTGCCGAGCGCCACGTCGATCTGCGTAAGTTGGTTCACGTCGTTGACGAAGTTGTGCCCATCGGCGCGGTAGAACGCCCAATCCCACGCGTCCGCGAATTGCTGATCGTTCGCGGTCTGCTGCCAGCTCTGGGCCGCTCCGTAAGCGAGGCCGTACCAAGTCATGTTCAGCAAGCACTCGCCGTCGTCGCACCACGTCGTGTTCAGCATGCCCGTCGCGCCTAGGTTTTTGCCGTCGGTGACGAACTGGCGGATGTTTCCGCGCGCATTCGCGTAGTCGGGGAAAATATGGCTCCAGTTACTCACGCCCGGCGCCACCCAGACGTCGAGACCGGCGTTCTTGAATGGCGTGATCTGGTTCGCGTACGACGGGCGCGCCTCGTAGACCCACGGCACGGCGATCATGTCGTGCGGCAGCTCGGCCAGGTGCTCGGGATGCTGTACCCCCATGTCGCCCCAGAAAAGAATCTTGCGGTGATAAGGCTTCAGCACCCGATCGATTTGCCGGAGGTAATCGACGTAGACCTTGCCGTAGCCTTGCTGCTCAACCCACTGTTTGGTGCGGCCTTGCCCGAGCTCTTGCGTCTCGTCAGCGCCGATATGAAAGAAGGGGCCGGGGAAGACGGCACTCAGATCGGCAAACATCTTGCCGATGAAGGTGAGCGAGGCCGGCACCGTGGGCGAGAGCACGGAGCCGTAAGGGTTCTCGGCAAGATTCTGGAAGCGCTCGTATTGCAGCGACAGGTGAAGGTGCCCGAACGATTCCTGCTCGGGCACCACGGTGACGTGGTACTGAGCGGCGTAGCTGACGATCTGCTTCGCTTCATCCGGCGTAATGGCGCCGGCGGGCGCGGCTACCAGCGGCAGGCTGGGATATTTGTACGTGTTCTCCATGTAAGGCGAATAGACGTTGATCTTGAATTCGGCAAGCTGCGCGATTTCGCGCTCGATGGTCGCGAGCGTCGGGATGGGCCCGCGGCTGATATCGATGCTCACGCCTCGCCAGCGAAGCGCCGGCCAATCCTCGATCGTAACCGCGGGACATTGCGCGGATTCGCCGCCCGGCGCCGGATGAAACAACTGCCGCAAGGTTTGGACGCCGTAGAAAATGCCCGTAGCGCTCTCGGCTACGACCGAAGCCTGGCGGTCCGTCACCACGAGCACGTAACCCTCGGTTTGGGCCTGCGCGGGAAACGTCAGCCCGGCCTGCTCGAGCACGCGCGCTCCTTCGCGGTCGCTGGCGCGCGCGAGAACGATCCGCGGCGAGCCGGAGGCGTGCGCCTTGATCCGCGCTTCCACTCCGTCAATCGAGTCGAGGTCTTTAGCGAGCAGACCCGCGGCAAAGCGATCGTCATTGTTTTTGCCGGTGACTCCAATCGTGATGGTGCTCTTCGTCACCAGCGTTCCCTGACCCGCCTGGAGCTGCCGCGGATAGGGGATCAGCGGCAGGTCGGCCGCGAACAACGGCAAGCAGAAAAGGCCGAGCACAAGCAGATAACCCAGACGTCGCATGATCACTTAAGTGTCCTCCGTCCTAGATTTTGTTTCCGTGCAGCGAGGAATCTCGCTGGAGTACCGCTCGCGCGAACCCACTTTGCCGCTACGAAGCGGCGATCGCCGGTCTCATGCTGTAGCGGCAATCAATGATCGCCGGTCTCGTGCTGTAGCGGCGATCGAAGCCTGCCCTGACGCAGGAAGGGATCGCCGTTGCTGGTTTTAAAAGCCTCGGCGACCGTAGTTCGCCGATCACTGCAGCACGACGGTGACGCTCGAATTGTGAGCCATGTTTAGGCTCGTTCCGGTGATCGTGACGGAGTACGTCCCCGCAGGCGTACCGGGATCAGGCGGGGGCGGGCTCGACTGGCCGCCGCCGCATCCGGTGATCGCAAGAGCGAGCAGAAGCGCCAGCATAGGAGAAACGGCGAGAGCCCACCGCAAGCGCCGCCGCCGAACGCTGATGCCCAGAACAACAACGAGCAGTAGGCATAGCGCGCCGCCGCCCAGGAAATCATCCGGATTGCCGAAAAAGCTGAGCAGGCCGGCGGCCGTCTGGGGCGCGGTGGTACTTATGGTGAGCTGGCTCTGGCCCGACGTCGTAACGATTGCCGGGGTGAACGAGCATGCCGCTTCCT
>JBOGKE010000150.1:0-2493 GCA_050745265.1 Terriglobia bacterium
GAGAGATTTCTGCCGCTTCGCACTCCGAGCGGTTCGTCGTACGAACCGCTCGGAGTGCGAAACGGCAGGAATCTCTCGGGCGGCTGTAACGGCGCGGTTAAAACCGCGCCCCCTGGCCTCAGCGCAACGTTCATGAATAATCCGGGCTAGTCTGGCTCATTATCCATCAATTGCCTTGAAAGTCAAGACGATTTCTAGTAGTCTTACCGGCTCTTGGTAAGGAGGTAGCGCCGAGTTGTTCTTTAACTCCGCGGCTTTTCGTCGGCGGATCGGAAACGCCTGTGACTTAAACGACAAGTCTGCATTGCAGCACCGTAATTCTTCGCTTTTTTGGCAGGGATTTGGACTCTATCATTCCGAACGAAGCGAGGAATCTCGCTCTGACTGGACCGGGGAAAGACACACGGCGAGATTCTTCGTCACTGCGCCCCTCGGAATGACATACGATTTGGTTGCGGCTGTACGGCCGCGCTTAGCTACTCCGCCTCGGCACGACTGAGGTCGCGCCGCGACAACGCCGTAAGCCTTCAATAGGCAGGACGCGCAGCCCGACCCAAGGTTAATCCGTGTTCCGCAGAGTGCTGATCTTCGCTATTTTATGCTTCTGTTGTTTCGTGCCAAGTCTCGCCGGAGCATCAGAGCAGCGCGTTAGCTTGGATACGCTGCTGCAGGACCTGCATTCCGAAATATTGCCGCAAGAGGGAATGGAATTTGTCAGGCGGGTCTACTCCACCGACCGGTGGTTCAACTTCGAAAAGTTTGGGGAAACGGCGCAATACCTGAAAGGCGCCATGGAGCAAATAGGTCTGACGCGCGTGGAAATCGGCCGGCCTCTCGCTGATGGCGTGACTCAGGCGGGTTTCTGGACAATGCCTTTGGCCTGGGACGCGCGTCAGGCGCGGCTCGAGATCGTTGACCCGCCGCTGCCTGGCCAATCCCGCGTACTCTGCGATTACCAGAAAGTTCCAACCTCGCTCGGAGAATGGAGCGGCTCAACACCGCCCGGCGGAATTACGGCCGAAGTGGTGGAGGTCAAGGATTGGGCCGCCGCAAAAATCGCTCAGATGGATTTGCGCGGCAAGCTCGCGCTCACAGATGAAAATCCCGCGGCGATCAAGTGGGCGCTCGTACACGCAGGCGCGCTCGGAGCGATCAACGCGTCCAGCGAGAACCCGAGCCTTCAGGATGCGCGCCAGTGGATGAACGCCTGGGGCGATTACGGGTGGGCGTTCATCAAGGGAAGCACTCCTCTGCTCTACTTTTCCATTACGCCCCGCCAGGCAGCGCTGGTGCGAATGCTCCTCGCCCAGCATGGCTCTGTTCGCGTCCGAGCGACGGTGGACTCGCACTATTATTCGGGAGTCTACCCGTACACAACGGGCGTCATCCAGGGAACGGGTTCCGAGGAAGTGCTCGCTCTCGGGCACACCGCCGAGGAGGGCGCCGGGGACAACGCTTCCGGCGTAGCCGCGCTGATGGAGGCGATGGCCACACTGAACCGGCTGATTGCGGCCGGCAGGCTGCCGAAACCGAAGCGTACGATTCGCATCCTCGCCATGCCGGAGATGTATGGCTCGATGTACTACATCAAAACTCACCCGGAACGAATCCGCCACACCATCGCCGCGATCTGTCTCGATACGCCCGCCGAGGGATACGATCTGGCGGGATCGATCTACACCTTTTATCTAAATCCGGGCGTCGCGGGTTCCTACACGGATTCTTTCATTCTCAAGGTGGCGGACGCATATTTATCTCAAATTGGCCGCTCCTGGCATTGGCATCCGTTTGACACCGGCACAGACAGCTATTTGGGAGATCCGACGATTGGTGTTCCGACCGTATGGGCCTACAGCGGCAACGACGTGTATACACCGCACCACAGCAGCGCAGACACTCCGGACCGGGTCGATTCTCGGTCGCTTCGTGACCTTACAACCATCACTGCGGCGTACCTCTACTACTTGGCGAATGCCGGCGAGCCCGAGGCTGTGTGGCTCGGGGAAATTGCGCAGGGATGGGGCCAGCGGCAAGTCCTGCGATCAGCGAATCGGGTGGTGGACCGCATGAACTCGGCCAACAGCGCCCGAGACCTGGAGCTTATTTTGGGCACAGGCCTTCAGAAGATTCGCTACACCGTAGGAGTACAAAGACGGGCGGTGCTCTCAGCTAGTCGGTTGGCTGCCGATGCGCACAGGCAAGAACTGCGAAATATGCTTCTTCCGCTGGCGGATCAGCTTACCCAATGTGGCTTGGAGCAGTCAGAGCGGCTGCGCGTCGTGGCGGCGAACAAGGCTAAGCTGCTGGGCGCTCCATCGCCGCTTCAGCCAAATGCCGCTCCGGAGCCGCAAGAGGCTGTCGCTTCGAGCATCGTGGTCAAGCGGCTGCGTTTTGGCACCATCCCTCTTGACCAGATCGCCCCCGATCAGCGTCAGGGCTATCCCTCGGGCGCGTGGGCTATTGTGCCGATCACTGCCCTGTATTGGTGCGACG
>JBOGKE010000151.1:0-69920 GCA_050745265.1 Terriglobia bacterium
CCTAGACTAAGGATGGGAGATTGGGGACTCGTGGAGCGATCAGTGCGAAGAGCAGTTGCGGCAGCAGTGATGGCGGTAGTGTTTTTGAGCGCCGGCCTATGGGCGCAGCAAAACACGCAGTTCTTTCCGGTGAGTGAGGTCCACGCGGGCATGACGGGCGTGGGCCGCACGATCTTCGAAGGCAACAAAGTTCAGGATTTCCAGGTCGAGTTGCTGGGCGTCGTCAAGGACGTGCTCGCCCCGAAACGCGACGCCGTGCTGGCGCGCCTCTCCGGTCCCACCATCGACAAGACAGGCGTTGTGGAGGGAATGAGCGGCAGCCCGGTGTACGTCAACGGCAGACTGCTCGGCGCGATTGCCATCGCGTTCCCCTTTGCGAAAGAACCCTACACACTGATTACACCCATTCAGAGCATGCTCGACGTAACGCCCCAAGGCGCGGCGAACGCATCGCCGGCCGCGAGCCTGCGCCTGCCCTGGTATGAAGCGACCGAGGCGAGCGGAGCGGTGGACCGCTGGATCCCCGGCACGGAATCCGTGCTCAACCTCTGGAGCAAAGTGGCCCGGCAATGGGCCGGCGGCTCATCGTTAAGCCGGTTCCGGCTGGCGTTGCGCATGAGCGGGTTCAGCGGCCAGGCCGTTCAGCGTTACACTCCGGTCCTGAACGCCTTGGGCTTCGATCCGCAGCAGGCCGAGATGATGTTGGCGGGATCATCAGCAGGTCCCGAGGATTCACCGGCGGCCGCCGCGAGCGTCACTCCCGGCACCATGATTAGCTTGGTGCTCGTACGCGGCGACTTGAACATCAGCGCCGATTGCACGGTGACTTATCGCAGCGGCAACGAATTATACGCCTGCGGCCATCCAGCATTTTCGCTCGGGCCGTCGCAGTTGCCGTTTGCGCCCTCGCGCGTGCTGGCCACGATTCCTTCGCTCTCCACGTCGTTCAAGGTGGATGTTCCGGGGCCCATTGTTGGCAGCATCCGGCAGGACCGCTTCGGCGCGGTCTACGGTCGGGTGGGGGACATGTCGCCCACAGTTCCCGTCCACCTTGAGGTGGATTCGTCCCTCGGGCGCGTTTCCACCTATGACTTCGAGATTGCGGAGCAGCCGCTGCTATCGCCCCTGCTCGTCAACATGGCGATCGTTTCAGCAGTGACCTCGACCGAGCGCGTCGAGGGCCCGGCGACGCTCTCGCTCAAAGGCGCCATCGAGCTTTCGGACGGAGAGGCGGTGAACATCGAGGACGTTGTCTCCTCCGACCTCAGCGCGGCGCCCGGAGCCGGTGCGGCCGTGGCGATGCCGCTGAGCTACCTGTTGAACGGCCAGTTTCCCTCGCTGCGCATCCAGAAGATCGATCTCACGGTCAGGTCGCAAAACGAGAGCCGAGTGGCGACGCTCGAGCAAGTATGGAGCACGCGCTCCGAGGTCCGCCCCGGGGACCACATCGAGGTCACCGCGGTCGAGAGAACGCCTTCGGGAGGCACCGTAACGCAGCGCATCCCGGTCACGATTCCGTCCAACGTCACCGACAAGACGCTTTCGCTCGTGGTCGGCAGCGGCTCGGCCATGAACGCCCTCGAGATGCGGTTCATCCGGCCCGGCAGCCCGCCCCGCAATCTCCGCCAATTAGTTCGTGAATTGAACCGCACGCGCCGTAATAACCGCCTGTACGCGCTGCTCATGGCGCCGCAGCGGTCGTTTGTGATGGAGGGAACCGATTTTCCCTCGCCACCGCCCTCACTGCTGCAAACGTTCATGGCCGATCCAGCCGTTTCCAGCAAGATTATGTACCGCGGCGACTCAGTGGTCGGCGACTACCAGACGGCAGCGATTCCTTACTCGATTGAGGGCGAGCAGACCCTCTATCTGCGGGTTCTGAGCAGCGCGAAGTAGCCCGATCGGCGCTGGACGCCGGGTAGCATGGGCATCTTGCCCATGCGCACGGGCGGGACGCCCGTGCTACGCTTTGTAAAAAACCGACGGAACGAAGCCTATTGATGATTAAAAACAAAGGAAAATTAGGAACCGCTAAGGTTTTGACGCCGACGCGAATCGGCGCGATGAGACACATGCTACTAATGAGACCAACGAGTCTGCTTTCCGGCATACTCCTTCTGGTCGCTTTGGCGCCGCTCGCGGCGAGAGCTTCCCAAACCGATTTTTGGCAGATCAGCACCTTCCGGGGCTTTCTGCAAGGCAACCTGCAAGGTGTTTCGGTGAGCATGAATGGCGAGCTAACCCTTGCGCCCGGCACCGAAGCCATCTTTAACCCCAACGAGACGGTGGCCCTGTCGATGGTCGCCGATCGCGCCGGAAACCTCTACGTCGGCACAGGCCATCAGGGGAAGATTTTCAAGGTAAACAACGCGAGCGAAGGAAAGCTCTTTTTCCAGGCGCCGGAGCCGGAGATTCTTGCTCTCGCGATTGGACCCGGCGGCGACCTCTACGCCGGCACTTCTCCGGAAGGAAAGATTTACAGGATTGCGCCTGACGGCAAATCGTCGGTTTTTTACCAGCCCAAAGTCAAGTACATCTGGGCGCTGGCCTTCGATTCACAGGGGCGCTTGTACGCGGGAACGGGCGATCGCGGCGAGGTCCTGCGAATCGATCCGGACGGCAAAGAATCCGTCTTCTTTCCCAGCAATCAAACGCACATCATGTGCCTGGCGTTTGACAAACACGGGAACCTGCTGGCCGGCAGCGAGCCGAACGGGTTGATCTACCGCATCAATCCTGAGGGCAAGGCGTTTGTGCTCTACCAGTCCAACTTGCCGGAAATCCACTCCCTAGTGACGGATTCGCAGGGGCGCATCTACGCCGCCGCGCTGGGCAACTCCGGCCCCGGAGGAACTCCCGGGTATTTCGGGGCTCCGAACCGCAGGACAATCGTTCCCGGCGGCACGACCACAGTAACGGTGGTGGCGGCGGACAGCACCGAAGGCGCGGCGGGAGCGCAACTCCCCCTCCGGCGGGCACCGCCGAGAGCCAACCCGAACGCCTCGGGCGGAGTAGAATTCCCCTATTCGAGGATCGGGGCCGGCCGCGGCGCGCTGGTAGAAATCATGCCGGACTACAGCGCCCAAACGCTGTGGCAGTCGAACCGCTCGAGCATTTTTGGCCTCGCCCTGCGCGGCGGCGACGTTCTGTTCTCTACGGATGACGATGGCCGCATTTTTGATCTCAAGCCTTCGCGAACGGGAGCCGAGCTCACCCTGCTCACCGAAACTCGCGAGTCTCTGCCCACGCGCATCCTGGCGGACAGCTCGGGCCTCTTTGTAGCGACCAGCAACATCGCGAAGCTCATTCGCGTCGGCAGCGGCTACGGCGACGATGGCGTCTACGAATCTCCGGTGAAAGACGCCCGCTTTATTTCGCGCTGGGGCCATATTGCGTGGCGAGCGCAGGTGAGCCCCGAATGCTCGCTTGAGTTCTATACGCGCTCGGGCAATTCCGAGCGTCCCGACAACACCTGGAGCAATTGGGCCGGCCCCTACAAGGTCGCGCTCGGCAGCGCCATCAAAAGCACGCCGGCGCGATACCTCCAGTGGAAGGCCGTTTTCCACGGCTCGGGCGGCGCGAGCCCGTCGCTCAATCAGGTCGAGATTTCGTATCTGAATCAGAACCTGCCGCCCCAGATTGAATCGCTCACGGTGGTGGACGGAAGCGAGCGCACCAGCATGTCGGGAATGCCCATTGAATCGCCCGGCGCGCCAGTCAACTCCGCTCCCATGCCCGCCGTGACCACCACCACCATCGTCCAGCCGTCCTACGGCGGGGTAGGCCCCATCCCGGATCCGCCCGGCAAGCAGCCGATCGAGCTCGAGTGGCAAGCAAGCGATCCAAACCACGACTCGCTCACCTACGCCTTGTATCTTAAATCCGCGAACGAGAAGGCGTGGCACCTGCTCAAAGACAAGCTGCGCGCCGCTCAGTATACCCTTCAGCCCGATTCGCTGGCCGATGGCGAGTACCGGGTGCGGCTGGTCGCCTCGGACGCGCCGTCGAACCCGGCGCCGCAGGCCCTGGCCGCGGAACTTGTGAGCGCGCCGTTTTGGGTGGATAATACTCCCCCGCACGTCGTCGCGACCGGCCAGGACGTAAACGGCCATCAAGCCGTCATTCACTTCGAGGCGACGAGCAAGGGCGCGCCGATCCGCAGCGCCCAGGTCTCCATTGGCGAAAGCGGCTGGAAGGACGTGGTCTCCGATGAAGGCATTGTGGACTCGCGGGTCGAGCGCTTTACCCTTCGGCTCGATCAGCTCGAATCGGGAGAACAAGTGGTCTCGCTGCGGGCGTACGACACCGCTGGGAACGTGGGCGTCGGAAGCGCCGTCATTGAGGTCCCGTAACCGACGGCTGTAGCGCCGCTCGGTGCAAATAGCGCCTGCATCTTGCTGGCAGTCACAGGGGCAGTCTGCCCGCGCCGGGAACGATCCCGAGCGTCCGGCCACTGCCGCCGACAAGGGGCGTTACAGCGCTCGCTTAGCCCGGGCTAAGCGAGCGCCGGGCGGATCTGTTAATACAACTCACAACAACGGCGCGGCATCACATCCGACAGGCAGGATGGTGCGGCCACCGCTAATCACATTTGGCTCAGGAACCACACGCACCCTCAAAGCCCGAGGCTGACCGCCAGCTCCTCGAACGCGCCCAGCGGGGGGAGGAGGCGGCATTTGCCGCGCTATTCGAGCAGCACAAGCGGCGTGTCTATTCCTTATGTTTGCGCATGACCGGTGACATGGCTGAGGCGGAAGACCTCACTCAGGAAGCTTTCCTGCAGCTCTTCCGCAAGATCTCGACCTTCCGGGGAGAATCGGCGTTTTCGACGTGGCTGCATCGCCTGGTTGTGAACGTCGTGCTGATGAAGCTGCGCAAGAAAGGCATTCAGAAGGTTTCGCTCGATGACTTCGACGCCACGCAGGAAGAGCCGGTCAAGCGGGAGTACGGCGCGGACGACCGGCGGCTGCTCGGGTCGATTGACCGCATCGCTCTCAACAGCGCAATCGAGAATCTGCCGCCCGGGTACAAAAGAATTTTCGTTCTCCACGACGTCGAGGGTTTCGAACACAACGAGATCGCTAAAATCATGAACTGTTCGGTGGGAAACTCCAAATCGCAGTTGCACAAGGCCCGCCTCAAGCTCCGGGACGCGCTGCGCCGCGACGGCGAGAAACGAATGAGCGCTGATCAGGCTGCCGGCGCGGCAGGGCGGGGCGGTAAGGGGAAGATGCCGTGAGATCAGAGGGGAGCAAGATGATTCCTGCCGGTGAGCCCTGCTTGCGATTTCAGGCCGCGCTGCCCGATTACCTCGGCGGCGATGCCCGGCCGGAGGTCCCGGCCCACGCCGCGCAATGCGAACCCTGCCGTTGTCTTTTAGCCGATCTTGAGCTCATCCGGCAGGCCGGGGCTCAATACCAGGATGAGGAGCCTCCGGCGCGGCTCTGGGGGAATATCCGCTCCGCGCTGGTGGCCGAGGGGATGATCCACGAGCCTTCACAAAGGCGCTGGCGTCCCCGGAACGCCCGGTGGGTCTTTGGCTATCAATTGCCCGTCGCCGTTGCGGCGGCAATCGCCATCGTGGCGGTCGTCTTGTTCAAGGCCCCCGGGTACCTTGTCCATTCGCCGGCTGAACCTGCGGCGTATACGCTGCATCCGGCTGCGTTCATGCGGGTCGAGGTAGGGCCGCGCGACCTCGCCAGCTTGCAGCAGACCGCCGCAGAGCTGGAGAAAAGCTTTCAGGCGAACCAGTCGTATCTTGACCCTTCGACGAAGAACGCTTACGCGAAAAGCCTCAGCTCGATCGACAGCGAGATCCGCGAGTGCGAGGCGTCCATGAAACAAGAACCTGAGGACGGGCTGGCGGGGGACTATCTCTCGCGGGCTTACGCCGAGAAGACGCAGATGCTCCAAACAGCTCTCGAATATAACTTGCGGTGACGGAAATGCGTGGGGCTATGACAAAAAAACGTTTTGCGAACCGATCGATTCTTCTGGCGGCGCTGTTCGTCGCCGCCGTTCCGGCGAGCCTGTGGTGCGCCGGCCCGGCTCAGGAGTCCTCGACGTTTTACACCACGCGCACGCCGCGCATCACGCTCACCAACATCACCGGAACGGTGGTGGTTCGGGGCTGGGCTAAGCCGCGAGTACGCGCTGTTTCCGTCATGGCCTCGCCGCACGTCGAGATCGACAAGGAGCAGGTGCCGCCTCAGGGAGAGGCGGAAAAGATTCAGCTCGTCACTCACATTCTCGACCGCAGCGTCGAAGGGCCCGGCAGCCGGGTCGATTACACGCTCGATGTGCCAGTGGGCGCGAGCGTGGAGATCAGGAATCCCCAAGGCTTGGTTCGCATCGATAATCTGACCGGCGATACGTGGGTGCAATCGGTGGGCGGCAACATCTTTATCAGCGGGGCGGCCGGGGAAGTTAACGCATCGTCCTTTGGCGGCGAGATCGAGATTGACCGGTCGTCGGGCGCGATCCAAGCTTCGACCGTCACCGGCAATCTCAAGTTCGTTTCACCGTCCAGCACCGAGATTCACGGGAACACAACCTCCGGGAACATTGCTTATGAGGGCGATCTCGTGCCTTCCGGCAATTACGTGATGCGAACCTATAACGGCGGAATCAGCTTTCTCATCCCTCGCTCTTCTTCGTTCGAGCTCAACGCCCGTTGCGGCCACTGCAAAGTGGACAATCAACTGAAGCTGAGCCGCTCAAACCGCCATTCCACGGTACCTTCCTTCGAAAACTCGCTCTTCGGCATCCACAACCTCGGTACCGCAACCCTCAAGCTCACATCCTTCAAAGGGTCAATTCGAATTACCCCGCAGCCCGAAGCGCCTCAGCAATGAGCGCGCGGCCTTCAACGCAGACTTCGCATGAGGCTGAAAAACCCGCGGAACTGTCGTCCTGAGGAGTTCCTCATGTCGCTTCGCAACACCCCGAAGCATGAAATGACCCCTCACCCGCCCTCGTTCCTCGGGAACCCTCTCCCAGAGGGAGAGGGGTTGAAGAAGGCGGAACTCCAGCCCACTCCGAGACGCAGAGGGTGGCGAGCCCTTCGGCTCCGCTCTCCAGAAACTTCAGACGGGAGCGGCCAAAAGGCCCGGAGGGCCGGAAGAAAGTAGCCCCGGGCGTAAGCCCGGGGTTAACGACAGGGCCCTACGGATCCTTGCCGCGCCCGCTTCAAGGGCTCGATCCGGCGTTTCTGGCAGCATGGACCCCGCCACCCGGCGGGCGGACGCTCTGAACGCGCGACTCAGGTCGAGAGCAGCGGAGGCGTGTCAAAGTTGTCGCGCGTCAGAACGAGTTTCTATAATCATTTTGGGCCGGGAGGCCGCACGGAGTGCTGCGGTTCTGTATATTCTTACAGCACGCCCCCAGACAACGATGATTCGCCACCGCAAAAGGCTTATTTATCTTCTGGGCTTCATGGGCTGTGGCAAGTCCACGGTGGGAGAAATCCTGGCGCGGGCTGCCCGATGGCCCTTCATCGATCTTGATGCAACGATCGAGGGCGGCCGCGGAATCTCAATCCGCGAAATTTTCGAGCAGGCTGGCGAGCCATTCTTCCGCCAGGTGGAGCACGCCGCGCTGGTTGAGGCGTCAAAAACCGAGCCCGCGGTGATCGCCCTCGGCGGCGGAACATGGGTGCAGGAAACGAATATGAGCGTGATCCGCGACACGGGAGGCGCAACGATCTGGCTCGATTGCGGGATCGAGGAGCTTCGCCGCCGCTGTGAAGGCATCACAAACCGGCCGCTCTTTCGCAGCCCCGAGGGCTTTGCCGAGCTGCTCAATCAGCGAATCCCATACTACCAGCTTGCCGAATTCCGCATTCCCACAGACGGGGCCGCTCCCGAAGAAGTCGTCGAGCGCATTCTGCGCATGAACATC
Organism: Terriglobia bacterium; assembly: GCA_050745265.1. Lineage (GTDB taxonomy): Bacteria > Acidobacteriota > Terriglobia > UBA7540 > UBA7540 > RH2-MAG17b. Next base: position 7,900 of record JBOGKE010000151.1, read on the forward strand.
TTCTGACCGGCGTGCCAGCCGCCGGAGTAATCCGCCGGGCGAATGAGAGCTAATACGTGAGCTTGAGTGCGACACTGAAGCTGCGGGGAACGCCGATGGCTGTCCCCGAAAACAGGCTGGCAAAGTTAATCACATTGAAGTGGTTCGTCAAGTTGGAACCCTCCATCTCAACGCGAATCGCCTTGTTCTCCTTGCTGTACAGATCAATGCCAGCGGAAGCGCCGAGCGAATAGGAAGGACGAACCCGCCCTCGTGCGAAGTCGACCTCATTCAAAACACGCTGGCCGTACTGGCGCAGGAGGAAGCTGTAGCTTGTATCTCCGGTGTCGCGCTCCACGGGCAGGCCGCTCCCGTAAGCAGCATCCGCGGCCAGCCATAGCGCCTTTGTCGCGTCGAAGCGCAGATGCGCGTGCGCGGTATTGCGCTGGTCCTGCGAAATCCAAAAGCGGCGGTTGTCGCGCACGGTCGCCAGAGCCTGAGTGCCAATAAACAACCCGCCCGTGATCGGCCCTTGCCCCACGCCTTCCTGGTTTGCATAACTGACAAAACCCGAGAACCTCCCCCAGTCCGGGACCTCGAGCTTGCCTTCAATGCCTTCGATCCAAGCGCTGGCATCGGCAATCGGGAAACTGACGCCGGTATCGAGCAACGTGTCGTCGTCGGAATAATTGCGGAGGTTGCGCCGGAAAAGATTGGCGTTAAAGCGCAGGTTTCCCCAGAAGCCTCTCGTCACGCCGATCTCGTAGTAATCGCCGCGGGACGGCTGAACGGATAGTCGCAGCACCAGGCTGCTGACTTGACTGAGTTCGGGCGAGCTGGCCAGCAGGAGATTTTCAATCGCCGGGGTCTGAAAGACGCGATCGTAGGAAGCGTGAACCAGCAGTCCCGCGGACTCAAAATAATGGGAAATGGACAGACGCGGGCTCCAGGCGCTCTGGGTTACCACGAAACGATATTCGTCATACCGCAGGCCAGCGCTGACGTTCCAATCGTTCCAGTGGATGCTGTCTTCAGCGAAAGCCGACGGCTCGATGGCGGTTCGACGGTCGCGGAAGCTGAAGTTCAATGCAGTGCCTGGGTCGAACAGCGTGGGCTCCGAGATGTTGTATTGGAGCGCCTCATGGACGGGATCGAAAATAGCGTCCGTGCCGACTTTCCAGTCGTGTTTGCCGCGTGCTCCCGCGAGCGTCAGGCGCGCGTAGCCCTCTCGAAACCCGCGCTGCTGGCCAACGATAACAGGCAGCGCCCGGTCGTTTGACCATAGCCGGAAGGATTCATCGCGCACGCTTCCTTCGGCGCTGAACAAAAGACTCGGCGACAGGATGAGATCATAATCCGCCTGACCGCTGGTTGCCCCGCTCGCGGCATCCTGCCTCTGGCCCGCTTCTTGCTGCACGAGTTCATTGGGAACTTCGTAGCGAAGATCATCGTGCATCACGGAAACGTGCAGGCGGTTCCGCGGATTGACGTCTAGCGAGTAGGAGCCCGTGAACGCGCCGGTTGAGCCGGCGTTCGTGTAGTTATCGACTACAGGCGGATCCAGGTACCGGTCCGTAGCGCCTGCGTTGCCGGTTAGCATGAACTGGCTTCGGCCGCGGGCGTAACCCAGCCCTAAATATCCGCTCACGCTAGAAAAGCTTCCACCCTGGGCTACAGCCGTCAAGTGCAGGCCGGGGATCTGGCTTTCCGGCGTGGTAATTTCAACCACTCCGCCCAGCTTGCGCCCGTACTCGGCCGGAAAGCCCGCCGTCATCACCCGCATCGACTCGACGTCTTCCGATTCGAAGGGCGGCGTAAACGCCGGCGACCGATTTTCCGTGAACGGGAGACCGTTCACCACGTACTGAACATCGTATTCGGAACCTCGCGGATGCAATACGCCATTCGCTTCGTAAAGCCAGCCGGGCTCCGAGTCCACAAGATTGCTCAAGCCTCGGCCGAGCTGCACGGGAAGTTCCTCCTGAGCGGCCCGTGAGCCAATCGAGTAAACGACGCCGGTGCGCTCGGGATCGATGAGCGTTGCCGAATCGGGCACGCGAACCTGGGTCCGAACGGGCGCCACACTGAGTGTGACGGAGACGCTGACCGGCACCTCGGAGCGAACATCGACCAAGCGGCTTGCCGGTGAGAACCCCTGGTGGGAAACGCTCAGGCGGTAAACTCCAAAGGGAAGATCGCGCGAAGCGTAGCGGCCATCCGGCCGGGTTTGAAAAGTCCGGCGAACGTGGTTAGCCTCGCTGACCAGACTTGCCGTGGCCGCGATCGGCACACCCCTCGCGTCTTGCACGCTCAGACGAAGCTCGCTGCGCTCGCGCTGGCCGAAGGCAGGAACAGCCGCGAGGATTCCAAGAAGAAGAACAGATAAAAGCTTGGCAGATGCGCCTTCTGCCGCAGCGCGATGGCTGATGCCTGCCCCGAATCGAGTCGTGCGCGAAATGAGTCTTGCCAACTTGGTTCCATCCCTCTGCAAAAGTAGCACATTCTCCCATGGAGCCGGCCGCGGCCGACCCGTCCAGGATTCGCATTCATCGTGGTTTGGCCGCCCGCGCGCTGACGTTTCGCAGAACTTGACTGTCGCGTTCGTCTCACCGATCTCCAAAATCTCTTCCCGATGTGCCAATCTTCAGGGGATGGACCTCCCGGGCCCAGCGAGGACATCGTCAATAGAAGGGCGCTCACCGCGAATTGCCGGCTTGCGCAGGCGAGGCGGTCCGAGGACGCGGTTGGGTTCAAAGCCGGAGTCCCTTCGCCGCGAGCGGAACGGGGCGTCCCAAACGCGTGTGCACCATTGCGGATTGGCGATTGCGGCTTGTAGCACGCCTGGGGGGTTAGGCGGGGTGGGGCTTCGCGCCGTCGCTGATCCTGACGCGAATCGGCTCCTTCACCCCCAAGGCAGGAGAAAAGTTCTTAATTCTCTCAATCAATCCGAGGGTTGCTTCCTGCCCGCGCGCGATCAGAAGGAGTCCGCGGGTGGTCTTCACGTCTTCGGCAAAGACCATGCCGGCTCTGACCTCACGCAAAGAAATCTCGCGCACGCCGGTGGTGTGCGTGCCGCCGCCACGGAGCTCGGCAAGCTCCTTAAGGATGGCGGGATCATACCAGCCTGGGCGCCGCATCATCAGGTCCAGCGCCGCAGCCCCGGGAACGCATTGCGATTCCAGCGCGTCCAGGTCGAGAATCGCTTTGAGAGCGCGCGCTCCCCACGGGATGTCGTCTCCGCGAGCGCCATCGTGCGGTGGGCCCTCGCCATCGTAGTGCTTGCCGGCGTAAAGGAGGATCTTCCGCACGGGCTCCAGGCGAGGAATATTGGCGAGCAGGTTTTCGGTGACGGCGGGCGTGCGGTCGATCATGACCTGCTCCTCCGGCGTCGCCGAGTCGCCTCGATAGAGTTTGTCGAGCACTTCGAGAGGCAGCGTCACGCAGCCGATCTGGGAAAGCATGGCCGCCACCTCCACCGGCCACCTCTCCGTAATGTTGCACTTCGCGAACAAACCTTCGAGGGACCGGCGGGCGCGCGCGCCTCGCCCAAACGCGGCGGGGCTGACTAGAGCCAAGACGTCGGTCAACGCCTTGACGCTTCCGTGCAGCGTCTGTTCCAGCAGGACTCTCTCGGCGGTGATCAGGCGGTGCTGCCCGCGCGCGGCGTCAAGCGCCGTCCGAAAAGCCGGAAGCGGGCAGGGCTTCATGATCAGACGAAAGATTGCGCCCTCGTTCACGGCTTCGACGGCGTCGCCGAGGTCCGCATGACCCGTGAACAGAACGCGAACGGCCTCGGGCGCCACCTGCCGGGTATACTTCAGGAACGAGATGCCATCCATGCCGGGCATTCTCAAATCCGAGACAATTACCTCAAACTGGGGGGCGTGGCGCAGAAGGTCGATCGCGGCGTGGCCTCCTGGCGAGGTCGTGATGCTGTAGGTTCGGCGTAATCCTCGCACCAGGGCGTCTGCCAGGCTTAGCTCGTCATCGACGAGTAAGATACGCGGTAGGTCGAGTTCTGCCATATCGTGCCAGTGATGGCGTAAGACGGCGGCGAGCCCTGTGCTTGTCATCCTGAGCCTCTCGGCTGCGTTCTCCAGAAACTTCAATGAGGAGAAGAGCGAAAGGCCGAAGGGCGGCAAGAATGTGGCCCCGGGCGCAAGCCCGGGGTTAAGGATAGAGCGCCAAAAGCTTTTCCCGCGCGACGGACCCGCTGACCGGCGGGCCGCAACTCAGGGTAAACTCCGCGAAGGATCCCGCTGTTTCCGCTCAGGCTAAACTCCGCCAACCTGAACACCGTCCGGGCACGAGCTGTGCGGGAAATGGATACTGATTTAGGATGCCCTGCACATCGAGGCGCCGAGGGTCTCGCCAACGTCGTGCGCCATCACGCGCCACTCGGGAAGCCGGTCGGTAACGCCAAGCGCGTCCACGAGCGTTTCGTCAAGCGTGGGTTGGACGAGGCCGCATTCCGCCGTCGAAGCGGCGCGGCACTCGAGCGCGAGCACGTTCGCGAGGTGAACGGCCGCGAGCGCGTCCATCCCCTGTTGCGGCACGCGGCCCGGCGCGTGATGATGCGCCACCGCTTCGACAATAGGCGACGGCAGCCCCCACAACCCGAGAAGATAAGCGCCGATTTCGGCATGGGTCACGCCGCTCAGTTCCTGTTCGATCTCGAAAATGGGGCGCTGGCGCTCGCGCGCCTGGGCAAGGACTCGGGCCAGGTAGTCCGGCATCCGCGCGGCCAAGACAAGCTTCCCGACGTCGTGGAGGAGCGCGGCAAGCCCCGTCATATCCGACAGGTACTTCACCGTGGGCAGCGTCTGAGCGATCTTCGCGGTGAGATACGCATGATTCTGAAACTCATCCACCGAGAAACCCGCCACCAGCTCCTTTTGCTCAAAACTGCGGAAGACGCCGAGCGACAGCACGAGATTTTTGAGGATGTTCGTGCCGAGGTAGCTGACGGCGGTTTGAATGTTGGTGACGTTCCGAGCCAGGCCGAAAAACGACGAATTGACCAGTTGGAGGATTTTCGCCGCAATCGCGACGTCTTGCTCGATGAGCTTCGCTACGCGATCGAGGGAGACGTCGGCGTCACCCAGCGCATCGGTAAGCGCCGTGTAAGTTCGCGGCAGCGCAGGCAGCGCTCCCATCGAGCCGACGGTCCGCCGCAGCGCGTCGTCGCTGAGCACGCTTTGCAGCCTGCACGCGCGCTCAATCGAGACGCGCAAGGTGCTCGGGTCGCATGGCTTTCCCAAAAATTGATGGGCAATCGGCACGGCGCGGAAAGCGGAGCTCAGGTCGGCGTGCCCGGAAAGGATAATGCGGATCACCTGCGGGAATTCTTCCTGCACGCGCCCGAGCAGCGAGGGGCCGTCCATGCCCGGCATGCGCATGTCGGAAACGACCACGTCAAACGGCGCCGCCGCCAGCATCGCGAGCGCCGCGTCGCCGCCCTGCGCGAACGACATTTCCCACTCGCCGCGCTGCGACCGGAGCATGCGCTGGAGCGCTTGCAGCACGTTGGGTTCGTCATCAACAAACAAAACTCGCCTCATTCGGAATCGGCCTCCTGGCCGGCGGAAAATGGGTTGATGGGCAGGCGCACGCAAAAGACGGTCCCGCGTCCGGCCTCGGTTTCGAAGCTCAGGCTTCCCCCGTGCCGGTCGACTACAATCGAGCGCGCAATCGCCAGGCCTTGGCCCGTCCCGCGCCCCACCTCTTTGGTGGTGAAGAAAGGGTCAAAGATGCGGCCGCGAATGGCTTCGGGAATGCCACAGCCGGTGTCCTCGATCCAGATCGCCACCCAGTCCGCTTCGCGACGCGTCCGCACCGTGATGAGGCCGCGCCGCCCCGTTCCCTTATTGGCATCGGCAATCGCGTGGCCCGCGTTGACGAGCAGATTCAAAAACACCTGGTTGATGTCGCCAGCGTTGCAAACCACCGCGGGAATATCGCCGAGGTCAGTCTCCACATCCGCCACGTATTTGATCTCATGTCGCGCCACCACCAGCGTATTCGAGAGAGCCCGGTTGAGGTCGGCGGCGGATTTCTCCGCGCGCGAGGGGTGCGCGAATTCTTTCATGGCGCCGACGATCGTCGCCACGCGGTTTACTCCGTCCAAGGTTTGCGTCAGGGCGGCCGGAACCTCGTCGCGCAGATAGTCCGCCTCCTCGACTTCCTCGGCGCGCCGGACGGACTCGATCGTATCCGGACTGACGGCCCCGGCGATCAGCGCGTGATACACGTCGCGATAGCTCGCGAGCAATCGCTGCATGGCGCTGAAAGCTTCATGGAGAAAACGCATGTTGTCGCCCACGAACTGAATGGGCGTGTTCAGCTCGTGCGCGATTCCGGCGGCAAGGCTTCCCACCGCCTCGAGTTTTTGCGCGTGGCGCAATTCCACTTCGAGCAGTTTTCTCTCGGTAATGTCCTGAGCCACCATCAGAACGGCTTTGCGGCCGAAGAACTCCATTTCCTGCGAGATGATCTCCACGTCGATAGTTGTGCCGTTCCTGGTGCGGTGCTTCCACGGGCCGGAGGACTGCTTGCACCTGGGACTCCTGCTCTCGGTTAACAACGGCTCCAGTTCGCTGCGCGGCCAAACCTCGGTCAGCTTCATGCAGAGGAACTCGTCACGGCTGTATCCATAACGCGCCACCGCCGCATCGTTCACTTCAACAAAGTCAAGCGTCTCCGGATCGTAAACCCAGATGGGGTGTGGAATCGTGGCAAACAGCAGGCGCGAGCGCTCCTCGCTCTGGTGCAGCGCCTCCTCGGCCTGCTGCTGCGCGAGCAGCGCGCCTTCGACCTCGGAAATCCGCTGCGCGAGAGCCGTCTGAAGCTGGATAATCCGCGAGCCCGTCTGAAGACGCGCGCGAAGCTCCTGGGGTTGAAACGGCTTTTTGATGTAATCGTCTGCCCCGGCCTCGAGGCCTCGAACGGTATCCTCGGAGCCGTCAAGGCTAGTGAGCAGGATGACGTAGGGCGGCACGCTCCGGCCCGCATTCCGGATCGCGCTGACCACCTCGATGCCGTCCATGCCCGGCATCATCCAGTCCAGGATGGCAAGCGTCGGCGGATCGGCGCGATTCAGCGCCGCCCACGCCTCACTGCCGTTTTGGGCGGATACCACTTCGTACTTCCAGGACGCCAGCAGCGCCTGAAGTTTGAACCGGGACACCGCCTCGTCGTCCGCGATCAGGACCTTCGTCGCCCGGGCGGTTCCCGCTTCCGCTTCAACCGTGAGGTCCGGCAGAAGCGCAGAATCGTTGCCGAGGCTCGTAGACGCCATAGATACCGTTCCGCGAATGTAGCGCCGGGGTTTACAGACGGCAGAAAAATGCACTTCGAAACTGTCATTCTGAGGAGTGTCTCATGTCGCTTCACAACACCCGCAAAGCATGAGGATCGTAGCGCCGCTCGGGACCGCCTGAGAAGTCGCGCCGCGCTCCATCGAGTAGTATCGGCAAGGCCACTGCCAACATTAGAGGGTCGTCTCCAAAAAGTGTGACGCGATCTAACCCTGTGTACGAGCAGTCGCGGGTGCAGCCTCTATGAAAGGGGCGGCGAGAATACGGTAGCGCGGAGTTGTTTTTTAACTCCGCGGCTTTTCGCGGCGGTTCAAACACAAGCCTCAGAGTTTCTGAAAAGCGAAACTCTGCATTGCAACACCCTCCTTTTTTGGCAAGAATTTGGACTCCGTCATTCCGAGCGAAGTGAGGAATCTCGCTTTGACTGTGCCTGGGAAACACGCACGGCGAGATTCCTCGTCGCTTCGCTCCTCGGAATGACATTTGGTTGCGGCCTTCACGCCGCGCTGCGCTACCCTGCGACGCGTTCGGGGTTCCGGCGGTGACCGGCGGCGCGGCGGACCTCAACCGCATCGCGACGCGGGAAGACCTGTTTACGACAGTTGCGCAACACGGATGCGACGGGGGCGGCGCGAATGGTGACGGTGCAAATGGACGGGGCGTGCGTCCCATTTCGACATGCGGCAAGCACGGCATCGGCCAAGCACGGGAAAATTTGCCCGGCAGATGGAATTTTTCCCGGCCGGGATCTTACCCATGTTCCCGCCGCAGGCGAATATGCGTCGCGTCAACGACTTAGCTGGGGAAGGCTTGGCCCTCGGCTTGCTCACGTCCGTCAGCGGGGAGGAGCCGACGACCATGCGATTTTCCGACGATGACGATATTCATCAGCAAGAGGGTTATGGACCCGAAGAAGTGCCGTATCCTGCTGAGCCGCCAGAGGCAAGCGGTCTGAACCAGTGGCTGCTGGCGATCACGTTTGTGCTGATCATCGTCGTGGTGGTCGCCATCGGATACACTTTACACGAACAAGGCGCCGCCCAGCGCCTTGCCTCAGCCAACGATAAACTCGCTGCCGACCTTACGCATACGCAATCGCAACTCGAAGCGCTCAGGGCCAAGCTGAAATCTCTCAGCACACCGCAAATCCAGCTGCCCGCACCGGCGGATGAGAAGTGGAGCGAAGAGCCGGTAACGCCCCCGCCTGCCGTGGCGCGCGTCCGCCGCTCGCTCGCGCAGCGACGGACTCCCAATTGGCAGAAGCGCTTGCAGCGGCAACTCACATCGCAGAATCATCGCTTGAGCGGCGCCGAAAGGGCGGTCGCCCAAACCCAGGCCGATGTTGCGGGCCGTGCGGCAAGCACTCAGGCGAGCTTGAGCAGTCTTAGCGATGCGGTTGCAAGAAGCCATGCCGAGCTGGTGGGGCTGGAAGAACAGGGCACGCGCAGCTACTACGAATTTGATCTCAAGAAGTCGAGGAAGTTTGCCCGCGAGGGCCCGGTCGGGCTCGCGCTCCGGCACACCAGTGCGAAACACCAGAACTACGACCTCGACCTCATGGTGGACGATTTCAAGCTGACGCGGAAGAACGTGGACCTTTACGAGCCGGTGATATTTGAAACCTCGGAGAGTCCGCAGCCGCTCGAGCTGGTGGTGAACCGGATCGGAAAAAACGAGGTTCACGGCTACATCAGCGCCCCGAGGGGATATGGCCAACGCTCCTCGGCCTCCGCCGTGGCCGCGGTACAGACCACCGCATTGGGAGCCGACGCCTCAGCGCAGCCGGCAGTCGCGCACCCGGTCACAGCCGCCGCGCGCAGGTAACCCAGGGTGGCGCGGATCTCCGCATTTGAGGTTCGCGGCTCTTCATACCTCACATAACGGACCGGAGGCCTCAAACACCGAGGTCTGTCCTGCCCGCTGTGGACACCATCGGTTCGCCCTCGATCGGAACCACTCGGGGGCGCAAGCCTGCCTTCGAGAGCAGCCAATAAAGCACGAAGCCGATGATGAACGAAAACAGGACGGCGGGACGATCCGCGTGTATCCACGACGGCGGAACTCCCGGAATGTAGGCGAGAATCCCGGCGATGAACCCCACCGCCCAGGCGATATAGCCCGACCAGTTGATCCCCGCGCGCGGACCGGACCATCTCTTCCCCGCAAGCAGGTAGTCCGCGGCCATGGCGCCGCAAATCGGTCCAAACGAGGCGCCGACAATCGTGAAGAAGGTCACGAGGTTCTGGGCCACGCCGGTTACTGCCAGCAACATGCCGATGGTCACCGCGATAAAGGTGGAAACCGCCCGCGGAATCCGGGGCAGCATGGTGGCAAAACTGTTTGAGGCGATGAAGGTGCAAAAGCAGGTCGGCGCTACCGATGCCGCGGCAAAAAGGAAGAACATCACCGCCGCGAGCCCGCTGACGCTCGCGATGGCGAGCGTGTAATTGTAATTCGTGCCCCCGTGCAGCCCGATGTAGCCTGCGACGGCGAGTAACGGCAGGCCTCCGGCTACCAGAATCGCCAGCGCGATCCCGGTGAGTCCCCCGAGAGCGACATCTTTCCGGCTGCGGTTATTCATCCCAAAATCGGCGCCCGCCGCGCCCGCCGTTGCGAAAAACCCGATGACAATCGCCAGAATGTCGAGAAAGCCCGCGCTTGGATCGGGATGAGCAGGCCGATAGCTTGAAAGACCGTGTCTGTTCGCCACGAAGATGATGATGATCATGATCAGCGGCACCCAGTTAAGATACTGAGCCACGCGGGCGACGTAGGCGATGCCTTTCACCGCAATCCACGCCAGGCAATACGCCCACACGATGCAGATCACGCTATAGAGCAGCCTCGAGTTCCTGTGCAGCCCTTGCATGATGAAAGTGCTTGCCACGGCGGTCGCGACCGCAAACCAGCCAATCTGCAGCGCTCCCATCAACAAACCGGGCATCAGATAACCGCCCTTCGCCCCGAACGTCGAGGTGCCGACAATGTACAGAGGGCGTCCGGTTTGCATTCCCAGCATTCCCGGTGCGTAGTAATAAAGCCCAAAGCACAACAGCCCGGCGACGATCAGCGCGAGCAGGCATAACCCGATGCCGAGCTGACCGATCGGCGCGAGCATGCCCGAGGGCGCGGCGAGCCCGAGATAGAACGCCACCCAGAGGAAAATGCCGGCGTAGGCCGGAAACGTGTTCTTGTACCAGGGCGCTCGGTTCGAGAGTGGAGTCGGAACAGAAGACTTCACATAGTTCGGCAGCGACATCGGCATCGTGGCTCCAGAGACGAAGTTTCGGTTGCAATCGGGCTGGCGAAAAGCATAGAACGGACGCGCCGCAGATTCAAGCGGTATCAGCGGATCAAACGGGCAGACAGTGGGAAAGGCGGCCCCTGTTGGGTCTCGGGGAGTTCAGGATAGAATCAATCTATGGTGCAAACTCTGTTTGGCCCGCCGGAACCGAAAAAAACCGGGCTTTTCGACCGCCTCAAAAAGGCCGTCACTTCCACGAAGGAGCAACTCGTCGAACGCATCGACGTCATCGCCGAAGGAAAAGAGAAAATCGATCCGGGCGTTCTCGACGATCTCGAAGTCACGCTGATCACCGCCGATCTGGGCGTGAAGACCACTCAGGAAATCCTTGCGCGGCTCCGCACCGAGATGGGTCACCGCCGCTTGACCGCGCCGAGCCAGTTGCACGGCGCCGTCGAGCGGGAAATCCTGGCTGTCATGGAGAAAACGAAGCCGCCGCAGCTCAAGCGCCCGCCTGAAGGTATGCCGGAGGTCATTTTCGTGGTCGGCGTGAACGGCGTCGGCAAGACCACGAGCATCGCCAAACTCGCGCACTACTATATTCAACAGGGACGGCGGCCGCTCCTTTGCGCCGCGGACACTTTCCGCGCTGCGGCCATCGAGCAACTGGACATCTGGGCAGGACGGCTGGGCATTGAAATCGTCAAGCAGAAGCCTGGGGCTGATCCGGCCGCGGTCATTTTCGATGGATTTCGAGCGGCGAAGAAGCAAAACAGCGATCCGGTGATTGTCGATACGGCGGGTCGCTTGCACACCAAGTTCAACCTGATGTCGGAGCTCGGGAAAATGTGCCGCATCGCCGCGCGCGAGGTTCCGCAGGCGCCTCACCAAGTGCTGCTGGTGATCGATGCGACGACGGGACAGAACGGGCTGCAGCAGGCGCGACAGTTTACCGAACGCGCCGGAGCCACGGGTATCGTCCTCACCAAGCTGGATGGCACCGCCAAGGGCGGCGTGGTGGTGGCGATTGCGGGGGAGCTGGGCCTGCCCATCCTGTTCGCCGGCATCGGCGAGAAGATCGACGATCTCATCCCCTTCAATCCGCGTGAATTTGTCGAATCGCTGTTCGAAGCTTGATCCATGACTTCATACCAGAGCCGCTGTTATCTCCAGAACGACGGCCGTCCGGACTCACCTTTTCGGCGGATCTCTGACTCAGGACGGTAGCCTAGGAGTTTTCAGCGACGGCTACGACCCGACATAGCGGGCGTAGAGCGAGCGCGCAACGGCGGTGTCCTGGGTGCCTTTGACGATGGCCCGGCCGTCGGCGAAAACCGTGATCTCGTAGGAATCGATGGCGCACTGGACGAGGAAGCTGTTGGAGCGGATCGTGCCGATCTCGGCCAGCCGTTTCCCGAGCGCGTCGAGATCGACGGGGCGCGCGACGCGCGGATGAATCTGAACCGAATCGCGCCCGCACATGGAGAAATGAGCCGGCGAGAGACCATCGAGCGAGACGAACTCGCGCCGGACGCACACGGCGCACGCGAGATCGCGCTGAGGCGCGATCTCACTGGCGCGGTTCGACCAGACATCGTAGCTCATCAGCTTGCCGTGCAGATCGTCCTCTCGTCCGCACAGAATCTTCAGCGCCTCGCTCACCTGAATCGAAGCCACCCAGCCCGCCGCAGGCGCAATCACCCCTGCCGTGTCGCACGTCTCATGAATGCCTTGCGGCGTGCGGGGAAAAACGCAGGCGAGGCAGGCGGTGCGGCCGGGCAACACAGTGAGCGTGACGCCGTAGCTCGCGACAACCGCGCCGTAAATCCAAGGCGTGTTGAGCTTCACCGCAGCATCATTGAGCAGGAAGCGCGCCTCGAAGTTATCCGCGCCATCGAGGATCAGGTCAAAACCGCGGATCAGCTCCTCGATGTTGGCGGGCCGCGCGTCCGCCACAATGCCCTCTGCCTCAACCTCTGAGTTGATCTGCTTCAGCTTGCGCTCGGCCGCCACCGCTTTCGGCAGGCGCCCGGCGGCATCGGATTCGTCAAACAGGACCTGGCGCTGCAGGTTGTTTTCCTCCACGTAATCGCGATCGATGATGCGGAGCTTCGCGACTCCGGCGCGCGCCAGCAGGTTCGCCTGAGCGCTTCCGAGCGCCCCGCAGCCAAGGATCACGACTCTCGCTCCGCGCAACTTCGCCTGCCCGTCGCGGCCGATCGGTGCGAAGAGCGTCTGGCGCGAGTATCTGTTCGCGTTGCTCGGGCTCGTCATATTGTTTCATTTTACCGCCGTGCCGCCTCGTAGCACGGGCGTCTCGCCCGTGCGCATGGGCAGGATGCCCATGCTAAGCGCGATTCAGACCTCTCCATTCGGGAGCGCCGAAACGGCGGCGACCGCAGGATGCCGCTCGAGCGCTGTTGTCACTAATCACTTTTCCTTTCGCCGCCCAACGTGAATCGCACGCCAGCGCGGAACGTGAACGGGAGCGCAGGATAGCCGAACGCCGCCTGGTAGTGTTCGGAGAGAAGATTTCCCATGCTCGTATAGAAAGTCACGTGGCGCGTTGCGTCATACCACCCGCTGAAGCCGAGGAGCTGATATCCGGCGAGCAGGTTGTGATTGGGCAGCAGGAGCGTATCGCCAAAATTGGCGTCGGTGAGCGCGGTGGTGTCATCCGAGCGGCTTACGACGTAACCGTTAAGGTTGATCCCGAAGCGGCGGCGGTTGTACGAAACGATAAAGCTTCCGGTGTGCGGCGCGCGGCGAAACGGGCGGCCGCCGACCAGGGGCGCAAACGCTCCGATGGGAACGCCGGGGAACGCCGGGTTAATCGCCGGACTGAGCGCATCACTCGAAAACGATTGCGTCACCACCGCGTCGAGATACGTGTACGCCGCCGTCACGCTCAGGTCCGCCGTGAGTCGCGCGCGAAAATCCGCTTCGAGGCCTTGGCTGCGGAAAGAATCCGAGTTCACTTCGGCGCCGAAGGCGAGCGCCGACACCACGGCTGTCGGAACGCCGAGCATGGGCAGCGCGGTGGCGGGCACAAAGTCGAACAGGTCGTAAAACCTCTCGCGAAAAAGCGTCACGCTCACGAGCGCTCGTTCCTTCCAGAGGCCCTGCTCCAGGCCCGCGTCGAAACTGCGGCTCCGCTCGGCGCCTAAAGGCGCGATGCGGTACTGCTGGATCAATCCCGGGCCGCCTGCGCTTGCCGAGAGAATCGTGTAAAGCGACGAGCCCTGATCGAAGATGCTCGGCTCCTGAATTCCCTCGCCGAAATTGAACCGCAGCTTGGTGCGACCCCACGCTGAGGACGCCGCAGGGCGGCGAATGTAATAAGCGAGCGAAGCGCGGGGCGTCGCAGCAAAGCCAAAAATCGTGTTGTGTTCAAGTCCCACGCCGGCGACGCCGAAGGCGCGCTGCCCAAGGCTGCCGCGGCCTTCGACGAAAGCATCGTCGTTGTTCCTCAGGTCGTTCGTTTGTGGCGAGCCGGTCACCGCCGTGAAACCGCTTTCGTGCGTGTACTGGAAGCCGCCGGTCAGGCTCCAATTTGGAGTGAAATCATAATTCGACTGAACGCGCACAGAGCGCACCGCGCTGCGCGCATTGTAAAGAGCGGGATAGATCGCGCCGGAATCGGGGCCGTAGTCGAGGATCGCCTGTCCGCTCGCGCAGCCGCCGTTTGCACCGCAAATGTTCACCGGAAGGCCGAGGTAGTTAGCGCCGAATCCGGCGTTATAGGGAATACCCGCCGGCGCCGGCGTGTCGAAGAAGTAGTGATTGCCCATCGAAGTGAGGCGCACCGAGTTGTGCCAGCGCGCCGTGGTTTGATTTTGGAGCGTGAGTCCCAGTTCCGTATCCTGCTCCCGCTGGAACGAGTCATCGGGAATGCCGAAGAACGCCAGCGCGCTCGGACTGCCGAGGCCCGTGGCATCGTGGTGAACGGTGAAACGCAAGCTCGTGCGCGCGCCCGGTTCCCAGCCGAAATTTCCGGCGTACGTGGCGTTGTGGAACGAACTGTTGGGAAGGCTGTTTCCAGTGTCGAACCGCATGAAGTCGGAGAAATAGTCGAAGCGGCCGAGCACGCCGCCGAGCGACGCGTCCTGCCGCAGCGTTTCGAAGTTTCCGCCATCGGCCGAATACGAGAACTCGGGTTGTGAAGTCGAGCCGCGGCGAGTGGTGATCCGGATGACGCTCGCCAGGGCGTCGCTTCCGTAGAGGATGCTGTCGGGGCCGCGAAAGACCTCAATTTCATCCACGCCGCTCGCCGACAGATTGGCGAAGTCAAACTGCCCGCCGATTTCGTTGGCGGGAACGCCGTCGATCAGGACCTTGTTGAAATCGTAGTTTCCCCCGCGCACGAAAACTGAGGCCACGCCCCCGCGCTGGCCTTCTTGAACTACTTGCACTCCGGGCGCGAGGCGAAGCGCGTCAAGAACGTCGAGTTTCCCGAGGGACCGGAGATCATCGTGATCGATCACGCCCACCGAAGCTCCCACGCGCGACTTCGGCATTGCCTGCCCGGTCGCCGACACAACCGCCTCCTCGCGCAACGGCCCGACTGCGAGCGTCAATGGCAGGCGTGTGGCCGCTCCCGCTCTGACATAGGCGACGGGGCTCTCCAGGACCGCAAATCCGGGCGCTTCCACGCGTACACGATAGCGGCCCGGCGCGATCGAAGCGAACGCGTAATCGCCATGACGGTCCGCCTGCGTGTGGCCAGCCGGCTTGCCATCGCGCAGCAGCGTGACCCGCGCCCCCGGCACAGCCGCGCCCAGCGGATCGGTGATCGTCCCGCGAATTACCGCCGCGGAGGCGGCTCGCGCGCTCGGGGAGAATATGAATGACGTGGAGAGGAATAGAATCGAAGCCCACAACGTGAACCGGATGCGGGCGCGCCGACATGGGTGCATCGTGTCCTCCTTCGCCCTCGGAAGAGCGGACTCAGTAGATTTCCGGCTGGACCGGTCTCCTGACTCGCGACGCTTTTCATTCCGCCTGCGCCTTCCCGCCGTTCGGGCAGTGGCTTGCTGCAGGCTCTTCTCGCCGCTTACAGTTGCGGGGCAGTGGCGGATTTTCACCGCGCTTCCCGTTCATCCGGCCGGATGGGTTGGTATTCGAGCTTAGTTTAGAAATACTCCTTAGAGGAATCTGTCGCGGCGCTGCTAGAGCCGCCGTTTCGTGCCGAGGTTGAGCACCCCGTATCGTAACCTCGTTTCGGCGCCGCCGCAAGGAGCATGGGATCGCGGCGCACCCGAGCTCGCCGCGATGACGGCGCGCTTACCGCGATTTTTGCGAGGCACTCAGCGGAACACCCGAGTGCACGGCGCGGTCTCAATGTCTAAAGTCGGGAATTACGGGCTAGCTTTTTTGTTGTCCACGACAGATGATTCCGGACAGGCCGGGGGTGGCCAGATCGCATGACAAAATTATCCAGAGGATTGATTTTCGCGGCAGCGGCTGGATCGGGGATGATCGTTCTCCGAAACGTGCTTTCGGCGCGCCGTGGCCTGGCGGGCCTGCGCGGTAAGGTGGTGCTGATCACGGGCGGCTCGCGCGGCTTGGGACTGCTGCTGGCGCGGGAGTTCGCGCGCCAGGGCTGCCGCGTGGCGCTGTGCGCGCGCCATCGCGACCAGCTTGAGCGCGCTCGAGAAGATCTCGCTGCGCGAGGGGCGGATGTATGGATCGGAACCTGCGACGTGAGTAATGCGGATGAGGTCCAACGACTTGTCGCCGAGCTCAGCGCTAAATTCGGCCGTGTCGACCTGCTGGTGAATAACGCCGGCATTATCCAAGTCGGCCCCGCCTCTTGCATGACGGCGGACGATTACGAGCTCGCGATGAATACGATTTTCTGGGGATCGCTCAACATGATCCTGGCCGTCCTGCCCCAGATGCAAGCGCGCCGCGAAGGCCAGATCGTGAACATCACATCGATCGGCGGCAAGGTGAGCGTTCCGCATTTGCTGCCGTACTGTTGCGCGAAGTTCGCGCTGGTGGCGCTCTCAGAGGGCCTGCGAGCCGAGCTGGCGAGGAAAGGAATTCGGGTCACCACCGTGGTGCCGGGGCTGATGCGCACCGGCTCGCATGTGAATGCGATGTTCAAAGGGCGTCAGGGTGAAGAGTCCGCGTGGTTTGAGCTCAGCGCGAGCTTGCCGGTCGTTTCCATGGACGCCGAAAGGGCCGCGCGCGCCATCGTGCGAGCCGCCCGGCGCCGGGACGCCGAGCTGACCCTTTCTTTGCCCGCAATCGCCCTCGCGCGTTTCCACGGGCTGTTCCCCGCTCCGGTGGCCTCGGTGCTCTCGTTGGTCAACTGCTTGCTGCTGCCGAAGGATGAAGGCGGAGCGACCGTGTCCCGGCAGGGCAAAGATGCGCCGCGTTCGGAACGTCCGCTCATTTTCCAGGTGCTGACGCAGCTCGGACGAGTCGCGGCCCAGCGTTACAACCAGACCTGAGAGCGGGTTGGGAGGCGCCATCCGGACGCATCGCCGATTTACGGCATGGCTGAACAGGCTGCGGACAAATGCACTTTGAACTGTCATGCTGAGTGCCACATGGGCGTGCGGCCCACCGATTGGAATGAGAATCAACGAGATCGTCACCCCCGCGAAAGCGGAGGTCCGAGTCACTGGATTCCCGCTTTCGCGGGAACGGCGGGTCCCGGTGGTTTTCGACAGAGCTGAGCGAGAATCTCGCCCTGCGCTCATGTCAATGAAAGGCCACGGCAAGATTCCTCGTCGCTTCGCTCCTCGGAATGACATTCGATTGCGGCCGTAAGGCCGCGCTGTACTACAGAAGAATTTCCTCCAAAAAACTTGTGCCCTGGGCGAGGTGCAGGCCGAAATTTTCGGCAACCGTGGCGCCGATATCCGCAAGAGTCGAGCGCGTACCGAGATCCAGATCGCGATGCGAACGGGGTCCGCTGGCGAGGATGGGAACGTATTCCCGCGAATGATCCGTGGACGGGCCGAGCGGATCGCACCCATGATCGGCGGTGAGGATCAGAAGATCGCCGGGTCTCAGCTGCGCTTGGATTGAGGGAAGCTGAGCATCAACGGCCTCAAGCGCGCGCGCATAGCCCTCGACGTCGAGCCGGTGGCCGTAAAGCATGTCGAAGTCGACCAGATTGACGAAGACCAGCCCGTGTTCGTAACCCTCAAGCGCGCGAGCCGTGCTCTCCAGTGCTTCCGAGTTGTTCCTTCCCGGGAGCGCCGCCGAAACGCCGCGGTTGGAGAAGATGTCGGGTATTTTTCCAACTCCGATCACAGGGACGTTTGCATCCCGAAGCAAATCGAGCAGCATGGGGCGCGGGGGCTCGACCGAATAATCGTGCCGCCGCTCGGTGCGGCGGAACGCCCCCGGCGCGCCTTCAAACGGTCGGGCAATCACCCTTGCCACCCGATGCTCGCCTTGTAGCACCTCGCGCGATCTTTTACAATTTTCGTAAAGTTCATCGACCGGAATCACCTCTTCGTGCGCCGCAACTTGGAAGACACTATCTGCCGATGTGTAGACAATCGGCGAGCCGGTACGCAGGTGTTCTTCGCCGAGCTCGCGGAGAATCTCGGTGCCGGAGGCGGGACGGTTGCCGATCAGCTTGCGTCCGGTGGCGTCTTCAATCTCGCCGATGACGCTCGATGGAAAGCCGCGCGGGTAGGTGGGAAAGGGATGCTCCAGGATCACGCCCGCCATCTCCCAGTGGCCGGCCCGTCGTGTCCTTCCCCGCCGACAGCAGCGACGCTTTGCCGTAAGCGCCGGCGTCCGGCTTATTCCGGCTCAAGCGGCGCGCTCGTGCAGCTTGAGCAGTTGTATGACGGCGAGCTCCGCGTGGCGGTGCGAACTCGCGCGCGCGCCGCGCCGCCGCGCCATCGCTTGGCACAAGCCACCGCAAATGTAGGAATCGATCACGAGCGGATGGACATAATACTTCCTGCAGGCGGGAGGCCGATTTCCGAGTCGCTGTGATACGAACTTAATCGCCTCAGCGACGTTTTTCTTGGCTTGCGCAGGCGATGCAGCATCCCCGAGCTTCTCCAGCGCCATCGCGGATAAAGTGGTGCCGGCCCAAGTTCGAAAATCCTTGGCCGTAAAATCCTCGCCGGTGATGCCCCGCAGATACTCATTGACGTCTTCCGATTGAACCTTCGCCGGTTTGCCTTCCTCGTCGAGATACTCAAACAACTCGTGACCGGGCAGATCGTGGCACCGCTTCACGATCCGCGCCAGTTGGTGATCCTTGAGCTCGATATCGTGTTCTTGCCCGCTCTTCCCTCGGAACTGGAACCGCAGGGTTGGCCCGTCGATCTGAACATGGCGGTTCCAGAGCGTCGTCAAGCCAAAGGAATGATTCGCCTTGGCGTACTCGTCATTTCCGATTCGGATAGATGTGGCGTCGAGCAGGCGTACAACCGCCGCCAGCACCTTATCGCGCGGCAACCCTGGGAGGTTGAGGTCCTTGCGAACTCGTTTCCGAAGAGCGGGCAGGGCCTGCGCGAACGCCAGCATGTGCGTGAACTTTGTTCGTTCGCGGAAGGCGCGGTAATTCGGATGATAGCGATACTGTTTACGCCCTCGGGCGTCACGACCGACGGCTTGCAGATGACCTGAAGCGGAGGAACAAATCCAGACATTCTCCCAGGCCGGAGGAATTACCAGCGAGCGGATTCTGCGGAGCACCCGCTCATCGCGGATGCGCCTGCCCGACGCGGTCACAAACACAAAGCCTTTCCCTGCGCGCCTGCGCTGGATTCCGGCCCCGTCGCTATGGGCGTAGTGAAGGCCCGCCAGCCGCGCCGACTTCGCGGGGCTGGGCGTTCGAAGCGACGGCGCCGGATTGCCAGTGTTCATCGCGCTGACCACAGGTAACCCTCCGGTATGTGTGATGCGCGAGAAACTACTAACAGTCTCGTGCCCCCACGTAGAAGACGGGAGGCACGCGGCGCCTCCTGCATTTTTCCCGCGCTCCTGAGGAGAATCCCCGAGTGCGCTGCCCCGTCGGGCCGTCGTAGGATAAGTTAGTAGTAAACCTATACAGAAAGGATTCGCGTCAGCTATGAAATACGAAACGATGAAGGACCTTTTCCTGGACGAATTACGCGACATGTACGACGCGGAACAAGAGATCGTAAAGGCGCTGCCAAAGATGGCGGAGGCGGCCGGCTCACCTCAACTGCGGCAGGCTTTCCAGCACCACTTGCAACAGACGGAGCACCACGTGACCCGTCTGGAACAGATCTTCCAGGGCATTGGCGAGAAGCCCAAGACAAAGAAATGCGACGGCGTGAGGGGAATCCTAGAGGAAGGTGAGGACCTGATCGGCGACAAAGGAGACAAGGCCGTGCTCGATGCAGGACTGATCGCGGCGGCGCAACGAGTGGAGCACTACGAAATGGCAGTTTATGGCTCGCTCAAAGCCTGGGCCGGCCAAATCGCCGACGCGCAGGCGGTGCGATTGTTGAACGAAACACTTGAAGAGGAAAAAGAGGCGGATCAGAAGCTCACGGAGATCGCCACCACCGATGTCAACCGGGAAGCGGAAAGCGGAGCTTCCACGACGTTCTAGCGTGTGTGTTCGGGGGTCGCGCAGACATCGTGCGTTTGCGGTGTCTGCGACGCCCCAAGCGCGGCATCGGGTTTGAAATGACCCCGCCGGGGAGCCGGTGCGACGGCGCTTCCGCCGCGCGCCCGGCTGCCGGACGCTGTAAGCTCTAGAGACTATGCACCGGTGAGACGAAAGCGTGTTCCGGACCGCCTAAGAACGCGAGAGTTGCGGCTTGGCGCGGCGCGTGCAAACGACAGATGACTGTTTCCGGTGATCTGAGCGGTTCCGTCGGCGATCGAAGGCGCTCGGTGAGCGCCGGCGCGGGGCAGAAGGCACCGTCCCGGGCACGCGTCTCTCGACGAGCGCCTTCGAAGCCATCGGTTCACCCCCGCCCCGCGGCGCCCGGACCGGCCGGGCGGTCCTCGCAAACCGATATTCCTTGCGACCGCGATTCTTTCCGCTTCTCGGCGGGCGGACAGACCGTCGAGCTTACGAACCTGCGCAAGGTATTCTGGCCCGCGCTTGGCCTCACCAAGCGGGATCTTCTCCAATACTATGCCGAAATCGCTCCGGTCCTGGTGCCGCACCTTCGGCGCCGGGCGATGGTGATGAAGCGGTATCCTAACGGCATTGCGGGCAAGTTCTTTTTCATGAAACGGGCGCCGTCGCCCCGGCCCGAGTCGATCGAGATTTGCCCGATCCCGCATCCTTCTGCGGGCGTCATCGATTTTCCGGTGGTCGAAGACCTACCTTCGCTCCTCTGGGTTGTGAATCTTGGCTGCATCGATCTGAACCCCTGGTACGCGCGATGCGACGATGTCCACCGCCCGGACTACCTCCACTTCGATCTTGATCCGACTCCCGGCGCGGTTTTTTCACACGTGCGTGACGTGGCGCTTCGAGTTCATGACGCGCTTGAGGCGCTGAAGATACCCTGCTACGCGAAAACAACCGGATCTCGGGGCATCCACGTCTATGCTCCGATTGTGCGAGGCCCGCTGCAGAAACAAGTTTGGGGCTTCGCCAAGCAGCTTGCCCAAACCCTGGCAGCCCAGTACCCCAGGTTGATTACTTCTGAGTATCGAGTGGCCAAAAGGCCCGAGAAACACGTGCTGGTCGATTACAACCAGAATGCTTGGGGCAGAACACTGGCTTCGGTCTACTCGGTGCGGCCGCGCGAGCGCGCAACCGTCTCAACACCGGTGCGCTGGGAGGAAGTGAAGCGCGGAATCGAAATCGAGGATTTCCGCATGGACAATGTGCCCGCGCGCGTTCGCCGCCTGGGCGATCTCTGGAAGCCGCTCCTATCAGAAAAGGGCCGCGTGCGCCTCGACCGCTTTTTATGACGCTGCCTATCACTCCCGTTTACCTGCCCATGGATGCTCTTTCGGCCGCTGAAGTACCCTCCGGGCCGGAATGGGAATACGAGCCGAAGTGGGACGGATTCCGCTGTCTCGCTTTTCGCGACGGCAGGTCGGTCGAGCTCCAATCGAAATCAGGCCAGCCGCTGGGGCGCTATTTCCCGGAAGTTGCTGAGGCGCTATTGCGGTTGAAAGCGTCGGCGTTTGCGTTGGATGGAGAGATCGTGGTTCCGGTTGGGAGCACGCTCTCGTTCGACCACCTGCTGATGAGAATCCATCCCGCCGCAAGCCGCGTAAAAAAGCTCTCGCACGAAACGCCCGCGCTCTTTATTGTGTTCGATTTTTTAGTCGATGACCGCCGCGCGCTGCTGGCAAAGCAGCCGCTTCGGGAAAGACGTGTTGCGCTCGAGAGCTTCTTCGAAAAAGTCGTCGCGAAAGACGGAACCGTGCGCCTCTCGCCCGCCACGCAAAGCCTCGCTGCCGCGCGGCGCTGGTTCCTTAAAGGGCAGGGACTCGACGGCATCATTGCCAAGCGTCGGGACGCCATTTACGAGCCCGGCGAACGGAGCGGGGCGATGCTGAAGATCAAAAAGCTCCGCACGGCGGAGTGCGTCGTGGGCGGATTCCGCTACGCCGAAAAGAAGCGCCAGGTGGGGTCTATGCTCTTGGGACTCTACGACCGCGAGGGAAAGCTGAACCACGTCGGTTTCACGTCCTCCATCCACGAGGCCGAACGCGAGCAGCTCACGCGAAAACTCGAGCATCTGGTGAAGCCGCCCGGTTTTACCGGCAAAGCGCCGGGCGGGCCGAGCCGGTGGAGCACACGGCGGTCCTCCGAATGGGAGCCCCTCGCCCCGGAATTGGTCGCGGAGGTCCAATACGACCATTACTCGGGCGACCGCTTCCGGCATGGGACGAAATTCCTTCGCTGGCGTCCCGATAAGTCGCCACAACAATGCACCATGGCCCAGGTTGAGCGGGAAAGCCGCACGCGTCTGCCGATGTTGTAAGACGAACCCGAGAGATTTGCTCACGCGGAAAGCCTGCCCCAAGGCTCAAATTTCCAGAGGGCCTGCCACGAAATCAAATCGGTGCTTCTTTGCGCGGGATTTGCGCCTTGGCGTCTGTGCGAGATGCTGTTGCTTCTGAGCTAACGCGATGACTCAATCTCGCGAGCTCATTCACCAGGCGGCGCACCGGCGTGTTCCATGTTCGGTCCGGCCCCTGCCGGAAAATCCGCATGGTCGGGTACCACGGGCGATCCTCGCGTTTCGTGAGCCAGCGCCAATCCGCCGCGTAAGGCAGCAGCGTCCACACGGGCTTGGCGAGAGCGCCCGCCAAGTGGGCGATCATTGTGTCCACTGAAATCACCAAATCGAGCCCGAGGATCGCCGCGGCAGTTCGCGCGATATCGGCGGGGCCGTCTTCAAGATCGGTGATGCGCCAGCTCGGGAACACTGGGCCGAGCCGGGAGGCTTCGGCGCCGCGCTGTAGGCTGAAGAACTCGATGTTGCGCGATTCACACAGCGGATGCAGGTCGCTCAGCAAGATCGAGCGCTTCGGATTCCAGGCGCCGCCAGACGGGGCGAGGCCCACTTTGAGTGGCCGCTGAGCTGCCGTTCGCGCACCGTCGCGGGCCTCTTTTGGGGGGCCTGTCCGCAGATAAGGAACGCTCGATTCATGCTTCGCGGGTGTCCCGGCGAGTCGGGACATGACCACTCCTCAGAGCGAAGCTCGCCGGAGTTTCGCCCCGGCCCGCGAGTGCGATTCTCACTGATCCCGCGGCTCAAAATAACCCGCGGGATACGTCTCGTTGTAGCGAATCTGAGTCCGGAAAGTCTCGGCGACGCGATCTCCGTTCAAGTACCGGACGAGATGCGTCGCGGTTTGAACTCCGCCGACACTCTGATAATCGCTGTAGATATCGGAGTACTCATCCCACTCGTGGGTCTCGGGATTCATAATTCGGTAGGCGATCTCGACCGGCTGATGGCTTTGCGAATCCAGGTAGAGCTTGATCGCCACCTGGCGCGAATCCACGATGTCCAGAATCTGCGCGGGATGATTGTCGACCAGATCGTCGCCGCCTTTTTGGATGAGCACTCCCGTCTCGCGCGCGCGGACGCGCAGCAAGTTCTCAAGACTATACCGGTTGGCGAGCCGCCAAGCACGGATTTCCTTAGGCGACTGCTCGATGAGTCCGTAGCGGTCAAGCTCCCAGCCCTGATCGCCGTCGTTGATCAGTGTCACGGCCTTCGATCGTTTCGCCAAGCCGTAAGACAGGCGGCGCTTCGCAGGGAATTCGGACCAGCTTTGATACAGAACGAAGCCCTGCGTCACGCCGTCAGAAATCGAAAAGGCTCGACCCTGCGTGCTCATGGTCCTGAACCCGAGGAACGCCGGGCCGCCGAGACCTTGGATCGCCCGGTTGAGCAGCGCCTGGGCTGCCGGATCAATCTCGGACGGAGGGCCGGAGGGATTCTGGGCGCGGCCGGAAACGAACGGCATCAGCAGCAGAACAATCGCCAGGGCGCCCGCGAGAAGAGCCCGGAAGCTTGGACTCGGTTGGATCATATGAGAACTCAACATGGGTTTGTACGAAACTCCCCTCCGCATTAGTTGAGATGCTGTCACCGCAGCATCGCGTCGCTTTGAAACCGTTCGGGGCAGCGCGAAAGACCGCGGGTGCAGTGTGGGGGGGAGGTGGCGCCATCTCCCGGTGACGGCCCGATCAACCGGTTCGCGGGGTTCGCCCACATTCGCCAATTGGCTTGCCCGAACGCGCAAGAGATCATATGATCATGCTGAATCCGGACGCTCGAGGAAAGGCGATGATGAGATGAGCCGTCGTGCCGCGTTTGTCTGCTTCTCGATATGTCTGCTGGCGGAAGCAGGATTATTTGCGACCGCAGGCGCAGGCGGAAGTTGCTCAAGCCTCGCGGGAATGAGGCTTGCCGGCGTTACGATTACCTTAGCTCGTGAAGTGCCTGCCGGTTCGTTTCGACCGTCCGACATGCACTTCGCGCATCTGCCGCCCTTTTGCCGGGTCGCGGGTATTATAGCGCCGACCGCTGATTCAAGGATTAGATTTGAGGTTTGGCTGCCGAGTTCAGGCTGGAACGGAGACTTCGACGGCGCCGGGAACGGAGGATTTGCCGGATCGATCGAATACGGCCAATTGGCGGACGCGATCCGGTCGGGGTTTGCCGCCGCAGCCACTGACACGGGCCATCGCGGGGGCGCAACGGATGCAAGCTGGGCGCTCGGACATCCGCAAAAGATCATCGACTTCGGATATCGCGCCATGCACCTGATGACGGTGGACGCCAAGGCGATCGCTCGGGCTTACTACGGCGCATCTCCCCACGAGTCATACTTTGCCGGCTGTTCGAACGGCGGGCGGCAGGCGCTCATGGAAGCGCAGCGGTTCCCGGACGACTACAACGGCATCATCGCCGGCGCGCCCGCCAACTACTGGACTCATCTCTTGGCGGCCGGCGCCTGGATGTCGCGGGCCATGCTCAAGAACCCCGCAGACTACATCCCGCCGAACAAGCTGCCGGCGATCAGCGCGGCGGTGCTCGCGGCATGTGACGCGCGGGACGGTGTGAGGGACGGCATTCTCAATGATCCGAGGCGATGCCATTTCAATCCCTCGTCGCTGCTTTGTCGCCGGCACGACTCAAGCGAGTGCCTGACCGCGCCACAGGTGGCGACGCTCAAGAAAATTTATGCGGGCGTGACGGATTCGCGCGGCGAACGAATGTTTCCCGGCTATATGCCGGGCGGCGAGCTCGGGTCCAACGGTTGGGCGAGATGGATCACCGGGCCCGCGCCGGAGAAAAGCCTGTCGTACACCTTCAGCAGCCAGTTCTTTTCTAACCTGGTATACGACAATCGGGCGTGGGACTTCCGCGCGTTCAATTTCGGTTCCGGCGCAGCTTTGGCGGACCGGAAGTTCGCCGGCATCTTGAACGCGACGAACCCCGATTTAAGCGCGTTCAAGGCTCACGGCGGGAAACTGGTCCTATACCACGGCTGGGATGACACCGCCATTCCCGCGCCGAACACGGTGAACTACTACGAGAGCGTGATCCGCAGAATGGGAGCGCCGACCGCGCACTCGTTCGTGAGGCTTTACATGATTCCCGGAATGCAGCACTGCGGCGGCGGGCCGGGGATCACGATCTTCGGAGCGTGGGCCTCGGGGGCGCGGCAGAGCGCGAAAGACAGCATGTTCAGCGCCCTTGAGCAGTGGGTTACGCAGGGCGTCGCGCCGGCGGCGCTGATCGCCTCAAAATACCCCGCGTCTCGGGAGGCAACGCACGCGCTTAACCCGACGCGGCCGCTTTGCCCGTACCCGGAAATTGCATCATACAAGGGCCGAGGCAGCACGGACGCCGCCTCAAACTTCGCCTGCACCGTCGAGCGCGGCTTCCGCCCGGCGCGCCACGAACCGTAATACCGGCGAATCGCATCTTCCAGTTTTTGGACACAAGCAAGTTCGCGTTGTCGCAATTGCGGGCGGTTCCGTGTGCTTGACAACCGTAAAATCGCATTCCTATAATTTTCTGTGGTCGGCGGCAAACCTTCTGGGCGGGAATAACTCAGTGGTAGAGTGCGACCTTGCCAAGGTCGAAGTCGCGGGTTCGAATCCCGTTTCCCGCTCCAAAATCTTAGCGATCTCAGACGTCTCATTGTGCGGCGCGGTACCCAAGTGGTAAGGGAGAGGTCTGCAAAACCTTTACGCGTGAGTTCGATTCTCACCCGCGCCTCCAACCCCTCTGCGGCATTCGCAGGCGATCCGCCTTTGCTCAAAGCTCCTCGCTCGGCTCGGCCGGCAGCGCTATCCGATGATGCTGTGCGACGGCTGCGCAACTGCATAATGGGGGACAACCGCTTCCGCGAGCGCTACTTCGACAGCATCCAGCGTCCGGCTGATATCGGAGCGGGTGTGAGCGGAGGAGAGAAACCAATTGCCGCGCGGAATCACGCGCACGCCCTCTCCTGCGAGCGCGGCCGCGAACTGATTGTAGACGGCGTGGTCCATGCTCAACGAAGAGCGGTAATCCGAGACTTCGATTTCCGCGGGCGTTCCCGGGGCCGGGAATCCCACAAAAAACACCGAGGGATGCCCCTGAACCACAACGGGCACACCGAGTTTGGCGGCGCGCTCCCGGATGCCCCGCATCAGCGTGGAGCCGTTGGCTTCAACCTCGCGGTAGATCGCTCCTCCATCGCGCGCCAGAACGTCGATCGTGGCCACAGCTGCGGCGATGGAAACCGGCAGGCTATTGTACGTGCCGCCATGCACCACCCGGCCGTCTGCGATCAGCCGTAGGATGTCGGCGCGGCCCGCGAGACAACTCAGCGGCATCCCGTTGGCGATCGCTTTGCCAAAAATGCTTAGGTCCGGCTCAATTCCGAAATACCCCTGCGCCCCTGATAAGGCCACCCGAAACCCGGTGATGACCTCGTCGAAGATCAGCACGATGCCATACCGTGTGCATGCCTCGCGCAGGCGCTCCAGGTATCCGGGCCGCGGCATAATCACAGCGGTATTGCACATGATGGGCTCGGTGATGATGGCCGCGGTTTCGGCTCCGTGCGCCTCCAGAAAGCGTTCGAGCGCATCGGCGTGATTCCAGGGCAGCACGGCAATGCGGCTCTCTTGGCCGGAGGGCTGGCCCGCGCTTTCAGATCGCGCCACAGGGCGCATCTCGCCGCCCCATTCTTCGGGTGGCGGCGAAAGGCTGTAGAAAATGTTATCGAGCCAGCCATGGTAGTGCCCTTCGAACTTTACTACGAGCGCCCGTCCGGTGAA
Organism: Terriglobia bacterium; assembly: GCA_050745265.1. Lineage (GTDB taxonomy): Bacteria > Acidobacteriota > Terriglobia > UBA7540 > UBA7540 > RH2-MAG17b. The sequence goes on from JBOGKE010000151.1 coordinate 35,168, forward strand.
CGCTCGCGCCACGCGCAAGGCAGCATGCACGGCCTCCGATCCTGAGATTCCAAACCTCACCTGCTCGGCCGAAGGGATCAGCTTGGCGAGGCGCTCGGCAAGCTCGATTTCGAGCTCGTGCTGCGCCGCATAAATCTGACCGCGGCGGAGTTGCCGGATCGTGGCCTCGTTGATTTCAGGGTGAGTATGACCCAGGAACAGGGGACCACGCCCGAGGACGTAGTCGATATATTCGTTGCCGTCCACGTCGAAGACACGGGAGCCGAGCCCGTGCTCGAAATAGAGAGGCAACGGTTGATCACCCCGGCGGACGTTGCTGCTGACTCCACCCGCAAGAGTGCGCTCGGCGCGGGCGAGCAGGCGTCGCGATTTTTGGTAGCGGTCGGACATCCTGAAGCGGAGCCACGGCGTTACTCGGACGAAACCCGTCGGGACGGAGAGCGGCTCAAATTCTACATTCTAGAACGCCGGCAATGGCTGGCGCTTCCAGTAAATATTATGCGTCCCCGGCGAAGGCCGTCAATGCTTCGCCTGCGCCGTCCAGCGGGCAGCAGCGATGTTGCGGGACGCGAAGGCGACACTAGCGCGGTTGACGCTCGGCGTCCTCCGCCTGGGAGCGATGCGTCTCAACCCGCAATCCTTCGCGAAGAATAGGCGGTGAGCGTCGTTAATTGAGCTGCGGTCTCGGTGAGCGCTTTGGCAAACTCGGCGTCGCGCGACGGTTTAACGCGTGTTGCGGGTCCTGAGATGCTAATGGCCGCCTGGACCCGGCCGTCCGAACCCAGAACCGGGGCGGCAATGCAGCGAACACCGGGCGAATCCTCCTCGTTGTCGAGCGCACACCCTTGGGACCGGACCTTCTCGAGCTCGCGCTGGAGGGCGGCGGCGCTGCGGATCGTGCGAGACGTTTGAGCGCGCAGCGGATTCTTCCGCATGATCTCGTCGACTTGTTCGCGCGACATGCGGCAAAGCAAACACTTTCCCAGAGCCGTCGAGTGAAGCGGACCTCGCATTCCCGGGTGGACCGCCATGCGAAGCGGGTGCGGGCTCTCGAGCACCTGGACGTACAAGACCTCGCCGCCATCAAGAACTCCCAAGTTCACCGTTTCCTGAAATCGCCCCCGCAGTTTCGCTAAAAACGGAGTCGCCAGGCCGCTCAGATCGTAGGGCGGTTTCTGCCCGCTCGAGAGGCGGCCGAGGCGCGGCGCCACTGAGTAACGGCCCCCCGTTTGCTTTTCGACGTAGCCGAGGCGCTCAAGCGTAAAAAGAATTCTGAAAACGGAACTCTTCACCAGGCGCGTTCGCGCCGCCAGCTCTCGCAACGCGACTTCGCGCTCGCCCTGAAATGCCTCGAGCACTCGGAATCCTTTTTCAAGGACAGAGATGTAATTGTTAGCTGGCATCGAAGGTGCCCAGTGTAACAACGGGCAGTTCCAATGTACAGTCCACCCGGGTCGCGCACAAAACAACGAACAAGAATCGAACGGCTTCCGCGGGTACGCCGAATTGCGCCGGACACGTCCTGTGCCCAAGGTGATATCATCGCGTGATGCCGATTTTTGTGGCGGCGGGCTCTGGCCGCCGGAATTCCGTCGCTCCCAGAGCCCGCTGCAGTGAAGGCTGTCAGTTCAGTTTGTAATCTCCAAGAGTGTCGAAAGGAGTGCCGGCATGGATCGATTTCGATCGAGAAGAGATTTTTTCAAGGTGGGCGCCAGTGCGCTCGCGGTCGGGGGCATCGTGGCTCCGGACGGGCAAGTACGCGCGGCATCGCGTCCCCATACTGCCGAGGGAGCGGATTACTACGAAAAGCTCGGCGTGACGAAAATTATCAACGCGGCTGGAACCTACACCATTCTTACCGCGTCGATCATGCCGGTACCGGTTCAGGCCGCGGTGGCGGAAGCGGCGAAGCATCCGGTTCGCTTGATCGAGTTGCAAACCAAGGCGGGCGAATACCTCGCGAATCGCTTGCAGTGCGAAGCGGCGCTCGTTTCCGCGGGAGCGGCTTCGGCCTTAACACTCGGCATGGCGGCGTGCATTACGGTGGGTAACCGGCAGGCGATCGAAGCCATTCCGACCGACATGTCGAACCTCAAGAACGAGGTCGTCGTTCAAAAAGCGCACCGCTACGGCTACGACCATGCGCTTCGGAATTGCGGTATCAAGTTTGTGGAAGTGGAGACGCTCGCCGATTACCAGAGCGCCTTCACCGCGCGCACCGTTATGGCGCATTTTTTCAATGCCGCCGAAGGGGGAAAGATCAGCCGTGAGGATTGGGTGCGGATCGCGCACCAGCACAGCGTGCCCTGCTTCGACGACGCCGCGGCTGACGTGCCTCCGATTTCGAACCTCTGGAACTATACCCGCATGGGATTCGATCTGGTCACGTTTTCCGGCGGCAAAGGAATCCGGGGTCCGCAAAACGCCGGGCTTCTTCTCGGGCGGAAGGATCTGATCGAAGCGGCGGCCGCGAATAACAACCCGTTCGACAGCGTCATAGGGCGCGGAATGAAAGTCTCCAAGGAGCAGATTGTGGGCATGGTTGCTGCGATCGATTGGTTCCTGGAGCAGTCGGACGAGCGGATGGAGCGGGAATTCAACCGGAGGGCGAAGCTGATCGCCGAGGCGCTGAAGGGCATTCCCTCGCTGCAGGCGGCGATTTATGTGCCGCCGGTCGCCAACCACGTTCCGCACCTGCTGGTGCGGTACGATCAAAGCCAAGTGCGCATCTCTCCGCTCGACGTCGCGAAAAAGCTGCGTGAGGGCGCTCCCAGCATCGAGCTCAATCCTTCAACCGGGAGCACGTCAGCTAGCGCCGGTTTGCCCACGGACAAAAACACAATCGTAGTGGGCGTATGGATGCTTCAGCCCGGAGAAGACCGGATCGTCGCCAAGCGGTTGCGCGAAGTGCTGCGTGATGCAAGCCGAGCCTGATACCGACGGTCGCCGAGGACTTCACGACAGGCCGATTCGTGACGAACTTGGGCTAAGCCGTCGCTGCCGTTAAGGCGCGGTGAGTTGAACCCTCCCGCCAATGCGCAATTTGGGCACGATAAACTCCGTGAACCCCTGTTCTCGCGCCGCGGAGAGCGAAACGCAGCAGCCGCTCTCCGGAGTTGCATACTCAATTCGCGAAAAAATTCCCTTGATCCGCACTTGTGCGCGCAAATCCTCACGCGCGTAATTCACAAGATCAAGCTGTTCGCTCAAACCCCGGCTCGATTGATGCGCGGCGGCAAGGACCGTCAGGCTATTCCACAGCGTCAGCTCGCGCTCCGGTGCGGGGAGCAATCTCCATACGTCGCGCGCGAACGGCTCGGGGTCAATGATGGGCGGCGCGATTTCCACGACTTTTCCTTTTCCTAAAGCGTACACCGCCGCGTCAGCCGTCTTGCTCAGCAGCCGTGCGGACGGCAGACTTCCCTGCTGACCGACCCACACCGCTGTTCGCCCGCCGTCCACATATCGTTCGACAGCCGAAGTTGCGGCCGGATCGAGCGGACCGAAGATCACCCACATAGCCGCGCTGTCAAGCCGGCGCGCTTGCAACTCGCCCGGCTTCGCGACCCGAAAGCTGATATTGTGACGGGCTAAAAGATTCACGGCTTCGTAGGAGTCATTGAAGTCGTTCGCGATCACCGCCACATCACTCAGCAGAGCCGCTGGGGCGAGCTCGCTCGGCGCCTCATAAAACCGGAGATAGCGCTGAATCTCGCGCCACGTCTTCCAGGCCTCAGGCGCACTTTTGGCCAGTCCCTCCTGAAGCGGTTTTGCAAGCGGAAGGATGAGATCGGTGCGAAAGGCGCCCGCCTCGGCCACCGCAAGCTCGTAGTCTTCTGGGGGAATACCGTACTGCTTTTCCAGCGAGTCCACGGGTTCCCACTGAAACTCCACAAGCGGTGTCTCATCCGGGTCGTAAGCTCGCTCGAACCGGCTGAGAGCGACGTTTGAATCAATCCAAGGCTGCCGAGTGGGGCTCGATACCTGGAGAACGCCGTTCCTTGCCACCACCATCGTGCCGCGCAACTGCGGCTGCTTGCCGCCCGGCCACACCACCCGAACCGAACCGGCAGGGAATCGGGCGCGGAGCTGACTCAGCAGGCGATCGAAAGCGGCGCGCGCCGCCGCAGCGTTCTGGGCGGTCGGAAGCAACGCGTTCTCGGGAGCGTCGAGGATGATTCCGGCGAGGCTGTCTTGCCGATTCGCCGCAGCCGCCTCTGCGGCATGCGCGGCATCTGTTTCGACAAATACGCGGTAGCCCTGTCTGCGCGCGGCGCGGATCAGGGATGCGCCATCCGCACTCCACGGGATCACCAGCTCGCTCACGCCGAGCGAGCGCGCGGAGGGGATTTGAGGTTCTGTCCACCGAATCCACACGCGGCAGAGTGCGGGCTGCGCGACAAGAAGAAGAGCGCCGATCAGAACGAGTCGCTGCCTTCGCATTAAGTTCACCCCGTTAATTCAAGCTCGCCAGCCGGCTTGTCCGGATGACGGGCCCGTTGGAGACTTCGCCGGCGACGCCCGCCGGAGAGATCCAGATGGCTGCCACTCCGGGAAGCCGCCGGACCAACCGGGTCCCGGCGGGAGGGCCCATGAGAAACAGCGTGGTCGACAAACCGTCGGTCGCCGTCGCCGTCTTCGCGACGACGCTCACCGCGAAATCGCTGCGAACGGGTTCGGCGGTGACGGGATCGATGATGTGCCCGAACTTTCCGGCTTCGATCAGGCTGGTTTTCCCCTGCTCGGAAGTTGATACGCTGTTGTTGTGCAACGTGACTTCAGCGCCGGCGCGACCAGAGGGGTCGCGCAGGCGGATGCTCCACCCCTCACGCCCCGGTGGCGCGCCCATCCCGAACAGCGTACTTCCACCCGCATTGATCAGCGCGTCGCGGACGCCGTGGGACCTCAAAACCTCGACAGCGCGGTCAACGGCGTATCCCTTGCCGATCGAACCCAGGTCGATTCGCATGCATTTCGAGTGAAATTCAATTTCGTCCGGCGCGATTAACTGCACCTTTGGGTATCCGACGCAGTTGCGAACGTGGTTCAACTCGGCGGCGGAGGGAAGGCGCCCGCTCGCTGCGGCCGATTTCCAGATGTCGACGAGCGGCGCCACCGTCACGTCATACTTCCCGCCGGAAAGCCGTGAATAAACCAGTGACGCCTGGATCACCCGGAAGAGATCGGGCGGAACGCGAACGGCCCGGAAATGCGCCGCTCGGTCGAGATGGCTGAGATCGCTGGCGGAATCATAATTGCTCATCACGTGATCGAGCGCGACGACAGCCCGAAAAGCGGCATCGATGGCCCGCGCAGTACGCTGCGGTGCCGGCGAATACGCCGCGATTTCAAACACCGTGCCCATCGCATACTGTTTCTTATAGATGAATGACTGTTGGCCGACGGTTAATCCGGAGCCAGGCAGGCACGGCCCGAGCGCGAGCGCCAAAACGAAAGCCGTTCGCACCGCCCTACGCCAAGGCATAGACCATCCCTTGCATATCAGCGAGGTACACCGCATTTTCAGCGAGGACCGGGCAGGATTGGACGGACCCGCCGAGCCCAGCGCGCCAAATTCTTCGGCCCGTGGCGATCTCGAGCGCAAAAGTGCCGCCGCCGAAGGCCTGAAGATAGACGGTTTTGCCGGAGACGACCGGCGGCGCGAGAATCACCCGGCTCAACCTCGTTTTCCATTTCAGACGGCCGGTAGGAATATCGAGCGCGTAGAGAAAACCGTCTTTGCTGCCCACCATCACCGTGCTGGCGGCCACCGCAGGCGAGGAAAAGATTCCCAGGCCGGTGGCATACTTCCAATGTATTTTCCCGGTTCCCGCATCCATCGCGTAGACCGAAAAATCTTCGGAACCGATCAGCAGGAGTCCATCCGCCAGAGCCGGCGAGGAATCGATTCCATTTCCAGTAGTTGCGGTCCAGACGATGGAGCCGGAAACCGTGTCAAGGCAATAAACCTTTCCATTTCCGCACCCAAACCAAGCGCGGTTTTCCGCGACGAAAGCGGTTGAGTCGATGCGCGCTCCGGCGTTGAAGGTCCAGTGAACTTTACCCGATTGAAAGTCCAGGGCATAGAAGCGCCCGTCGGCCGAACCGCAGTAAACAGCGTTCCCGTAAACGACGGGCGAAGTCCAGACTTCCGCCCCGCACGGAGCCGCCCACAGCTCTTGGCCTGTGTCGCGGGCGAGGGCGCGCACGTGCCCCGAATCGTCGCCAAACAAAACCCGGTCTCGCGAGAGGGAGGGCGTGCTGTGAATCGCCTTGGCGTTCCCGCGTCTCCAGGCTTCGCGGCCCGTGCGCACGTCGATGGCATGGAGCGCGCCATCCAAGCACGGCACGTATAGCAGCCCGTCATCGAGAACCGGCGAGCTCCTGACCGAGTTCTCGAGGCGAAGCTGCCACACCATGCGCTCAGGAGTGCGAGCGGAGCGCTCAGACTGCCTACCCGTGCGCTGATTGTCGCTCAGCAGCGTAACCCAGTTGCCGGCGTCTGGTTCGCCTTGCATATCGCTCCCGAATACTCTGACGCCGACGAGCAGGCGCCTCACCCGGCTCGCGGAGTTTACCCCGAGTTCCAGCCCGCCGGTTGGCGGGTCCATAGTGCCGGAAACGTCGGCGCAAGCCCGCGGAGCGGGCGAAATAAAGTAGCCCACGGCGCAAGCCGTGGGAACGTGAGCCTCCAATGATCATCTTTCCGCGCCCGCCGCCCGGTGGGTGCACCGGGCGGCGGGCGCGGAGCGGCAATTTGGGGTGCTGTCCTCACCCCGGGCTTGCGCCCGGGGCTACTTTATTGCGGCCCTTCGGGCCTTTCGCTGCTCTCCTCATCGAAGCTTCTGGAGAGTCCTTCGACTTCGCTCAGGATAAACTCCGACGAAGGGCTCGCCACCCTCTCCCCTTGGAGAGACGGGAACAACGAGAGAATCCCAGCCCTGTCCGCTGGGAGAGGGTTCCCGAGGGACGAGGGTGGGCGAGGGGCCGCGTTCATCCCATCGCAATCTTGCGGTGATCAATTTTCTTCAGCTCCCACACCCCGAGGCCGAGCCGTCCGGCCGCTTCGATGTGCGCCGGCTGGCGGAAGAAGAGATTCTTGTGAGGGTCGCGGAAGTATTCCGGCTCTCTGCGGACAATATTCGCCGGGTCGCGGTCCCAGAGAGAAAGCGCCCCCTCGAGTTCGCGTTTTTTCGTAATCGTTGCGAGCTCGATCGTGTCGACGGCCACCGGGTCCGTTCCGATCAGCAGAATACCAGGCTGGGCGATGAACTGTTGAAGCTGCGTCAGCGGGCCGCCGTGCCACACCTGCCGCATGCCGTCCATGACGTGGAGCACGGCCTTTGAGCGCAACGGTTCAACCGAACACATGACCCCGATGAGCGGATCGGTGAAGGTGATGGGCGCATGATGGGAGCGCGCAACGTTGTTGAACGAGCCATATCCGAGGTTTTTCAAGCAGCCAGTGACGCCGGATGCGTCGTGGTCTTTCATCGTGGGAATGTTGATAATCTTGGTGACCTCACGCGCCACGACTCGCGCGAGATAAGACCGCGTCTCCCACTCACCAAAGAAGCACGCCTGACAGTAGACCTCCATGTCGTAGCCCGCGAGATCGAACGCGCGGTTTTCGATGCCGTCGATAGGAATCCCCACCGGCAGCAACGAATGATAGCTCCCTGCCTGAATCTCGTCTGAGTAGCGGTCGTAAATCCGGATGTCCTGAACCCCCGCAGAGCGCAGGCCGCGAATCACTTCCCGCACGATTTCCGGCGAAGAGCAGCAGGCCGGAGCGCCGGACGGATTGATCTTGATACCCACTTTGTCGTCGGGAGTCACGAACCGCGCCCAGGCGGCGGAAGGCGAGCTTTCGCCCGTGAGCTCCTTCAGACCGGCTTCGATCATGCGGCGAACCACGGGCTCGGAGACATGGTTCGCCCGGATGGCCGCGGGATCGTCTACTTCGATCACGCGGCCGGGGAAGAGTCCCGGCATCCCGAGCGGAGATCGCCTGTAGCCGGGAATGCCGTGGGTCTCGATGGGCGGCGGCGCAGGAAGCTTCACTTCCTGCGCCTCTGCATCCGTGGCGCTACTCAGCGCGAGGGCGGCGCTGCCGGCCAGGGCGTTCGCGACAAAGGTTCGGCGGTTCATCAGGCCTCCTGCTTTGTAAATTCCGTTCGGAGTCTAATTGCTGCGGCGAACTGCGTCCGCCGGTCTTTCAGCGATCATGCGCCGCCGCTGCACCATCGGCCAAGCGAATCTAAGAGCCTTCACGGTCGAGGCGCGCAAGCTCATGCGCCAATGTCCGAAGGGCCGGATACAGATCGCGATAAACCCGGTAATACTTATCGTAGCGGTCCGCGGTCTCCTGGTCGGGTGAAATGCTATCTTGCACCTTGACGCAGTCCGAAACCGCTTCTTCGACGGACCGGTAAATTCCGGCTCCCACGCCGGCAAGCAGCGCGGCGCCAAAGGCCGAGCCCTCCGACTCGCCCAGCGTCACCAGGTCCCGCCTGAAAATATTAGCTTGAATGTTCCGCCAAAGCACGCTGCGCGAGCCGCCGCCCGAGGCCCGAATCTGGCGCACATGAATCCCCAGGGCTTCAAAAATCTCAAGCGAATCACGCAGGCTAAACGCCACGCCCTCGAGGATCGCGCGGATCAGATGAGCCCTCGTGTGCGCCGCGGTCAATCCGAACCACGTGCCGCGCGCCTCCGGATCGAGATGCGGCGTTCGCTCGCCCATAAGGTACGGCAGAAAAATAAGGCCGTCGCTCCCGGGGCTGACCTTCGCGGCTTCACGAACGATGAGCTCATACGGATCCTCGCCGGCTTGGCGCGCGTACCACGATTCGGATTCCGCGAGCTGCTCGCGAAACCAGCGCAACGAGAGCCCCGCGCCTTGCGTTACGCCCATAACGTGCCACTTGCCCGGCACGGCGTGGCAAAACGTATGAATGCGACCCTCGGGGTCGAGTTTGGCCTCGCCGGTAAAAGCGAAGACGACGCCTGAGGTTCCCAGTGTGGCGGAAATCAAGCCTTGCGAGACGATGCCGTTCCCGACCGCGCTGGCCGCTTGATCGCCCGCCCCGGCGACCACCGGCGTTCCCGAGCGCAAGCCGGTCAAGAGCGCCGCTTCGTTTGAAATCCGCCCCGTCACCTCCGGCGATTCGAAAGCGCGAGGCAGCAGGCTTCCGTCGATTTCTAAGGCCTGAAGAACTTCATCCGACCACTGACGTCGCGCCACGTCGAAGAGCAGAGTGCCTGACGCGTCCGAGACGTCGGTAGCGAACTCGCCCGTGAGTTTGAAGCGGACAAAATCCTTGGGCAGGAGGACGTGAGCCGCCCGCTCATAAACTCCTGGCTCATGCTCGCGAATCCACAAAAGCTTGGGAGCGCTAAACCCGGTGATGGCTGGATTCAGGACCAATTCGATCAGCCGCTTCGCGCCTACCCGAGCCGTGATCGCATCGCACTGCGCCTGGCTCCGCTGGTCGCACCAGATGATGGCCAGCCGCACCGGCGTGTCGGCGCGGTCAAGCAGCGTGACGCCGTGCATCTGCCCCGAAAGCCCCACGGCGCGAATCTCCGCGCCTTGAACCGGCGCCTGCCCGAGCACGGTACGGACCGCCAGAATCGCGGCGCGCCACCAGTCGTCGGGGTCCTGCTCTGCCCAACCCGGCATTGCCATCCGCATGGGCTGGTGACCGGCCGTTGCCGCCGCCACGACTTCGCCGCCCGAGCCCACGATGATAGCTCGCGTGCCCGTTGTGCCCACGTCGATTCCCATCGTGTACATAGGAGGGAATAGGGAATAGGGAATAGACACAGAGAAGCGGCAATATGGAACGGCAACAGAATCGTAGTTACTGTTCCCTGTAACCGACTGTTCCTGTAACCTGTTCCCTGTTCTCTAGCTTCTCACCTTCTCCCATTTGTCGCTCTCGGCCGAGCGCTCCACCGCGGCGAGCACCGCCTGGATTTTCACGCCGTCGTACAAGTTCGGCTCGGGCTGGCGATCCGTCTCCATGGCGACGAGAAAATCGTGCATCGCGTGGACGAACGTGTGTTCGTAGCCGATGATGTGCCCGGGCGGCCACCAGGCGCCGACGTAGGGATGAACCGCTTCGGTGACATTGATCGTCTTGTATCCCTGCTCGCTTTTGGGCGATTCGGCGTCGTAGAACTCGAGCTCGTTCATGCGCTCGAGATTGAAGGCGAGGCTTCCCTTGCTGCCGTAAACCTGAAACGTGTTGTAATTCCGCCTTCCGCCGCAGAACCGTGACGACTCGATAACGCCCACGCTCCCATTCTGGAATCGAGCCAGGAAATTCGCGTCATCATCGACGGTGACTTTGCCCTTGCGCTTGCCGGCGCGGGCCGTGAGGTCGGGACCAGTCTTTTCCAGCACCGGGCGTTCCTTGATAAAGGTGGTAACCTGCGCCGTCACCGCATCGATGTCGCTGTTGAGATACTGGGCGAGGTCTGCGGCGTGCGATCCGATGTCGCCGAGGGCGCCGGTCCCGGCCAGGTCTTTCTGCAGGCGCCACACCAGCGGAAATTTGGGGTCCATGATCCAATCCTGGAGGTATGCGCCGTGATAGTGGTAAATGGTGCCGAGGCGGCCCTCGGAGATCATCTTCTTCGCCAGCGCGACCGCCGGAATTTTGCGATAGTTGTGCATCAGCATGTGCTTGACGCCGGCCTTCTCAACCGCTTTCAGCATCTCTTTGGCCTGCTTCAAATCGTTTCCCGGAGGCTTCTCGCAGATGATGTGTTTCCCCGCCTTGGCCGCCGCCATGACGTTCGGATGATGCAGGTAATTCGGCGTGCTCACGTCGACCACGTCAATGTCTTTCCGCGCGACCACCTCCTCCCAATCGGTTGCGCTCTCTTCCCATCCGAGCTGGCGCGCCGCCGCTTCAATAGGAGAGTTCTTCGATCCGCACAGGACTTTCATCCGAAACTGAAACTTGCCTGGAAAGAAATGGCCCACTTGGCGATAGGCGTTCGAGTGCGCCTTGCCCATAAATTTGTAACCGAGAAGGGCAACATTTAATTCAGGCATACTCTCCTCCTTGGTAGGGAACAGGGAACAGGGAACAGAGGACAGAACTCAAATCCTCGCGCCTCCGATTTAGCGGCTGCGCATCGCGGTGAGCATTTTGCTGGCTTCAGTGATCAGGCCGAAAGCGTGCGCGGCATCGCTCTGGCTGACGTATCCGGCCGGGTCGCCAGCGTGAGAAAGGTTTCAGTTTCCGTCACAGAGCCTCGGGCGATGCTGAGGAAGTTTGCATAATCCCGCTTAGTTGCTGAAGCAGCGGCCCGGGTAATCTGCGCAACTAATCGATAGGTCTCAGAGGCCGGAAATCTGGAGGTCAGCCGGTAGCTCTCAACCACCAGGTCCATTGCTTTCTGCCAGACGATCAGGTCACGATGAGACTGAACCTTCTCCACGCCCGCCATCACGTCTATTCTCTCCTATCCCCTATTCCCTATTCCCTACCTACGCCCACCACATCTCGCCGAGTTTTTCCTTGATGACCACCTGATTCAGAAACGCCGCGGCTTTTGCCAAACCCTCATCCACCGACATCAAACTGTCTTCGTGCTCGATCGAGAGCACGTCGTCGTAGCCGACCATCTGGAGCGTGGAAACGAAGTCGGTCCAGAAGTCCGCGCCGTGGCCGTAGCCCACCGTGCGGAAAATCCAGGAGCGGTTCTTTTCATCGCTGTAAGGCTTGGTGTCGAGTACGCCGTTGACGCGGGTATTCACGTCGTAGATTCTTGTGTCTTTGGCGTGAACGTGGAAGATAGAATCGCCGAGCACCCGGACGGCGGCGCACGGGTCAATACCCTGCCAGAACATATGGCTCGGATCAAAGTTGCACCCGATCGCCGGGCCGGTTTCGGCGCGCAGTTTGAGCATTGTCTCGGGATTGTAGGCGACAAATCCGGGATGCAATTCGAGGCCGATGCGCACGCCGTGGTCTTCGGCGAACTTGGCCCGCTTCTTCCAGTACGGGAACACTTTCTTTTCCCACTGCCACTTCAGAACCTCGGGATAATCCGGCGGCCACGCGGCCGTAACCCAGTTTGGGTACTTCGAGTCGTCGGAGTCACCGGGGCAGCCCGAGAAGTCGATCACGCGGTTTACGCCCAGCTTTTCCGCCATTAAGATGGTCTTGCGGCTTTTCTCCTGGCTGGCTTCGGCCAGTTTCTTGTTGGGATGCAGCGGGTTGCCATGACAGCTCAGCGCGCTGATCGTCATGCCTTGGTCATCGAGTCGATCCTTGAATTCCTTGAGCTTTGCGGATGAGCTCAGCCACTCGAGCTTCAGATGGGCATCGCCGGGATAATTACCCGCGCCGAGCTCGATCGTGCGGATGCCGAGCGGCTTGATCTTTTGGATCACCTCATCGAGGCTAAGCTTCGAGAATAAGACCGTAAACAAACCAATCTTCATGGGCTCCTCCAAAGGTGCTATCCGTGAACCCGGTTCGCAAGCTGCAATTGCGGCTGCGTCACGGCACGGGACAATGGGTAAATCTATAGGCGCTCGCGTCGCGCGTCAACTGAAAAATCGCGGAGCGCCCCGGCAAGGCCGCTAATTCTGCTGTCGGAGCCGCTTTTCCGGGGCAGGCGGCGCATTTCCGAATCGGATATACTCACTGGCATGGATGTTGAGAAGACCATGCAGTTTATCCTGGAGACCCAGGCGCGGCTCGAAGCCTCGGCCTCGATGCACGACGAGCGGCTCTCCCGAATCGAACGTCTCGTTGAGTCCAATACCGCTCGCATCACGCAGTTAGTCGATGTCAGCTTGTCGCTCGCCCGCCACGGCGAAGAGACGGACCGGCGTATCCGCGAGCTGAGCGAGCTTAGCCAAGAAAACGACCGGCGCATCAAGGAGCTCTCTGAGTCCACCGAATACAAGCTCAGGGGCTTGATCGATGCGGTAGACAAGCTGATCCGCCGCGACGAAAACCCACCGAGCACGGGAGAGACAGGGGATAATTGATCCGGCTGAGCGAATGCGGACGCCGGCGTACCCCAGGGTGGAACGCCGCTTCCCCGCCCCATGCTGTTCACGATCATACGCGTCCCGAGCCGCTTCGGCCGCTCGTTGTTTAACTCCGGTTAAGCGCGGGTCAAAGGAGCTTCACGTAGACGATCGCGCCCAGTACTCCTCCGACGAGGGGTCCAGCGATCGGAACCCACGCATACCCCCAGTCGGACGTTCCTTTGCCCGGAATCGGCAGGATCGCATGAGCGATGCGCGGCGCAAGGTCACGCGCGGGATTGATTGCATAACCGGTGGGACCGCCAAGCGAAAGCCCGATGGCCCAGACGAGAAAGCCCACCAGCAGCGGCGTTAGGCCGGTTTGCTTGGGAGCGTTGTTCGCGCCGACGGCCAGGCAGCCAAACACCAGCACGAACGTGCCAATGACTTCCGTGACCACGTTCGCGGCCCGGTGACGGATGGCCGGCACAGTGGAAAAAACGAGCAGCTTCGACGTAGGATCGTCGGTCGCGCTCCAGTGGGCAAGATACGCGAGCCACACCAGGATTGCGCCGAGAAACGCGCCGATCACCTGCCCGCCGATGTAGGGCAGCACGTGAGACCAGGGAAATTCTCCTGCTGCCGCATAGCCCACCGTAATCGCGGGATTCAAGTGCGCGCCGCTGATGCGCCCGACCGCGTAAACAGCTACGGCGACCGCCATCGCCCAGCCGGTGGTAATCACAATCCACCCCGACTTTTCAGCTTTCGACTTCGCCAGCAGCACCCCTGCCACTACTCCATCACCCAGCAAGATCATCAACGCTGTTCCCACCAGCTCTGCCAAAAATAATCGCATTGCGCTCCTCCGTCGCGCCGGGTTTTGCCCGGCACGCACCTCCATCCGTAGCGGCCGACTATATGCCGGCACGCTTCTGCCGCTCTGAGCGCCGAAACAGTGCCGTCAGCGTTTAACCCGCCGCACGATCCCGGCGCGGGATCGAAACAGTATATTGAATTGTGCTGAGGAAAGGGCGAAAAGACGCACGATGCCCGGGCGGGTCAGGGCAGGATTTTTCGAGGTTAGCGGTTGCTGAAAGTCTCTTCTGTGCGGTGATTCTGAGTGCCGCATGGTCCTGCGGCCCACCAATTGGAACGAAAATCAAGGCGATCGTCACCCGCTTGAAAGCGGGGGTCCAGGGTCTGGATTCCCGCTTTCGCGGGAATGACGGGTCCCGGTGATCTTCGACAGAGCAAAGCGAAGAATCTGCCTTTGTGCAGAATCAAAAACGGTATGAGATTCTTCGTCGCCTTCGGCTCCTCAGGCTGACATGCTCCACAGTGTTTAGCATCCCGCTGGGCTACTTGCCTCCTCCGCCGCCTGACGGGGTAGCCGGTGTAGCCGGGGGCGTAGAACGCGCGGCTTGCATAATCGCGAGCGGCACCCGGGCAAACGCAACCTGATTCGCCGACGGATCAAGCACGTTCACCTGCATCCAGTAGCGGCCCGGAGGAAATTTGGCGAGCGGAAGCTGCGTGAAATAGGAGACGCTTGCGCCGTTGGACTTTCCCGATTTCGCGGGGTACGGTCCCGCCTCGGAGACCTGCACCCCGTTGCGGAAAAAGATCAAAGCCACGGACGGCGGTGCGGCCTTTCCGGAGCGCTTTCCGCCTTTGCCGGAAGCAGCAGGCCGCCCGCCGTACGACTGGAGGTAGACGTAGAGGTTCTGGTTGGTGCGGAAGACGCGCGTGACGCTCGGCAGAATGGCCTGCGAGCCCGATTCGAGCGGATTATTCTCCGCGCCCATGGCCCACGGCCCGCGTTGGGGCCGCGTCGCCGGCTGCTTCGAGAGCTCGTTTGAGACCACCACCGAGCTGAGCTCGAGTCCCGTTTTCTTTACCGGAGGAAGCACCAACGGCCGTTCGAACGTTCCCATCTTTCCGCTCTCGTTTTCGCGCGCCACCACCTTCAGCTTGTAAGTCCCCGGCGGCAGCACCATTCCCCCTTCGTACAGAATGTTGCCTTTGAGCACTTCCTGGTAGGTGGAGGCGTTCAGCTTCACCGGCAGCGTGTCGCGCAGTGCGCCCGCCACCTTCCCACTTGAATCCGTGGCCCGCCACGCAAAATCGAATTGAGTCTTGCGGACCGACGAGCGCCCGTGGAACGAAATGGAAGAACCGGGAATCTTTGCGGCGAGCACCACGTAGTAATGGCCATCCGACTGCAAGAAATAGGACGCCTCGACGGCGAGCGGCAAGTCGAGGAACGGCGTTTCCGAATTCATCGCCTCCTGAAGCTGATCTTCCTTTTGCTCGGAGGTAGACTGCCGGAAACTGACCGGCGCGTAATAACCGGGCCGCGCCTCGAGCTTGAGTCCGGGCGCGTCGACAAGGCGCACACTGATGTGCCGGTAGCGGCCGTCGGTCTTGGTATTCGAAGGCGAGTAGCCGATCAAATAGTAGCTGCTGTTTGCCTGCAGAACTCGCTGGTAGGCCGGAGCGAAATTGTTGAGATCGGTGAACATGCGCCCGCCCGTATCGGTGGCGAGCGTCGAAAGTGTTTCGCGGCTGCCGTGCAGCGAGCTGATCTGGGAAGAGACGGCGCCTGAAGTATAGATGCCGGTGCCGGAGGGGCTCGCCGACGATGCGTCGCCGCCGGGGGGCATCGCCATCAAGCCGCGCGCGTCCACCGTGTAAAAGGAAACGTCGGCGCGGTTCGCCGCATCAATCGTCGCCTGAAGCTGCGCCTCGTTATCCACGCCCGTCTGCTCGATCCCGCTCGAGAAATGGATCACCGACTTCCGTCCGGGCACGGCCCGCAGCAGGTCGGCGAGAGATTGCAGGGCCGAAAGCTTCTCGTCGGTGTTGAAGATGTTGAACTCGGTTTGGTCGGGAGTGAACGCGTCTGCCGTATCCTGCGTCACCACGGTGTTGCCGAACGAATCGGTGCCGCCGGCATCGCCCACCGAGCCGTTCGATGCGAGCGTGGACGACTGGCCGACCTGGACGCTCCGAACAGCCCTCGCGAGCACATCGCGATCGTTCGTGAATTGCTGAACCACTCGCAGATCGCTCGAGTAGGTAACAATCGAAACCAGGTCCGCCGGCGTCAGTTGCGTCTTGATGAAATTCTGAGCGGATTGGAGCGCGCGCAGCAAATCGGGAATCTGCATCGAAGAGAGGTCGAAAAACAGGACAACGAGCCGGTGATTCTGCACCAGGCGCTTGTACGTGTCCTGCGTCGTGGTTGGCGGAAGCGTGGCGAGATTGACCTCCGCGGGCTTCCCGTTCTCGCCCGTCTCCTGCGCGAGCTTTTGGATGTTTTCGAGATCGAACGAATCGATCTTCTGCGGAACGCCGTCTTCGGACACCTTGAAATTGCTCTGCTTCAGATCCGTGACCGGATTTCCCTTGCGATCCGTCACCCGCACGTCAACGAGCACTACATTCGAAGTGATTTTCAGCGTGTAGCGCTGCGACAGATTCTGGTAGCCGATCTGGCCGGCGGCTGGCTGGGCGGCTCGCTGCCCCGCTTGAAGAGGCAGAGACAAGAGAGAGACGACGAAAGCCACGCACAGAAATAGAGAAGGGAGACAAGAGGCGAGTGACGAGCGGAGCCCCGCGCGCCTGGCGCTTTTTGGTTCTGGCCTCTTGTTGGTTATTTCCATGCTGTTTTCAGATGCTCGATTCATAGGTTCGGTCCCCGAGGAGGTAGCCACGGTCAATCGTTCTTTGATTGACCGTAGGCTCTTCCGCCGAATAAACCCACGGTCAGGAAAGCGCTGACCGTGGCTACCGCTTCACTCGTCACTCTTCACTCTGCACGTGCCGTTAAAACCGAAACCGCAGCGACAGCGTCACGGTGCGCATGGAGCCCACGCCGCTAATCCGGCCAAACGTGTTGCTGTTGATTACCGTCGAGAGGCTCGTAAAGTTCACGATGTTGAAGGTGTTGTTGGTCGCCACCCGGAGGTTCAACCTCATGTTCCTTTCGCGCGAAATCGTGATGTCGCGGTCGAGGCCGATGTTGAAGTTGAGCGAAGGAAGTCCGGGAATGGTGTTTCTCCCGGCGTTCCCGAACTCGCCTGCGGGCGGAACGGCGAACGCGGCCGTGTTGAAGTAGTCGAGGGTGGAGCGCTGGGACTCTCCCAGCGTCACCGGCAGCCCCGTAGCGTCGGCCCGCAGCCCGCCAAACGGAGCAAGGCCGTTCACATTGTTGCTGGCGTTGCCGGCCACGAACGCGGTGTAAGGATTACCGGAGCTGTACGACGTGATATCGCTCAGCGACCAATTTCCGAGAACGCGAGCGAGCGGGCCTCCGTGATTCAGGAACGGCTCGCGGTCGCCAAACGGCAACTGGTACCGCGAAAAGGCTCGCAGCTCGTGCGTCGGGTTGAAGCCCGAGAGGGCCCATTCCGCTGCCAGATTAAAAGGATTTTGCACCGGGGGCAACGGGCTCACGGCGGCGACGATTGCCGAGCCGGCGCTTCCACCGCCGAATCGGAAAAACCCGCCCGAGCTCGCTCTTCCGCCTACGCTCGACGCGTTATCTTCAGCCTTGGAGTAGGTGTAATTCAGGAAAAACGAAAAGTTCCGGCGCGAGAAGTGGCGCAAGGTGATGCGCAGGCCGTTGTAAAGCGACGACGCGCCCGACGTGTCGTATTCAAATGGCAGCGCGTTCGTGACCAGCACCTGGCCCGTGCCGGTGACGGCGATATTCGGCGCTATCAGCAGGTTCAGATGCGTGCCGCGCGTGCCGATGTACGCCGCCGACAAGACATAGCTCTGGCTGAGGTCCTGCTCGAGCATCACATTCCAGCTCTGGGCGTAAGGCGTGAGGAAGTTCGGATCCACCGCGAACGTGTTGCGCACCGTGCTCGAGCTGAGCGCGGGAAAGCCGTTTTGCAGCGTGAGGACCTGAGCCGGATTCGTCACCAGGATGCTCGTGGTGGCGAACGGCGCCTGATTCACCAGATCCTGCACCAGGCTCTGATAAACCGACTCATCATAGAAAATACCGTAGCCCGCGCGCACGACGAGACTGTGCGTAATCCAGGGGCGGTAGGCAATGCCGACCCGCGGCGTTACGTTGTAGGGGTGGCCGTGGAGCAGCGAGGCGGGCAAGTTTCCCGGGTTCCGACCCGTCACCACGCCGGCCGTCGAGAAACCCGGGCCGAGCGTGAGATCGGAAAGGTGCCCGTATTTTTCGGTGAACGGCGCCGCGTATTCCCAGCGGCCGCCGAGATCGAGCGTCAGGTGGTTCGTGGTTCGCCAGTCGTCGTTTCCGTAAAGACTGTAGCGGGACGAGCGCAGATAATTGGCGGGAATACCGAATTGTTCCGAAGTCGTTTGCGGCAGCCCCAGCAGAAAATCGGCGAAGTCGTAGCCGCTGCCCGCCACCGGAGCTCCCTGCGCAGTGAAGTTGCTCGTGCTGTAGCCGGTGAACGAAAACGTGCCCTCCGCGCTCGGGTTGGTCAGGCTGTTCAACTGGATCTTCGAGATCTCGCCGCCGATCTGAAAATTGTGCTTGCCGAGGTTGTAGAAGAGGAAATCGTCAAAACGGAACGTCTGATCGCGCGTGAGGGACGGGTTCGCGTCGCTCAGCCCGCTGAAATTCGTGAAGCCAATCGAAGGAAGGCCCCAGTCGAGCGGGTCGGCGGAAACTCCCTGGATGCCGAGCGCGCCCGCGATGTTCTGATTGAGCGCAAACGGATTCGTGGTGAAATTCCGCGAGCGGTTGAAATTGAACGCCGCGTTGTTGATCATCCGCGGGCCGAAGTTGTGCGTTTCGGTGACGCTCAGGTTTTGCCGGCGCGTGGTCGTGGTGGACGTAATGTCCTGATATCCCGTCACGCCATTCGCGTGCGACGAATCGTAAAAATACATGACGGCCAGGTTGTCTTTGTTCGAAATCTGGTGGTCAATGCGGCCCATGATCATCTGGCTCTGGGTCGGCAGCGAGAGCTGCACGTGATAGTTCTGCACCTGGCCGGGCAAGTTGGGCGGCGGAACGTATTTCAAAAGGCCGAGCGAAGCCGAGTTGAGCATCGCGGACGGAATCACGTTGTTGGGAAATGGCGTTCGCGGGCCTAACCCCGCGGAGGGCTGATAGATCACGGGCATCGTTCCGGCGCCGGGGCCGGCGGTAATCAAGGTATTCGAAAAATCGCCCTGCCGCTCCGCCTGCGTGGGAACGGAGGCGAGAAGGTTCTCGGGCGTTGTCGCGCGGGTTGTATTGTAGTTGATAAAGAAGCTGGTTTTATTTCCCCCGTTGTAAATCTTCGGGATAATTAGTGGCCCGCCGACGTTGAATCCAACGCGCTCGTTATAAAACGGCTCTTTGGGTTGCGGAGGTGTATTGAGCGCGTATGGACGCGCGTCAAACGCGGCATTGGTGTAGCTGTCGAAGAAGTTTCCGCGCAGCCGGTTCACGCCGGGCCGCCGCATGCCGCCGAAAAAGAACACTCGCCCGCCTCCGCCTTCGCCGCCAAAAGGCACTCCCGCTTGCCCGCCGGGACCGCCCGGGCCTCCGCCAAAAATGAATCGTCCGCGGCCCCCGCGCCGCATCGCGGGCGCGCTTGCATCTACGGTCTGGCCGGTGAGCACGAAGGAATTGCCCGCGCCGGCGGCGCCCCCGCCCGCCTCCGCCGCGCCGTTATCGCCTTGCTCTCCAGTTCCTTCGCCGCCCGCTGCTCCTGAAAAGCGCAATCCTGCCCCGGTCGCGCCGCCGCCCTCATCCGCTCCCGCCATGATGCTGCTCAGATCATTTCCGGCGCCCGAGTTCATAGCGCCCTGCGGGTTGAATTGACCGCGCGCGGCGCCGCCGCCCCGCTGGGCGTATTGACCCTGCTGAGCGCCTTGCCCGGCGCGGCTACGTGTTCCGGGTTGGCCGGGTCGGCTAGCGGTACTAGCCGAGTTGCCTTGCCCGGCGCCCGCCCGGCCGCGGCCGGAATTGCCGAAACCCGTCGGCTCACCCGGCTGCGCCAGCGCCAGCGTCGCGTCGAGGCTCGCGGGCTTGCCGGTCGTTACTTCGACCGGCCCGAGAAGGGAGGGCCGGAAACCCACCAACATCACGATCAGCCGGTACTGGCCTGGGGGAACATCGTTGAAAAGATAACTGCCCGCCGTGTCCGACCATGTCTCTTTGCGGGCGCGAGTCCGGATGTTGAAGAGAATCACCCTTGCCCCGGGCACGGCCACCTGGCCGGGTCCAACGATTTTTCCCGCAATAGACCCGCCGGAGGAGGCCCGGGAAACTTGGGCGCGAATCAGCGGGCAAACGAAGAGCAGAATCACGCCGCACACGACTGCCAAGCACACGCTGATCCGCCGGCAACTTCTTTCGGTCATTTTCCAGCCTTTATCTCGAAAATATCGTATCACGTGTGATGCGGCCGCCCTCGGGCTCTCCCGATCAACGTCCGGTAGCGCCGCCCTTCAGGGCCTGCCCTGAGCGCAGCGAACGGGGCGGCAAATGGAAGAAAACAGTCGTGCCGGCCTGAAGCCCGGCGCTACAAATCGTGTTGTTACGCAGCGTCCGAAGCCCCTAATCGGTTCAGTGCCGGCGCCGCAAAAGTTCCTCGAAATCGGGCCGCCCTCGTGTCGCGCGCTTGGTCAGGTTGCGGAAAAGAGGATCGGGAGCCTGTCATTCTGAGCGAAGCGAAGAATCTCGCGCTTTTTTCTACGCGAAAAGCAGATGCTTCGCTCAGCTCAGCATGACAGAATCGAATTTTTCCGCAGCCTTTGCCGGCCCCGCTTAATGCTTACGACGAACCGCACTGGCGGAAGGTTTCAGCGGGACTAAAAAAATACCCCAGGCGGCGCGCGAAGTCACACCGGCCGCGGCGGTGGCGCCCGGCAACCGTATTCCTTATAATGTGGTCCGAATGATTCTCCCGCTCACGCCCGTCCGTTTCATCCAGCGCGCGCGGTCGTTATGGGGCCGAAAGACGGGCGTGGTATGCGGCTCAAGCCGCTTCACTTACCAGGAATTCAGCGACCGCTGCGATCGGCTCTCGTCCGCGCTGCTCGGGCTCGGGGCCAAGCCCGGCGACCGGGTGGCGTATCTCAGCCAGAATTGCCACCGCCTGCTCGAAGCCTACTATGGCGTTCCCGCCGTCGGCGCCGTGCTGATGCCGCTGAATACCCGGCTTGCTCCGAGCGAACTGCTTTCGATCGTTGAGAACGCGGCCCCGCGCCTGCTGTTCTTCAGCTCGGAGCTCGCGGCGCAAGCGGAGGCTCTGGCGAGGCACGGCGCCGGAACGACTGCCGCAATCTGTCTCGACGGTCCCGCTCTGCCGTGGGCGTTCGGTAAGGACTACGATGCCTTGATTCAATCCGAGGCGCCGGCCCAAATCGACTGGACCGCACTCGACGAAAACGCGACCGCGGAGATGTTCTATACCAGCGGCACGACGGCCGCGCCCAAAGGCGTGATGCTGACGCATCGCAACCTTTACCTGCACGCGCTCTCCGTGGCCCAGGCGCAAAAGCTCGGTGATGACGACGTGGGCACGTACGCCGTCCCGCTTTTTCACGTGAACTCTTGGGGCGCGCCGCACACGCTCACGCTGAGTGGAGCTCGCCACGTGATTCTGCCGAAGTGCGACGCGGCTTTGATGGCCGACCTCATTGAGCGCGAGCGCATCACGCGGCTGCAGATGGTCCCGAGCATGGTGTCGACGCTGATTGCGCACCCGGATTTTGAACGGCACGATGTATCGAGTGTGCGAGAAGTGATGATTGGCGGCGCGCCGTCGAACATTGCCCTGATTCGCCGCGTTGAAGAGAAATTTCCCGGCGCGGTGGTCGCGGGCGGATACGGTCTCACCGAAACGTCTCCGGTCGCGACCATCGCGTACATCAAGGACCATCTGACGCGGGATTCACCGGAGGCGGTGCTCCGCCGCAAAGCGTCAGCGGGCTACGTCATCACCGGCACAGAAGCGATGATCGTCGATTCCAGCGGCCGCGCGTTGCCTGCGGACGGGGATACCGTGGGAGAGCTTCTGATCCGCAGCGACACGGTGATGGCGGGCTATCGCAACGACCTTGACGAGACGATGAGCGTTCTCCGTGACGGATGGCTGCACACCGGCGATCTCGCCATAATCGACGACGAGGGCTACGTCCTGGTGGTTGACCGCCTCAAGGATATGGTGCTGAGCGGCGGCGAAAACATCGCAACGGCTGAGGTGGAGCGCGCTATCTCGGACCATCCGGATGTGCTCGAGTGCGCCGTGATTGCCGTGCCCGACGAGCGCTGGGGCGAGGTTCCCAAGGCTCTCATCACGCTACGCTCCGGTTCGCGCGCCACCGAGGACGACATCATTCGCCACTGCCGCGCCTCGTTGGCTGGTTTCAAAGTCCCGAAGTCCGTGGAGTTCCGCGAGTCGCTCCCCAAAGGAGGCACGGGAAAAATCCTGAAGCGCCAGTTGCGCGAGCCTTACTGGGCAGGTCGCGAGCGCCAGGTCAACTGACCGTGCCTTCGATCCTCGAGAACGAGCCGCTCAAGCCTCACACGACATTCAAGATCGGCGGGCCCGCGCGTTACTTTGCGACGGTCGCTAATCCGCACGATCTTCGTGACGCCGCCGCATTCGCTTCGTCGCGGCGCATCCCGCTCTTTGTTCTCGGCGGCGGAAGCAATCTGCTCATCAGCGACGCGGGCCTGGACGCCCTCGTCGTGCATCCGGTGAGCCGGGGAATCACCGTTCGAGACCGAGACCAGCGCGACGGGAGTATCCTGTTGCGCACTGCCGCCGGTGAATCGTGGGACGGCGTGGTGGCCCACGCCGTGGGTCAAGGGTGGCGCGGCGTGGAGAATCTTTCCCACATTCCGGGACAGGCAGGCGCCGCACTGGTTCAGAACATCGGAGCTTACGGGCAGCAGTTGAGCGACGTGCTCGAAAGCGCCGAAGTCGCCGCGCTCGATACCGGAGCCGTCCGCGTGGTCGAAGCCCGAGAGTGCGGCCTGGGCTACCGGAGAAGCATTTTCAACACGTCGGATAAGAACCAGCGCCTGATCCTAGCGATCACTCTCCGCCTCGCCGAAAACGCGCCGTCGAATTTGAGCTACCCGGATCTCCGGCGCTGGTTCGGCGAACGCGGTGTTTCTGAGCCCTCAATCGCCGAAGTGCGCGAGGCCATCATCGCCATTCGCGACCGCAAGTTTCCCTATCCGCGGGAAGAGAAGGGCGGCAACGCGGGCTCGTTCTTTAAGAACCTTTCTCTCCATCCCGGCGAATATGAGTCGCTCGAGCCCCGGATCAACCATGAGTTCGGCGCGGCCGCGCGCGAGCGGTTGCGGGAAATACGCGCGCGCTCTACGGGCGCAGGAAGCATTCGGATCCCCACGGCATTTCTGATCGAGCTCTGCGGACTCAAGGGCTGCCGCGAGGGCGGCGCCGAAATCAACGAAACGCAGCCTTTGGTGATTCTGAATCAAGGCGGAGCGACGGCGCGAGACGTGCTTACGCTGGCGCAGCGCGTGCGCCGCGCGCTGTTCGCTCGCACGGCGATGCGAGTGGAGATCGAGCCGGAGCTGGCTGGCTTCACGCCCACCGAGCTTAGCCAATATCTGGCATTCGACTGACCGGAGGCGGAACGGGGCGCCGCGCGCAAATGTCGCATCGAACATCATCCCAGCCCGTCAATTCCGGGAGCTTCAGCGGGGCGATCATCCGGCGGTTCGCGCTCGCGGGCTCCGTGATCGGGCTCTGTCTCGGCCTGCTCGAGGCGGGGCTCTTCTACTGGATTCCGCGCGCTTCCGGCCTCCTAAAGCCCGACACCACCTACGTGGTCTGGTTTCTCGCCGTTTTGGTGGACCTTATCAGCGGCCTCGTGCTCGGGATCGTTTTCGGCTTCGCGGCCAGCGCTCTTGCCTTGGGGCCCTCGACGCGAAAGACGGGCGTCATGGTCTTAATCCCCGCCGCGCTCGGCTGGGGGATTGCGGGGGCGTACTTCGCGCGGCTGCTCACGTGGTTCGGCATCGGAGCGGGATCGGTCTTTCCGCGGCGGCTCGAGGCGCGAACCCCGGCTGAGTGGTTCGTCGCGGTTTTCGTCGCCTCTCTTATCGTTATGGTGCTGGCGCGGCGCGGAAAGGTCCTTACCGAAGCGGGCACGCCGCGGCATCATCTCGCCGGGCTCGCCTTGCTCATTGTTGCGGGCGCGGTGTCGATTGGCGGGATTGTCTTCTGCGCAACGCACCGGCCGTTTGGCGGCTCCGCCGAAACATCCGCCGCGGCGTCTCGATCCGCCGCATCATCTCGCGCGAACGTCGCCTTGATCGTGCTCGATACCGTGCGAGCCGACCATCTCTCCTGCTACGGCTACGCGCGTCCCACCACGCCAAATCTCGATCGACTCGCCGCGCGCGGCGTGCTCTTCGAAAACGCGGTCGCGCCCTCTTCCTGGACGCTGCCGTCCATTGTCTCGATTCTCACCGGCCTTGCGCCTCACCAGAGCGGCGCCGACTGGGGCCGGACGCTCGACGCCGCGCCGTGGACGCTCGCGCGGATTCTCGCTTCCAAGGGTTATGAGACGGCGGGTTTCAACGCGAACCCCTTCTACGGCCTCGCGGGCTGGCGTCTGAGCGAAGGCTTCAGCGTCTACGATGACGATGCGGCTGCGATACGCCATAACCTCGCGGTGACGTTCGTCGGCCAATCGCTTCTGCGGTGGCTCTACAACCGCCTGGTGCGCTACAACCAGTTTGACCACCGCGACGCCGGCGATCTCAACCGCGACATCCGGCGCTGGGCGCGGCGCCGCAATCCCTCGAAGCCGTACTTTCTGTTCGTCAATTACATGGATGCGCACCGGCCGTATCTTCCGCCCGCGCCTTTCGATCATCGCTTCGGACGCATTCCGCGAGGTTTGCTTGCGCGTCTGACCCAGCCCCTCAACAACGGCCACCCCCGCAAGCCTTACACCTCGCGCGATCGCCGAGACCTCGTGGACGGCTACGATAACAGCTTGGCGTATCTCGACGTCGAAGTTGAGCGCTTGATCGACTTTCTGCGGCGCGCGCCCGGCGGCGATCACACGATTTTCATCGTGACGTCGGACCACGGCGAAGGGTTCGGCGAGCACGGCACGTACGACCACGGATGGAATCTCTACGGCGAGGTTTTGCGCGTGCCGTTGATCGTCGCGGGCGCGGGCGTTCCTTCAGGGCGGCGCGTGCCGGCGGTGGTTGCCAGCCGCGCAATCTTCTCGACCGTCCTCGACTTAACTTTGGGCTTGGAAGGTCCGGCAGCAGCGGCGGCCCTCGGCAACTATTGGAAGCCCGGCGCGCCGGCCGATGCGTCGCGCGAGGCAGTGGTATCCGAGCTGAACATCTTCAGTCAAGGCGCCGACCCCGCCATGCTGAGCCTGACAACGGCCGAATGGCGCTTGATCCTGAGTTCCGGAGGCCGCGCGGAGCTTTACCATTGGCCCGGCGATCCGCAAGAAGCGCGCAACCTCGCGGGAGACCCGAGCCTGCGCGATACGCTGGCGAAGATCGAGTCGGCGCTCGAGTCGCGCGTCGCGTATTCGCTGCTTCCGTGGCGGGACCTCGACTACCTTTCGCCGCTTAATCGAGGCCGTGAGACATTTGTTCAGGAGATCAGCCAAAAGCGCCTCAAACTCGCGCCTGCCGGTATTCCGGTCGGAAGCGCTCAGGCGGTGTTCTCGGGGCAACCTCCCTCACAATTGGTTCATCCGCCACCCGAACAACGCGGGCTGCGAACCCTGCCTTACCACTAACCAGCGCCCGGCTTTAGAGCCTGTGTGAAAACGCCGGCCTTCGCGCTGTTTCCGGCGTTACCCTTGCCGGTCGCCTTGGGCAAAGCTTGCCCAGTTTCAAGGCGCGTCCAGCCGAAGTGGGCGCTGGGAAAGGCGTCCATGCCAAGTTAAATCGCTGCGGCTCAGCTTGTTGGGCAGACCTTGGGTTCGGGTAAGCGTATGGGCAGTGACATGCATAGGAGTCACCGGACGGAAGGTATGAATACGAGCGCCCTCCAACTCGCAGCCGCCCCTGGCGATCCGGCTAGTCCAAGCCAGTTCGGTCCACTTCACGGCAACTCTCCTTTCCAGAAGCAGCTCGACCAGGCCGTGCAGCAAAGCGATCCGCAGCCGGACGCCAAGGGTTCGACCATGCCGACCAGCCCCAGGCACTTCGCCCCTTGGACACAGCCAGGCGCTGCGAACGCGCATTCGCCTGCGACAGCTTCCGGGGCGTCTGGCCAAGCGGTTCCCACGGCTGCCCCGAACCCAGCAGCCCCCGTCCCGAGCAATAGCCAAGGCGTGGGCTCAGCCGATACTCAGGGAACTACGACGAATTCGACGACGAACGCGCCGGCTTCCGCATCGGGTCAAAGCCCTTCGTCCCCGGTTGGCGGCCAGTTCGCGTGGCTCGCAGCGATGTTGCCGATTGCCGGGATTATTGAGAAGTTAGCCGGGCACGGCAGCGCGGCTGCGGCAGATCCCAAAAGCTCAAGGACGGCGCAAATCGAGCCGTTCTCGGGGAAGCCGTCGGCCACTCCGAATAACGGCGATGTTCCGGCTGACGGGTCCGCAGTTGCAACCGCCGCGACCATCTCTGCCGCTTCGAGCGTGGGCTCGATGATCGCCGACGCCGAAACCGGTGCACCGTCCACGCTAGATGCGACGGGCGCGGCGAAAGCGATGGAGCCGCAGCAGCAGGAAGCCGCCAGCGCGCCGGAATCGCCGGTCGCTTCGGCCGCGCTCGCTCCGTCGTTTGAACGCATCGGAGTGTCGCTTCTCTCGATTTCCGCGGCCACAAGCGGCAGCTCCGTGCCGCCAGTTCAAGCAAACGTGAGCCACACTGCGCAACAGCCTACATCGCACGCGAGCAGCACGGCCTCGTCGGCGGCCGTCCGCCCGGCAACCGCCCCTGCTGACGCCTCGGCGCAGTCGGCGGCAAGGGACGCAAGTCTGGCGAATGCGACACCGGCGCAGGCGAGCTCGTCTCATACGGCATTGCCGGACTCCGCAAAGACGCAGGACGCGGCTTCGGGGAACAATGCGAAGAACGGCAGTTCGCAAGACGCCGGCGGCAAGTTCCAGGGCAGCGCGCAGGGCGGCAATCCGGCGGCTTCCACCGCCGCCGCCGGTGCAATCGCAAGTACGGCGGTGCAGGCAGCGTCGAGCGGCTTCGCGTCCGCGCTGAATCAAACGGCGCAGGCGGCGAGTGGAACCGGCCATGCGGGCGCGGCAACGCAATCCGGAGGATCGCAGCCTACAACAGGAAGCAAGATCGCTGCCGCGATGGATGCTTCTGCCAACCTCCCGAACGGCGTCGTCAATGCGGCCTCGATGATCCAGACTCAAGGAAAAGCGGAAATGCGGGTGGCGCTGCAGACCGAGTCGATGGGCACGCTGCAGCTTCACGCCGTCCTGGACAACGGAAAGCTCGGCGCTTCGATCGCGGTGGTGAGCCACGAAGCACACACGCTGCTCACCAGCGAGCTTCCGGCTTTGCAGCAGGTTCTCACCGATCAGAATCTACGGCTCGACCGGCTGACCGTCATCAACTCACCCATGATGACCGGAGGCGGCGCGGGAAACGGCGCCGGCTCCCACGCCGGAGATTCGGAACAGGCTGGGAACCTGGCGCCGCGCTGGTTTTCCGGCGGTTCAGCGCCTTCGTTCACCGGCGGCGGGAAAGAGGCACCGGTCCACGAAGAAGTTCGGCGAAGATTGAGCGTACGGGCTTGAGCGCCCCAAAAACCGGCGGTGAAGATCGCCGCGACATTTTCCGATAAACGAAGAGGTACTTCAATGACCACAACACCAGCATCAGGGACGAGCGGGGTCAACCCGTTTGCATCACCACAGACGACCCCGAGCGGCGCGCCGACTGGCTTGAAACCGCAGCAGATCACGATGTCGGATTTCATGACGCTGCTTAGCGCCCAGCTTCAAGGACAGGATCCCACGCAGCCCGTCGATCCGACCACGTTTGTGACGCAGCTTGCTCAGTTCACCCAACTCGACGAGGTGTCGCAGATTTACAGCTTGCTGCAAAATTACGTCCAGGGGACATCAACGACGGCGGCGGCGGGTACGAGTTCGTCCGGCGCATCGGGATCGGGCGCGTCGGGATCGCAGCCGGCGGCGACTTCGTAGCGCCGCCCTTCAGCAATGCGCTGAAAAACCCGCGGCGCTGTCGTCCTGAGGAGTTCGTCATGTCCCGACTCGTCGGGACACCCGCAAAGCATGAAAAGGCGGGCGCGTTGTATCAGGGCATGGCTTCAGCCATGCCGAAAATTTGCGACGAACAAGGGGCTTTTAGCCCCTGAGCCCTCAGCGGCTAAAGCCGATATGACCAATTGCCCGGCAACGGCACGACTAAAGTCGTGCCCTGATACGCTGCAATGGCCGAGTTTTTCGGAGGAGCCGAAGGCGACGAAGGATCACTGTATTCCTGTGATTTCACTAATACTGAGCTGCTTCGCCCCACTCAGCATGACAGGCTCGAAGAGTTTTTCAGCACCGTGCTACGCGCCAAACGCGGGCGCAAAGCCCGGCGGACATTCTTGATTCAGGAGAACCAAAATGCCATCGTTTTCAATTCCGGTTTCAGGCCTTGAGTCGAGCGATCAAGCGCTATCCGTCATCTCGAACAATCTCGCCAACATGAACACGGTGGCGTACAAGGGAGTGACGCCTGAATTCAGCGACCTTCTCTACCAGCAGCTCGGCTCGACCGGGGCGGGCAATCCGATCGAAGTGGGCCTCGGCGCCAAGGTGAGTTCGACCTCGACCGATTTCACGCAAGGGAATATCCAGAATACCGGCGTCCCCACCGATGTCGCGATTGAGGGCGACGGATTCTTCCAGGTGGATTCGGGCGCCGTGGCGCTTTACACGCGCGACGGCAATTTGTCCATCAGCCCGCAAGGCCAGCTCGTGACGCAGGACGGCGCGAACGTGATGGGCTACGCCGCGACGAACGGCGTGATCAACACCAACGGCGTACTGGCGCCGCTTGTCATCAATCAGGGCCAGATTGCTCCGCCGCAGGCCACCCAGAACGTCCAGATCACGATGAACCTCAATGCCGGCGCCACCCCGACGACGCCCGCTTTCAGCACCAACGTTGAGGTCTACGACTCCCTGGGCCAGAGCCATATTCTCACGTTTACATTCACGAACACCGCGAGCGGAAAGTGGAACTACGCGATCACCATTCCGGCGGCCGACACCGGCGGGGCGGGATCGCCCGTCTCCGTGGGGACCGGCGCGCTCACATTCAACGGCAGCGGCCAGCTCACCTCGCCTGCCGCCAACGTGAGCGGCATCACCGTCAGCGGCCTCGCCGACGGCGCGAGCAACATGAAATTCAACTGGAACCTTTTCGACGCGAATAACAGCCCGGTGGTGTCGCAGGTGGCGGGAACGTCTGAAGCGTCTCAGACAACTCAGGACGGATTTTCGAGCGGAACGCTTTCCACTTTCTCGATTCAGTCGGACGGCGTAATTGAGGGCGCGTTCACTAACGGGCAAACGCTCGCCATCGGCCAGGTCGCGCTCGCGACCTTCCCCAACTCGCAAGGCCTGCTTCGCGTGGGCTCGAATAATTACATGGCCAGCCTCGCTTCAGGCTTGCCGACCGTCGGAGTGCCAGGGACTGGCGGCCGCGGAACGCTTACCGGCGGCGGACTCGAAGGCTCGAACGTCGACATTGCGTCGCAGTTCTCGCAGTTGATCCTGCAGCAGACCGGCTACGAAGCCAACGCGAAGGCCTTCACTACATTCGACAACGTCGTCCAGGCCGTGCTGAACCTGGTTCCATAACGCCGACACTCGAATAGCGCTGTAGCGGACATCGCTGCGCGAGCGGATACAGGTGCCGCTGAGCTATGCCGAAGAAATGGAGCCGTTCACGCCGCGCCACCCCACGCGCCTCTCTGCCGCACACCTCGAAATAACGCTATGACACTGTGTTTTCAATAACTTGGCAGGATACCCGCATCGTCGCTAGCCCCTCTTAAACCACTGAGTACGATGGACTTAAGTGATTTTGGCGGAAAAATCGGTAGGTTCGTTTTAGGTTCGTTTTCGATTAGCAACTTCTCATGTTTTTTATTTTCAGTAACTTCTCCGGTTCGTTTTGCAAATAAACAATCCATTATTCGGGCCCTTTCTCACTAGCCTCCACCGCCTCTTCGTCGGCGCCGACGGCACCCGTTCCGGGACCGCTCGCCCGTGGCCCGCAGGTCTCGCCTGTCCCGTCCGTGCGGACCCCAGGGACAGGATGCCCCTGCCGCGTCGCCGTTTTTGGCACGGACTCTCCGTTCGTCCGGACCACAGAGGCAGGATGCGCCTGCGACGTTCCCGACCCTGCGGGCGCTAAGGGCTCCTCGATACCGTAAACCTGATTGATGAGCCGTACCGTCTCGGCCCATGTCTTTTGGTCCCGCGTTGCCGCAGGATTGATCTTTGCGAGTTTGTGGCGCAGCGCGATGGCGCGTTCCTCACCGCGGCCCGTGGAGCGTTGCGGCGGCGGGACGGACTCCTTCGCTCGGGAGCGTGCGTCGGCCGGCTCGATCCATCCCACCGGTCCGTCTCCTGAGGGTGCCAGTGAGAGGTCGCACGCCTCCGCATCGTCTGGCGCCCGGCGGCACTCCTTTTGTACGATCACCAGCAGCTTGATCTTGCGCTCGATCTGGCGGTGAATCCAGTTTTCCTGCCGCTGGAGCTGCAGGTATTCGCGGTCGCCCGCCGGCGCGAGGCACTCGAGGCGCATGGCGCGCGAGATTTCGACGTGCTCCCGGTAATAGCACTGGGCTTCCTCGGCGTTGTCGCGAACTTCTTCGAGGATCATCATGCGGAGGGCCGAGGCGAGGGGCCGGTCGTCGGGCTGTGCGGCGAGCTCGCGAAAGGCGCTGAGGATCCCGGCGCCGCGGAGGCTGGGCTTCTTGCCATAGAGCGCCTCGATTTCGGTCTCATCGGAGAAATCGCCGCGGCCGATGCGCTTCCGCAGCGCGTCGAGGCAGGCGGTGACCTCGGAGAATTTCGCCGGCGACGCCGGAGCGGATCGCAGCCCCCGCTCGAGCACCTCGGCCTGGGGCGCGTCGTAGCTGGCTCCGCGCTCCATCTCGCGCGCGGATCGCTCGCGCGAGCGCTCGAGCGCCTCATGCGTGCGCACCACCTTCGCTTCCTGCGCCTGCCGGTTGCGCTCCAATTTGAGCCGCAGGTGCGTGATCTCCTCGCAGAGGCTCAGCTCCATCGGCGTCCGCGGCAAGAACGAGTTCACCGTGTCCCGCAGCAGCGATTGGTAGCGCGCGGGATCTTCGCCGAGCGCGGCCATCGACTGCCACACGGGACGCGTGGCCGGCTGCGCCGTCCCACCGCTCTTCATGGCGTTGAGCGAGGCAATCCGCTTGCCGCGCAGCGTCCTTGGACCCCTGGATTTGCGGGCATTCGCGCGGCGCGCAGCGGTCTGGGCTGCTGTGGCCGGCCGTGACGGGATGAGTGACATCGAAACCTCCTGGCATGGGTGATTTTTTAACGTGAGGGACGCCTACTTAGAGGATAACACGGGCGCGGCGGTTTTCAAGAGGCAAGTGTGTCTCGTTCGTATCATTCGTCTCATTCGTACCAGCACAAATTATGAATGCGGAATTATGAATGGTGAATTATGAATTCGGACTGGCCGGAGGGCTGGCGCAACTTTGCGCTACGCGCTCTGAGCGTGGCTACCCTCGCAGCGGGTAAATATCCGCTTCCGCTCGACCCACACCCCGGCCAGCAACACGACCGCCCAGCATCGGCAAAACGCCCAGCTCCGCCGCCGAAGCTGGCGGCGTGTAGGTATACGTCACCGTACCAGAAAAGCTTCCATCGAACGTGTCGGTACCGCTGCAGGTAACCGAACAGTTGTTATCGTACATAAACATGTTGGGGCTGATCGTTCCGGTCCCCGTTACTACAGGGAGATCGAAACTGTATAGCGTTCCAGTAAGGTTGAGAGTTACGGAGCCTGAAACAGCGCCAGGAATCTTCTGCCAGCCTCGGCGAGCTTGTTCCTCATCACGGTCCTCAGAGGATAGTTGTAGCGCGGAGCTGTTGTTGAACTCCGCGGCTTTTGTTCAGGTGCGCGGAAAAACCGCAGACTTTGAAGAACAAGTCTGCGCTACCTGCTTGTCACTGTCTGTCATTCGTGTCTCAGGGTCACCACCGGATCGACCTTGGTCGCGCGGCGCGCGGGAATGTAGCAAGCGCCGGCTGCGACACCCGCGAGAATCAGCGCGACGGCTGTGAGTGTCCACGGGTCATGCGGGCTCACACCGAATAAGAGACTCGACAACAGACCAGTGAGAGCTAGCGCTCCCAAGACTCCGATTCCCAGGCCCAGGGCCGTGAGCGCCATGCCACCACTCAGTACCAGGCGTAGCTGGTCCCAACGGCTTGCGCCCAGTGCTGCTCTCACGCCCATTTCGTGGGTCCGTTGCGCCACCGAGTACGAGATCACGCCATAGATTCCGATGGCCGCGAGCAAAAGCGCCAGCGCCGCGAAGATTCCCAGCAGAGTCGCTCTTAACTGGTTAGGCCCCAGCGAATCGGATTTGATCTCGTCCAGTGTCTTGATCTCGTTAACGGCTTGATTCTTGTTGAGCTGCCAGATAGCCGCCTCGATTGACTTCACCAAACGGCCTGGATCCATTGCGGCACGTATCACTACGGACGTGTTTGTGGTAGGGCTCTGTTTGTACGAAACGTACATGCCGGTGTCCGAAATATCGAGCCCGTCTGACTTTTCCTCGGCCACCACGCCGACCACCTGCCAAGGTATTTCAGGTCCGAGAGCGGGCTGGCCAGGAATGATCTGCTGAACCAGGATTCGTTTGCCGATGGGGTCTTCGCCTTTGAAATAGCGGTTCGCCATGGGCTCGTTGATTACCACCACCGGCACGCTTGCGGCGGTATCTGTTTCCGCCAGCCATCGCCCTTTTAGCAACCGCATGTGGAGGGCGGAAAGGTAAGACGGGCTCACCTGCTTGAACCCGGCGGAGGAGCGATTGGCCATATCCACAAAAGGCCGCCCTTCGATCAGGAACGGCATGCCGTCGCTCCAGCCTTCGAGCGGTAGCGCTGATGTTGTGGCGGCTGCAAGGACGCCTGGCACGGCGTCAAGCTTCTCTCTTACCTGGTCAAGATAGCTGATGATTCGAGGCCCGTTCGGGTATTGCGCTGACGTCATCGGCAGCCGCATCGTGATTACGTTCGTGCTCTCAAAGCCAGGGTCGACTTCCTGCAACTGGTAAAAACTACGAACCAGAAGCCCCGCGCCCGAAAGCAGGACAAACGCTAACGCGACCTCGGCTACCACTAACCCATTGCGCAACCGCTTCCGGCCCGTGCCCGAACTGGCGGTGCGCCCGCCTTCTTTCAGAGATTCCACCAAGTCGGAGCGAGCGGAGCGGACGGCAGGCGCAATGCCGAAAACAATTCCGGTAACGATCGCCACCGCGGCGGCAAACAACAGCACGCGCCCGTCGAGCCGAACATCGACCTCGATTGGCAGATGGAAAAGTGGTGTCCAAGGCTTGAAGACCTCGATGAGTCCGTAGCCCAGAAGAAGACCGGCCACTCCTCCGAAGCCCGAGAGCAGCACGCTCTCCGTAAGGAACTGACGCACCAGCCGCCTTTGGCTCGCCCCCAGCGCCGACCGCACCGCGACCTCACGCTCGCGGCTCGCGCCGCGTGCCAGCAGCAAGTTGGCCAGATTGACGCACCCGATCAGCAGCACGGCGCCTACCGCGGCCAACAGGACCCAGAGAGATCGCCGCAACCTCTGACCGACGAAAGTGTCCTGGTACCGGTCGACAGTGACGCTCCAGCCTTTGTTCGACTCCGGATAATCATGCGCGATCCGCGCCGCGATGGATTTCATCTGCTCGCGGGCCTGCTGCAGCCTCACGCCAGGCCTTAGCCGCGCCACGCTGATCATCCAATGATAATCGCGGGTCATCTCCTTAGGCGTGAAAGCGAGCGGAGTCCAAAGAAGATTCTGGCTACGGTCGAAGGGCGTCCGGGGCGGCATGACGCCGATCACCGTGTAAGGCTTGTTGTCGAGACTAATGGTGCGACCGATAATTTTCGGGTCTGCGCCGAACCGGCTCTCCCAGACTCTGTGACTAAGGACCACAACCTGGTTTTTTCCGAGCTGATCCTCGTCGGGCGCAAACGTTCTCCCCAGCATGGGCTTCACACCAAAGATGTTGAAATACGGCGCCGATACTCGAGCACCCTGGAGCTGCAGGGGCCGGTCGCCTCCGGTCAGGGTTACGGAGCCGCCGGTCTTCGCCGCCAAAGCCGTGAAGACGGTGTTCTGGCGCTTCCAATCGAGAAAATTCATGGTGGAAATGCCGTTGCGTTCGCCGCCCGGCGGCTTCTCCCACACCATCACGATCTGCTCAGGGTGTGTATAAGGCAGTCGCTCCATAAGCACGGCATTAACGAAGCTGAAGATCGCCGTGTTCGCACCGATGCCCAGCGCCAGCGTCAGAATGGCGATCGTCGTGAAGCCGGGACTTCGGCGAAGCTGGCGAAAGCCATAGCTAAGGTCCCGATGAAACGTTTCGAGCCAGTTCCATCCCCAGATATCACGGCTCTCCTCTCTCAACACAAGCTTGTTACCGAAACGCCGCAGCGCGGCGTAATGCGCTTCCTCCGGCGAAACGCCGAACTCCACCTGTTCCTGCTCGCGCAATTCCTGATGCAGGCGCATCTCTT
>JBOGKE010000152.1:0-51911 GCA_050745265.1 Terriglobia bacterium
TCAGTTGAACCGCTTCGGCCACGCGTTCCGGCGTGTCGTAGAGCGTGATCGAGTTGGTTTCCGGATCCTCGTAGGCCGGCATGATCTGCAGACCGCCGCCGGTCATCAACTGCTTCACCGCCGTTAGGATTGCCGAGCTGTTCTGCGTGGTCAGCGGGTTGCGGAGGTAAACCGTCCTCATGACCCGCGGCTCGAGCTCGCGGCGATTCGCCAGCGTGTCGGGAACCACGAGGATCGTGTTCGGCGTGATCGCCGTCCAGAAGACGTGCGCTTCGTCCGCCGCCGCCTTCAGCGAGTCGGAAATCGTCACATTGGTGAGGTTCAGCGAGATCTGCTCGGGGCGGAGATCATACGAAAATGCCACATTGATGCCCGCAAGCTTCCCCAGCGTTTCAAATACCGTGCGGGAATCCGCGGATAAATGCAGGACGGAGATTGGCTGGGTGGAGAGCGCCTTCAGCTTCACCACCCCGCTGGTCTGCCCTTCCTCGGCGTGCTCCATGCCGCGGCGAATCTCCGCCTGCCGCTGCTCGGCGGCCGCCGACTGCTTGAGCAAAATCTGCTGGAGCAACTGCGCCGCCGCCAGATTGCTGGGATCGATATCAACGGCCTTCTGGAATTCGGCCGCGGCTTGGTCTGGCCGCCGGATGGCGAGAAGCTGGCGGCCTCGATCGAGGTGCGCTTCCGAAGCTTTCGCGCGAGCGTCTTTCTCAAAAATCATGAAGCGGGAATTTTCCGGCTGATACTCGAGGGCCTTCTGAAAGTGAATGATCGCGGTGTCGTAATCCTTTTGCTCTTCGGCTTTGCGGCCTTCGCGGAACGCAATGCTGGCGGGGCTGCAACCGGCCATCAGCAGCGCAAGTCCCGCCGCCAATCCGATCCCAAACACTCTCTCCTGAGTTCGTCTCCTCATCTTACCGGGCATAAACTCACTGATTATCACGCAGACGGATTGGCGAATGCAAGAGCGCCGGAATTATTTCTGTAGCGCCGCTCGGAGCCTGCCCTGACGGAGGAAGGGTGCGGCGAAAGCATTGGAAGATAGAACGTCGCCGGTCATAGACCGGCGCTACAGCCCGGGCCGAACCGAAGCTGCAAGCAGTCCGGTTAGATGCAAATTCCGAGAGGCGAGCACAAGTCTTCCGCAACAATTATTCCCGAACTGCGCGGGTCTGTTCGCGCACCCAGCCAAAATTTTACGGATGCCTTCAACGTTTTCGCCCCAGCGCCAGTATATATTGGTGGAACGCAAATGAGTTGCGAAGAGCTGGCGCTCAGAATGACGGATTGCGGGATCGATGACCCGAGCAGCAGGGGCGAGGCGGCTCGAATCATCGAGCGCGCCCGCGCGGGGGATCGAGCCGCCTTCGAATCGATCGTCGTCGAGCACCAAAGGCGCGTCCTGATGACTGCCTTGCACATGCTCGGCAGCACGGAGGACGCCGAGGATGTCACGCAAGAGGTGTTCCTTCGGCTTTATCGCTACTTGCACCGCTTCGACCCAAGTCGCAGCCTGACCCCGTGGTTGTACCGGATGACCGTGAACGTCTGCCGCGACTTCGCGCGTAAGCGAGGCAGAGCGCATGCGTCGGCCTCCGGCCTAGCGGGTTCGGACGACTCCGTTCGCAGGACCGACGCAGACCTGGAAATGGCGGACCAGAAGCGCCTGGTGACACAAGCCCTCGAAGCGCTCACTCAAAAGGAGCGCGCTGCCATTGTGCTGCGCGACATCGAAGGGCTTCCTACGAGCGAGGTCGCGCGCATTTTGGGATCCACCGAAACCACGGTGCGCTCTCAGATCAGCGCCGCGAGAGTAAAGATCAAGAAATTCGTTGAGCAGATTAGCGGATACGCGCCGCGACCACCGGAGGGAAGCTCGCCCAAAGGCGGTGCATCATGAAATGCGAAAAGCTCCAGCTCGATATCGCGTTGTACCTGGAAGGCGACCTCCCGATCCGAAGGGCGCGCGTCCTCGAAGCGCACCTGCATTCGTGCCGTACTTGCCGTATTTTTGCTTTCGAGCTGAGGGCGTTGCAGGCCACGCTCAAGAGCCTCAGCCGCGACGCCGACCAGGGAGCGGCGCTCGACCGCATCCGTACGCGCTTGATGCGCACCGTCGCCAGCGGGCCCCCGTCTGGTCGGTTTCCGGCACATCGCTACGCGGCCGCCGCGGGCGTGATCGTCGCACTTGCCATCGGGTCGTTTAGCCTGGTGCGCCTGCGCAACGGCCGGACATCGCTGGCCCAGACGACGCAGGTTTTCCGCGCCCCGGCGCCTCAACGGTCTTCCCCGCTTCCCAAACCGAAGCGCGCCGGCGCTGCCCCGAGGCGCCGCATGGAATCCCGCCTCCTCCTTGCTTCCACGGCGCGATTCATCCCTGCGCGACGGCTCCGGCATGCTCTTCTGCACGCCCATTACGATCCGAGCGCCCGGAAGGCACCGCCCGCCACGTATCAAACGCAGTCGGCGGCACTCGAGCAACAGCCGCTCGGGAGTTTCCGCCAGCGAATAGCACTCGCTTCCGCTCCTGGGAAGGACCTCGCGATTACGAGCAATTCGCCTCACCAGAAACCGGAATTGAAGGTCAAGCTGATCACGAACGACCCGAACGTAGTGATTTACATGATCGTCGACTGAGAATGGAGATCGCACGATGAGCGGCATCGCATCCCACATGAGACTTTGGTCCCCGAGGATCGTTTTCGCGCTGGCGCTGGGATTCTTACTGCAGCTTGCCGCCGTGAGTGCAAGGGCCCAGGGTCAGCAAGCGGCCGCCCCCAAGCCGAGCGGTTCCCCGACCGCTCGCGCTGTTCGATCCGCTCCGGTCGAACACAATGTGGCAAAGGTGGTACACGTCAAATACGCGGACGTTGACCGCCTCTCTCGCC
The DNA here is from genome assembly GCA_050745265.1 of Terriglobia bacterium. Taxonomy (GTDB): domain Bacteria; phylum Acidobacteriota; class Terriglobia; order UBA7540; family UBA7540; genus RH2-MAG17b. The sequence continues at coordinate 2,889 of JBOGKE010000152.1, forward strand.
TGCTGATCTACTTCGGGGTCAGTACGAGACCCGACTCCACGCTCAAAGTGATTGCAATCAGCGGTCCGCCGTCCAGGGTGTCGACAGCCGAGGAGGCGATCCACCGGCTGGATGTGCCTCCGCCGCCGGCTCAGGATGTCTTCATAACCGCGTACCTGCTGATGTCAACGCGGCGGCCCGCGGACTCGAATTATCAACCCGGTGAGATGGGTCTGCCGCCCGGCATGCCCGGCGCTAACCTTCCCTCATCGCTCGCTGAAGTCGTGAACCAGTTGAGAGGCGTGTTGGGCTATCGGGACTTCCGCCTCGTTCATACTCTGACCCTTCGCATGGCGAATGGCGGTGGCGCGGATATTTCTGGTGTCACACCCATCGGCACAAGGCAGGGAAATCCGGGTGTTCCTAACCGCGTGGAGGTATCGAACGTCGATTTCCGTGTTGACCGTGCCAGGATTGTTCCCGAACAAAACGCCGGGTCGGTCAGCCTGACTGGGTTGAGGCTGGTCATCTTCCGGCCGAACAGCGGGCAAACCGCTGCCAGCATTTCGACCGACATCGACGTCGGCGCGAATCAACAGGTGGTGGTGGGCAAGACCGACGTTTTCAGTCCCGACTTGGCGCTCTTCCTGGTGCTCTCGGCGAATATCGTGAACTGACCTTTCGACCGAATTCTCAGCCGGGTGATCGAGAGCCAACGGCAAGACCGGCGTTTCTCACCAATGCCTCGCGAGCCGTGGCTGCGGATCACTTCGATTCGTCATCCACCTCGATCGCGTTCACGCAGGCGTAGTTCTCGACGGGAACAAACCGGAGGACCAGCTTACCCTGGGCATTCGGTTGAAGTCCGTCGAAAACCTTCCGCAAAGCCCGGTTCGCGCCCCCGGCAGCTTTCAGGATGTCGAAATTGCGCAGCAGCGCAGCCCCGTTACAGTACACGTCAAAAGTCCGGCTGCCCGCGCCGCCTCCTCCCGGATTGCCCGCGCCGAAGTACGTTTCTGCGAAGCTCAGCGTGAGGCGGTACTTTCCCGGCGCGACGGGAATCGCGTAGTCGAAATGCCCGAATCGCTCGCCGGCGTAAAGTCCCGGATCCCGCGTGCCCTCGACGGGCACTTTGCGCACCGCGAGCCGGCCGCCCTCAAAGTAGCAGTCGGGATTCCAGAGGCGGCCCTCACCGTCGGTGAAGGAATCATCCTCAGCCGCAATGCGAATGGAGTTCATTCTGCTTGGCGCCGCCGGCGCTACTTCAATCGCATTGACGAGCGGATCGGAGATGTCGCGGTCAAATTTCAGGTGCAGGTATCCGTCGGATGCGGGGTGAACGTCCTTGAACGCGCGGACGTCGGCAACGTCTTCGCCATTCGCGTCGCTCAGGATATCGAAGTTGCTTAGAATGGGCTTGCCGTTCAGCGTGACGCTGAACAGGCGGCTGGTCTCTCCACCTCCTGAAAGCGTATCGGGGCCGTAGGTGCCTTCGCTAAAATACAATCGCAGCTCATACGTGCCCGGCGCAAGCGGGATATTATATGCAAAATCTCCCGCGCGGTAGGTTTCAAAAAGGGTGGGATCGAGCGTGCGCAAGAAGAACCTTTGTGTCAGACTCGCTTCCTCCCCGCCGGCGTAGTAACGGTCTCCCCGCCACTCTCTCCCGGCCCGATCAACATACTGTGCTTTCGTATACCCGGCCAGAATGCGGACTGCCGCGTCCGGCGATACTGCGCTTGCTGAAGGCCGGGAATTGGCCGCAGAAAGCGGCGGAGGCAGCGTCCGTGAGCGGGAAAGGCTCTGAACGTGCAACGTCACAAGAGTGATCATCACGGCCGATGCGGCCGCGATAAGCAGATAGAGGCGGGTCGATCCAGCGCGCGGCGCGTGGTGTGATCGGAACGAAGTCCCCGATTCGCTCATCCCGCCAGCGGGCATACTTGGTGTGGCGGCGGCTGACGCTGCCGGTGAAGGCGCCGCCTCTCCGGGGTGCGCTGCGGCTTCCGATGAAACGGGCTTTCCGTTCACCCGATCCGGCGCGGGCGCGCCCCGGCTGATAAATTGCGGGGCATAGTTACCGGGCAGAAGAGTAATCATGCAGGAGTCGGCCGCCCCCTCCTCCCGATAGTACTTCTTCAGCTTTTCACGGAGACGATGGATCTCCACCCGAACGATTGAGTTTTCGGCCGGATTAAAATCCGGGGTTCGTCCGAGCACCTCGACGCCGATGTTATATTCCTTCAGGTTTGAAGCGCACCCCGCTAGACGTTTCTGGCAGAGATACTGCAAGAGCTTCGCCAGGTTTTGACACTTCGAGAACGCCCTCGATTCGAGCACCGCTTTCAGCGAGGCGCGCTCCTGGTCCTGGATTTGCAAAGAATCGGACATTCAAAAACCAAGCGGGCCGGGGAGTCTGTCCTATGCTGGACGAGACTAATTCTGGAAGCACTGTTTCAGACGGATCCGTGCCGACCCGAAGGTCCCTCAGCCGGCGCAATAAAACTCCGGCCGTCCGGGGCCATTTGAGACTGGGAAGAGTATACCACTTTGCCGATTCGTCACGTTACAACCGTCCCAGAATTATCTTCCATATGGTGTAACCTCATTGAAAAATAGGCAGTTAGCGTTTTGTAACTATCTGATAACGGGTATAGCCTTGAAGCCGCATTTTGGGCTGTTATAATCCCGGCTCCTAAAATTTTCAACACGGAACCGCCCGGGTCTCTGCCACGATCAGCCCTGCAGGGCTTGGCGAAAAAACCTGCGGACAGGAGATATGCACTATGAATAAGTTCCGATCGGTAGCGCGAATCTTTGGTGCAACAGTCGCGCTCGCCCTAGCCTTAGCGTTTGGCGCACCGCAGGTCGGGGCGCAATCGCTCTTTGCCACGCTGACCGGCGTGGTGAGCGACCCCTCCGGCGCCGTGGTCTCGGGCGCAACCGTGAAGCTCGTGAACGAAGCTTCGAACTCAGAGCGCGTTACGGTGACCGACTCTGCCGGCTATTACACGTTCGCGGCGGTCAGCGTGGGCAATTTTACCTACAAGCTGACGGTCGAGAAGCAGGGCTTTCAGACGTACCAAGCTACTGGACTGACGATTCTCGGCGGCCAGAAGCGAAATGTCAATGTGACGCTCACGCTCGGCAGCACGACGCAGACGGTTCAGGTTACGGGTGTAGCGTCGTCGATCGTGCCGGTAGACTCCGGCGAAAAATCGGAAACGCTGACCAGCAAGGAACTGCAGAATTTCGTTCAGGTGGGCAGCGATGCCGCCGAGTACCTGAAAATCATGCCGGGCTTTGCGATCCAAAACGGCACCGCCAATAAGCAGAACTACGACGGCGAAGTTATCGGAATCAACGCGAACGGCGATGCGGGCAGCCAGAGCCCGCTGAACAACGCGTATTCGTATAACGGCCTGCCCGGAAATTCGCTCGACATTATGGCGGATGGTTCGCACGTCTCCGATCCTGGATGCGATTGCGACACTCCGGTGAACCCCAACTCCGATTTCATCTCGGAACTCAAAGTTGATACCTCAAACTTCAGCGCCGAGACGCAAAAAGGTCCCATCGTGGTAACGTCAGTGACCAAAGCGGGCGGCAGCCAGTTCCACGGCTCGGGATTCTTCTACGCCCGTAACTACGCGCTGAATGCCAACGATGCCCTCAATGACGACGAGGGCGCGCCCAAGCCGCAGAACAAGTATTACTACCCCGGCGGCACCATCGGCGGGCCGGTGATCATTCCGGGCACGAGCTTCAATAAGAGTCGCAGCAAACTGTTCTTCTTCTTTGGGTACGAGTACTTCTACCAAACCCTGGATACGGGCTTGCTCCGCGCGACGGTACCGACGCCGGCGCTCGAGAGCGGAGATTTTTCCACAGCCAATCTTGAGGCGATCGGCGACGCCAATAACGGATTTATCACGGCTTCGGGCTCGCCGGTCGGGACGGCCTGTGCGGGGACCGGAGGAACAACGGGAGTGCCGTACGCTCCTTGCCTTAATGCGGCAACCCTAGCGAAATTCCCCGGCGGCAACCTCAGCTCGACAATCGACCCAAACACGCTGGCGCTGATGAAGCTGTACCCAACTCCGAACGCAAATCCTAGCAACACGGGTGGCTACAACTATGTGCAGTCGGAAGTGTTCAACCAGAACAACCAGCAGTACAACACGCGCGAAGACTACAATATTAGCGACAACACGAAGTTGTTCGTTCGCTACAACTATCAGCGCGAGACGCAGCAATTTCCGGTGGGCTTGTGGTGGCGCAATGGGTCGCAGGTGCCTTACCCCACGCCGATCCTGGGCAAAAACAGATCCGACTCCGTCTCTGCGTCTTTAACTCACATATTCAGCCCGACTTTGACGAACGAGTTCGTCTTCGGTTACACCAGAATCCTCTTCCCGAACGTGTTTGAGAATCCCTCAAAAGTGGATCGCTCGAACGTTGGCTACAACATCCAGGGCCTTTTCAAAAACGGCGTAAAGCAGATCCCCTCATTTGGAAGCTTCGGTAATGAAACCGCGCTAGTTTTCAATCCCGGCGGGTTTGAGGCGGGCGGACCTTCAGCAGGCTTGTACGCGGATAAATGGATGCCGAGTTTCAGCGACGAGGTGGCGAAGGTCATTGGCACGCACACCATTAAAGGCGGCTTCTTCTGGGAATGGATTCGCAATTCTCAGCCCGCTAACAACAACAGCAACGGCGAGTGGCAGTTCGTTTCCTCGGGCAACCCGTACACCACCGGCGATTCCTATGCCGACGAACTCGTGGGCATCTCCAGCTCTTACAATGAAAGCAACTTCAACCGAATCAACGATATTGCCTGGAACGATTATGAATTTTTTGGTCAGGACGACTGGAAAGTGACCAAGCGCTTGACCGTCAACTATGGGCTTCGCTTTGCGCATATGCAGCCGTGGTATGACAGGCTGAACGACGGTTACGCAATCTTTAACCCTTCGCTCTATCAGGGGCAGGCGTGTACCGCCGCTCCAACCTTCTGCGGATTCGATTGGCATAAGAAGGATTCAGCTATTCCTGACGGCGGCTTTCCCACACGGGGGTTTTTCTACCAGCCGCGTATCGGGGCCGCTTATGACCTGCAGGGTAACGGCAAGACCGTCTTGCGCGGCGGCTGGGGTCGGTATTTCTTCCATGCCGGACAGTTCACAAGCGGCCTGGATGCTACGGCGGGGGTTGAATCCGTCACTGCCAACAGCACAGTTCCACTGCCGGGCGGGGGGACTGAACCTTTGCTGGTTGACCCATCTGTATTGTATCCCGGTGTCCCGGGCCTGAGTACGGGCAACTTCACTGCCGTGGCTTCGAGCCCCTCGGCAGTGGACAGCACCGATAACAAGCAGCCCTACACCGACCAGTGGAATTTCACCGTCGACCGCCAGCTGCCCTGGTCAAGCCTGCTCGAAGTTGCCTACGTCGGCAACCGCACGCGGGACATACCGGGCTCAGGCAACGGCGGAACAGCCGGCTTCAACACAGATAACATCAATTTGGTTCCGGTCGGGGCTATGCTCTCCTCCAACAACGGAGGAGTCGATCCGAACAAACTCGTGGCCGACAATTTCAGACCGTATCTTGGCTACTCGGATCTCTACCTGGCCACGAGCAATGCCTATTCGAATTACAATGCTTTGCAGGTGTCATGGATTCACACGGCGGGCCGGTACAACATCGACCTCAACTACACCTACGGCAAGGCGATGGGGATTGTTGGGTTTTACGACCAGTTCAACTTGGCGGACAATTATGGCGTCCTCTCGTCGAACCGGACGCACATCTTCAACGCCGCTTATTCGGTTCAGCTCCCGAGCGTGGCACATGGAAAGCTGGCGAGCGGCGTCGCGAACGGCTGGCAGCTTTCGGGGGTTACCACGATCAACAGCGGACCCAATCTCTCCGGCTACCAAGGTCAGAATTTCGGCATGAACCTGAACAGCGCCACCATTCCCGGAACGACGTTCAACATCAGCAACATGTCGCTGCTGGGCACGCCGGATATTCAACTCAATCCTATTTTGACCTGCAACCCGCGGGCAAACCTCGGAACCCACCAATTTATCAATTCGAGTTGCTTCGCGATGCCGACCCAAGTCGGGCAGAACGGCCCGCTGATGGCGCCGCCGATCTATGGGCCGGCCTTCTTCGACTCCGACCTTGCCCTGTTCAAGACTTTCAAGATCTCAGAATCGAAGAGCTTGCAATTCCGCGTGGACGGCTACAACTTCATGAACCACCCGCTGTGGTCGTTCAACGGATCGAATCTCGGCCTTAGTTTCGACCCGAACTCTGGCAAGGTGAACAGCTCGCTATTCGGAATGACGACAACGAAGCAAGGGCACCGGATCGTCGAACTGGCGGTCAAGTTTTTCTTCTAGTAAGTTGCGGAAAACAAGTAGCGGCGGCTTTATGCCGCCACTCGCCGGTTGAGAAGACAAGGCTTATGGCGCCGTAAGTTCGCCACTACACCGGTTACGGGACGCTTATCCGCACTCTGTGAAGCCCTGCGCTACCGAGGCTGCGGTTCTTGCGGCCGCGCTTCGGGAAGGGGGCTTGGCAATGGTCTTTGCTTTGGATGGGTGCAGCAGCTCGGCATGCGGGCGGCAGGTGGGTTCAGGCTCACGTCGCCCCGGTCAGGATTCTCCGGCGTCGCGCAATACTTCTCGAGCGATCACGAGCCGCTGGATTTCGCTGGTGCCTTCTCCGATCGTACACAGCTTCACATCGCGGTAGAACTTCTCCACCGGATAATCTTTGATAAATCCGTACCCCCCGTGAATCTGTACGGCCTCATTCGCCACGCGGACAGCCGTCTCCCCAGCGACGAGCTTCGCGACGGCGCTCTCCTTGGTCACTCGCAGGCCCCGATCGACGCGCGCCGCAGCGCGCAGCGTCAGCAGCCGCGCCGCGTCGATTTCGGCCGCCATATCCGCCAGCTTCCATCGAATGCCCTCAAACTCGGCGATCGCCTTGCCGAATTGCTTGCGCTCGCGGGAGTAGCGGACGCTCGCCTCGAAGGCGCCTTCCGCCATGCCCACGGCCAACGCGGCAATCGAGATTCGGCCCTTATCGAGAATCTTCAGGCAGTCGATGAAACCCTCGCCCCGCTTGCCGAGGCAATTCTCCTTAGGAATCCGGCAATCCTCGAAGATAATCTCGGCAGTGTCGCTCGCGCGGAGGCCGAGCTTGTTTTCTTTCTTTCCGGGCCGGAAACCCGGGGTGCCGCGTTCGATAATGAAGGCGGAAATCCCGTGCTTGCGGGCATCCTTGTCGGTGACCGCCATGGCGACGCAAATGTCGGCGTAGCTGCCGTTCGAGGTAAAGGTTTTCGATCCGTTCAAGACCCAGGTATCGCCCTCAAGACGGGCGGTGGTGCGGGTGCCGCTCGCGTCGCTGCCCGCTTGCGGCTCGGTCAGGCCCCAACAGCCCAGCTTCTCGCCACGCGCCAGCGGCGCCAGGAATTTCCGCTTCTGCTCGTCGGTGCCTGCCTCCGCGATATGGCCCGCGCACAAGGAATTGTGCGCCGCGACCGCGATGGCCACGGAGCCGTCGACGCGGGCGAGCTCTTCAATGATGGCCGTGTACTCGACGTGCCCGAGGCCCGATCCACCCCAGTCACTGGGAACCGTCACGCCCATCAGTCCGAGCCGCGCGAGCTGAGGCAGGATTTCCTGCGGGAAGTGCTGCGCTTCATCCCACTCCATCACGTGAGGCCGTATTTCACGCTCGGCAAACTCGCGCACGGAGCGTTTGATTTCCTGTTGATCTTCAGAAAACTCGAAGTCCAACGCTCACCCCATCCCGGCAATTCACACGTTCGGTCAAACTATAACATATCGCTTTCACCCCAACGCCTGGGGCGTGAACCAACACCTGGATGCGTGAATCAGCGCGGCATTTGAACGAATGGATCGACCATGTAGCTTCGCGCTACGTCCCCGGCTGCCGGTGACGATGCGGAATCGGTAGGAAAACGAAAATGGGGAACCGCAAAGGTTCCCCATTTCGCTTGCTTCTTCACGCCGCGACGGCGTCTGCAGGGCGTCGCCAGCGGTACGCACCGCAAGAGCGGTGTGTGTTGGGTTGATCTATGCGCGGTGGACTATTTGGTCCTTCCGATCGCACACTTCTCTTTTACCGCTTATCGCGACGAATTGCAAGGGTTTTCAAAAACGGGTAATGGACCAGTTCGAGCCCACCGGGGCGACTCAACAGCAACCGCGAGCCCATCCTCGCCAGGCTGCCCGGCCTTGCTGAAGCAGCAACGGTACGGCTACCAGCGCGGCAAGGGAATCAAACCATGCGATATGGAAGATTGCGTTTGCCGCCAGACCCGCCAGGGCGATAATGGCCATATAGGCGCAAGTGGCCGACTGCACGGCATCGGCTGCGAGGGCTGGATTGCTAGTCCGGCGTGCCTCCCGGAGCTTCAGCTTAGCCAATATGGGCATCGCGACGAGGGCCGCCAGGGTGATTCCAATACCGAGACGGCTAGTCTCGGGGTGCAGGCGCAGAGCCAGAGAAACAATTGCTGTAACGCAGACAATAAAAGCAAGGATGAGCAGGAGAGCACCAGCAGCACGACCTGCGTTCCGTTCCGAAATGAAGGCTTGCGGCAGGAACTGCAAAAGAACGATCACCGCGGACAATAGCTCCACAAAGCTATCGGAGCCGAACGCAAGCATTGCTGGGCTGTGCGCCGCGGCTGCCGCTACAGTGACACGCCGCACTCGGCCAGCCTCCAAACCAGAGTGATTCCCTGAAGCCAGAACACCGCTGTCGGGCGACACGCCGGGGCGTTCGCCGTGGAATTCGCCTTTGAAAGGTGGCAGCCGATCTGAAGAAACTCGGGCATATCGCTTTTTAGATAATAGCTCGTGATGAGTTGGGTGGATTTCAAAATGACCCATTATCCAAAAACGGCCGGCGTGGTTCGCCGCCGGTGGGCGAAAAAGCCCCGGCCCCATTTTCATTCGGCAGGCTGCTGAAAAACTCGGGTTCAGGGACGTAGCGGCGAGTTTATCTCGCCATAAGGGCAACGCTGTCGATTGCCGCTTGCGGGCATAAAGCCGCCTCTACACGTTTTTCCGCAGCCTGTTAGCCCCCGATGCAGCCTCGTTCCCTCGGACGCTCAGTTCGGCAGCGACCACACCTGGTTCGGCTGATTATGTCCGCACGGCTGCATGTCTAGATTTTGCTGATCGCTGCCGGGCCAAGCGGCACTCAAGCACTGCTCGCCGGCGGCGCTGACGAGATTGCCTATCAGAGTGTATCGCCAGCGTTGGGCGGCCTTGCGACGACATGCTTGCATCGCGGGCTTTCCATTGACCACGGCCAGACAGCGCCCATCGTGAGAACGGAGCGCGCCGCGTGGAGTGATCGTCCATCCCTCGGTGGAGGCGCCGGTGCAGGTTTCAACGCTGCCCGGAGCAGCGAGACAGCGGGAGTAGCCGTCGATTCCGCGGTAATGCCGCGTGTTGTTCGTCAGTATGACCGCGCCCGTGCGCACGCGCCTGCCGCACGAGCCGGAAGCGCGAATGCGCCAGATCGCTGTGTCGTGGGCTGCGACTTCGGCATCGAGCGCGGATTGACCCGGGCGGTCCGTTCCGCTCCAGAGGTCGCGCGCGTCGAGTCGGCATCCTGAACTCGCCGCGAAGCCGAAATCGCTCGGGCGCAGCTCGACGCGAACCGGGGCGGCGCTTCGGTTCAGCACCGCGACTGCATCTTCGCCGCCGGAGAGCGCCTTGAACAGAACGTCCGTCGCAGGGCTCCTTCGCACCAGCGTAGCCATCCGGCCGAGCGAATCCTGATCGACTGAGATGATCGCTCGGTTCCCCAGAACGGCGATCGCCTGCGGGCTGAGCTTGCTGACATCGGAGCTGAGGATCAGAGGCGCTGACATCATGGACCACAGAGCGATCTGGCTGCGGGTTTCCGCCAAACTCAGGCCGCTATCGCCGCCGATAATGAAGTCCGCGTCGTTCCAATTGCCGGGCTTTTGGAAGCGGCCGAGTGGAAGGTTGTACGAGTAATTCCACAGCACGCTGTCGAAGCGCGAGCGGCGCGGGCGCATCGCGCGGAAACGCCTGCGAGGGGGTCTATTTCCATAGTAGTTCGAGACGTCCGATCCTTCGCGCCACAGTTGGCCGTATTGGCGGACCCAGCTCAGCACGTCGTACCAGTCCGGCGTGCCCTGGAAGTACGCGGGCGCTGATTCCGAGAAGACGATCGGGCGGCCGACTGATTTCAGCGCCGCGCTCTCAGCGGCATAAGCCTTGCGGTAGGATTCTTCCGTGCTGCTGCCTTGCGGCACGTAAACATTGCAGCCGTCGAGCTTCAGGTAATCGACGCCCCACGAGGCGAAAAGCCTTGCGTCCTGGCGAAAGTGATCTTTGCCGCCGCCTTTCGGTTGGCCGCTGCCCGCGAACCTGCCGCAGGTGAATGATCCGGAATCTTCATAGATGCCAAACTTCAGGCCCAGCGCATGAATGGCGTCGGACACCGGCTTGATCCCTTGCGGGAATCGCTGTGGGTCAGCCTGCAGGTTACCGCTGGCGTCCCGGTCGCGCTGCATCCAGCAATCGTCAATCGTCACCGTGCGATAGCCGCGCGCGGCGAGGTCGCTGCTGACCAGCGCCTTAGCGTTCGCGAGAATCGTCTGCGCTGTGTAGCCGCACTGGTAATGAGCCCAATCATTCCAACCCATGGGCGGGGTGGCCGCCAAATTTTTCGCGCTGCTGGAGCGGGCTCCGAGAGCGGAAGCCGCCGCGACCACAATGAGCGCTAACGCCATCAGAGGCAGATCGAGGCTCCGCCGGCGGCTCCCGCGCGAGGCAGCACGCCATCCGGGCTCGCGTTCGCCCGTGATGGAGAGCACGCCGGCGATCCTGCGATCGATGGGCCCACGATCATTCGCACAATGCTTCGGAGCTCGTGACACGATTCGGTCCTCCTCGCAGAAAGCAAGTAGAACAGATTACGACTGCTGGACGGGCCCCTGTCAAGGCATTTCCGAGTGCGTAGCGGCGGATTTCAGCCGCGGGCGCCTCGGTTGCCGGGCCGCAAGGCCGTCTCTGCATCGACGAGCGCGGCGCGTGATCCGTCCGAACGCGGTACAGTGAGAAAATGCCTGCACAATGGAATGCCGAGCTCTACGACGCCAAACACGCGTTCGTATGGCAGCGGGCCGAAGATCTGCTTGAACTGCTCCAGCCGGCGCGAGGAGAGGAAATCCTCGACCTGGGCTGCGGGACAGGTCACCTCACCGCGAAGATCGCCGACGCGGGCGCGCAAACTTCCGGAATCGATAGCTCACCCGCAATGATCGCCGAGGCGAAAACGAACTATCCCGGGCTGAAGTTCGAGGTCGCCGACGCGCGCAGCTTCCATGCTGAGCGGCCATTCGACGCCGTGTTTTCGAATGCCGCGCTCCACTGGATTCTGGAGCCGGAGCTCGTCGCGGAATGCGTGCGGAACGCCCTCAAGCCCGGCGGACGACTCTTGGCGGAGTTCGGCGGGCGCGGCAACATGGCGAAATTCATCGAATCCTTCGCCCAGGCTCTCGACACGCTCGGATGCACGCCCGAAAAAGACCCCAACCCCTGGTACTTTCCCAGTGTCGGCGAGTACGCCACGCTTCTCGAAGAGCATGGATTTGAGGTCACGCTGGCGATGCTGTTTGACCGCCCCACACGCCTCGATGATGGTGAGGACGGCCTGCGCAATTGGATCACGATGTTCGGCGAAGCATTCCTTGCGGGGGTCCCCCGGCAGCAGCGCGACGCATTCATTCGCGAGGTCGAACGCCAACTGCGGCCGCGGCTTTTCCGCGAAGGCGCGTGGTATGCTGATTACCGGCGATTGCGAATCGCGGCCCGCAGGCGGTAACAGGCTTCGGCAAAAACGCTGCGAATTGTCATTCTGAGCGAAGCGAAGAATCCCTGCATTTAGGAATCAATCAACGCTGAGATCCTTCGTCGCCTGCGGTTCCTCAGAATGTCACGCTCTGCCTTCTCTCGATAACTCCGTTTGACCCTTGAGCCGGCGCCGCAGAGACTTGGCAGCCGGAGCGGAGCAAAACTGAGCTACCAAACGCTGCTCTACGAAGTGCGCGAGTCGATCGCATACGTCGCGATCAACCGGCCTGCAAAGCTGAACGCGCTCGACCGCCTGACGCTCTCTGAGCTCGATGCTTGTTTCGATGTCCTCCGGCAAGACCCGGCCGTGAGGGCCGCCATCGTTTCCGGCCACGGCGATCGGGCGTTTGCGGCGGGCGCCGATGTTCGAGAACTGTCTGAATGCGATGCGGTGTCGGGCAGGGATTCTTCCGCGCTTGGGCAGCGCGTGTTTGCTCGCATCGAGGACCTGGGCAAGCCGGTGATCGCTGCGGTTCGCGGCTATGCCCTCGGCGGCGGCTGCGAGTTGGCACTCGCCTGCACGCTCCGCGTGGCCTCGGAATCCGCGAGCTTCGGCTTTCCCGAAGTCAAGCTCGGTCTGATTCCCGGCTACGGCGGCTCGCAGCGATTGCCGCGCCTCGTGGGCAAGGGGCGCGCGCTCGAGATCATTCTTACGGGCGAGCCGATCTCCGCCGAGGAAGCATACCGGATCGGACTGGTAAGCCGCGTCACGCCGGAGAGCGAGTTGATTTCCACAGCGCGTTCCCTGGCGCAGCGGATCGTCTCGAACGCGCCGCTGGCGCTGCGTTACGCGCTCGAGGCGGTCCATCACGGAATGGATTGTACAGAAAGCGAGGGCGAAAATCTCGAGTCCACGCTGTTCGGCGCCGCGTGCGCGACTCAAGACATGAAGGAAGGGACACGCGCGTTCCTGGAAAAACGCCCGCCAAATTTCAAGGGACACTAGCGATCAGCCCGTCAGCATCAGCGGTCAGCAATTAGGAGCCATCCGTTTGGAGCCCTCAGAAGGGCTGCGCCCCGGGGTGCTGACCGCTCAAAGCTGACCGCGGAAACCTGGTTGCTGAAAGCTGATTGCCGTCTGATTCCGATGCCTTCGCGAAGAAAAGCCCGCGAGCTCGCCTTGCAAATGCTCTTCCAATGGGATGTGGGCCAGAACGCGCCCGCACAGATCATCCACACGTTTCTCGAGCCGCGCAATCTGGACGACGAGACGGCTTCATTTGCGCGCGCGCTATTTGAAGGGACCGTGAATGAAGCCGGCGCGCTCGACGCGGTCGCGCGCGCACACGCCGAGCATTGGCGCGTCGAGCGCATGGCCGCGGTCGACCGCAACATCATTCGGCTCGCGCTCTATGAGCTCTCGCATGTGTCTGAGAATCCTCCCGCCGTCGTCATCAACGAAGCACTCGAGCTCGCCCGCCGCTTCTCGAGCGTCGATTCGGTTGACTTCATCAATGGCGTGCTCGATGCCGCGCGGAAAGCTGCCTCCGCCGGGCTATAGACCGGCGGACGGACGGCAGCGCGGGCGCCTGGATGCGTTCCCCAAACGGGTGTTATATGATCCGGGTAGTAGATGAATAGAGCGGACTTGCAAAGATTGGCTGAGGAGCGGCTCGGTGATTCGCAGGTATTGTTTGAAGCCGGGAGGTTCAGCGCGGCTTACTACCTGGCGGGTTACGTCGTCGAGTTTGCTCTCAAGGCGTGCATCGCAGCATACATCAAAGAGGGTGACGTTCCCGAAAAAGGGTTTGTCGACAAGTTCTACCGGCACGATCTGAACGGCTTGCGTGACACCGCAGGGCTGAAGCCGGCTTTCGAAGCGCTGATGAAGGAAGACAGGGAGTTTGATAGAAACTGGGCAACTGTAAAAGACTGGACCGAAGCAAGCCGCTACGGATTCAGAGGTGATAAGGAAGCCAGGGACATGATCGCTGCCGTCTCTGACCCGGAACAACGGAGTATTCCAATGTATACGACGCTACTGGACAAAGACGTAATTGAAAAGGGCAAGAGGCTCCTCGCCGAGCTAAAACGGCAGAAGTTGCCAATTGCAGGGGCTCTGTGGCTCTACCTTGAGGAATCTGCCCGCTGGAGACTATATATAATTTCGCCGCTCGTGGGTGACGCTGGTCCGAGGGAGGCTTACGGCCGCCTACAGGCTGCTCTTTCGCAGCTTCCGGGAGCAAACTTGTCTCTATCTGACATTTCCGTTGTGGGTGTTGGCGAAGGAATTCAGAGCCTCGCGGGCGAGATCAAGGGTAAGCATCTGGATGCGTCTGCAGCGACGGTAAGGTCTCATGACATGATGTTTGAGAATGACTATATCTACGAATTGTGAGATGCCGAATTCTCAGTCGCAGGATCCGATTTACCTTCGGTTCGCGCCGGTGTTCTTCTGCTCTCTAGCTAGGTCTGCCACCTCCCGCAGCAGCTGCGTCACTTCCTCGTTCGATGGCGCTTCGGCGTAAAGGCGCAGCAGGTTTTCGGTGCCGGAGGCGCGCACCAGCAGCCAGGCGGAATCCCCGAACAGCATCTTGTAACCATCGAGGTCTTCAAAGCCGGTCACCGTACGGCCGGCGACGCTGCCGATTTTTCGGTCGCGCACCCGCTCGAGCGTTCGCTCGATGGCTCGCCGATCGATCTCGAGGTCGATACGGCCGTAGCAATGCGGCCCGTACTCGCGATTCAACTCTTCCACCAGCTCTCCCAGCGTTCGTTGTTTTTCCGCCATCACCTGCGCGAGCAGGAGCGAGTTCAGGATGCCGTCGCGCTCGGGCAGATGACCTTTGACGCCGATGCCGCCGCTTTCTTCGCCGCCGATCAGCACGTCGCGCGCGAGCATCAGCTCGCAGACGTACTTGAAGCCGATCGGCGTTACGTGGAGCGGCAGGCCGTGCTTGCGAGCGATCTTGTCGACCATCGTCGTGGTCGAGAACGTCCTCACCACTTCCCCGCGCTGATGTTTGTCTCCCGCGAGATGCTCGAGCAGAATGCAGAAAAGCTTGTGAGAGTCGATGAACCCGCCGCGACGGTCGATTGCCCCGAGGCGGTCGGCGTCGCCATCGGTAGCTAGCCCGGCTGAATAATCGCCGGCCACAACGGCGCGGCGCAGGTCCTCCACGTGCGGCTCAATGGGTTCGGGATTCAATCCTGGAAACAGCGGGTTGTGTTCGCCGTGGATTTCCGTGAACGGAACGCCAGCCTCCTCGAACAGCCGCGCGATCAAGCCTCGGGCCGCGCCGTACATCGGATCGATCACGAATTTGAAACCCGAGGCGCGAATGCGGTTGAGATTGACCAGCGCCTTGATGCGGTCAAGGTAGGGGCCCGTCAGATCCGCGAACGCGACGTTGCCGCGCGCGGTGTTGCGCGCCGGCGCGCCCGGAGAGGAAAGCCGCGATTCAATTTGTCTCACAATCGATGGCGCTGCGGAACCGCCGTACGCTGCTTTGAACTTGATTCCATTCCAGCGGCCGGGATTGTGACTTGCCGTCACCATCATGCCGCCGGCGGCTTTCCGCTCGACGACGGCAAGGCTCACCGCGGGCGTCGGCGTGATGCGGTCGGCAAGGATCACCTCGATTCCATGCCCCGCGGCGGTTTCGGCAATGAGCGCGGCGCTCTCTGGGGAAAGAAAGCGCACATCGTAGCCTACCACCAGTCTGCGATTTGCCGCGGCGTCCGCCACGAGGTATCGCGCCGCGGCGTCCGCCACGCGCCGCACGCTGGCGAACGTAAAATCATCACCAATAACGCCACGCCATCCGTCGGTTCCGAATTTGATCTCGGCCATGCGTGGTTAACCCGGCGAACGCAAGCTCAACGGCCGCCGCTCGCGCCAAAATTTTTCTTGAGAATGGCCAAGAGAATCAGGAGAAATGCGAGGAAACGGACGATATAATTCCACGGATTCCCCTCGTTGGAAGGGGCGGAAAAAGCTACAGCCGTGCGGTTCGCGCCCTCAATGATGAATGCAATCGCAAAAGCGAGGAAGAGGGTGTCCCGGGTGCGCCTCCAGAATTTCAGGAAGAACACTCCGGCGCTCAGCGACGTCACCGCGACGACTCCCAATAGAAATCCCACCGCCATGACCTATCCTCCCTCCCAGATTAAGCCGTAGAGTAAAAACAGCATTGCCACCGCGGCCACCGCCAGCCGCCAAAGATAGAGGTTGATGTTCGGCAGCATGACCAGATCAAGGAAGACGAGGAAGTTAGACGCGGCGAGTCCCAAAAAACAGAGGGCGCTCCAGAACAAGAGCGTTTGTCTGACGCGCAGGTATCCGCGCATCAACAGAATGCCGCAAGCCAGCGTCACCAGAAATCCAAGGATATAAACAGCCGGACCCATCTCACACCTTGTCCTCTTTTTTTGAAAAGCGGAAAGCGCGCGCGAACTCGCGCACGCCCGCCGAAGCCTTGGAGTGGATCATCGTGGAGATTCGAACCAGCTCCCGCCGGTACACGGCGTCGACGGATCGGATGAGCGCCTCCGCAACATGATTCTCGTACCGGTAAACGCCCGACCCATCGGGCGCCGCGGCGATCAGCCGACTTTGCGCAAGGTCGTCGAGAATCTTTCGCGCTCGCTCCGGGCTCAGATAGAGCTCCTTCGCCATCTCATCGGCGTTCCACCGCCTGCCAGGCTGCCTCCACATAATCAGCAAGGCTTCGAGATGAGGAACGCTGTCGATCTCCTCGAGGATGAACTGATCAACGGCTTTTCGGACTTCGTCTGGGTCCATTACGACTGAAGCATGAGTTTCCGGTTCCTCCGGAAGGTCACGATTCCGCTCCGGCGGTTCCAGAGATTTCGATTTGTCCCGGTCAGTGTATCTCAGCCGTGACTCCCGCGAAATGCAGCATAGCAAGCAGCCGCACTTGAGACCGCCGACAGGCCCGGCGCGAGCTTCGACTGGTTGCCGCGATGCCGCACCGCGGCGTCCGCCGTGCTGCGCCGGTTAGCAAAAGTGAAGGCGCCGCCGATAACCCCCGCAGGTGAATTTGATCTGGCCAGACATGATCAGGTATTAGCGGTCGCCTTTCTGCTTTCTGCTCCCTCAGGCTGCGGTCAGCAGAATTGGCGCTTCCTGAGTAATCACGAGTGTATGCTCATAATGGGCGGACAGAGCCCCGTCCGCAGTCTTAACTGTCCATCCATCTCCGGCGCTAATCGGCCTGCCGGAGCCCATCGCGATAATTGGCTCGACGGTTAGCACTAATCCGGGGGTTAGAAGTTGGTGGGCGGATCGATCATCGAAATTGGGAACAGTGGGCCATTCATGGATTGTGTGGCCGATGCCGTGGCCGCCGAGTTCTCGAATCACCCGATATCCGCTCCGCCGAACCTCGCGTTCGACGGCGCGTCCAATTTCGTTGACGCGATGATTCGCCCGCGCGACGCTTATTCCCTTTTGGAAGGAACGCTCCGCGCAGAGAAGCAGACGCCTCGCATCTTCTGAGACCGGCTCAACCGGAACGGTAATCGCGGCGTCCGCCATGTAGCCGTTCTTCTCGAACGTCACGTCGAGCTTCACGAGGTCGCCGGGGTGAACTTGCCGCGAATGGCTGGGAACCCCGTGCACGATCTCGTTGTTCAGGCTGATCAGTACGTCACCCGGGAAGCCATAGACCAGGACGGGAGCTGATCGCGCGCCGTTACGGCGCATCACGCGGCCGCCGATCTCTGCGAGCTCGCCGGTAGAAATGCCAGCGCGAATGGAGCTTGCCATCTCGACAAGGGCGAGCCGGACGATCCTCCCGACTTCTCGCAGGGCCGTCAACTCAGCGGAACTTCGCACCGACATGTACGGCTCTCCCCTTAAACAGGCACGAGAAATCTGCTCCTCCCCGAGCTTACAGTTCTCCGGCGGAGCTTATCCGGAGCGGAAATGCTGAGGTTCTTCGCTGCTGTGAAAATGGTGCCATTGGTGCTGAAGAGGTTCAGCTCGGGCCGCCATACCCAGGGTCACACGAAAGCCGAGCTTTTCCAGGCGATGAGTTAAGCAAGCAAGCTTTCAAGGATTGTACAGAGGCCGGTTCTTACTGTACGGAGCCTCGCCGGGCTCGCCCCTGCGAAAATGGCCGGAGGGGATCGATTTGCCATCGCGCTCGTGCGCCAGCAGCTCGATAAACCACGCTTCGTGCTCGATCTCTTCGTTGAGGATGCGCGCCGCAAGATCGTAAGTGCGGGGGTCCTTGCCGAAGGTCATATCACAAATGGCGCTCCAGCTCCGGATGGCGCACCGCTCGGATTCGAGCAGCACCGTCAGGATATTTACGGCGGTCGGCGGATCGGGCAGCTTCGCCGCCGCGCAGCCTGCCTGGTCGTGAAACACCCTCAAGTCGTTCGGAAGCTCTCCGCCCAGCTCATAAATCCGCGGCACAATCAGCTCCCAGTGCGCCCGGTCTTCCAGTCGCGCGTCCTCGCAGATCTCTTTGTAGTCCTCGTAACCCGCAAGATGCATCCGAAGGATGGTGTAGTAGTAATAAGTGCTGGCAAATTCGGCCGCCGCGTTGGCGACCAGCATTTTGATCAGTTGATCCACGTCCACCCCGCGCGCGCGAATGACCTCGACGCCCACGCGCTGGCTGACATCCCCGTGCTTCACAACTTGTTCTTGAGGCATGTTACCTCCTAGATTTTCGGTTCCGTGCAGGCACACTAAAATCTAATATATTGCTGCGGCGAAATCCAGGGGGCAAATCCAGTGATCAGAAAATAAGAATGCCCCCCGGTCTCGCGCAGGCTGTCAATCGACGACCTGGCTTCGCCTGGGACTGTCAGGCCCGAGCGGGAGAATGGCAGGAGCATCCGGGCACGACCCTGCCCCGGCTCCATGTCCATGACGTGCGCGATTTGAGCCCGTCGATTATACTCGCCCAAGCTGCCCCCGATTCGATTGTGGCCAAAGTCACGGGCCACCGAAGTGCCGCCCTGAAGAGATATCAGCACCTCTCTGAACCATTCAGACAGCAGACGGTTGACCCCCTGATCGCAAGCGCTTTGAGCGTACCTTTTACTGTAACGCGTACTGACACAGTGGCTTTTGAACAGAAGGAAAGCGCATTGAAGAATGGGTGTAAGGCCAAGACATCCAAGAGGTTAAATGGTAGGCCCGAACGGACTCGAACCGTTGACCTCTACCGTGTCAAGGTAGCGCTCTAACCGGGCTGAGCTACGGGCCTGAAATGACTTAGCTAGTTCGACCCTTGCAGTTGGTGTACTTTCTGGTGTACCTCTCCGTTAAAATCGCCGCTTTCCCACAGCCCTGAATCCGGCATGGCGGTTGCTATGCCCTCAAGCGCCCGGCGCTGGGCGTCCGGACGAATATGCCCGTGCCGCTTCGCCATCCGAATCGCGGTTGAGGCGGACCACCCGAGAATCTGAGCCACGGTCGCCATCGGGACGCCGTTTTCGAGCATGTTGGTAGCTGCCGAGTGCCGGAGGCCATGATACCTCAGTCCGGGAACTGCGGCCAACTGGCCAGCCTTGGCCCATGCCGTCCTCCAGTGAGCAATCGGGCGGAATGGGTTGATGTTCCGATTCTCGCAAGCCGGGAAAATCAGAAAAAGCCTAACGCGGCATGAATGCTAAGCGCAAAGGCAGCCGCAACAAGCATCGCAGCATGGCCCTTCTCGAAGCGGCAGGCTACCAATGCACCAGGGCGGCGGCTTCGCTCGGGCGCATTTGATATCATCGGCAGCGAGGACGTAGTGCTGGTACAAATCAGGACACGCGACTGGCCCGGCGCAGAGGAAAGCGAGGTCATGCGGCTCTTCCCGCGCCCCCCGGCTGGCGCCCGGGGCTGACATCTTGCGCCCCGCCGAGGCTTGGGAATGGCGTTTCGCATCAAGACGATTTTGTAGCGAACTTCTAACTCGGGAAAGGGTCCGATGAGAGCGTTTATTGCCATCACCTTGCCGGACGATATTCGTACGGAACTGGCGCGGGGTCAGGCCGCCCTGCGGGAGGCGCTCGAGGCCGAGCCCGGCGGAGACGCCGGGGTGCGATGGGCAGCGCCCGAGTCGATCCATCTCACGATCAAGTTTCTCGGAGAGATCACAGCCGAGAAATCGCGCGAACTCGTCGAGGCGCTCGATTTTCCATTTCCACGTTTCGGGGCGGAGGTGCGAGGATTGGGCTTCTTCCCGGATTCAAAAAGGCCCCGCGTGTTGTGGGCCGGCGTGGTGGCGGGCCTGGAGCTGATCGAGCTCGCTCGCAAGGTGGAAGCCGTCACTCAGGGCTTGGGTTTCCCCGCTGAAGATCGCTCGTTCTCGCCTCACCTGACCTTGGCGCGTTTTCGGGACGCTCGACCTCAGCCGGCGCTCCAAATTGGCGCCAGCGACTTAGGCGCGCGCTCGCTCGGCCGGTTTCAGGTGTCGGAATTCTGCCTCTTCGAGAGCCGCTTGGCGGCGGGAAAACCCGCGGAGCATCGCATAATCGCCTGCCTGCCGAGGCATCAGAATCTCTGAATGAATCTCGCGATTCCGAAGCCGCTGCTCCGCTGCGCCTCGCGGGCGCTTTCGGGCAACGGCAAGGCAGGAAGACGAATCTTATTTGAATGGCGGGAGGCCCGAGCACCTTGTTGCCCCGGACCGCGGGGAGTATACTCGAATTCAGACAGGATAACCAACCGGGAAACGGCTGAATCAGCCACGCCGAAGGCGCGTGCGCGATGTCAAATCCCGCAGGAACCACGCTAAAGGAGATACGGTCCATGAAAAGGGCAATCATACGAATGGCGGTCTCGTATGGGTGCGCTGCGGTTGTGATCGCCGGAATGGCGCTCGCGCAGACGCAGCCAACCGGGCAAGCCGCTCAGACCGCTCAGGCCGCGCCCTCAGCCCCGTCGGCTTCTGCGAGTAAGAACGCAGCTCCGGCGCAGCCGTCGCAAGCCGCACAACCCGTTCAGCCAGCTCAGCCCGCGGCCTCGGCCCAATCAGGGCCCGCATCCCAAAGCGCGACCCCGTCGCAATCGTCGCAAGAGGCACAACCTGTTCAGGCGGCCGCGCTCGCAGGTCCCGCGCAGACCGCAAAGGCCGCGCCGGCTGGTCCGCCTCCGATCCCGGCGGGGACCACCCTTCGCGTGGAGCTCCAGACGACGCTTACCGATAAGACGAACAAGACGGGAGACAAATTCACGGGCGATCTGGCGGAGCCGATCATCGTAAACGGCAAAGAGGTTGTGCCGAAATACAGCACCGTCAACGGCCACATCGCGTTCCTGAAGGGTTCGGGACGCATCGCCGGCAAGGCTCAGATGCGCCTGGTGCTCGATAACATCACGACCGCCGACAATGTCATCTATCCGCTTTCAGGAACGCTCGAGCAGGCTCAAGGCGGGGTCTGCGCTCACGCTTCGAATACCGGAAAGACCAAGGCCGACCAGGAAGGCACGATCACCGGCTGCGGCAAGAGCAAAAAATCGGCCGCGGAAGCCGCGGCGATTGCAGGGGGCATGGGCGCCGGCGTTGGCGCAAGCGTCGGCATGGGCAAGATTATGGAGTGCGAGTGGTACGGATACTGCCCGCCCGGTGGCTCGGGCATCGGTACCGACATCGGTTACGGCGCGGGCATCGGGGCGACGACGGCGCTGGTTTACGAGCTCTTTAAGCACGAAAAGCACATCGTATTGGTGCAGGGCATCGACTTGACCTTTGTGGTCAACCGCACCACCATGGCGGAGAAAACGCCCGCTGCGGCGGCAGCGAGAGCCAGTAATTCGGAGTAGGACGCTCGCCGCATCGAGTTTGTCGAAGAACACCTGCTTATGAAGATCCTCAGCGCCTCACAGTCCGTGCTCCTCCTCGGCGTTGCCGTAATCTTCACACCAGCGTTTTTGTGCGGCGCATCCAGGCCGCAGCCGGTGATCCCTTCGGGCACACAGATCGATGTCAAACTGACCACGACGCTGAGCAGCTCGGCGAATCAGGACGGCGACCCTTTCCTGGCGGAGGTCGAGCAACCGATCTTCGCCGCTGGAGAGCAGATCGTGGACGCGGGCAGCACCTTGCGGGGGCACGTCACTTTCGTGAAACCGCCCGGCCGCGTCAAAGGCAAGGCGGAGTTGCGGCTGGTTGCCGACAGCATCGTTACGAAGAGCGGAAAACAGTACGCGTTCAAAGGCCAGCTCGCGGACCTCACTTCAGACAACGGCGCCAAGCTGAATGCCAGCGAAGGAACAGTTGAAGGCTCGGGAAAGAGCAAGAAGGATGCCGCCAAGGACACCGGCATCGGAGCTGCCGCGGGCGCCGGGGTTGGCGCCATTACCGCGGGCGGCACCGGTGCGCTCTACGGGGCGGGAATCGGCGCCGTAGCGATGGCCATCCGTACGCTCGCCAAGCACCACAAGGACGTTGTCCTGCAGGCCGGAACCGATCTGACGTTCGTGCTCACCACACCCGGAACGGTAACGCAGGGATCAAAGGCCGCACCCGTCTCGACGCCGTTTATCTGCGCGACCTGCAAGTAGACTTCTGATCTCAGGCACGCACGGCACGCGAACAAGGGCGTTGGCAAGAACCTTTACGCCGCGCCGGCTGTCTCGAAGAAAAAGCTCTCCGATGAAGCCGGCAGTTCGAGCCTGGGCGAGCCGAACCTCAGGATAGCAACGACGCGCCTCTCATTGAGATCGCAAACGTAGTACTCGCAGGGTTCGGCTTTACGCAGTTCCCGGACGCACGCTTCCGCCTCACGCAAGCTGCCTACAGAAGCAAACCAGGTCTTCATCCCCTCGGGAGACTTTCTGAAGACGTCGTAGAGTTTGTCCATACCCTACCTCCGCCGCCGATACCCTTGCGGGCCTCAGCTTGGCCTTTGGCGCATTCTATTGTATAAATCAGCAGGACGCAGTTAAAGTACCTCTGAACGTATTACCTCGTGAATAAAGACCCGTCTGTGTATACCCGCAGTCGTTCCCAACGTAGCCCACTGCGCCCGCGCCGCGTTAATTGGCCGCGCAGTCTGGCTTGCGCTGGAGCCAGCGAACGCTGCCGTTCTGTCGAACCTCCGCGGCGTCGACAGGCCCTCCGACGAGCACAACCTGTTTACCTCCGTAAGACTGAGGCTTCTCGTGAGCTATTGTGAGCTGAACCACTTGAATCGCCGCCTGCGATTCGATATCTCCCGTCGAATGCTTCCACTGCTCCACGGTGCTCCTGGCCCAGTCCGTCTTCGGCGGCAACAAGGATTGCAGGATGTCGATGTTGCCGCAGCCGGCGAAGCTCAGAAAATTGGGCTGGGGGCTTTGGAGCGGTATGATTTCAATCTTGCCCTGGAGCGACGGAGCTCCGCCCGGGGAGCCGCGGTAATAAACCCGCGCGCGAATCAGAGAAAGGCCGCCGCCTGGCTCGGCGCCGGCAAACATCGTACAATCCAGCGCTCGCGCGCCTCCGTTTTCGCGGATGAACTCGCTCACCAGGTTGGAGGGGAGCTTCGCGTAGTTTTGCTCCATCGCGTTCGCCCATCGCGTCGCAACTTGCTGCACGAATCCGTCTCCGCCCGTCGGGTTCATCTGGCTGACGATGCGTCGGACGAGCCCGACGGAATCGAACCCGCCGATGCTTTCGACTAATCCCGTGCCGCCAAACAGAATCTTCCCGCCGGGCACAGCCAGCTTGCAGTAGTTATCACGAAACTGGCCGGTCTGGACGTTGGTGACGCGGCTGTCCGCCGCCATGACGATCTCATTCGGGGAATAGGCGACGATCAGCACGCTACCGTGCTCTAATTGCGCCACTGCGGCACCCGCCGAAAACAGGAGCACGAGCACCAGTCCGAACGACACCCTCATGAGGCCTCCCAGACGGTTTTATTTTGTAGCGGCGATCGGAGCCTGCCCTCACGCAGGAAGGGATCGCCGTTTCGCCGGACAAGTTCGACGCAACAACTACGACGAAGCGACCCGAAAAGCACCACTGTCAGATCACAACCACGCCGACCATACGGTGTCGACGAGTGCGTGCGTCAAAGCGCAGCAGGCGGTCCGACGCCTTCTCAGAAACGCGTTTCCGTAAAATAGGCCGGCCAGCGTGGCCATGAGGGCGTATCGCCAGTTCGGCGCCGGGCGGTGGTACAGGTGGCACAGGCCGAAAACCGGAGACGCCAGGAGCAACGCGTGAAGGCTCCGGTGGTTAGATGAAAAACTCTGCTCAATGAGGTTCTGCAAGATGCCACGAAACAGCACTTCTTCGGGGATGGCAATCGTGAGATAAATCCCTACGAATTCGATTGCGACCACTTCCGGCCGGACGGCGTTCGAGCGCAAACGAATGAATCGCAGGGCATAGCCGAGCGGAATCCCGAGGGCGGCAAATCCCGCGAAACGCACGATGCCGGCGGCGAGGTCCTGCTTGCTCCAGAGGAGGCTGGAGCCGACGTTATCGAGGCGGCGAATCACGACGAAGGCGTAGACGCCCGTCGAGACGCAGTACGCTGCCCGAAAGAAGCCGAACTCGAGGGGATATGTCCAGATATGCGCAAGCCATCCCGCTGACACGGGCGCGGCGAGCGCCAGCATGGCGGCGGCATCCCGCCAGCCGATCCCGGCGCGCGGGCGCAGGCGATCCGGCAGGAGGAGGAGGTTGGGCGCGAGAATATACGTGACGAGCTTCAGGAGCGTCCACGCGGAAAACGTCTCCGTGCCCCAGCCGTAAACCAGATAAGGGAATATAAGTAAGAGAGGGATCGTCAGCGCCGCCGCCGCTGACTGGGCTGAGCATTGCCGAAGCCAATCGACGATGTTTGCCTCCGTCAGGGCGACGAAGGCCGCCGAGATCAATGCCAGCGCAGCGAACAATGCGAAGTAGCGCCCGGACCAAGCTCCGGTTTCAAGGCGCGCTACAACGTCCGAAATTCCCGCCAGGAGCGCGAGCAACAGCACGGTAAAGCTGAAGCGTGTTGCGGACGAGGGCAGTTGCGTGAAATCAGTAGGTATAGTATCCCGGGCCTACCCGCATATTGTGGATGAGGGAAGCTGGAACCACGGCGGCGAGCAGTATTCCGCCCGCGGTCTGCGCGAGCGCCAGGGGCCAGATGTTCGGATGGCACGCAAACACTTCGGAGAGGATGAGGCCGCCGAGGGTTGTGGCGATCATGAGCACCGGATTGGGCACATGCGCGCCGCCGAACATCAGGGCCACGACCAAGGCGCTCCCGTGGGGGTTCCCAATCGCCGCCTGCAGCCGCCGGAAAAAATAACACTGCATTAGGTACTGCTGAAAACAGCACCAAACCCCGTAGCCGGCAAACCGGCCCAGCGCCTCTGGATGTGGCCATGCCACGATCATACGGTGAACTGCTACGGAAGAGACCACCACCGCACCATAGATCACCGTGGCCACGGGAAGAATAATCTCCGCGCTCGCTCGCGCTTCGTGAGCCGTCAGTCCCATCGCGCGGAGCTTATCGTGATGGATGAAGTGCGTGAGGATGACGAATGCAAGCATCGGTATCCAAAGAAGCGCATGGGACCGCTGCCACCGCCAGATGTAGAGTAGGATGCAGCCGTAGACGGTGAGCAGCTCGCCAGCTGTTGCGATTCGTAATTCGCGAGGTCGAGAAAGCAAGATGTCCGGTTTACCTCTTCCGGGTATTACGCAGTAGAGTGACAGAGTGACGTTAATTACCGCACCGGCGCATCTGTCCCGCCGGATTTCGCACCCGCGTCCGGGTTGACTCGCAACTCGCCGCGATTCTGAGCGAAAACGTTATCACCTTGCGCTGCCACGCGCACCGGGTCAAGCCGAAAGTTCGCCGGGAGTGATCCACGCGAGCTCGATTCCGCATCGCGCGGACTACCGCAGTTCGGCAGCCGCTGACGTTCTTGACAACGTGCGAGCGCGGTCGATAACATTTCTGCATTATGCGAGAAGGCGAGCGGGCCATTCACCCGCAACGGTGCGGCTTTCCAGGCGGTTCTGGCGGAACTTGCGCGCGATAGCGTGCGCTGGATTGACGATGGCTCATCCCGCACTCGAATCGTCCGAATGACCAATGGCCAGGCAAGGTGTGTGACGGAGTGTTGACCGAGGCAGGCGAGGCCTTCAGCCAGACCGAGTTCGTCGTGACCGGGGGCAACGGCTTTCTAGGTAAAGTCATTTTAGGACTTCTGCTCGACCGCTATCCTTCGTTGAAGCGACTTCACATCGTCCTGCGCCCGCGCGGCGAGCTCAGCGCCGCGGAGCGATTCGAAGCGGAAGTCCTGCGCTCACCTCCGCTGGCGCCGGCATGTGAACGCCTGGGCGCGAGCGTTGTCAGAGACAAGCTGACAGTGATTGAGGGCGATGTGAGCGCGCCGGGGTGCGGCATCAGCCGGCATGCGCTCGAGAGCCTTTGCGGCCGCGCGGGTCTCGTCCTGAACTGCGCCGGGCGGGTCGATTTTTTCCCTCCCCTGGATGATTCGTTGAGTGCTAACGTTGATGGCGCCGAGAACGCCGCCGACCTGGCGCAGCAAATCGGTGCGAAGCTTCTTCACGTCTCGACTTGCTTTGTGTGCGGCGAAGCCGACGGCCTGGTCGAAGAATCGGATCCGATTCCGGGATACTATCCGCATCGCCGGGGGATCGACGACCGTCGCTTCGATCACCACCAGGAATTGCTCCACGCACGCGCGATGATCCGGCAGATTTATGAGTCCGATGGCGGCGACCGGTCGCGCCGTTCCCGGGAACTGGCGCAACGGCTCACAGCGCTGGGCCGGCAGCGCTCCGCGGAGTGGGGCTGGGTTAACACCTACACGTACACGAAGAGCCTGGGCGAACAAGTGATCGCCTCGGCGAAGGGACTCGAGTTCACCATCGTGCGCCCCGCCATCGTGGAGAGCGCGTGGCGCTTCCCCGCGCCGGGATGGATCGAAGGCGGCCGGACGGCAGCGCCGCTGGTCCTGATGGCCCTCGGCGGGCAGAAAGATTGGCCGGTGCGAGAAGACGCGCCGCTTGAGGTGATCCCCGTGGATATGGCCGCCGCCGGCATCTTGACTGCTGCCGCTCAGTTGCTCGCGGGCCGGCACGAGCCCGTATACCAGTTAGGCTCAGCAGACGCAAATCCCGTCGAGCTCGGTTCGATCGTCCGCTGGCTGGATGCCGAGGCGCGGCGGCGCAAGGATGGCGGCGGCTGGCTTGGCCGCTCGTTGACGGGTTGGCTCACCGGCAATCGGCTCGGGGCTAAGGTGCGGTTTGTGTCGCAGGCGGAGTCGCAATCCCGCAGCGCGAGACGCGAAACCAGCGCCGCGCGTCTCGAGCGCCGGATCTCCTCAATCGGCGCGTCCGCCCAGCGCGCCGGACTTCCGGGCCGGCGATGGCTGGAAGGGATGACCGCGGAGTTGCGTAAGCTCGGCCTGCGCTCCAGGTTCCGCGAACAAACGCTTGGGCAGTACCTTCCCTTCGTGCTTCAAAACCGCTACGTTTTTGAGTGCGAGAACATTCGCGCCGCATGGTCGAATCTGGCACCGCCCGACCGGAAACTCTTACTCTGGCGGCCGGAGGAGATTCGTTGGAAGGATTACTGGATCGATCATCAAATCGCGGGGATCGAGAAGTGGGTTCAGCCGGAGGCGGTGCGCGAGTGGACGTTCAAGATATGACCGCCGATAATTCCTAGGAGATTGCTGAAAGCGCCCCGCAGCTGTCATTTCCGAGGAGCCGAAGGCGCCGAGGAATCTCGCAGTGCTGTTGTTTTCAGAGCCAGATTCCTCGCTTCACTCGGAATGACAGTGCTCGGAATTTTCTTTGCACCCTGGTAGTTGCATGCCTGCCCTTTCAAAACAAGTCGAACCCGGATCGGCCGAGGGCCAAGTGCTTGAAGTCGTGCGCGAGCTTCTGCTCGAGCTGGGCTCGGAGCGGGCGGCGGCGAACTTGACGGTGGATTCTTCGTTCGATCGGGATCTTGGACTTGGAAGTCTCGAGCGTGTTGAGCTTCTGGTGCGGCTCGAGGCGCGGTTCAAGATGCGTCTGCCGGAGGAGATCGCACAGGAGGCGGATACGCCCTCCGACTGGACGCGAGCCATCTTCGAAGGTGCGCAACCTTCCGGCGGCCGCGAGCGCTATCGCATCGTGCAGCCCGCCCGGAAAGCTCCCGAGGCGCCCGCCTCGGCGGCAAATTGGCCTGAAGTGCTGCGCCGCCACGTTCAGCTCGAGCCGGAGCGAGTTCAGGTCCATCTGCTTGAGGATGAATCGGGGCACGACATCAGTTACGGCCGGCTGTTCGAAACCGCTTCGCGCGTGGCCGCGGGGCTCGCCAGCGCCGGTCTCAATCGCAATGAGACGGTCGCGATTATGCTGCCGACATGCGCGGATTTCTTTTACGCGTTTTTCGGCGTGATGCTGGCGGGCGGCGTCGCGGTGCCGATTTACCCTCCCGCTCGTGCGGACAAGGTCGAAGAATACGTCAGGCGCCAAGTGCTCATCCTCAGAAACGCGGAAGTGCGTTTTCTGATCAGCTTCGACCGCGTGCGCGCCGTTTCTCAGATCATGCGCGTGAGCATCCCCAGTCTCATCGATGTCACGAGCGTGGAGACGCTCGGCCGCTCGGGCGCCAAGCTTCCGGCGCGCGGAATTGAGCCGGCCGAGATCGCATTCATTCAGTACACCTCCGGCAGCACGGGCGATCCGAAAGGCGTGGTGCTGACGCATTCGAACGTGCTCGCCAACGTGCGGGGGATCGGCGAGAGCGTCAACGTCCGCCCGGATGATTTTGTGGTGAGCTGGCTACCGCTTTATCACGACATGGGACTGATCGGCTCCTGGCTGTTCAGCGTCTATCACGGCGCGCCGATCACCCTGATGTCGCCGCTGGCGTTTCTCAGCCGGCCGGAGCGCTGGATGTGGGCGATGCACGACTCGCGCGGATCCCTGTGCCCCGCGCCGAACTTTTCCTACGAGCTGTGCGCGCGGAAGATTTCCGACGAGTCCATCCAGGGGCTCGACCTCTCCCGCTGGCGTGTTGCCATCAATGCCGGTGAAGCCGTTCTGCCTGACACCTTGGAGCGCTTTGCCGCTCGCTTCGAGCCGTATGGATTTCGCGTCACAAGCTTTGTGCCGTGCTACGGGCTTGCGGAATCCTCCGTCGCGCTCACCTTCACTCCCATGGACCGCGCCCCGGTCATCGACACAATCCGGCGGGACATCTTCGAATCCGGAGGCATCGCGTCGCCGGCGGAACCAAGCGACAACAACGTTCTGCGCTTCGTCGCGAACGGCCGGCCGATGCCGGGGCACGAAGTTAAGCTGCTCGATGATGAAGGCCGCGAGGTCGGAGAGCGCGTTCAGGGCCGCATTTTCTTTCGCGGCCTTTCGAGAACTTCGGGCTATTATCGTAATCCGCACGCCACCTCCGCGGTGATGACACCCGACGGCTGGATGGACTCGGGAGACCTCGGCTACTGGGCAGGACGCGAGCTGTACGTTACGGGGCGGCTGAAGGATTGCATCATCAAGTCCGGCCGCAATATTCTTCCGCAAGAAATCGAAGCGGCTGCGGCGGAGGTTGCGGGTGTTCGCAAGGGCTGCGTCGCGGCGTTCGGAGCGCTCGACCCGGCGACTGGAACCGAACGGCTCGTGGTGGTCGCGGAGACGCGCGCCGGCGCCTCGGGCGGGCTCGAGCGGATCGAGCAGGAAATCGTGAGGAGCGTCGACGCGGTGCTCGGGATTCCGCCCGACAAAGTGGTGCTGGTTGCGCCTCAAAGCATTCCGAAGACCAGTAGCGGCAAGATTCGCCGCAACGCGACGCGCTCGCTGTTTCTTGAGGGAAGGCTTGCGGCGCGAAAGCGTCCGCCCTGGATGCAGATTGCGCGGTTGTGGCTCGAAAACGCCGGCAGCGGAATCCGCTTGTGGCGCCGCAGCGCGGCCGCCCACTTGCGACGCACCGCCCAGTCCGCGTGCTTCAATGCCATCGCTTACGCCGGTGGAATTTTTTCACGGCTCGCGCCCGGAGAACAACTGTCGATGCGCGTCGCCCGGACTGCGGCCAGATGGATTCTCCGGCTGTCCGGGCACGCGGTTTCGACAGAGCTGGCGCCGCCGCACGGAAAGCCAGCGGTCTTGATCAGCAATCGCGCCGGCCACTTCGATCCGCTTGTCGCGCTGGCGCAATTCCAGAGGCCGATGCGATACGCGGACCCAGCCGTGCTACGCGATCTGCCGCGGGCGGCCGCCTTTTTGCTCGCGCCGTTTTCGGCGACTCCCGTGCCCGGAATCGCAACCCCACCTGGAGGGACGTTCGGCGAACGGCTGGAACGGTGCCTCACGCAAGGTCAATCGGTGCTTGTTTTCCCGGACGGGCCGGTAGGAGCTCCGCCCGCGCGATCTCGCTTCCGGCTCGATGCGCTGCGTGCGGCCGCGGCGGCTTCAGCGCCGCTTTATCCGATCGTATTCAGCGGAACCGAAGGAATTTTGTGGCCCGACCGCGCCGCCGAATCGCGGGCGCGCACCTCGGAAATCGGGCTGGAAGATTCGGGCGAGGATTCGCCACCTGACAACGGGCGGCCGCACGTCATCGTCGGCGAAGCGCTGGCCGTGCAATCAGCCAGCCTCCACGAGCTGATCGCGCTGCGCGAGCGCTTGCGGGACGCTCTCGCGGATTTGCCCCGGCGCTAGCGTGCTTCATAAACGCCTGCAGCGCCGCCCTTCAGGGCGGCACGTGCCGGGCTAACGCCCGGCGCTAAGTTCGTACGGCGCGCACAGCAAACACAACCATGCCCATGGCGATTCGTGTCATCGTCTGCTTCGCGCTCGGGTCGATTCCGTTTGCCGTCATCGCGATGATCGGCTCCGGAATCGACATCCGCAATGTAGGCTCAGGAAACCCTGGATTCAACAACGTGCTGCGGGTAAGCAAGCCGCGCGCCGCGATCGCGCTGGCCGGCGATATGGGAAAGGGCGCGCTGGCTCTGCTCCTGACGAGGCCCGGTGTGACCGCCCGGTGGGAGCTATGGCTGCTCGCCTTTGCGGCAATTCTCGGGCACTGCTATTCTCCATTTCTCAAGTTCAAAGGTGGGAAGGGCGTCGCAACCTCGGGCGGAGTCATGCTCGTGCTCGACTGGCGTTTCGCAGTAATCTCGCTTGCCTATTTTGTGGTGGCGCGCCTGATGGGAAGCAAAGCTTTGAAGCTCAAGGAGGCGGGGGCGGTGGCGTCGCTGTCGTCCTGGGTGCTGTTTACGCTGCTCATGGTTTTTTTTCGTACGCGCGTGGATGCGATCGCTTCAATGTTGATTGCTGCGTTCCTTTTCTGGAAACACCAGAGCAATCTCACGCATATTTTCGCGCGGCGGAGCCTGCTCCTCTGAAGAGCTGAACGGATCCGATACCCAGATGCCCAGCACGGCGCGAGTCGCGTTCTTCGATTTCGATGGCACGCTCGTTTCGAGCAACATCGTCAATCGGTACGCATTCTTGGTGCGGCGGCTCCCTTCGCGGCCGCAGGCGGCCTGGAGGCTGCTGAAACTGATTTCGAGCGTTCCGGCGTTTATCGCTCTCGACCATGCGTCGCGGCGCGCGTTCAACCAGGTGTTCTTCAAGGAATATCGGGGCATGAGGAAAGAATGGCTCGAGCAGCAGGCCCCGGCGCTGTTCGAGCGCGTGATTCGCCGGACGATTTTGCCGGGCGCAAAGGAAATGATCGACCGAGACCGCGAGCAGGGAATGCGTCTGGTGCTCGTGACCGGGGAACTCGATTCGGCGCTCGGACCCGTGATCAGCTACTTCGGCTTTGACGGAATGATTTCAAATCGCCTGGTTTTCAAAAACGGCGTGGCCACCGGCGACGTGGTTGCGCCCCTGATCGCCGAGGAATCCAAGGTTCCAGCCATGGCGGAGCTCTGCCGGCGCCGTCATGCGAAGCTCGCAGACTCGAAGGCGTATTCGGACAGCTTTTCCGACGTCCCGATGCTCGAGGCGGTGGCGTCACCCTGCGCGGTAAATCCAGACCGCCGGCTGAGGAAAATCGCGGAGGCGCGCGGCTGGCCGGTCCGAGACCTCGCAAAAACGGTTCGCCGGTAACGCGCTCCCTGATCGAGGTGACCATGCCCACATATCTTGAAACAACCCACGCGGAGCTCGAGCGGATTCTCCAGCGGGCGGATCCATCGCCGAACGCGGTAGGCCGGAATGCGCTGGTGTCGGCCGAGGGATGCGTCACATACCTCCGCGAGAATTCGGCGCCGCGGCTGATGTGGTCCGGAGAGGACTTGCTGCGCGTGAAATTGCCCGCCGGGACTCGCGTGGTCTATCCCAAGCCTACGATCCGGGGTCTTCCGCACCCGCGCACCGCCATTCAATACGCACTGGATCATCCCGAAGGAATGGAACCGCTCGATTCGCTCCTCAAGCCGGGCATGAAAGTCACCCTCGCCATCGACGACATTTCCCTGCCCCTTCCGCCCATGCGGCGGCCCGACGTGCGTGAAATGGTCTTGAGTGTAGTCATCGAGAAATTGCAGGCCCGCCGCGTCGAAGATTTCCACATCATAATCGCGACCTCGTTCCACCGGCGCATGACGGCTGCGGAAATCCGGCGCGCCGTGGGCCGGAAGATCTTCAGCGCGTACTACCCCGAGCGGCTGTACAACCACGATGGCGAAGCGCCGGGCGGCATGGCCGACTTCGGCGTCACCCCTGAAGGTGAGCACGTCCGCATTAACCGGCGTGCCGCCGAGTCGGACCTGCTCATTTACGTCAACATCAATCTGGTGCCGATGGACGGTGGCAACAAATCCGTTGGGGTCGGACTCTGCGATTATCCCTCGTTGCAGGCGCATCATTCTCCGCAGACGATCGTGAAGTGCGACTCGTATTTTGATCACACCCGTTCGGAGATGGCTCGATCCTGCGACCGCGTGGGAGAGGTCATCAACCAGCGCCTGAAGGTTTTTCACATCGAGACCGTGCTCAACAACGCGATGTTCAATCCTAAGATGGCGTTCTTCGTCAAAAACGAAGACCGCTACTCGGCCTACGACCGCGCGTTGTTCGCCGCCACCAGGCTCACGCTCGCCCGGCTGTCGCGCCCGATGAAGCGCAAATTGCTGTTTGCCATACCGGCGTTTTACCGCATGATCGCGGTGCACGCGGGCGCCACGCTGCCCGTGCACGAGAAGACTCTGGCCTACTGTTACGCGCAGTATTGTGTGCCACTGGAAGGGCAATCCGACGTTGTGGTGTACGGCATTCCCTTCGTTTCGCCGTACAACGTGAACTCGATCTTGAACCCGCTGCTCGTGCAGGTGATGGCGCTCGGCTATTTCCACAACATGTATCGCGGAGCGCCCGTGGTAAAAAAGAACGGAGTGCTGATCATTACTCATCCGCTTTACGATGAATTCGATCCGCGTCACCACCCTTCGTATATTGAGTTCTTTCATCGTCTTCTTGCGAAGACGCGGGATTCCATCGAGCTTCAGCGCGACCACGAAGCGCAGTTCGCGCACGATCCCGATTACATTCGCATGTACCGCACCGGGAACGCCTACCACGGCGTTCATCCGTTCTACATGTGGTATTGGGGCGAGAACGGACGCGCGCACGTGGGCAAAGTGATCGTCGTCGGCGCCGAAAGCAGTGAAGCCGCCGCAACCATGGGGTGGGAGACCGCCCGCACGATGGATGAGGCTCTCGCCAAGGCTGAGGCGCACGTGGGCCATAAGCCGAGCGTCACGCTGATGCACTTCGCGCCAATTCTGATGGCGGACGTGACCGCGGGTGAGATGTAGGCGCTTTGCGGAATGCTACAATGGCTTCGCCATGGATGTCGAAAAGACGATCGAATTCCTGATCGAGAACCAGGCCCGCTTCGACGCAAGGATGGAAGTCAACTTCGCCCGCGCGGAAGACCGTTTTGGCAAAGTTGAGAAGCGCCTGGATCGCACGGAGCGCGTGGTTGCACAGTTGGCAGCGGCCGGGATGAGATTTCGCAATGAGATCCGTCGGGCGCAGCTCAGCACCGAGCGGCAGATCAAGGCGCTTGCAGAGCGCCAATCTGAGACTGACGATAAGCTTGACGCGCTGATCGAGATCGTCGACAAAGCGATCCGGCGCAACAATGGCCGGCTCGGCTAGAAAGCGGCGGTCAGCCCACCCTCGGCCGGCGAGGCTCGCTGCGACACGCCGGAATCCTACGGGGCGCGCTCGTTCGCGCCGCGGAGTGGCGCCCGCCATGCACGTGACCCTCATCACCGGCGCGACCGGATTTCTCGGCAGGCATCTCATTGATCAGTTGCGGAAGGAGGACCCTGGCTCCGCTTTACGCGTCCTGTGCCGGGGGTCGTCCGACTGGGATCAGTCTTGCGGTGTCGAGGAGGTTCGGGGGGACATCACTCGCGCGGAGGATGTGCTTCGCGCCGCCGACGGAACGGACGAGATTTATCACCTCGCGGGCTTCGTCTCGCGCAATCCGGAGGATGCCCCGCGGCTCTACCGGACTCATATCGAAGGCACCCGGAACGTGTGCGAAGCGGCCCGGCTGCAGGGCGTCCGGAAAGTGCTGATCGTCTCTTCTTCCGGAACCATTGCTGTGAGCTCCGAGCCGGTGGTGCACCGGGAAGATTCGGGCTACAAGAACGTGCAGGTGGCCGAGTGGCCGTACTACGTGAGCAAGATTTTCGCCGAGAAGCTGGCGTTTGACTATCAAAGCCGCTACAGCCTGCCGCTCACCGTCGTGAATCCCAGCTTGATCCTGGGACCGGGGGACGATCGCCGCTCGTCGACGGGCGACGTGGCCCTGTTCCTTGCCGGCCAGATTCTGGCGATCCCTCGCGGCGGGTTGAGCTTCGTCGACGTCCGCGATGCCGCCCGCGGCCTTGTCAGCGCGATGCGCCTTGGCAGACCAGGTGAGAGGTATCTGCTCGGCGGGACAAATTGGACGTTCGAGGAGCTAATTGAAACGGTAGCTCGGCTCTCCGGCCGCCACGCCCCGACGCTTAAACCTTCGCTGCGATTCTCGCTGCTGAGCGCGCATCTCCTGCGCCTTACGTATCCCCTCGCCGGCAAGCGCTTCGATCTCGACGATGCTTCCATCAAAATGTCCGCGCGTTTCTGGTATTGCGACTCGACGAAAGCGCGAACTGAGCTGGGCTTCGAAACGCGCGATCCGATGGAAACCCTGCGTGACACCATCGCAGACCTTCGAGCCAAGCGTGCCTCCTGAGCATCGTCTCGTTTGCAATTCTCACTAGCCCGGGTTATTCATGAACGTTAGGACAGGAGCGGAAGGGCGCGGTTTCAGCCGCGCCGATTGACGCGCTCGTGAAATCATTCGCCGCTCGCTGGGCAAGCGGGAAAAGACGAGCTGGCCTGCTTGCGGCGGGGTTGAAACCCCGCCCTTCCGCCGGTGCGCCGATCCGTTCACGAATACTCCGAGCTAGGCCAGGTAACCGCGGCGTGCCCGGTCCCGGGCGCGAACCCCTATGAATTCAAATCGTCGCATCGCTGTGATTCTGAACCCTCGTGCCGCCGGCGGCAGGACGGGCAAGCGCTGGCCCGAGGTCGCGCGGGCTCTTGAGCAGAGGCTGGGCCCGGTCACGGTTCGTTTTACGGAGCGGCCCGGCCACGCTACGCTTCTCGCGCGCGAACTGCTGAAAAGCGGATTTGACCTGATCGCCGGCGCCGGCGGAGACGGCACGTTCAACGAGATCGCAAATGGAATGCTCGAGGCGGACGAACCCGCCCGTCCCGGAGCTTGTCTAGGGATTATTCCGGCTGGAACGGGAGGTGACTTTCAGCGCATGTTCTTCCCGGCGCCGAATCTCACCGACGCTCTTGAGACGCTTGCTACCGGCGAGCCGTATGAGATCGATGTCGGAAAGGTCGCCTACGATACGCCGCAGGGAGTACACGGCGAGCGGTATTTTGTGAACCTGGTCAGCTTTGGCATGGGCGGGGCCGTGGCGGCCGGTGCGAGGAATTTTCTGAGTCCGCTCGGGGGCCGGGCGGCGTTCCTCTGGTCCACGTTCCGAGTGCTGCTGACCTACCGCGGACGCGGCGTGAAGCTGATCGTAAACGGCAGCGGGATCGAGTCCCCATTCTTCATCACGAACGTCGCGGTGGGCAACGGGCGTTTTCATGGCGGTGGAATGTTTCCCTGCCCCACGGCGGTACTGAATGACGGGGTGCTGGAAGTTACGGTGATCGAATACATGAACATGTTCCGGCTGCTGCGCGATATCCATTATCTCTACTCGGGCCGAATCTACTCTCATCCCAAGATCCACCATCTGCGCGCGACTCATCTTGATGCCGCTGCGCAGATGTCTACCTGGATCGAAGTCGATGGCGAGCCTCTGGGCAAGCTCCCGGTCACAATCACCGTTCTTCCACGGAGACTGCCGGTCATGATCAGCGGCGCGCTGGCGAAGAGCTGGGCCGCGGCCGCAGCACCGCCGTCTTGAAGGCGGCACGCTGGGCGGTCGCGACGGCGACGACCCACGGTTTTTTTGATCGACGCGCTGCGGTTGTGATCAGCGCGAAAAACCCGCAGCCGGACAAAGCTGTGGCCGTGGTTACTACGCATTTCTTCCGTCCCGCTCAGTAGATGAGGTCGAAGAAGGTGTTAAACGTCACGTGCTGAAAGCCGACGAAATGGCCGTAGTACGGCGACGCCGTGTTGTTGTAGAGGTCGACGGGGTTCTGATGGTTGGTGACGTCGTAAACTTCGAGCGCGCCGCGGAACTTGTGATTCCTCAGAATTCCGACGTGGAGGAACGGCAACTTGAAATCTTTGCTGACTTTCACGTCGAGGGAATAGAACCTGGGAAAGCGGAAACCGTTGGGCGTGCCCACATAATTTTGCAGAGCGTCGAACGACGAGTAAGGAAAGCCGGTGTGAATATCAAACACAGGGCTGAACGTCAGGCCCCAGGGCGCTTGAAATTCCCCCCAAGTAATGACGCGGTTCGGAATGTCCGCCGGCAGGTCTCCGAAGTAGTCTGGATGGATGATCGGCTGCTCGAAAGGCACGTAAACCGCTCCGAGGGTATTGAGATCGCCGCGCGTCACCCCGTGAATGTAAGAAAAGTTGACATTTGCGCGCTCCCCTGCGCGCCAGCGCGTCGTGGCCTCCAATTCCTGATATCGGGAGCTGCCCGTGTTGGTGAGGATGAAAGCATGCTGCCCCGCTGGGAGGCTGGCGGGGCTCACGACGAATTCCTCCTCGCCGTGATTCCCGAGATAGCTCAGCCGGAAAAGCCATTCCGGCGTAAGCTCCTGATCAAGCTCCAAGCTCCACGTGTCATCGTAGGGGGTGGCGCCGAGCTGGTTGTGAATCGGAGTGATTCGCCGTCCGCGTTCTCCGACCAGGCTGTAAAGATTAGTGAAAAGCTCGGGCGGGCCGACGGCCGCACCGCCAGCCCCGTAGAAGGTGATCGTCCTGAGCGGGTTCTCGGGAAAATCGGCCGCGAGCATCGCAACCCGGTTGTAAAAGATGCCCGCGCCCGCGTGGATCACCGTCCGACCCGACCGGGTGGGTGAATAGACCACCCCGAACCTCGGTGCAAACGCGGCGACGCTCCCGATATTCTCGGTCGAGAAACGCAGCCCCGCATCCACGCTGAGGAAGTCATTTACAACCCAATGGTCTTGTCCATAGCCTTCGAACTCAGTGTCTTCGTCGCTCAGGTGCGCCGGCCCTGAGAAATCGATTCGCTCGAGCAGATTTCCGGGCACATCTGTAATCAGCTCGGGATGCGACGTGCTTGTCCCGGTGTACGAACGGTGGAAGTAAACGCCGCCGATCTGCAGGTGATGCTGTCCGGCCCATTGTTTTTGCGGGAATTCGTAAGTCGCCATCCCTTGCTGCTGGTTTGAGGATCTCGTATAAGCATTAAAATAATTCCCGCCGTATCCGTTGGGCGTAATCAGCATCGGCTGGTTGCCCTGGCCGTGGCCGTACGTGTCAAACTGCGTCACCTGGAGCACGGTGGTCAGAATGCTGCCGGACTCGAAGAGATAACGGTCGGTGCCGCCCGCGGAGTAGCCCCGTTGCCCGTAATTGGAGGACGCCGGCTCCGGCAACAATGCGCTGATATTGGCGAACTCGCGGCGGGCGGGGAAAATCCTAAGATCCGCCGAAAGCAGGTGCTGGGGCGAGATCACGTACTGAAAGTTCGTGAAGGACGAAATTCCCTCTCGCCGCGTGATGTTCTTCGGCCAGGGCAGGCCTTCGGTGAATCCCCGGTCAAGATCGTAGATAAACGACTCGGAGAAGTTCAACTTATCCTTGATGAGCGGGCCGGTCAGGTAAAACCGCGGCGCGTCGCCCGCGATTCCCTGGATGTGGCCCTGCTCGATGAAGACGTCGGGAATCACGTCGTTCACCTCCCAGTGCCACTGATCCAAGGGGGGCTTGGTTTGGATTACCGTCAGTCCTCCCGAAAACCGGCCGTACTGGGCCAGATACGGGCTCTTGTAAACCTGCAGTTCTTCGATCGCATCGATCGGAACTTCCACCGAGAACGATCCCGTGACGGGGTCGACCAGATCGGTGCCATCCACGAGCAAGAGTCCCTGTTCCTCCGGCGTGCCCTTGATGCTCAGCTTCCCGTCCGGCGTCCGCACCACACCAGGAACCAGGGGCAAGGCCGCTTTGAATTTCAATTGCGCGAGTGGAAGAGTCATCAGCTCGCGCGCATTAAAGGACGAAGGCGGCGCCCCGTGCTGCAAGTTCGCCCGGCCGAGCGTCGCGTGGACGGTCACCTTGGTGGGCTCGGGCGACAGCACCATGCGCACCGGCGCGGGCGCTTGGGCGGCCACAAGCTCAATGTCCGGTTTCGAAACCGGCGTGAGGCCGACAGAGGCGCAGGTGAGCGAGTAAGTTCCGGGCATGAGGGCGGGAAAGCTGAAACCGCCCTTCTGATCCGTCGTGGCCTGAAGCGTCTGTTGCGGAAGCGCGTGCCCGCTGAGCGAACAGACGGCGCCGGGAACCGGCGCGTTCTGGTTTGTCACTACTTCGCCCTGCAGAGTGTGCGACTGTGCGCCCGCGAACGCGGCGCACCCGAGAAGCGCTGCGATGAGCAGCGCCGCGGCTTTCCACGATGGTCCTTCGCGCTTCATCAATAGTCTTAGATGCAGTCGGCACGCCATAATTCCGCCGCCGGGCAACGATCAGCGCACCACCGCAAGAGCACGGTGCGGCGGATTTCGTGCCGGCGTCATCGTCGCTCACGGTCGAACATCGCCGCCGCACGGGCGCGTGGCGTTGTGACAAGCGCGGGGTGAGGGTCTGGCTTTCCAGAAGCTCAGCGGCTCGCGAGGTAATCAATCAGTTTTCGGAAGGCGACGCCGCGGTGCGAGACCGCGGATTTTTCCGAAGCTGTGATTTCGGCAAACGTCTTGCCAAACGGCGGATAGAAAAAGTGCGGGTCATAGCCGAATCCGCCGCTGCCCTTCGGGGCCTCGATGATCATGCCGTCGACGCGGCCCTCCGTGACCGCCAAGCAGTTTCCGTCCTGTGCCAGCGCGATCACGCACGCGTAGTGCGCCGGGAAGAGACGGTCGCCCTCCGCCGGCTCGCCCACCGGTCTTTGCGCGCGAGCGGAAGCGACCCGAGACAACTCTTCGATCAGCTTGCCATTGTTGAGCTCGTCCGTCGCGCCGGTTCCCGAGAAGCGGGCTGAATAGACCCCGGGGCGACCGGCCAGGGCATCCACGACGAGACCCGAGTCCTCCGCCAGCACCAGCCGCCGCGTGAGCGTCGCGTAATGCAGCGCTTTCTTGCGCGAGTTTTGCTCAAAAGTTTGTCCATCCTCGACGCACACAGGAAGGCTGCGGAATTCGGGCAGCGATTCAACCGGAACACCGGCTTCCAACCCAGCCCTCCGCAATTCGCGCAGCTTCCCGGGATTGGACGATGCAAGATACAGGGTCGGATAAGCGAACGAGGGACTCATCATTCAGCAGCAGTTCAAGGGCTTCGCCTTCAGCTCGCGGCTCATCTCGGAGCCGGAAGCTCGAGGCGCAAAATAGAGCGCTGTACTTCGATCAGCTTCTGGATGCCAAGCCGCGCCGCTTCAACCAGCCGGTTCAAGTCTTCGAGCGAGTAAGCGTTCCGCTCAGCGGTCGCCTGCACTTCCACCAGACGGCCCGATCCGGTCATGGCCACGTTCACGTCCACCTCGGCATGCGAGTCCTCTGCGTAATCGAGATCGAGCAAAACTTCACCGTCCATGACTCCCGTGCTGATCGCCGCGAGGTAGTCCGTCAGCGGCATCCGGCTGACGACCTTCATCTCGCTCAGCTTCAGAAAAGCAAGTCCGAGCGCGACGAACGAGCCGGTGACAGAAGCGGTGCGGGTTCCGCCGTCGGCCCGGATCACGTCGCAGTCGATCCACACCGTTCGCTCACCCAGCGCCTTCAGATCGGTGACCGCGCGGAGGGCGCGCCCGATGAGCCGCTGAATCTCCATCGTGCGCCCGCTTTGTCGGCCTTTCGTGGCCTCACGCGGAGTCCGGGTATCTGTTGACCGCGGAATCATAGCGTATTCGCTGGTGATCCAACCTTCACCCCTCCCCTTCATAAACGGGGGCACGCCATCGTCGACCGACGCGGTGCAGATCACGCGCGTCTCACCAAGGCAAATCAGCGCCGAGCCCTCGGCGGACGAGATGAAATGCGGCGTGATATCGAGGGGCCGCAGCTCCGATGGGTCGCGATTGCCCGCGCGGGCCAGCTTCCCTCCCGTGTACACCAAGCCGGAGACCTGCTTTGGAATTGCGGGCATCTTCGTTTCCTTCCAGACTGCAAGAGGGTTGTGCGCTTTGCGCGACTGCCGCTATTCTGAGGCTTCGGACCTCGCGGCGGCGTCGCCCGCGTTTTACTTCAGCCCGGCTTGCCGGGTTTGTCGAGATCTCGAATGATCAGACTCCCTTGGCCGCTTAACCGACGGCATGTTGCTGCCTGGCTTGCGCCTGCTCTGGCGGCGGTGGCGCTATTACGGCCTGTTCAGCTTCACGGCAGCTCCGCAACGCAGGCTCTCGCCGCGCAAGCGATGAACGAGCTGATGAATGGCGAACCGGATGCCGCCATCGGCATCTTTCACCAAATTGAGAAAGCCGACCCTTCATCACCGCTCGGCTACGTGCTCGAAGCCGACGCGTTGTGGTGGAAAATCTATTACGCCACCGCAAACCTTGTCGACCCCGATGTCTTCGACGTGGTGAGCTCGAACCATACGCCCTACGACGCACATTTCGAAAATTTGATCGACACTTCCATCCGTAAATCCGAGGCAAACATCCGATTGAAAAAGGACCTCGCCCACAACGAGCTCTACGAGGGGATGTCCTATGCGCTTGAAGCGCGGCTCGAAGGGTTGCGCGCCCACGATTTTGCCACGGCGCGCGCCGGAAAAAAGATGCGCGCCTTCTTGCTCGCTGCGCTGCAGCACGATCCCCGTCTCATCGACGCTTACTCGGGTCTCGGGTTGTATAGCTACTTTGTCGCTACGCTGCCGTCGATCGTCAAAATGCTTCGTTTCCTCATCGGATTGCCCGGCGGCAGCCGCGCCCAGGGAATCGAGCAGATGACCCGGGCAGCAGCCTCCGGCGAATACACGCGCGCCGAAGCGAAGTTCTATTTGGCCAAGGATTACACGCGCCGGAACGAAATGCAGTTTCGGAAATCGCTCCAGCTTTTTCAGGAGCTGGCTCGCGACTACCCTCGCAATCCGTTCTGGAAAATGATGGTCGCGAGTTGCGACATGCGCCTCGGCGACAGTGCAGAGGGAGAGCAGCTCTACAGACAAATCCTCGCAGCAACCTCGAGCCGTGACACCGCTTCGCGCGTCGCTGTGCATCGTGAGGTGATCGATGCACTCGAACGCTTGCACCCGGGCGAAACGTTTCGTTGACTCGATCCTTCACTCATTCATTGTCGACCCTGAGGCATTCGCTTTGCTCATGCGCGTGATACGAGCTGCGAACCAGCGGGCCCGACTCGACGTGCCGGATGCCCAGTCGCTCACCCTCTTCTTTCAATGCCCTGAACTCGGCCGGGTCGTAGAACCGCGCCACGGGCAACTGCTGCCCGCTCGGGCGCAAGTACTGGCCGATGGTCACCAAGTGCACGCCTGCGCGGTGAAGGTCGGCGAGGACGCTGCAAACCTCTTCAAACGTCTCGCCAAGGCCGACCATGAGACCCGACTTGGTCGGGATTGAGGCATTCACCTGGCGCGAATGGGCGAGCAGACGAAGCGACCGCTCGTAGCGCGAGCCCCGCCGCGCCACGGGATACAGCCGTGGCGCCGTCTCGATGTTATGGTTCAGCACGTCGGGCCGCGCCGCGAGCACCGTTTCGAGCGCAGTGTCCGAGCCGCGAAAATCCGGGATCAGGAGCTCGACTTTAATCCCGGGAATCGCCTGCCGCAAGGCTTTGACAGTTCGCGCAAAGATTTCGGCGCCGCCATCCTTGAGATCGTCCCGGTCCACCGAAGTCACGACGACGTATTGAAGCCCCATGGCTCGGGTGGCCTCAGCCACCCGCTCCGGCTCCTTCCAATCCACCTGCCCGCGTGGCGCGCCCTTCGGCACCGCGCAGAAAGCGCACCGGCGCGTGCACTGATCTCCCAGAATCATAAACGTCGCCGTCCGGTGACTCCAGCACTCCGCGACGTTTGGGCAGCGGGCGCTCTCGCACACGGTGTGCAGGCCGAGCCCGCCCATGATGCCCTTCAGCTCGCGATAGTTCTCCCCGCCTGGCAGCCGCACCTTGAGCCACTCGGGCCGCCGCAATCGCGGAGCTGACGGCGCGATCTGAACCAGTTGAATGCCCATTTCAATTCATATGATCATCGAGTTTGCTCCGGCGGGCCGAACTTGTCTTGGGTTAGCGGCCGAACACGCCGGACCGTCATTCCCGCGAAAGCGGGAATCCAGGAGTTTCCGGAGAAACTGGACCCCCGCCTGCGCGGGGATGACTGACGACAGCACCCCCGGATGGCCAATGCCGGACCGAGCTTGATAATCATCTCAATTCATTTTATCCGCCATCTTCCAGCTTCACAACGAAGCGCCACGACTTTGAGCGCGTTGCGATCAGAACACTTCTCATCGGCCTGATCATCAGCAACGTCTCATACGTCTCATATGTATCACCCCCGGAGAGCTTGCGCCTGGATCCGGGAACGCCCGACGGTGTGGCATATCGCCACGCGGCATTGATTCTAAAGACTCCTTAGGCTTCGTTCCGTCAGTTTTGCGCGTCGACCTCCCTTCCCTACCCCCGTGTCAGGGCGGTGA
Organism: Terriglobia bacterium; assembly: GCA_050745265.1. Lineage (GTDB taxonomy): Bacteria > Acidobacteriota > Terriglobia > UBA7540 > UBA7540 > RH2-MAG17b. The sequence continues at coordinate 46,032 of JBOGKE010000152.1, forward strand.
ATTCCGCCGTGGGAGGGCGCCGAGCCTCTATTTTATTTCACGCGCACTGAAACGTTGGAGACGGCTGGGACGTTTGAGACGCGTTCAAAGCGCCAGGGCCCTAGCGATCAACCCGCTTGGGAAACCAGCCTGATCGTTCGGCGCGATGAGCCTGTAGGCTGCTGAAGCCCCACACCCATTGACGGGTCAGGTCGAATGCTATCGCGGCCCGAACAACATCAGAAAAAATCCAAGCACCCCGGTCACGAGCAGAAACTCCAAGGGGGCCGTGGTTGGGAAGGACGAAAAAATTCCCGCCAGCGCGCCGCCTACGAAGCTACCGAAGTATTGAAGCGTCTGAAACGAGCCGAGGGCCGTCCCGTAGGCGCTCTCGTGAGCGTGCTTGCTCACGAGGCTCGGAAGGATCGGCTCGAGTCCCGTGTAGCCGATGAAGAACAACGCCCCTGGGATGAGTACGGCCCAGAAACTTGCGGGCGCTAGACCCGCGATCCCCGGCCGGAAGAGAAGCACGCCGCTCGCGGCCATCAGCGCGAACGCCAGCGCCGCCGCCGGACGCGCTACGCCCCGATCGGCGCTGCGCGAAAAGCCGAACATCGTAACGCCGCTGATGAGCATCATCGGCAGCAGGACAATGTAAAAGCGCGACATCGCCAGGTGGTGCTGGCGCGTCAGGATGAGCGGAAGGTAAAACCAGAACGCTGTCATGAAGACGTTCATCAAGAACCCGCCCGCATCGAGCGCGAGCAGAGGCTTGCGGCGGAGCACCGCCGCGATCGGCGCTACCGGTTCCGGACGCGGCGGCGAATCCGGAAGCGACATCGCCAGAAATACTGCCGCCGCAAACGCCAGCACCGCGGTGATCCAGAAGAGCGCTTGCACGTTGAAAACGCCCGCGATCAGCGGGCCGCCAATCACGCCCACTGCGAACGCCGCTCCGATCGGAATGCCCAGAATGGCCATGGCGGTTGAGCGCTGCTCGAGCGGGAAATGGTCCGCCACCGTGGCGAAAGCGGCGGCAGTGATCGTTCCCAGGCCCTGCACGAACCGGCCGGCGATCAGCTCGCCGATTCGCATGGAGGCCGGAAACCACGACGGAATCGCGCATAGCACTGAGCCGACAGCAAAAATCGTCATGCCGAGAACCAGAACCTTGCGGCGCCCAATATGATCGGAAAGGCGGCCCATCGGCATGGCCGTCAGCGCTACGGCGCCGCCATAGCAGCCGAACGCAACACCCACCAGAACCCGCGATCGCGTAAACTCGAGGCCGTACAACGTAAATACAGGCAGCACCAGGAACAGTCCCAACATGCGCAGCGCGACGGCACTCGCGAGCGCGCTCAGCATCCGCTTCTGCGAAGCCGCATACCGGCGGGAGCCGCTTTTCGACATGGTGCGCATAGAACATCAAGAATAGCAGCCCTCGGCAGGCAAAACGTGCGGGATCTTATACTAATTTGACATCATAGATAGAGTATTGATCCAATCGAAGTTCGTCATCGACTTGACCACGTCCGGGTGCTGATCTAAATCGTGAAGCCCTGCACAAAGTTGGTCGACCACGGCACTGAGAGAGGGAAAAACCCGATTGCCGAAGTAGTTTTCGCGGAGATGTTCCCAGATATGCTCGACCGGGTTAAGCTCTGGACTGTAGGGTGGAAGGGGAAGCAGACGTAGCCGGGCGGGTATTCGCAACGCGGCAGCTCGATGCCAGCCCGCTCCGTCCAGCAATATCAGGCAATAGTCTCCCGGGAAATCAGCGGCGGTCTGGGCCAAGAAGACGGACATGGCTTCCGCATCGACCCAGGGGAGAACCGGAGAAGAGAACTTGCCGTCGTGAGGACTGACGGCCACCAACCCATAAGTGTATTCGCGGATGATCTGCTTGCCGACGCAGGGCCGCTCGGGCCACGGCGCCCAGCAGCGGCGCTCGTCACTGAGCCGCCCGAAGCGGGCCTCGTCTTGAAACAGCAAGCGCACGGGCACGGCCGGCGGTCGGCCGGTTAACGCTTCTTGGAGGAGTTGGGGGAGTTTTTTTTGAACTCTTCCTGACGCGGACGGCTGGCCCGGACATGGCGGGGCCGGGGACCCAGCTTGCGCCAACGGTGGCGACGGAGCAGACGGTAGACATAGGCGAGGGAGACCTTCTTGCCGCTGGCTTGGCAGAGTTGAGCGTGAATCTGCGGAGCGGTGAGAATCTTCCCTTGTTGGGCGCGTTCTTGGAGGCTCGCCAGAAATTCCTCTTCCCGCTCCCAGGAAAGAAAGGCCCAGCGGCGTCCGCCTCGCCCGGCTCGTTCCAGCCCCTCGGGCCCTCGCCGATTGTATTCGCTGAGCCACAGCCAGACCGCTTGCTTGGAGATGCCAAGCAGCGTGGCGACGTGATGAGCCGGATAAGGACCAATGAAAGTCAGCCAAATGGCCAAGCGTTTCTGGTATTCGTTGCGGTCGCGGGCTTCTCGCACCCACGTCTGTAGGTCCTGGGACGACAGCCAAGGCTTGATCGCAGCCGGTCTTCGCATCCGTTTTGCACCTCGACGCGATCATATTATCCTCTATGTTTGATGTCAAATTAGTATTAGTACGCGGTTTCAGAAGTTCGCGCACGTATTCCAGGCGACACATGATGAGCTGGCATCCCGCAGTGGTGCTCCGGTAGTTTCCGAGTGGCGCGTTACACGTCAAGGTGGGTTCATTTGGACCATATTGGCGAGGAACTATAGTAGCTACGTGCATTAGGGCGGATGCGGCGCTGCTTCGGATGAATCATGCGGCGACCGCGGCTCCCGTCGGAGAGTTGCGCCTCGGGCCCTCGCGATGTTTAGCGTGGCGCACTATAACCGTTGAGACCGTCGCGGAGTGGCCGGTGTTGAGCAGTTGGAGTAGATCGAACGCCTCGCCCCCTCGGATTTCACCGAGGATGATGCGGTGGGGCCGACGGCGGGAGCCGGGTCCCAAACGGCCTTCGCAGCTCGTTCTTGTGTGGGAAAGACGCGCACCTGCCGGCGTTTCGTCAGGAACGCAACCACCCACTGCGATACAACGAAGAACCGGTTCGGGAATCCAACCAGGAAATAGATGTGCACAACCGCCCAGACAAGCCACGCCAGGAAACCTGTGAAGCGCATTAAGCGGAGATCGGCGACCGCGTACGTACGTCCTACGATCGCAAGATCGCCCTTGTCCCAGTACCAGAAGGGTGTCGGCTCCGTCGGTTTGGCCACCCGCCGCCGAATCAGCGCCGCCACATACCTCCCCTCTTGAATGGCAGGCTGCGCAACGCCCGGCATGAGCATTGCGTCTTTCGATTTCATTCCCAGCAAATTCCGCGCAGGGGCAACGACGTGGGCCGCGTCACCAATCACAAAAATCTCGGGATGCCCGGGCAATGAGAGGTCGGGGTTGACGATGATTTTCCCCGATTGATCCATGACCGCTCCTACCCAGCGACCCGCAGGTGAGGCCAGCACACCGGCTCCCCACAACACCGTGCTCGAACGGACGCGCTGGCCGCCGGCAACGATTCCGTCGGCGTCTACGCTGGTCACACGCGTGTTCGTATGGACCTTCACTCCCAAGCTCTCAAGATGACGCTGTGCCGCGGCCGACAGGCTTTCGGGAAGGGTGGGCAGTACGCGCGGTGCCGCCTCGTAAAGAAGGATCTGCGCTGAGCGCGGATCGATGTGGCGAAAATCGTGTGACAGCGCCATCCGCGACATTTCCGCCAGCGTACCCGCCATTTCCACCCCCACCGTGCCCGCGCCCACCAGCACGAACGTGAGCTGCTGCCGTATTGCTTCTGTAGCAGCGTGATCAAGCGCAGCCATTTCTTCAGCTCGCTCGAATGCCAGCAGAACCTTGGCTCGAATGAGGTCCGCGTCGTCGAGCGATTCGAGGCCAGGCGCAACGCCCCGCCACTCGTCGTGTCCGAAATAGTTGTATTGGATACCCGTGGCAAGGATGAGGTAATCATACGAAACCTGACGTTCCTTCAGGCGAACCACTCGCTTGCCGGCATCGACACCGATCACTTCATCCATCAGCACTTCGACGTTGCGCTGCCGGCTGAGGATCGAGCGCAGCGGCCGGGAAATTTCGTCGGCAGACAGCAGGCCGGTGGCCACCTGGTAAAGCATGGGACGGAAAAGGTGGTAGTTCCGCTTATCGATGACCGTTACGCTGACCGGAGCCGCAGCTAAAGCCCGCGCCGCGTAAAGCCCACCGAAGCCACCGCCGACGATGACCACGCGAGGCCGATTTTCGTTCAAGAGCTGGCTCCCGCTCGACGAACATCTTGATTCGGAATTTGTGCGGCGGACTGAGCGAGCCAGGTTTCGAAACGCGTCTCACCGAGTCGCGCGTCGTCGTTCGGGACAAGCGTCCTCTCGCCCACCTCGATACCGTAGTAGTACGCGTGCGGGTCGGAGATCACCTCGCGGGGATCCTTACGCGCAGCCAGGTCCCGACGGATAACTTCATCCAGACGAAACCGTTCGGGACCCCCGATTTCGACCGTGCCATTTACCGGCGCGCCTACCGCGATCCGGGCTACGGCACTCGCGACGTCTTCGGCTGCCATAGGCTGGAAGAGCACCGAAGGCAGGCGTACCGTGTTGCCCTCCGTAGAAAGATCCGCGATTGGCTTAACGAATTCAAAGAACTGTGTCGCGCGAACGATTGAGTGCGGGATTGAGGAAGCTTTGATCAGGTTCTCCTGAGCGAGTTTTGCGCGAAAGAAGCCGCTTTCGAGCAGGCGTTCCGTTCCTACGACCGACAACGCAACGTGATGTCCAACACCCGCGGCCGCTTCATAGCTGAGGAGGTTACGGGTCGATGTTTCGAAGAACTTCAGCACTGCCGCATCCTCCCATGAAGGGGAGTTCGTTACATCGACGACCACCGAGGCGCCCTTCAGCGCATCGACGAGTCCCTCGCCTGTGACGCTGTTGACGCCGGAAGCGGGCGACGCGGCGACTACTTCCTGCCCCTGCTCACGAAGTTTTTTGACAAGCTTCGATCCAATGACTCCAGTACCGCCGATCACTACGATTTTCATAATTGTCTCCTTCCCTGACCAATGCATTTCAGCCGAAATTTCCACTTTGGATTCTCCAGCGGGTTCAGTATATACCCACGAGTTCCTTCACGACACGGTAGCGCGTGATACACGAATTGCTCACGGGAGCACCTGCTCGAAGAATCCATCCAAAGAACACTGTCGAAACGTAACCCTATGTATGCCGCCGTTCTGCACACCATTGGGCCAGCGCCACGTTGCGAAGAATTCACGGAGCCTGTTGTTAACGACAACGAAGCTGAAGCGATCGTGCATGTCCACGCCGCATCGCTGAGGCCTGATCGATTATCTGTGGGCCGCCCTGCAGAGGTATTCCTGGCCGGGACTCTCCCCAGATTCTGCCCGTCCGGTGAACTCGCCTGAACAGCCTTCCACTGCTGATGCCGGCGGCAGAGAACCAATCATCCAGCAGCTGTCGGACCCAGTCGGTTACTGGAATCGTGCGGATATGGCCGGATTTGCCGATCAAATCCACGATGGCTCAGTGCTCCTCTCTTTGCTGAAGGTGATCGAATGTCAACTCGACGACTTCGTGTCTTCGTAATCCGTATGCGAGGAGGACGGACAAGAGAGCGCGATCTCGCTTGCCCTTGAGTCGCTCAGAATCGGGCGCTTGCCATAGGGCTTGACTTTGTTCGGCCGTCAACCAGTTGCCGAGTCGGACTCCCAGCTTCTTCACACCTTTGACCCGCCGGATACCGGCGGCCAAATCCGGACTGAGAAGTCCGCAGTCCGACGCTTCATAGGCGAGACGGCGTACGGCGCCGAGCCGTAGGTTAATCGTTCCGGGTGCGAGCTTCCGGGAT